>CAMCUC010000001.1 GCA_945878875.1 Rhizobium sp. Q54
GGCGACCTGCTGGCCAAGGCGCGCGCCATCGCCGCCGCGAAGGGATTGGGCGGGAGCGAAGACGAAGCGCGTGCACGCGCGACGCTGGCGCCCATGGCGGGCGGCGGCGCTCCGGCTGCGGGCGGCGCGGCGGGCAGCGCTGCAAGCAATTCGGCAAGCGATCCGCAAGCCATTTTCCAGCGCGCCGCCATGCGTTTTGCGGCACAAGGCGGCGGCGACAAACCAAGCTACACATCAAACGTCACGAAGGCGGAGCGCCTCGACGCAAACGATCCGCGCGAGATTTTCCGCAAAGCGCAGGCGCTTGCCCGCGACCGCGCGCTGTCCGACGCCCGCGCCTTTGACGGCCTTACCGATTCCCGCGCCTTTGGCGCCGGCGCGCAAACGCAAGCTCAGGCCACAAACCCGCAAACCTATTTTGTCGAGGCCATGCGCTTGCGCCAGCAGCAAAGCGCGCTTGCGCTGGGGGCGTTGGCGCAATAGTCCAGAGGGTCATGAGCGCTGCAAAACCCATTCCCTTCACGCTTGCCGGCGTGCGCCACGGCGTAAAGCTGTGCCTGCCTTTTGTGCCGGGTTATTTTCTGTTTGGCGCCGCCATCGGCGCGCTGGCCGCGCAGAAAGGCCTCACGTTCGGCGAAGCGCTGTTGATGAACGCAATCGTCTGCGCGGCGGCCTCGCAAATGGTGGCGCTGGAAATGTGGCGCGCGGACTGGACATGGATGCACGTTCTGGCGGTGGCGGGCGTGGCAGCCATGGTCAATCTGCGTTTCGTGTTATCAGGCGCGTCCTTGCGGCCATGGCTTTCGCCTGTACGCGCGGGCTTTGTCTATCCGGCCCTTGGCGTGTTGACGGACGGCGCCTGGGCCGCCTCCATCCGTTACAATGCAGAAGGGGGCCGCGATTTTGGCGTGCTTGCGGGCTCGTCGGTCTTCTTGTGGCTGACGTGGATTGCGGCGGGCGTGCCCGGCTATTGGCTTGGCGCGCTTGTCACGAACCCGCACGCGTTCGGGCTTGATCTGCTGATCGTGTTCACATTCACCGCCACCCTTGTTCCCATTCTCAAGCGCACGCGCCAGTTCATGCCGCTGGCGGTTTCGGGACTTGTGGCTGTGGCTGTTAGCTATCTGGCACCGGGCTATTGGTTCATCGCAGCGGGTGCGATTACGGGCGCGCTGGCGGCGGCGTTCTGGACGCCGAAAGGCGCGCCATGAGCGGCGAACTTCATAACGGCCATCTCTACGCCATCGCCGCAATGGCGGTGGTGACTTTATTACTGCGAATCGGCGGCTATTGGATCATCGGACGTGTGCCGCTGACTGCGCGTTTGCGGCGCGGACTTGAAGCGCTGCCAGTTGCGATTTTTGCGGCCTCCGTTTTGCCGCTGGCGGTCAAGGGTGGGCCTGCGGGCTGGATCGCGGGGCCGGTTGTGGCGGCCACAATGTATCTCTCCGGCAAGGAGATATTGGCGCTTGCGGCGGGCATTGCAGCCGCAAGCTTTGTACGCGGAATGGGTTTTTAGATTTGTTTGGCGCGCAGCGCCTGCTCTTCAAAATGGCGGCGCAGCAATTCAACGTTGCGACGATTTGCGCGCAGGAACACGTCCGCCACATTGCCCACGAAAGGTATGGAGCTGATGAGCGAGTCCACGCCGACATTCCCCGCCATTCGCAGCAACGTCGTTTTGGGCAAGCCAAGCCGCCGCGCCTCGTAAACAATGAACGCCGAGATCAACGTCGTCGCCACATTGCCGACACCTGGCAACAGGCCGATGATCGCGTCCGCGCCAACCCGGATTTCGGTGCCAGGAATACGCAGTGCGCTATCCATCACCCGCGCAAGCGATTCGACGCGTTCGCGCGCTGCATCCACGTCAAGCGGGGTGGGATGGCGAGGCGGTTCCAGAACGCGCGTGAAGTCGATCATGTGCAAAGCTCCTTGCCATGAAAAGATGGGGACCCCTGCGCACTGTTCAAGCTCAAGAAGCGCTCTTGAATGGAAATCTTTAACGCCATGCCAAGCGGCCTTGATGCTGCTAGTATTGAGCACATGATCGGCTTGCGTAGATTGCCCATGGAATTTTTGCGGCGCTGTGATCCGCCTGTCGTGCAGACAGATGCTTTCGCGCGAATTGTCCTGCTCGATCTGGAGCGCGAGCCGCCGATTCATCTTGCGCACAATGCCGAAGACTTGCGCGATCTCGCCCGTCCCGGCGCTGCCCCGCGTGATTATTTTCTGCGCCGCCGCCTCGCGCTGCGGGCTTTGCTTGGCGCAAGTCTGGGCGTCGATCCGGGCGACGTGCGCATCGGCTATGATGTCGAGGGCGCGCCGCGCGTGCTCTCGCACAAGGCTTTCGTGTCGGTCGCCTCGCGCGGATCGATCGCTGCGCTCGCGATTGCATCAAGTCCTGTAGGGATCGACCTTGAGCCGCTGGACGCGCAGGCGCCCGTCGTGCGCGAGGTTCTGCATCCGCGCGAGCTTCTGGCGTTGCAGGAGGCGCCCGATCATTTCCTGCGGCTCTGGACCGCCAAGGAAGCCTATCTGAAAGCAAATGGCGCCGGCCTTGTGCGCGATCCGGCGCAAATCGAGATAAGCCTTGAGCCGCAGCTCTTTCTTGCGCGCGACGGGCAGAGGCAATTTTCCGGCGAACATGCAATCGTGAAAATGGCGAACGCAAACTGGCTCATCGCCTGCGTTACGCTCTGATTACGCGACGTCGATCACCACACGCCCGCGCACTTTGCCCTCCACTATATCGCGCGCCACGTCGAGCACGCGCTCGAACGGCGCATGCGTTGTGAGCGAGGCCAGCTTGCCGCGATCCAGATCATCGGCGAGCCGGCGCCAGGCGGAAAGACGCAGCGGCATCGGGCATTGCACGCTGTCCACGCCCAGCAACGCGACGCCGCGCAGAATGAAGGGCGCCACGCTGCCCGGCAGATCGAGCCCCTGCGCGTTGCCGCACGCCGCAACGGCGCCATGGGGCTGAATTGCAGCCAGTACATTGGCCAGCGTGTGCGAGCCAACCGTATCGACGCCCGCCGCCCAGCGCGGCTTGGCCAGCGGCTTGCCGGGCGAGGACAATTCCGCGCGATCAATAATCTCGTCCGCGCCCAGCGCCTTCAGATAGTCCGCCTCCTGCGGGCGACCGGTGGAGGCGATGACGCGCCAGCCTGCCTTGTGAAGCAGCGCAATCGCAATCGAGCCCACGCCGCCAGCCGCGCCCGTCACCACCACCGGCCCCATATCCGGGTTCATGCCAAAGCGCTCGAGCGCCAGCACGCTCAGCATCGCGGTAAAGCCTGCGGTCCCGATCGCCATCGCCTCGGCGGGCGATAAATCCTGCGGCAGAGGCACGAGCCAGTCCGACTTTACCCGCGCCTTTTGCGCAAAGCCGCCAAGGTGCCCCTCGCCGACGCCATAGCCGGTCAGCAATACGCCATCGCCGGGCTTGAAGGCAGGCGCGGTCGAGCGCTCCACCACGCCCGCAAAATCAATACCCGGGATCATCGGGAAACGGCGCGCGATGGGCGCCTTGCCGGTGACGTTCAGCCCGTCCTTGTAATTGACGGTGGTGTGCGTGATCGCCACGTCCACGTCGCCGTCCATCAGCTCCGCCTCGTCAAAATCCACAAATGCGGCGGTTACGCCCTTGTCGGCCTTGTCGATGCGTACAGCGCGGAAAGTGCTCATGAGCGTCGTCCTCCCGGAGGAATGCTCCCTCCGGTCTAGCGTCTTGAGTGGGCGCCCTCAAGACCGCCTTTTGGACCTTATGCGCTGGCTGGCGCCGCCGCCATGCGCGCCACCGGCTTTTCGACGATGGGCAGATTGACCAGCGCCGAGAACACGCCCAGCCCAATCGACAGCCACCACACCACTTCGTAAGAGCCCGTGCTTTCGCGCAGCCAGCCCGCCAGCAACAGGCCTATGAACCCGCCCAGCTGATGGTTGAGGAAGGCGAAACCGTACAGCATCGAGAAATGCCGCGTGCCAAACATCAGGCCGATCAGCCCCGACGTCGGCGGCACGGTGGAGAGCCAGAGCAGGCCGGTGAGCACGCCAAAGGCGAACGCGCTCCATGGCGTCACCGGCAGCATGATGAAGGCGAACGTGACCAGAGCGCGCGAGAAATAGATGAAGGCCAGAATATAGCGCTTGGGGACTTTATCGCCGAGCCAGCCCGACGACAGCGAGCCCACGATGTTGAACACGCCAACAAGCGCAAACGCCCAATAGCCCACATGCGCGGGCAAACCCGCCTCCACTATATATTTCTGGAAATGCACCGTCACGAAGGCGAGCTGAAATCCGCAGGTAAAGAAGCCGATAACCAGCAGAACATAGGAGCGATGCGCAAACGCCTCGCCAAGCGCCTCGCGGAAGTTTTGCTTTGGCGCCGCGCCAACAGTCGTCGTCTCGTCCACATTGCGATTGGCCAGTGCCAAAGCCAGCGGAATGCAGCACAAAATGATGAGCGCAAACACGAACGTCGTCGTCTGCCAGCCCACGGAAGCGATCATGCCGCCCGCAAACGGCGAGAACAGGAATTGGCCAAACGAGCCCGCCGCCGTGCCAAGGCCAAACGCCATAGAGCGCCGATGCGGCGGCAGCAGCTTGCTGAACGCGCCCAGAACAAGGTTGAATGAACAGGCCGATATACCAAGCCCCAGCAAGACTCCAGCAGTGAGCGTGAACGACAGCGGCGTCGAGGCCCACGTCATCATGGCGAGGCCCAGCGCATAGACGATTGCGCCAAACATCAGCACGCGATGGACGCCAAACTTGTCGGCCATGGCGCCGGCGAACGGCTGGCCAAGACCCCAGAACAGATATTGCAGCGCCATGGCGAACGAGAAAACGTCGCCGCCAAAACCAAACTCGCCAAGAATGGGAAGCTGGAACTGGCCCACCGCCGAGCGCGGGCCAAAGGTCAGAACAGCGATCAGACAGCCCGCCGCAATCACGATCTCGGGGGGAAACTTCGAGCGCCTCAGCTTTGCTTCTGTCTCGCTCATGTCAGCCCCCGTAAAACTGCGATGATTTCTTCTTAACCGGGCGCGCGCGTTCGGGCTAATGTAAAAGCGCATGGCGGCTATGCGTGAATTGGACAGTAGGCGCCCCCTACCCCTTGCCCGGCTTGCGCTCCGCCCGGCAGCGGTCCGAGCAATAGCGGACTTCCTCCCACACCTTTTCCCATTTCTTGCGCCATGTGAATGGGCGCCCGCAGGTGATGCAGGTCTTGGTCGGCAGATCGCCCTTTTTCACCATGCGCGGCATGTCATACCCTTCCAGCGGTGAACCCATTTGCACAAGCCTGCGTAAACACGCAAGAGGCCGCAAAGAGAGCATGGCGGCAGGAGTTTCAAACGGCATGAGCGTTTTACGTCTGGTTCTGGGCGATCAATTGTCGCGCAATCTGTCTGCGCTCGACGGGCTGGACCCTGCACAAGACGTCGTGCTGATGATGGAATGCGCGGACGAGACGACCTACGTTCCCCACCACAAGCAGAAAATCGCACTGATATTGGCCGCAATGCGTCATTTTGCGCAGGAGCTGCGCAATGAGGGCGTGCGGGTCGAATACATAAAGCTCGACGATCCCGCGAACACAGGCTCGTTTGCTGGCGAAGTGCAGCGCGCGTGCAAACGCCTTAAGCCCGCAAGCATTGCAGCCACATGGCCCGGCGAATGGCGCGTGCTGGAGGCCATGCGCGGATTTGAGGCGGCCTGCGGCGTGCCGGTTGATGTTCGCGAGGATGATCGCTTTATAGCCCATCGCGGCGATTTTGCGCGCTGGGCCAGCGAGCGCAAGCAATTGCGGATGGAATTTTTCTATCGCGACATGCGCCGCGCCACCGGCTTTCTGATGGAAGGCGACAAGCCCACAGGCGGCGAATGGAATTTTGATTCCGAAAACCGCAAGTCGCTGCCAAAGGGTTTGCGCGCCGCGCCCGCCGTCCGCTTCAAGCCGGATGCGATCACGCAGGAGGTTCTGGCCCTTGTGGCGCAGCGCTTTGCTGGCAATTTCGGCGACCTTGAAAAATTCGCATGGCCGGTGAGCCGCGCGCAGGCGCTTGAGGCGCTCGATGATTTCATCGCGACCCGCCTGCCCTTGTTTGGCGATTATCAGGATGCGATGAAACAGGGCGAGCCGTTTCTCTTTCACGCGCTGATCTCAACCTCGCTCAACATCGGCCTGCTTGATCCGCGCGAGATTTGCCGCGCGGCGGAAAATGCCTGGCGCGCAGGGCTTGCGCCGCTCAACGCGGTGGAAGGCTTCATCCGGCAGATCTTGGGCTGGCGCGAATATGTGCGCGCGCTCTATTGGCTGCTGGCGCCGGATTACGCCAGCAGCAATCATCTGAGCGCGCAGCGTCCCCTGCCCGCCTTCTACTGGACCGGCGAGACCAGCATGAATTGCATGAAGGAGGCGATTGGCGACACGCGCGCCAACGCTTACGCGCATCATATTCAACGCCTGATGGTGACGGGTAATTTCGCGCTGCTGGCGGGCATTCGCCCCGCCGAAATCGAAGCCTGGTACCTGGCCGTTTACGCCGACGCATTCGAATGGGTGGAGCTGCCCAACACCCATGGCATGGCGATCTTCGCCGATGGCGGCGTGATGGCCTCAAAGCCCTATGCAGCGTCCGGCGCCTATATCAACCGCATGTCGGATTATTGTGGCGGCTGCGCCCATGACGTGAAAACCAAAATCGGCCCCGGCGCGTGTCCGTTTAACATTCTCTACTGGTCGTTCCTGATTGAGAACGAGGACAAGCTCGCGCGCAATCCGCGCATGGCCATGCCCTACCGCAACCTTTCGCGCATGAGCGACGAACTACGCGCTGACTATAAAGCGCAGGGGCGCGCCTTTCTGGATGGGCTGGACTAGCGCGGCGGCAATCCGTCGAGCGCTTTCTTCAACGCGCGCAAATCTTCCCACGCAAGGCGCTTGTGCAGCGGCTGACGCAAAAGATAATCCGGGTTGAGCATCGCGAACGCCGGGATCATGCGCGCGCCATAAGCATATTCATAAGCCTTGCCACGCGCCCGCAAAATGCCGTCGCGCTGGCCAAGCAAAGCCTGCACAGCCGTATCGCCAAGGCACACCAGCATGTCGGGCGCGACCAGTTCGATATGGCGTTGCGCGAACGGCAGGCAGATCGCAGTCTCGGGCGCGGTCGGTTTCCGGTTGCCGGGCGGGCGCCAGGGCGCGACGTGGGTGAGGTAGACGTCGGCACGCGACAGGCCGATGGCATCAAGCATCGCGTCCAGCAGGCGCCCGGCGGCGCCGGAGAACGGGCGGCCCTCGCGATCATCGTCGGCGCCGGGCGCCTCGCCCATCAGCATCACGCGGGCCTGCGGGTTTCCGTCGGCGAACACCAGCTGGCTGGCGGTGCGCTTGAGGGCGCAGCCGTCGAACGCCTCCATCGCGGCGCGCAGAGCCTCTAAGGTCTCGGCGCCGGACGCCAATGCGCGGGCGGCCTGGGCAGCCTCGTCGGGCGCCAAAGTCGCGGGCGCCGGGCGGATCGGCGTCAGGCTGGCGCTGCGTCCCGGCAGCGGCGGCTTGACGGCGGGCGGCGCGTTGCTGGCCTCCTCGGCTTTCAGGCGGCGAGTCTCAGCCTCCGCAATCCCTTCGGAAAAACGGTCGTGCGGCGCCCCGTCGAGCGGGATGTCGACGCCCGAATCCACGTACCAGCGCAACAGCGCTTCGATTTCTGGCGTTGAAAGGTCTGCGGCCTGAAGGCTCATTTTCTCTTTATAGCGGCCTGAGCGTCAGGGTCCAAACTTGCTGCAAACGTGCCCTTAAACTTGCCCGCCCGCCCAGATGGTTTAATCAGCAAAGACAGACCAGATCGCAGAGGCCATGATGACAATTCAAGCTGCGCCGGACGAGACCAGCCGCGAGGCTTTCGATCGCGAGAGCATGGACTACGACGTCGTCATCGTCGGCGCCGGACCCGCCGGCCTGTCCGCCGCCATTCGCCTGAAACAAGTGGCGCCGGAGACGAGCGTCGTCGTCGTCGAGAAGGGCTCGGACCTCGGCGCGCATATTCTATCGGGCGCCGTCATCGACACCATCGGCCTTGATCGCCTGCTGCCGGACTGGCGCAACGATCCCCGGGCGCCGCTGAAGACGCAGGTGGTTGAGGACCAGTTTTCGTATCTCACCCCCACCCGCGCGCTGCGCCTGCCCAATGCGCTCATGCCCGGCCTGATGAGCAATCACGGTAATTACGTCGGCTCGCTCGCAAACGTCGCGCGATGGCTGGGCGACAAGGCGCAAGAGCTGGGCGTGGAAATCTACCCCGGTTTCGCCGCGACCGAATTGCTGTTCGACACGCACGGCCATGTCTGCGGCATCGCCACCGGCGATATGGGGCTGGCCAGGGACGGCGCCCGAAAGCCCGGCTTTGCGCGCGGCATGGAGCTGCGGGGTAAATTCACGCTTCTGGGAGAGGGCGCGCGCGGATCGCTGAGCAAGCAAGCCATTGCGCACTTCAAGCTGGCGCAGGCTTGCGAGCCTCAAAAATACGGGCTCGGCCTGAAGGAGCTTTGGCGGATTGATCCCGCCCTGCACAAGCCCGGCCTCGTGCAGCATTCATTCGGCTGGCCGCTGGACAATTCCACCGGCGGCGGCTCGTTTTTGTATCATTTGGAGGACGGCCTCGTGTCGGTCGGCTTCGTGGTGCATCTGAATTACGAGAACCCGAACCTGTCGCCGTTCGACGAATTCCAGCGCTTCAAGACTCATCCTTCGATTGCGCCGCTTTTAAAAGGGGCCAAGCGCATCGCCTTCGGCGCGCGCGCGATCACAGAAGGCGGATGGCAGAGCGTGCCAAAACTCGTCTTCCCCGGCGGCGCGCTGATTGGTTGCGCGGCGGGCTTTGTGAACGTGCCGCGCATCAAAGGCTCGCACAACGCCATGCTCACCGGCATCATGGCCGCCGATCATGTAGCTTTGGCTCTGTTGCAGGGCCGCGAGGGCGGCGTGCTGGCGGCTTACGAGAATGAATGGCGCGCATCTGCCGTCGGCGCAGATTTGAAGCGCGTGCGCAACGTGAAGCCGTTGTGGTCGAAGTTTGGCACGCTGGCGGGCGTGGCGCTCGGCGGGCTTGATATGTGGGCGCACCAGATCTTTGGCCGCTCGCTGTTTGGAACGCTCCGCCACGGCAAGGCCGATCATGAGACGTTGAAACCCTTATGCGACGCCGCGCCCATCGCCTATCCCAAGCCCGACGGCGTGCTGACGTTTGACCGCGCCTCGTCCGTGTTCGTTTCAAACACGAACCACGAGGAAGACCAGCCCTCACATTTGCAGCTGGCTGATCCAGCGCTTCCAGTGCGCGACAATTTGCCAAAATATGGCGAGCCCGCGCGATTGTATTGCCCGGCGGGCGTGTATGAAATCGTCTATGGCGACGAGGCGACCAGGAGCGATCCGCGCTTTGTGGTCAATGCGCAAAATTGCGTGCATTGTAAAACTTGCGACATCAAAGACCCGGCGCAAAACATCAATTGGATCCCGCCCGAAGGCGGCGGCGGGCCCAATTATCCGAATATGTAATCGGGAAAGTGAACCGCCTTGTGTTGCGCACCGAGTTTTGAACAAGGCGCAGGCGATGCGCGCGCAGCTTTGATTTATTCGTCCATCACCAGCAGCCACAACCCGCGCGCAACATAGATCGCGCTCATGCCGTAAATCAGCCATTTCGTCCATTTGCGAAAACTGTCGTCGGTGAGGCGGTTCAGCAGGCTTACCGCCGCCGACCCGCCCGCAAACGTCAGCAGAACGCAAACGAGAAACAGCTCTACGGGCAGGTTTTCGCCGCCCTCAAGCGCCGCCAACCCGAAGTAGAGAAAACGCATCGCTTGCGAGAACAAAAGCGTGAACGCTTTTGTGGCCACAATAGCGTAGCGGCTCAGCGGTGAGTTTTGAAAAAACATGTCGAGCACGTTGCCAGCGCCCCCCACCGCGATTTGCAGGATCATCGCGATGAAGCCGCACAGCATCGCCATGCCGCGTTTTGTTACGTCCGGACGCCAGCGCTTTGGAAGCATATCGCCGATGAACGGCGTGAGCCCTAGCCCCAGATAAACGACGGGCTTGGAGGGGACGAACAGGATCACCAGCATAACGCCCATGCCCGCCATTGAGCCGATGACGTAGCGCAGCGAAATTCCCCAATCGATGTGCTTGCGCCACAAGCCCGCCCGCCATGCCCCTGACGAGAACATCAACGCCGAGAACATCGTCATCGCCGCACTGACGGGCATGAAATACAGCAACACCGCAAGCACGATCTGCCCGCCCGCCATGCCGAAAATGCCCGACAGAAACGCGCCCGAGAACGTGGCGGCCGCGATGCTGAATCCGGCGAAGAGGGAGATCATCTATGCTTGCTTCCAACCCTTGCGCGCGGCGTTTATCCGCCGCGCTTTTCAATTTGCCGCATTATTTCATAAGCGCTTCCAGAAACGCCTCGTGCCCGGCCTTCAAATCGCCCGCCAGCGCTTTTGCGATCAGCGCGCGCGTCTCGTTCACGCCGTAGAGCGCGACAAATGAGCCAAAGCGGGGGCCGCGATTTTCCCCCAGCAGCACTTGATAAAGCATGTTGAACCAATCGTTCGACACGCCGGGGCGCTCGGGCGTTGCGCCCTTGGCCTTCAAATCCTGATAGCGGGGAATCGGGCGCGCGACGTCGTAAAGCCCGCCCTGAATATCCTCGCCGCTGGCCCCTGCGGGCAGGGCTTCGAGCATGGAATCAAGCTGGCGCAGAGCGTCAGCCTCCACCTCGTCGGGCAGGCGATAGGTTTTGGCGGGGCGCACGAAATCGCGGAAATAGGCGACCGCATAGCCCACCATTGCGTCAAGGCGCGGGTGCGTGCGCGCCGAGGCCGAGGGCGCGTAGCGGCGCAGAAAGCCCCACAGCACAGCGGGATCTTCGCTATTGGCGACAGCGGCGAGATTGAGCAGCATCGCAAACGTGACGACGGTTGCAGGCTGGGCGCCGCTGGCGTCTTGCAGCGTTTCAGGCAGCGGCGGCTCCCCGGCATGGATGTGCCAGACCGGATTGCCGAGGCGCTGTTTCCAGTCCTGCTTTTGATAGCCGGCGAGGAATTGCAGATATTCATCGACCGCGCGCGGAATTACGTCAAAGTGCAGGCGCTTGGCCTCGCGCGGCTTTTGGAACATGAACAGCGACAAGGATTCCGGGCTGGCGTAGGTCAGCCATTCCTCAATCGTCAGGCCGTTGCCTTTCGACTTGGAAATCTTCTGGCCCTTCTCGTCAAGAAACAGCTCGTAATTGAAGCCTTCGGGCGGCGCGCCGCCAAGCGCGCGCACGATGCCCGCCGAGAGCTTCACCGAATCGATCAGGTCCTTGCCCGCCATCTCGTAATCAATGTTGAGCGCATACCAGCGCATCGCCCAATCAGGCTTCCATTGCAGCTTGCAATGGCCGCCCGTCACCAGCGTCTCAAATTGCTCGTCATTGGCGGGATCGCGCCACGTGATCGTGCCAGCCGCCACGTTCATGGATTCCACGGGAACCTGCATCACCAATCCGGTTTTGGGATGGACCGGCAGGAACGGGCAATATGTGGCGGCGCGCTCTTCGCGCAACGAGGGCAGCATGATCTTCTGCACGTCTTCAAAGCGCGCCAGCATGTGCAGGAGGGCGGCGTCAAAGCGGCCGGAAGAATAATAATCGGTCGAGGACGCAAATTCGTAATCGAAGCCGAAGCGATCAAGGAAGCTGCGCAGCATCGCGTTATTGTGATGCGCGAAGCTCTCGAACTTGTTGAACGGATCGGGAATCCGCGAGAGCGGCTTGCCAAGGTGCTGGGTCAGCATGTCCTTGTTTGGCACGTTGTCGGGCACTTTGCGCAGGCCGTCCATGTCGTCGGAGAAAGCGATCAGGCGGGTTTTGACGCGGCCCTCCGTCAGCACTTCAAACGCGCGGCGCACCATGCTGGTGCGGGCGACTTCGCCAAACGTGCCGATATGCGGCAGGCCCGAGGGGCCGTAGCCGGTCTCGAAAATGATCTCTTTCTGGCCGGTGCGCTCCATGCGGGCGACGAGCTTGCGCGCTTCCTCAAACGGCCAGGCGGCGGAGGATGCTGCGGCTTCTATAAGGGACATTGCGGCGGCGACCGGCGGCGCGGCCGGTCCTTGGGAAGACGACATGATGGACCCTGAGCAGGGCGCCGGGCGATGGCATGCGGCGCACTGCGTACACTAGGTAGGGGGGGGCGGCGCGTCAAATTTTACGGCTTTGCCGGACGATTTTGGGCGAGCGGCGCGAGGAGCGCGCAAGGCCATGGCGGGTCTTGGCCCAATAATAGGGATGGGTGAGAAGGTCGATCAGCGCCCACCATGCGGCCAGAGACAGCAGCAGCCAATACGCGGGCAGCAGAAACAGCCACGGCGCCAGCCCCACCAACCCGCGCCTTCTCATGCCCAACGCTGCGCTCCACAACCCGCAGGCGATGCCTAACGTCCAGAGCGCGCACCACAGCGTCGAGGCGGCCAGCTCCATTGGCGCGTTTGGCGACAGCAATTCGTCGCGCATCGCGGCCTCCCATAAGGCGATGGCAAAGCCCGGCCCCAGCATCGGGGCGGTCAGCGCGCCCGCTACAAGGCCGAGCGTGGCCAGCGTGCGGGCGCCCCCCAGCTCACGGCGCAAGCGGTTTGGCGTGCGCGAATGTGTGAGCAGCGTCTGCATCCAGCCCTTGAACCAACGTCGGCGCTGGCCCATCCAAGCTTTCAGGCTTGCGGGCGCCTCCTCATGGGTGGTCGAATCCAGCGCCTCGACCCGGTAGCCGTTGCGCGCCAGCCGCAGGCCCAGATCGACGTCCTCGGTCACGTTCCAGGCGTCCCAACCGCCGATGCGGCGCAGCGCTTTGGTGCGGAAATGGTTTGAGGTGCCGCCCAGAGGCACAGGCGCGCCAAGGCGGGACAGGCCCGGGTTGTAGACGTCAAACAGCGCCGCATATTCCACCGCGAACATTTTCGGCAGCCAGCCGTCGCCGGTGTTGTCGATGGCGAGGCGCGCCTGAAGGCAGGCGACATGGGCAGGCAAGGCGGCGAACGCCGCCGCCGCCTTGCGCAATTGATCGGGCTCGGGCTCGTCCTCGGCGTCATAGACGACGAGGTGGCGCCCGCGTGCCAAAGCCAGTCCAATGTTGAGCGCACGCGGCTTTGTGCGCGGCGCGCCTTCGGGCGCAACGATGATTTCATAGCGCGCGGGCAGATTCAGTAAATCAAGCGCTGCGCGCGTGGCGTGATCGTCGATCTCGATTACAAACTTGATGTCGAGCAAAACGCGCGGATAATCGAGGGCATCAAGGGCCGCCACGAGCTTGGCGGCTACGCTCGCTTCCTTATAAAGCGCCACAATAATGGTGACGCTGGGCAAGTCCGCCTCTTTGACCGGCGGATGCTTGTCGGGAGGGGCCAGAGACAACGCATTGGCGAACAGTCGCAGGCCGATGGAGACGCCAAGAACCGCGCCGAACAACAAAGCCAAAACATTGGCGGCGCCTGCGTTCAAAGGGCTTGCAAGCACGAGCGCCGCCAGCAGGGCGAGGCAGGCTTTCTGGCCTTTCGTGACCGGCGTGCGCGCGCTGAAGTCTGCGTCAATCTCACTTAAGGCGCCGCTTGCGTGCTGCGCGGCGTCTTTTGCAAAGCGCTTCATAAGAGAGATGCGCAACAGCGCCGGGGGAGCCAGCGCAAGTTGCGTCTCAAGCGCAAAACCGTTGGCGCGCAATTGGGCCAGATGCGCGATCTGGGTGCCGACGGGGGCTGCGATCCAGCGGCGCCCTATTGCGCCTCTGTCCCCGGTCCATCGCGGCCCCGGCGCCAGACCGCTTAAAATGCTGTGCGGAAAATCCGCCCCCGGCCCAATGACGAGGGGCGCCGCCAGCAGAGGCATGTCGAGCCATGCCGACAGACGGTTGTAGTAATCAGCCTCGCCAATCCACCCCTCTTTCAGCGCCGCCTGTTCCGGCGTGGTCTTGTGGCGGGCGGCAACGTTGACAGCTGCAAGCAATCGCTCCGGCGCCAGTCCTTTGGGCAAACGCGGTTCGCTCAAGTCTGATTGGCTCATGCCTGCCTCACGCAGACAGAGCAGCGCAACGGGTCCGGCGGCGTCAGGCGTGCGGAAGGTTTTGGGCGGGCGCGGGCGCGCGCCAATGCGCGAAGGCGCAGAATGTCGCCTCCGCAGGCCGCTGTTTTGAGGTATGGTGACGATGAAATTCTTCACGGAACGCCGACGCCGAAAAACACTGCTGGCATACTAATTCATGAGCTTGGACTTTACCATGAGGCATTTTGCATTTGTATTGGCGCTGATTTGCGCGCTCACCGCCCCGGCGGTGGCGCAGGACGGGAAGCCGGGCGTAAATAACGCCGTCAAGATTCAGGCTTCTGACGCGTCAGCATCGGTTTTCATTCCAAACTTTTGGGACCCCCAAAGCCGGCTTGAGCGGCCCGACGTCTCAAGCCTGCGGATCGTGCGCTTTGTCGCCGACGATACCTATCCGCCGTTTGGATTTCTTGATCAGGGCGGCACGTTGACCGGTTTCAACGTCGATCTGGCGCGCGCCATTTGCGAGGAATTGCGCATCGTCTGCACCATTCAGGCGCGCCGTTTCGACACCATCGTCGGCGCCCTTGAACGGGGCGAGGCGGACGCGGCCATCGCCTCGCTGGCGATCACGCCTGCCGCGCGCGCCCGCGTTGATTTCACGCGCCCCTATTATCGCACGCCCGCACGTTTCATCACCCGCAAGGATCCAGGCGCGCTGGATCTGGCGCCAGACAGCCTTGCGAGCGAAGTGGCCGTGGTCGCCGACAGCGCGCACGCGGCTTTTCTGGCCAGACATTTTCCCAAAGCTGTTCCGCGCGCCTACCCGTCCACGCCCGCGTTGCTAACGGCGCTGCGCTCGGAGGAGGCGTCTTTGGCGTTTGCAGACGGGGTGACGGGCGCCCTGTGGCTCAACGGCGCTGATTCGCGCAATTGCTGCGCCTTTGCCGACGGATTCTTTCTCGACCCGGCCTATTTTGGCGAGGGCGTTGGCATAGCTCTGCGCAAGCAAAACGCGCTTCTGCGCCGCGCGATAGACTTCGCCCTGCTGCGCCTGTCGCAGCAGGGAACTTACACGGAGATTTATCTGAAATATTTCCCGATCGGATTTTTCTGACGCCTGTCAGCGTCCCGCGCCCACAATCAGCGCGCCGCCGCGCGTTGTGCAATTGGATTGCGCGGAGATTGGCCCCCGGCAGCGCTCATTGCTCGCATGCCGGCTCAACAGGATGGATTGCCTGAGCAGCGCCCCATTGGTGAGCGCATCGCGGTTGTGATCACGGCGGTCTTTGCGCACGACGATTGTCTGGCGTTGATAAACGTTCACGCTCTGCACGTGATAGCGACCCTGCCAGCCGTACCGATTGTGAGACCAGTCTGCGAGCGCCGGGACGGCGGACGCCAGAAAACCGGCGGCCAAGGCGCTGGCCAAAACAAAAGTGCGATAAAAAACAGGGCGAGACGCCATAATGGAACTCCAGAACCTGAACCACAAACCCGCCGCGTAAACACTTTATTAACATTTATGGATCGCAGCAAGGCTCAAGTTCGGCTTTTCAGCGTTTTGGTTATCGCTGGACATGCCCGTCGCGGCGGGCGATTGAGTGCGTACAAAATGCTCAACCGCCAAACCTGCAAATGGGGGAAACATGTCGAACGCTGAAACGCTTTTGCGTCAGGAAGTCGCGGCCTGCACGCTGATTTTGAACGAAGAGGGCTTGCTGGGCTACAGCGGCCACGTCAGCGCGCGCATTCCGGGCGAAGACGCCTATCTGATCCAGCCCATCGACGTCAGCCGCGCAGGCCTCAAGCCCGACGATCTTATGGTCTGCAATTTCGACGGCAAAGTCGTTCGCGGCAATCACAACCCCAAGGCGCGCCCGCCTGCGGAAGTATTTTTGCACGGCGAGATTTTGCGTGCGCGGCCTGACGTGAATTCAGTCGCCCATTTTCATCACGATCTCACCAACGTTTTCACGCTGGTCGAGGACGCCGTGCTGTCGCCGATCAAGAACCACGCGATCCGCTGGCGCAGCGGCATTCCGGTGCATCCCGACCCCTCGCACGTCAGCGATTCTGGCCTTGGCCGCGCCGTGGCGGAAACGCTTGGGCCCCATCACGCATTGCAGATTCGCGCACACGGTCAGGTGGTCGCCGCTGAATCGGTGCGCGCTGTTCTGATCGACAGCATCCACTTCGTTGAAAACGCTGTGACCATGTATCACGCTGCCGCTCTGGGCAAAGTGCGCGCGTTGTCGGAAGCCGACATGGACGCGTTTGCCGTGGCCTTCAAGCGCGATCCGCACATTGCAAAATTGTGGACGTATTATGTAGGCATCGTGCGCGCCAATGGCCGCGTGCCCACCGATTGGGCGATTGATTGATTGAGCAAACGCGTCCTCCCGGCGAAGGCCGGGATCCACGGCAGGCCGCGAACGCGTAGCCTGCCGTAGATGGCGACCTTCTCCGCCATGACGCTTTGACGCTTTGGACCCTGGCGGACGCGGCTCAAACCAATGTCACGCCCGCGCCTGCATCTGACGCCCCAGCAACATGGCGGACAATTCCTCACTCGACACCACGGTCGCGTATTTGGCGTTCATGTCGAACAGGTTTGCGCAATGTGCGAAGTTCGAGCGGTCAAAGCAGCAATCGTCGACCACAAACGTGTTGAATCCGTTCGAGAACGAATCCACCACCGAGGCGCGCACGCAGCCAGACGTGGACACGCCGCACATCACGACCGAGTCGATCTGCTTTTGAACCATGTAGCTGGCCAGCGGTGTCTGGAAGAAGGCGCTGGCTTTGGTTTTCTCAAGCACCCATTCGCCGCTTTGCGGGGCGATGCTTTCGGGAAAATCGTTGAAGCGGGGCGGCGTGACGCTGGTCAGGCGCTTGCTCTTTGTGGCCTTGCCGACAAATTGCACGTCCCCAAGGTCGCTGCGCGTGAACACCACCGGGCGGCCAAGTTCGCGAAACAGCGCGATAAGAGCTGCGATCCGTGGGATTGTCTCCCATGAGACGGGGCCGCAAGCGGGGCCAAATTCAGCGATGGCTTCGTCCAGCGTTGCGCCCTCGCTGCCGCAGAAGCCATAGGTGACGTCCACCACCACCAGCGCCGTGCGCTCACCGATGACGCCAGCGTTCATGAAGCCGCCCTTCTCGTAGGCCTTGCGCTCGTCTTCAGGAATGATCTTCAGCCAGTCTTTCATCGTGCCCTCCCGCGGCGGTCTTTGTCCGCCTGTTTTTTATCTTAAACCTGTGACGCTGCGCGTCCAGCATTTGCGGACTGGAAGCCCGCGGTCAAGGATCACCCGGCTTCCCGCGCGCGCCCGAGGGTTGAACCGGAACGTGCGTGCGCATACAAAAGACACACGCAACGACGGCGTGGACTTCGTCTAAACGCCGCATTGAGGAGGGGAATGTCATGAAATCAACACGCATCGCTACATTGGCGGCCGCAGCCGGCGCGCTTGTCGCCAGCGCGCCAGCTCTCGCGCAATCGCCGCAGGCCTTCTATGAGGGCCGCAAGATGGACATGGTGATCGGCTATTCAGCTGGCGGGACCTACGATCTTTATGCGCGGCTTGTGGCCCGCAATCTCGGCAATTATCTACCCGGTAACCCGACCATCGTGCCGCGCAACATGCCCGGCGGCGGCAGCCGCACGGCGATGAACTGGGTGTATTCGGTCGCTCCCAAGGATGGCTCGGTGCTGGGAACGGGCGATCAGTCGATCTCGATTGCGCAGGCCCTTGGCGATCCGCAGGTGCGCTTTGACGTACGCAAGTTCAACTACATCGGTAATCCCGCGCGCGAGAACAACACGACCGCGGCCTGGCATACGTCCGGCGTCAAAACGATTGCGGACGCGATGAAGCAGGAAGTGACAGTGGGCGCGACCGGCGGCTCTACCTCGTCGCAATATCCCAAGGCGATGAATGCGCTGCTGGGCACGCAATTCAAAATCATTCTGGGCTATCCCGGCGGCAATGACATCAACCTTGCGATGGAGCGCGGCGAAGTTGCGGTGCGCGGCTCCAATTCATGGGGTGCGTGGAAGGCGACGCGTCCCGATTGGCTGCGCGACAAGAAGATCAACATCCTCGTGCAAATCGGCCTAGAGAAATCACCGGATCTGAAGGACGTTCCGCTGCTCATGGAAATGGGAAAGACTGCGGAAGACCGCGCCGTGCTGAAGCTTTTGTCGTCGCCCACCGCCATCGGGCGCCCGGTATTCACCACGCCGGACACGCCGGATGATCGCGTAAAAACCCTGCGCGCAGCCTTCGATAAAATGGTCGCCGATCCAAAATTCGTCGAGGCAGCCCTGAAAGAGAACTTCGAGATTGATCCTGTCTCGGGCGCAGACGTGCAGAAGATCGTCGCTGAAATTATTGATGCGCCGGAGGCTGTGCGCAAGCGTCTTGGTGAAATCATCGGCGGCGTCGAGCAGAACACCAGCGGCGCAAAACCTGCGCCCGCCGCCCAATGAGCCTTGATGCCTTGACGCAAACGCAGGCGGGCGCCATCGCCCGTCTGCGGGAAGAAGTGGCTGCGGCGTCGCGACTTCTGGTGATGGAGAACTTGCTGGACTATTCGGGCCATGTGAGCGCCCGCGTGCCCGGCATGGACGCCTATCTTATCCAGCCCGGCGTCGATCCGCGTTCCGATGTTTTGCCCGGGCGTTTGTTGATCGTAGATTTTGACGGCAACGTTCTTGAGGGCGGGGCCGGTCTGCGCCCGCCCATCGAGACCCCGATCCACGGCGAGATTTATCGCGCGCGGCCAGACGTGCAATCGGTGCTGCATTCGCACATGGAGCTGGCGATTGCGTTCACGCTGATGGAGGGCGTGCAATTGCAGCTGATGCGCGCGCGCGCTGTGCGCTGGGAGAGCGGCATCCCGATGCATCCAGACCCCAGCCACATCAAGCTGAAGTCGCAAGGAGAGGCGCTGGCGCGCGATCTTGGACCCAGTCATGCTTTGCTGATGCGCGCGCACGGGCTGGTGCTGACGGCTGAATCCGTACCCGCGATTCTGGTCGACGCCGTGCATTTTGACGAGAACGCGCGCGCCCACATGCAGGCCTTGCAGGCGGGAAAAACTCCACTGCCGCTGACTCCAGAAGAGATCGCGCAAATCAACAAGCACGAGGTGCGCGATTTTCATATCGGCAAGCTGTGGGCTTATTACCTGAACAAGGGCCGCAAGGCGGGTGTTGTCAGGGGCGAATAGCGGCATTAGGCAGCAGGTTTTGCCGGGCTTTGATCCAGCGCAAGGCGAGCCCGGCAGTCACGTCTTATTTTCTTCCATGAGGAACGAAGTTCCACATAGAAGAACAAGCAAGGCGAGGACAATTCTATGCTCAGCAAAGAACAGAACGATCTTGTGACGCAAACTGGGCCGGGCACGGCGATGGGCGATCTTTTCCGCTGCTATTGGCTGCCGATCCTGCTCGCGCAAGAGCTTCCCGAGGCTGATTGCGCGCCGGTGCGGGTCAAGGTTCTCTCCGAGCGATTGATCGCGTTTCGCGACAGCGAGGGCAAGCTTGGGCTGATAGACGAATTTTGTCCCCATCGCGGCGCCTCGCTATGGTTCGCCCGCAATGAAGAATGCGGCCTGCGCTGCCCCTATCACGGCTGGAAGTTCGACGTGAACGGCCAGTGCGTCGACGTGCCCTCCGAGCCCGCAGAATCAGGCTACGCAAACAAGATCAAAGTCACGTCCTACCCCGTGATCGAGAAGGGTGGCGTGATCTGGACCTATATGGGCAAGCCTGAAAACAAGCCCGAAGAGCCCAATTACGAATTCGCCGTGGTGCCGACCGAACAAAGCTTCATGTCCAAGCGCTATCAGGATTGCAATTGGCTGCAGGCGCTGGAGGGCGGCATCGATTCCTCGCACGTCTCCTTCCTGCATCGCGGCGACGTGAAGTCTGATCCGCTGTTCAAGGATGCAGGCGGCAACAAGTATAATCTGAACGATCTGTCGCCGGTGTTCGAGGTGATTGAAAACGACGGCGGCCTGTTCATCGGCGCGCGCCGCATGGCCGAGGATAACCAATATTACTGGCGCATCACGCCTTGGCTGATGCCCTGCTACACAGCGGTTCCTCCACGTGGCGATTATCCCATGCACGGGCATTTCTGGGTGCCCATCGACGACCACACCTGCTGGGCGTGGAGCTTTGATTATCATCCCGTGCGTGCGCTCACCGAGGTTGAAGTCGGCCATATGAGAGCGGGCAAGGGCGTGCATGTGAAATACATTCCCGGCACCTATATGCCGCTAGCCAACAAGGATAACGATTACCTGATGGACCGTGCTGCCCAGAAGGCGGGCACGACCTATAGCGGCATTGAAGGCATCGGCACGCAGGACGCCTCGTTGCAGGAAAGCATGGGGCCGATCGTCGACCGCACGAAGGAAAATCTCGTCGGCTGCGACAACGGCATCATCATGGCGCGTCACAAACTGATGCGCGCTGCAAAGGCGCTGCGCGACAAGGGCCAATTGCCGCCCGCACGCACGCCTGAACAGCAAGCGGTGCGCGCAACCGCGCTGCTGCTGAAGCGTGAAGTGCACTTCCGCGACGGCGCCAAAGAAGCGCTGAAAGCCAAGAAGGGCGTGCCGCAGACGAGCGTTTGAGGGGGGCGAGCAGCGAGTAGCGCTGCTCCTTCCTTCTCCCCTTGCGGGAGAATGTGGCGCGCGAAGCGTGACGGATAAGGCGGCTCTTGCAACGCTTGAAGATTACCCCTCATCCGCCCCTTGCTGACGCAAGGAGCACCTTCTCCCGCAAGGGGAGAAGGAAGCGAGGGCCCTGTTAATGCGATCTCCAGCGTTGTGCGTTAATAATGCACGCTGGAGACGTTCATGACCAAGCCGCCCGGCCTGCCCGGCTTTCTGCTCAGCCTTTTGGTTATCATTATTGCGGGTGCGGCGTGCTTCGCCCTCATCGACGCAGCATTGTTTGCGATAGCCTATGGCGCGCAGGGACAAGCGGGCGTGCGCGCGCTTGCGGGCATGTTCGATCTGTCGCGACTTGGCGCGCTGTCAGGGGCCAACGCAACTGCTTTGTTTGCTCTGGCGGCGATGCTTTACGCGTCGATCATTGGCGGCGTTCTAATCGCGGCGCGCTTGTGGGGCGGGCGGAGTTTTCGCGATTTGGTCGCCTGGCATGGGCCTTATCCGCAATGGCGCATGCGCTATTGGCCATGGCTGCTGGCCATTCCGCTTTACCATCTGGTGGCGGGAACGCTGCTGCGGCTGCTGTATCCTGAAATCTCGATGAACTTGCGCTTGCCTGCCGAGGCGCTGGCGCTGGGTTTGTCGTTTCTGGCCATCGTCATCCTTGCGCCTCTGGCGGAGGAGCTTTTCTTTCGCGGCTGGTTATACGGCGCCTTGCGCGCGCGCCTGTCCGCAAACGTCGCCATTTTTGTCTGCGCATTTGTTTTCGCCATAGCCCATTGGGACGGCATGGGGCTTTACCCGATTGCGGTGTTCGCGCCGGGGCTTGTTCTCACAATCATACGTGAGCGAACGGGCTCGGCGAAGGCGACCTTTCTCGTCCATGCGATCTATAACTTCGCAGGCTGGATTGGGCTGGCGGCGATCAGCATCATCGGCGGCTAACTGCGGTCGCCTAACCCGTGCCCGGCGCGCCGCCCGTCAGCAGGCGTTCGATTTCATGCACCGGCTTGCCGGTGAAATCCTTGGCGACCTCCGCGCCCAGAATAGCCTTCATGCCATTGCCGTAGGCTTGCCGCAAAATCCCCAGCGCTTTGGGCGGGGCGACGATGTGGACGCGCTTGATATTGGGCGCCTCCGTTTCGAGCTTTGCGATCAGGCGCCCCAGAAAATCCGCCTCGGACTGGCTTTTGTAATCGGTCTGCTCGACTGCGCTGCGGGCGCTCCCGAAAGATTGATGAACCCGCCCCGGCGCGTCGGAGCCTTGCTCGCGGGTGCTGCCGTGCTGCTCCTCGAAAGCCTCCCTCGTGCGTAGATTGGGGAATTTCTCATCCCCGATGTTCTCTAAAATCAGGGCTCGGGCGCCATCGCACACCAAAATCCAGTCGCCTTGCGCAAACTTCATGTCCAGCATTTCTTTTCCCTTTCGGCCACGCGCTGCGTGGGCTGCCCTGCGGGGAGGGAATCGTTATAAGAGAGCATCAGTTCCATTCTTCCGAAAAGCTAAGTTAAAGTCCCATGCGCCAATATCATGAGCTTCTCAATCGCGTCCTCCATGAGGGCGTCCATAAATCCGACCGCACCGGCACCGGCACGCTGTCGGTATTTGGTCACCAGATGCGGTTTGATCTGGGGCAGGGTTTTCCGCTCGTCACAACCAAGAAGCTGCACCTGAAGTCCATCGTGCATGAATTGCTGTGGTTCATTGCGGGCGATACGAACGTCAAATATCTACGCGAGAACGGCGTTTCGATCTGGAATGAATGGGCGGACGATTCGGGCGAGCTGGGGCCTGTCTATGGGCGTCAATGGCGCTCATGGACGGGCGCCGACGGGCGCGCGCACGACCAGCTTGCAAGCCTGCTGACGGAAATTCAGCGTAATCCGGATTCTCGTCGGCTTGTCTTGTCAGCGTGGAACGTCGGCGATCTCGACAAGATGGCGCTGGCGCCGTGCCATTGCCTGTTTCAGTTTTACGTGGCGGACGGCAAGCTCTCGTGCCAGCTCTATCAGCGCTCCGCCGATTGTTTTCTGGGCGTGCCGTTCAACATCGCCAGCTATGCGCTGCTGACACATATGATGGCGCATGTGTGCGGGCTTGGCGTCGGCGATTTCGTGCACACGTTCGGCGATGCGCATTTGTACGTGAACCATCTGGAACAGACGAAGCTGCAATTGTCGCGCGATCTGCGCCCCCTGCCAAAGCTGCGGCTGAACCCGAACGTGCGCTCGTTGTTTGACTTCACCTATGACGATATTGCGTTTGAGGATTACGATCCCCATCCGCTGATTAAAGCGGCGGTGGCGGTGTGAGCGCTCAACCTTTCCCTCTCGTGCTCGTCGCAGCAATTGGCCTCAATCGCGTGATTGGCGGCGAGGGTGCCTTGCCGTGGCGCCTGCCAAGCGATCTCAAGCGGTTCAAGGCGATCACTATGGGCAAGCCGATGCTGATGGGGCGCAAGACTTTCGCCGCCATCGGCCGTCCGCTGCCGGGACGAGAAACCATCGTGCTGACGCGTGATAAAGGATTCGTACATCCGGGCATCTACGTAGCTCATGATCTCGAATCCGCTTTGCAGCTTGCGCAAGAGCGCGCGGGCGCGATGGGCGCAAAAGAAATTATCGTGGCCGGCGGCGGAGATCTTTACGCCCAGACCATTGGCTTGGCGCAGCGCCTGGACGTCACCGAAGTCCATTTATCGCCGTCAGGAGACGCTTTCTTCCCCATTTTTGAGCAAAATAACTGGATCGAGACCGCGCGAACGCCATATGAAGCAGGACCGGGAGACGAGGCCGCCTTTACCGTTTTGACGTTTGAGCGTCGCTAAAGGCCGCACGACAAGTTGAAAATTAGCGCACTCGTGCTTAATTCTGGGCGGGTGGCGCGATACGTCGCGTTGCCGGAGGGGAACAGAGGAAAATTCATGCCTTGGAGCAATCAAAGCGGCGGCGGTGGCGGCGGTGGGCCGTGGAAGCCGGGCAACAATCCCGGACCATGGGGTCAGGGCCCTTCGGGAAGCGGCGGGGGCGGACAGACGCCGCCCGATCTTGAGGATTTGCTGCGTCGCGGCCAGGATCGTTTGCGGCAGGCGTTGCCCGGCGGCGGCTTCGGCGGCGCCGGCATTGCGGCGATCGTCGCACTGGTTGCGCTGGGATGGTTCGCAACCGGCGTCTACACTGTGCAGCCCAACGAGGCGGGCATCGAGACGACGTTTGGCAAGTTCACCGAACGCACCAGTTCAGGCCTGAACTATAATTGGCCTTCGCCGATTGGCTCGGTGACGAAGCTGCGCGTGACGGATCGCAACAGCACCGACATCGGCTTCATCACGCGCGAAGATCCGCGTCGCCCCAACAACACAACACAAATCGACGTTAATGAGGAAAGCCTCATGCTGACGGGCGATGAAAACATCGCCGACGTGAAGTTCCGCGTCATCTGGCAGATCGACCCTGCGCGTCCCGAAGATTACGCCTTCAACGTTCGCGCCCCGCGCGAGACTGTGAAAGCCGTGTCTGAAAGCGTGATGCGCGAAATCGTCGGTCGCACCCAGATCCAGCGCATTCTGACCGCTGAACGCAAGCTCATTGAGCCAGCAGCCCAGGACCTGACGCAGAAGGTGCTCAACGAGTACAAGGCTGGCGTGCTAATCCTGCAGGTGCAATTGCTCTCGGTCGATCCGCCCGAGCAGGTGATCTCGGCATTCCGCGACGTGACTGCGGCCCAGCAGGATCTGGAGCGCATGCGCAACGAGGCTGAGGCGTACGCCAATCGCGTGGTGCCCGAAGCGCGCGGTTCCGCCGCCCGCATTCTGCAAGAAGCTGAAGGCTATCGCGAGCAGACGGTCGCCGAAGCGCGCGGTCAGGCCTCGCGCTTCGATCAGGTCTACGAGCAATATCGCAACGCGCCTGAAGTGACGCGCGAGCGCATGTACATCGAGACGATGGAGCGTGTGCTGGCCGGATCCAGCAAGGTTATTGTCGATCAGAACGGTCAGGGCGTGGTGCCCTATCTGCCGCTTGATCCGTTGCAGGGCGCGCCGGGCCAGCAGCCGCAGGGCTCGCAATTGCAGGTTAATCAACCGCGTACGACGCCAGCCGTTCAGCAACAGACGCAGCAGGGGGTACGCCGATGAAAAGCTCAGTCGTAGGCTTTGCAGCCCTTGTCGTGCTGGCTGCAATCGTCATCGTCGGCGGCGCTTCGGTGTTCGTCGTTCATCAGACCGAACAGGCGCTCGTGCTCCGGTTCGGCCAGCCGGTCGGCGAGCGCGCGCTCGTCACCACGCCGGGCCTGCACTTCAAGGCGCCATTTGTCGAGAACGTGGTTTATTTCGATAACCGCATTCTTGATCTTGAGACGTCGAAGCAGGAAGTGCTCGCCGCCGATAACAGCCGCATCGAGGTGGACGCGTTCCTGCGTTACAAAATCGTCGATTCGCTGCGCTTCTATCAATCGGTTCGCACCATTCAGGGCGGCAACAACCAGCTTGGCTCCGTGCTGAATTCGGCTGTTCGCCGCGTGCTGGGCGAAGCGACGATGATGCAGCTTGTGCGCGAGGACCGCGCCAATCTGATGCTGCGGATTCGCGATCAGGTGAATACTGAGGCCCTGAAGCTGGGCGCGCAGGTCATTGACGTGCGTATTCGCCGCGCCGATCTGCCCAAGCAGATTTCGGAGCAGGTGTTCCTGCGCATGCAGACCGAGCGTCAACGCGAGGCGTCCGAGTTTCGTGCGCAAGGCGCCGAGCAGAAGCAGCGCATCGAATCGCGCGCTGACCGCGACGTAACGGTTCTTCGAGCCGAAGCGCAGCGGCAAGCCGACACCACGCGAGGCGAAGGCGACGCGACGAGGAACAAGATCTTCGCTGAATCTTTTGGCAAAGACCCTGACTTCTTCGCCTTTTATCGCTCCATGCAGGCCTACGAGACCGGCTTGCGCGACACCCGTTTCGTGATGAGCCCGAACGCGGAGTTTTTCCGCTTCTTTGGGCGTCCCGGAGCTGAAGCGCGCAAGAGCGGACCGGCCCCGGCGCCGGTTCCAACCGCACCCCAGGCTGGCGCTGAAGCCAAATCGGCGCCAGCACAGAACTAAACCGGGCGTTGGTCCGTAAGCTAGAAAGCCCGGCCGCAAATGCTGCGACCGGGCTCAAGTTTGAGATTTATCTGATATTTTCCCGGCGCCTACCGCCGGTGCGCCATGATAATGGCTCGCATCCCGGCATAGATGCGGTGGTGGCGTAAACGCAAACACGCGATCGGGGGGCGACAAATGCCCGCCACCGGTCTTTAATGAGCGATCAGCGGGGCGATGGCCCGGCACAGGAGACGCGGACATATGCGTATTGCATTCAAGGCTCTCATTCTGGTCGGCGCCGCGGCGCTCGCAGCTCCCGCATTGGTCGCCCCGATGGTGGCGCCTGCAATCGCACAAGGTCGCGGCGCGCCTGACTCCTTCGCCGATCTGGCCGCCAACGTCAGCGACGCGGTGGTGAATATTTCTGCATCGCAAGCCGCCCCCGAACGTCGCGCCGGGAATGCGCCAGGAACACCGCCTGGAGCCCCGCGCGGCACGCCTTTCGACGATCTCTTCGAGGAATTTTTCAAGCGTCGCCAGCAGGGACCGGATTCAGACAGCGGTCGCCAGCAGCCGCAGCAGCGCCGCTCGAACTCTCTTGGATCGGGCTTTGTTATCGACGCCGCAGGCATCGTCATCACCAACAACCACGTGATCGCAGACGCCAGCGAGATCACGGTCATCTTCAATGACGGCCAGCGCCTCAAGGCCGAGGTCGTGGGTCGCGACGCCAAGGTCGATATCGCGGTGTTGCGCGTGAAGCCCGAGAAGCCGCTGAAGGCGGTGAAGTTTGGCGACAGCGGCAAAATCCGCGTCGGCGATTGGGTGATGGCGGTCGGCAACCCGTTTGGCCTCGGCGGCACAGTGACTGTGGGCATTTTGTCCGCCCGTAACCGCAACATCAACAGCGGCCCCTACGACGATTATTTGCAGACCGATGCCTCCATCAACAAGGGCAATTCCGGCGGTCCGCTATTCTCGATGAGCGGCGAAGTCGTGGGCGTGAACACCGCGATCCTGTCGCCCTCGGGCGGTTCGGTCGGCATTGGCTTTGCCTCGCCGTCCTCAATCGTGAAGCCCATCGTCGATCAATTGCTGCAATTTGGCGAAACCCGTCGCGGCTGGCTCGGCGTGCGCATTCAGCAGGTGGACGACCAGATCGCCGAAAGTCTCGGCCTTGGCCGGGCGCGCGGTGCGCTTGTAGCTGGCATCGACGACAAGGGTCCGGCCAAGCCCGCTGGCCTGCAGTCGGGCGACGTGATCGTGCGCTTTGACGGGCAGGAGGTGAAAAGCTCCACCGATCTGCCGCGCATCGTTGCGGCGACCCCTGTGGGCAAGGAAGTTGACGTGGCCATTATGCGCGGCGGCAAGGAGCGTAGCCTGAAGGTGACGCTCGGTCGTCTTGAGGATGGCGAGCGCCTCGCCGCTGCAAGCCAGGGCGGGGGCGACGTCAAGCCGCCGCGCTCCGCCACACTGAAGGCTTTGGGCATGGAATTTTCCTCGCTCAATTCCGAGGCGCGCAAGCAGTTCAACCTGAAGGACGGCGTGAAGGGCGTGGTCGTCACCAATATCGAGGCCAGTTCGCCCGCAGCCGAAAAGCGCGTGCAGGCGGGCGACGTGATCGTGGAGATCAACCAGCAGCCCGTGAACGAGCCCGGTGACGTGCTGGCGCGCATGAAGCAGGCGAAGGATCAGGGCCGCAAATCAGCGCTGTTCCTGATCGCCAATGCGGCGGGCGAATCTCGCTTCGTTGCATTGCCGGTGGAGTGAGCGGTCCCGACAGCTTTGCGTCCGTGAACGAGATTGAGTTGAACCACAAAGCTGAACTTGCGCCTGCGGGGCCGGAGTCAATAGCTTCGGCCGCGCAGATTTTGCGTGGCCGCGGCCTTGTCGCGTTTCCAACCGAGACGGTGTACGGCCTTGGCGCAGACGCCACTTCCGATGAGGCTGTTGCGGGCATTTACGCGGCGAAAGGCAGGCCTGGCTTCAATCCGTTGATAGCCCACGTGCCAGACCTCGCCAGCGCGCAAATTCATGGCGCCTTCAATGAGGACGCCATCGCGCTGGCGGAAGCGTTCTGGCCCGGACCGTTGACGCTTGTCGTGCCGGTGCAGCCAGATTGCAAAGTGAGCCTGCTGGCGCGCGCCGGTCTCGACACGCTGGCGTTACGTGCGCCCGATCATGCTGTGGCGCAGGCGCTTTTGCGCGCCCTCGGCGGACCTGTCGCAGCCCCGTCCGCCAATCGCTCAGGCCGCGTGAGCCCGACGACAGCCGCGCATGTTCTGGCTGATCTTGGCGAGCGCATCGACATGATTATCGACGGCGGCGCCTGCGAGGTCGGCGTGGAATCGACCATCGTCTCATGCCTTGACGGCGACGTGCGCCTTCTGCGTCCGGGCGGGATTTCACGAGAGGCTATTGAGGCAGTGCTGGGGCGAGCGGCGCCCGTCGCAGACGATGCTGATAGGGCAAGCTCGCCGCTCGCGCCCGGCATGCTCGCCTCCCATTACGCGCCGCGTGCGCTGGTGCGGATGAACGCGGCGCATGTTGGACCGGGCGAGGCTGTTCTGGATTTTGCGAGCCAGCTTCAAAACCATAACGGTTTGCGGCTTGATCTTTCCCCAAACGGAAATCTGCGCGAGGCGGCGGCAAATTTGTTTGCTTATCTGCGCCAGCTTGACGCGCCAGACGTGGGCTCGATTGCCGTGGCCCCGATCCCGATGAGCGGTCTTGGGTATGCGATCAACGACCGGCTCAACCGCGCCGCTGCCCCGCGTTAAAGACAGTCCGTCGATCCGCTAATCTTCTTCCGGCAAAAAGCGCGGCGTGGCGTAGAAGTCCTCGACATGTTTGATAGCGGTCAGGCGCACGGCGATCAGCCGGTCGGCGCGGGCCTGCGCATTCTCCACTGAATCCACCGCGCCGGTGTTGACGATGCTGACCGCGCGATCCAGCGCTTCGCGTAATTGCGCGCCGATCTTGGCGCATAAAGCGGCCAGCGTTTGCGGCGCCCGGTCGCCGCGCTGGCGCAGATGCAGGCGAACGGCGGCGATGCCGCCCGTCGCGCGATTGTCGAGCTCCCTGACAGCGGTCTCAAAAAGCTCCCGGAACTGGACGTCGAGATTGCGATAGGCGTCGAGCGCGGAACTGCTGCCCGCCAGCGGCGAGCGGCTGAAATAATCTTCATAGCTGACCGAGCGCCACGCGAAGAGATCCTCCTGCAAGTCTGGCATCATCGGCAATTGCTCGATCAACATGATGATTTCGTTGAACAGGTTCAGGTAATCGTTGGCTATGCCCGACGAGGGATTGACGAGCGTCAGCGCATCCACGCTCGTGCGGTGATGTACGGTTTCCATCGCCATTCTGACGTCCATGGGCTCAATCTCTCAGTGTGGTCCACGATATGAACGCTAACTCTACCTTGAGCGGAATAACAAAGTATTGCCGAAACCGTGCGGATGCGCATAGCTGGGAGCATGTGTGGTCGTTTCGCCATAACGCTGCCGCCCGAGGCGGTGCGCGCGTGGTTCTGCTATGTCGAGCAGCCGAATTTTCCGCCGCGCGCCAATATCGCGCCGACGCAGCCCGTGCCGGTGGTGCGCCTTGAGCGCGATCCCGACGGACAAAAGCGCCGTCATTTCGCGCTGGTGCGCTGGGCTTTCCTGCCAGGCTTTGTGAAAGACCCCAAGGATTTCCCGCTTGTCATCAACGCACGCTCCGAGACAATTCTGCAGAAGCCGAGTTTTCGCGCCGCCATGCACCGTCGCCGCTGCATCTTCATTGCCGACGCGTTCTATGAATGGCGTCGCGATCCCAGCGTGAAGGGAAAGGGCAAGCCGCAAAGCCAGCCTTTCCTGATCCGCCGCGCCGACGGCGCCCCCATGGCATTTGCAGGCCTGTGGGAGACATGGACAGGACCCAACGGCGAGGAGGTGGACGGCGCCTGCGTGCTGACGACGCCCGCCAATCAGCTTATCAGCGCCATTCACGACCGCATGCCGGTGATCCTCGAACCTGAGGATTTCAACCGCTGGCTCGATGCTGATTCCGTGTCCGCGGAAGAAGCGCTCGCTCTTTGCGCCGCTGTGGGAGAGGACGTTCTCGAATACTGGCAGATAACGACCGACGTGAACAAGGTCGCCAACGACGATGTATCAATCCAGAAAGCTGTTGGGCAGGTTGTGCGCGGCGGAGAAGCGGCGCCGAAACGACCAGCGGCGCGACAGGGGGATTTGTTTGGGTGAGCGGGGAAGTAGCGAGTAGGGGGCTGCGCCGCAACGTGCGAACCCGGCAAACTAAACCTGCATCCCCAGTGCCGTCATGGACGGGCTTGTCCCGTCCATCCACGCAAACGGCGCAAGCCGTGGCTTTACGCCGGCCCTTCCAAGCGCAAAAATCAAACCCCTCAAGCCCGCATGGGTTTTGGCAATTCGTCCTGTCGCCCAAGGGTTTCCATCACTCTGGCGACGATGCCCTTCGCGTCGAGGCCAGCCTTGGCGTACATGCGCTCGGGCTTGTCGTGCTCCATATATTCGTCGGGCAGGATCATCGCGCGGAATTTCAATGCGCCGCTGTCGAGCAGGCCATCGTCGGACAGAACCTGCATCACCTGCGAACCAAAGCCGCCGATGGAGCCTTCCTCAACCGTTATCAGCACGTCGTGTTCGGCGGCGAGCTTTTGCACCAGAGCCCGGTCGACCGGCTTGGCGAAACGGGCGTCCGCCACCGTGGCAGACAGGCCGAAAGCGGCCAGATCGTCAGCGGCTTTGAGCGCTTCGGCAAGGCGCGTGCCCAGCGACAGGATCGCGACGCGCGAGCCTTCGCGCACGATACGACCCCGGCCAATTTCCAGAATTTCGCCGCGCTCCGGCATTTCGACGCCGACCCCCTCGCCGCGCGGATAACGCAGGGCAATGGGGCCAGAATCATAAGCGGCGGCGGTCGCCACCATGTGCACAAGCTCCGCCTCGTCAGCAGCCGCCATGATCGTCATATTCGGCAGGCAGCCCAGATACGCCAGATCGAACGAGCCTGCATGCGTGGCGCCGTCCGCGCCTACAAGCCCGGCACGATCCAGCGCAAAGCGCACGGGGAGATTCTGGATGCACACGTCATGCACGACCTGATCATAGCCGCGTTGCAGGAATGTCGAATAGATCGCGCAGAACGGGCGATAGCCCTCGCTTGCAAGGCCTGCGGCAAACGTCACCGCATGCTGTTCGGCGATACCCACATCGAACGTGCGTGCAGGATAGGTCTGCCCAAACAGATCAAGCCCGGTGCCAGTCGGCATGGCGGCTGTCACGGCGACGATGCGATCATCGTGCGCAGCCTCTTTCACGAGGCTTTCGGCGAACACGCGCGTATAGGCTGGCGCATTTGCTTTGGGTTTGGCCTGCGCGCCCGTCACCACATCGAACATGTTCACGCCGTGATATTTATCGGCGGAAGCCTCGGCGGGCGGATAGCCCTTGCCCTTTTTGGTGACGACGTGAATCAGCACCGGACCGGGCTGCTGGTCGCGCACGTTTTTCAGCACGGGCAGAAGATGATCGAGGTTATGGCCGTCGATGGGGCCGACGTAATAGAAGCCGAGTTCTTCAAACAGAGTACCGCCGGTAAGAAAGCCGCGCGCGAATTCTTCCGTGCGGCGGGCCTTCTCATAAAGAAACTTCGGCAACAGCGCCGCCAATTGCTTGGCTGCCTCGCGGATGGTGCGATAGGCGCCGCCCGACACGAGCCGCGCCAGATAGGCTGACATCGCGCCGGTCGGCGGGGCTATCGACATGTCGTTGTCGTTGAGGATGACGATCAGCCGGGAGTTCAAATGCCCGGCGTTGTTCATCGCCTCATAGGCCATGCCCGCCGACATCGCGCCGTCGCCAATCACCGCGATCACGCAATTGTCGCCGCCCGAAAGATCGCGCGCCACCGCCATGCCAAGGCCCGCCGAGATCGACGTGGAGGAATGGGCAGCGCCAAACGGATCGTATTCGCTCTCGGACCGGCGCGTGAACCCCGACAATCCGCCCGCCATGCGCAGCGTGCGGATGCGGTCGCGCCGCCCGGTAAGAATTTTATGCGGATAGGCCTGATGGCCGACATCCCAGATCAGCCGGTCGCGCGGTGTGTCGAACACGTAATGCAGCGCGACCGTCAGCTCGACGACGCCAAGGCCTGCGCCAAGGTGGCCGCCGGTGACGGATACGGCGTCGATGGTTTCCTCGCGCAATTCGTCGGCGAGCTGGCGCAAGTCCGCCTCGGCAAGCGTGCGAAGTTCGGGCGGCGTGGAGATGCGGTCTAGCAGCGGTGTTTTTGAAATCTGGGTCACGAAGGCTCTCGAAGACGACGATCTGAAGTAATTGATTATAATTAGGGTAAAGCCGCTGTTACACCAGAACCCGTCCGCGCTCCAAATGGCATCGTCCCCGATTGTGGCTCCAAAACTATGGCGACACTGACATTTTAAGGAATACCATCATGTATTTAAACGATGTTTCGTCCAAACTCCAGATGCGCCCGTTTATGGCATGCCGTAACGGCGGTTTCCCCCGCGCGCGCGCTCTGCTAGGTCTGTTTTCAGCAGAAAACGAGTTTCAGTGAACCAATGACGAATCGCGACGCTCCCGAACAGAATCTTTCCCAGCCGGACTTTACCGACGCCCTCGCCGCGCTGGCGACGCGCCAGCGGCAGGTCGTCATCGTAGGCGCCGCCCTCATCGCAATTGGCTCAGCGATGCTGGCGTTTCTGGGCTTATCGCAAATCCCCTCCATCGTGCCGGTGGGCGGGGCGATGATGGCGTGCGCGGTGCTGGAGCTTGGGATCGGCCATCATGCCCGCTCCAGCGGCGTGCGCTCGTCGCCGTGGGATGTGTCCGGCTCCTTGCTGGCCCTGGCGGCTCTGGTCGTGATGATTTCGCCGCTGCTGCCCTCTCTTGTGTTCAGCACGCTGGGGGGCCTGCTGGTGGCGGGCGCCGGCTGGGTGCGGCTGCGCGCGTCCACCCTCATTAACATGACCCGCAAAAGCGCGATCTTGCCAATTTCCGCCAGCTCGTCGATCCTGATCGGGATTTTGCTCTTCACCCGCTGGGGCGCGGGAGATATGACCGCCACAGGCGGCTTGCTGGCGCTGGACCTTGTGGTCGCCGGCTGGGGCCTTGTGGGGCTGGGCGTGAGTTTGAAGCGACTGACGACCAACAGCTGAAGGATCACCTTAACCTTCAATTCAGGCAGGCGCGCAATATAGCCGTCAGGCGAATTGATTGGTGGACGGTTGATCTGATCTTTCAGCTCGAACATGGGCCGCACCGGCTCCTAAACGACGAAAGCGACCGCCATGGGCAAATGGGTTTACAGCTTCGGTGACGGCAAGGCCGAGGGTCGTGGCGAAATGCGCAATCTGCTCGGCGGCAAGGGCGCAAACCTCGCCGAAATGGCAAATCTGGGCTTGCCGGTGCCGCCGGGCTTCACGATCACGACCGAGCTTTGCGCGCAATTCTACGCCAATGGCAAGGCCTATCCGCCGGACCTGAAGGCGCAGGTCGACGTCGCTCTGGTCGAGATCGGCGCCATCGCAAAACGCACGTTCGGCGATCCGGCCAATCCGCTGCTGGTGTCGGTGCGCTCGGGCGCGCGCGCGTCAATGCCGGGCATGATGGACACGGTGTTGAATCTGGGCCTCAACGACGTGACGGTTGAGGCTTTGGCCGCCAGCTCCGGCGACGAGCGTTTTGCCTGGGATTCCTATCGCCGCTTCATCCAGATGTATTCGAACGTGGTGCTCGACATTCCGCACCACAATTTCGAAGAGATTCTTGAAGACCACAAAGACCGCAAAGACCATTCTCTGGACACCGATTTAACGCCGGACGACTGGCGCAGCGTGGTCGCCGGCTACAAGACATGTGTGGAACTGGAATTGGGCAAGCCGTTCCCGCAAGATCCGCACGAGCAATTGTGGGGCGCAATCGGCGCCGTGTTCTCCTCATGGATGAACCAGCGCGCGATCACGTATCGGCGCCTCAATTCCATTCCGGAAAGCTGGGGCACCGCCGTCAACGTGCAGGCTATGGTGTTTGGCAATATGGGGCAGACGTCGGCCACCGGCGTCGCCTTCACGCGCAACCCGTCGACCGGCGCGCGCGAACTCTACGGCGAGTTCCTCATCAACGCCCAGGGCGAGGACGTGGTGGCGGGCATTCGCACGCCGCAAAACATTACCGAAGCCGCGCGTATCGCCGCCCATTCCGACAAGCCGTCGATGGAAGTGGCTCTGCCCGAATGCTTCCATGAATTCGTGCGCGCCACGCAATTGCTGGAGACGCATTATCGCGACATGCAGGATCTGGAATTCACCGTCGAGCGCGGCAAACTCTGGATGCTGCAAACCCGCAACGGCAAACGCACGGCCAAGGCCGCTCTGCGCATCGCGGTCGAGATGGCGGGCGAGGGCCTGATTACGCAGGAAGACGCGATTCTGAAGGTCGATCCCGCTGCGCTGGATCAATTGCTGCATCCCACCATCGATCCCAAGGCGCAGCGCATAATCATCGCCTCGGGCCTGCCCGCTTCGCCCGGCGCCGCGCGCGGCGAAATCGTGTTCAGCTCCGATGAAGCCGAGGCGCTGAAAGCGGCTGGCCGCAACGTCATTCTGGTGCGCGTCGAGACCAGCCCGGAAGACATTCACGGCATGCATGCGGCCGAAGGCATTCTCACCACGCGCGGCGGTATGACCTCGCACGCCGCCGTGGTGGCGCGCGGCATGGGCAAGCCCTGCGTCTCGGGCGCTGGAACGGTGCGCGTCGATTACGCAAAGGGCGTGATGACCAGCGCCGGACGCACCTTCAAGAAGGGCGACATCATCACCATCGACGGCTCCACCGGCCAGGTGCTGGAAGGCGCCGTCGCGATGCTGGAGCCCGAATTGTCGGGCGAATTCGCCACGCTGATGCAATGGGCCGACAAGGCGCGCCGCATGAAAGTGCGCACGAACGCCGAGACGCCCGCCGACGCGCGCGTTGCGCGCAATTTCGGCGCTGACGGCATCGGCCTTTGCCGCACCGAACACATGTTCTTTGAGGGCGACCGCATCGTCGCCGTGCGCGAAATGATTCTGGCCAACGACGAGCAGGGCCGTCGCGCAGCGCTTGCAAAGCTGTTGCCGATGCAGCGTCAGGATTTCGCGGACCTGTTCGAGATCATGTCCGGACTGCCCGTCACCATCCGCCTGCTCGATCCGCCCTTGCATGAATTCCTGCCGCACTCGGAAGAAGAGATCGCGGAAGTGGCCAAAGCCATGAACACGAGTCCCGAAAAGCTGAAGAGCCGCGCGGCTGAACTGCATGAGTTCAACCCGATGCTGGGCTTTCGCGGCGTGCGCATCGCCATCGCCTACCCTGAGATTGCAGAAATGCAGGCGCGCGCGATCTTTGAAGGCGCCGTGGAGGCTGGCCGCAAGACGGGCACGCCGGTGACGGCTGAAATCATGGTGCCGCTGGTGATGACGAAGGCGGAGCTTGATCTCACCAAGGCGCGCATTGACGAGATGGCGCAAGCGGTGGCGGCAGAGACCGGCGTCAAAGTGCCCTATCATGTAGGCACGATGATCGAACTGCCGCGCGCCGCGCTTGTGGCGGGCGACATCGCCAGGACCGCCGAATTCTTTTCGTTCGGCACCAATGACCTGACGCAGACAGCGCTCGGCATTTCGCGCGACGACGCGGCCTCCTTCCTTGGCCCCTACACCGCCAAAGGCATTCTGGCAGCCGATCCGTTCGTGACGCTCGATCAGGAGGGCGTGGGCGAACTCGTAAAAATCGCCGCCGAGCGCGGGCGCGCCACGCGCCCCGACATCAAGCTGGGCATCTGCGGCGAACATGGCGGCGATCCGGCCTCGATCCACTTCTGCGAAAGCGTGGGGCTCGATTACGTCTCGTGCTCACCCTTCCGCGTGCCGATCGCAAGGCTGGCGGCGGCGCAGGCTGCTTTGGGCAAAGCTGCGGCGAGCACGGCATAACGCGCAAACTGGTGCCGACCCGATTTGGGACATTAGCGCTCAGGCCATGGTAACGCGACCGCAAGCATAATCGACGATAAAGAATGCGTGTGTTGCGGCGAGCCTGTTTTGGGCTTGCAGCAGAGTTCGTGTTCCTGCGTCGCTGTTGCGCCGCGTTTTTGCGCAGGCTTGAGTATGAGTCGCTCGCGTATTGGTTGGGCTATGGGAACGGTCGCGCCCTGGTGCTTGGGGGTCGGCCTTGCTGCGACGACGCCGGTCAGCGCTGGCGTCGACATTGCGTCGGGCGGCACGATTGCGCCGCTCGGCTCCCTGCCCGCCTTTGCGCCGGGCATAATCCCGCTCGATCTGGCACCTGGAATTGGGGCGTCAGCGCGCAAGGCCATCAGGCTGAAGGGCGTTTACGCCAGCCTTGGCGAACCCGTGCGCGAGGCCCGCCTGAACCTTGGCGAACAGGACGATTTCCGAAGCCTCCCGCCGGACGAAATGGAGCCGCGCCTTGTGCTGAAGGAGAACGCCAGTCGTTTTCCCGAGCCCGACCGCGCCCGCAAAGGCGATCCCTTCATCGGCCTGCGCCCCACCTTTGACGCACGCATGCGCAGCAATGGCGGACTGAGCGCCTATCGCGCCTATGAAATGACGTCCGGTGCCACTTATCTGGCTTTTGAGAGGCTTCAAGATTCCCTATCCCCGCTGGAGAGCCTTGAGGCTGCAAGCAGGCTCACGCCAGCCATCCAAAACGCGCCAGCGACAGCACGCACCGGCACCTCTCCCGGTTCCGCCGCGCCTGCCTTGAATTTGCGCGCGGGCGCGAATCTTCGGCGACTCGACGGCTCAACGCCCCATGTACCGCGCGCAATCGCCATGACATCTACGACGCCCGCGCCGTTTGACCGCCGGATCGAAGTCATCCATGCGCCAACGCTTGTGCGTTTGCAGAACGAGCCCGCGCAAACCGCTGCGCCCCGGAGCGTCGCGCCTGTCGAGTCCACAAGCTCCGGCTTCATCGAGCCGCCCGCGGGCAAGCCCAATTATTCCGCGCTGATCGGCGCAAACAGCGCCGAGCGTGAGCAAAAATGTCTGGCGGAAGCCATTTACTTTGAAGCCCGCAGCGAACCCGAAGCCGGGCAAGCCGCCGTGGCGCAAGTGGTGCTAAACCGCGTGCGCAGCGGCCTTTATCCCGACAGCGTTTGCGGCGTGGTGTACCAGAACCGCCATCGCTATATGGGCTGCCAGTTCTCCTTTGCGTGCGAGGGCAAATCGCTGCGCATCACCGAGGGCGAGCCGTGGCGCGTTGCCGTGCGCATCGCCAAAGAAGTGACCGAAGGGCGCACCTTCAACGCGGACGTCGGCGCCTCAACCCATTACCACGCAACCTATGTGCGCCCACGCTGGGCCTCGCGGCTGAAGAAGATGGACAAGATCGGCACGCATATTTTCTACAAGCTGCGGCCGGGGCAAACCTGACAAGTCAGACTTGAGTCGCCACAGGCGCAATCGCGCGCCGGTACAGCCGCCACGTCGCATGGCCCAGAACGGGCAGCGCGACGAACAGGCCAAGAAACGCCGGCAGCGCAGCCGCAATCAAGATTATGACAATCGTCAGCGCCCAAGCCAGCATCGGCGCCGGGCTTTGCAGTACGGTCTGAACGCTGGCTATCATCGCGGTGATGAAATCAATCTCCCGGTCCAGCAGAAGCGGAAACGAGATCACGGTCAGCGAGAAAACGATCGTCGCCATGATCGCGCCAATGAGATGGCCTACCGCCAAAAACATCAAGCCGTCGCTCGTCGTCAGCAGCACGTCGACGAAGGCGCCCATGGATTCAAACGATTTGAACCCGAGGAACAGCGCCAGCAGGAGCCGCACCTGATACATCCACACGATGAAGGCGAAGATCGCCACGAACGCCATCCACGCAAATTCGCGCCCGCTCTGGGCAAACATCACGCCCAGCATGCCGCGCCATGTCGGCGCCTGCCCCGCCTCCAGCCGCGCGCTGATGTCATAAAGACCGGCGGCGAAAAACGGCCCCAGCAGCACGAAGCCCGCCGCCAGCGGATAGGCCAGATAACCCTTGCCCAGCCAGACGACGCTGGCGACAATTACCATGCCGCCCAGAGCAAAGAACCCGCCCAGCGCCAGCCCCATCAGCGGCGCGCGCAAGAAATCGCGCCAGCCCTCAGCCAGCGCGCCAAAAACATCGGCGAAAGTCAGCGTGCGCACGATGGGGAAGGCGGGCGCGGCGGCAGCGGGAGATTGCGAAAATTGGGACATGGCGCTTCCCCTGTTGATTTGCGCCTTTGATAACGCGCCGTCCAAACTAGCGCCGTGCGCAAGATCAAAGCGCGCTTTGTCGCCTCGCGCGCATAATAGCAAGCGGAATGGCTGCCAATACGCCGAGCGAAGCGCTCGCAATGGTGACGAGCACAATCGGCCAGATGGAGCCGTCCGCCAGCAATCCGTAGAGCTGCGCGAACAGGGCGCCCACGACATTTTGCACAAATACCCCAACGCCCGCAGCCGTTCCCGCAATGCGCGGAATGATGGCCATGGCGCCAGCCTGCCCATAGGGCAGCGACAGACCCTGCGCGCAAGTGATGAAAAAACAGGGAAGGAAAATCGCCGACGGCGTAATATAGCCCGATACAAGAATGACCGATTGCGCCAGAACCGCCACCAGCGCGAGCGAGGAGCCCAGCAGCACCATCGTCTCGTTCGCTACGCGCCCGCCGATGCGGCTTGAGATGAAATTACCGGCGAAATAACCCAGCGGAAACGTCAGGAACCAGAGCCCGAACTCGGATGCAGGCCGATCAAGAGTCTCTTTCATCAAAAATGAGGCGGCGCTGGCCGCAACCAGAAAGGCGCCGGTGTTGAAGCCCGTCTGCAATACAAAACAAGTGAAGCGCAGGTGCGAGAACAGCTCGACAAAATTGCGTGCCATACCCTGTTGCGGCGGCGCGCCCGCGCCTGCAGGGGGCTTTGTCTCATAGATCACGCGCCACGCGCCAAACGCGATCAGCGCGCCAGCGGCGACAGAGAACGCAAACACGCTGCGCCAGCCAAAACCATCGACCAGAAACCCGCCGACGATGGGCGCGATCATCGGCCCCAGCGTGTAAAACATCGTGAGATAGGCGATGGCCTTCACCATCTGGTCAGGCCCGTAGGCGTCGCGCGCAATGGGGCGCACCAGCGCAGCACCCGCTCCGGCGCCAATCGCCTGCACCAGCCGCCCCAAAACCAGCAGCTCGACATTGGGCGCAAACGCGCAGGCGATACCGCCAACCAGAAACAGGCAGAGCCCGGACAGAAGAACAGGGCGCCGCCCATGCCGATCCGACAGCGCGCCCCAGACCAGCGTGGAAAAGCCAAGCCCGAAAATCGAAACGCTGAAGGTGAGCTGGGCCATCGCGTTGCTCAGCTCAAGTCCGGCCTTCACGGCGGGAATCATTGGCAAATAAATATGGATCGCCAGCGGGCCAATCAGCGCGATGGAGGCGAGGCAAAGAGCAAACAAACGACCAGGCTGACGGGACATGTTTGCAGCCATAACAGAGCGCCCTAGCTACTCCAATGGAAAGCGCACAATCTCGATCGCACGCGTGGCTTTGTGGGCCGCCAGAGCGCGCGAGGCTGCGCGGTCCAAAGGGGCGCGTTTCCTTCGCGCCAATCAGGGATTATGTTGTGGCCATGACAGACTCAAACGCCCCGCTTCTTGCCGCGCTCAAGACGATCGTCGGCGAGCGCTATGTATTGGCCGAGCCGCTCGACGCCGCGCCCTATCTGGCAGAGCCGCGCGAATTGTTTCATGGCAAGGCGGCCTGCGTGGTGCGCCCGGGATCAACGGCGGAGGTCGCCGCTATTTTGAAACTGTGCAACGAGCGCGGCGTTTGCGTCGTCCCGCAAGGCGGCAATACCGGGCTGGTTGGCGGGCAGATCCCCGGCCAGAGCGGGCACGAGGTGCTGATCTCGCTCAAGCGCATGGACAACGTGCGCGAGGTCGACCGCGAGTCCATGACCATGATCGTCGAGGCCGGACTGACGCTGGCGCGCGTGCAGGAAGAGGCGGAAAAAGCAGGCGCGCTGTTCCCGCTGTCGCTGGCCGCTGAAGGCTCCTGCACCATCGGCGGCAATCTGGCCACCAATGCGGGCGGCACTGCGGTGCTCGCCTACGGCAATGCGCGCGATCTTGTGACGGGGCTCGAAGTGGTGCTGGCTGACGGGCGCATTTTGTCAAACTTGTCGAAGCTCAAGAAAGACAATACCGGCTATGATTTGAAGCATCTCTTCATGGGCTCGGAAGGCACGTTAGGAATTATCACTGCGGCAGTTGTGAAACTCTTCCCCCGCCCGCACGCGATGGAGACCGCTTTCATCGGCGTGAAATCGCCGCGCGAGGCTTTGGCGCTTTTGAATTTAGCGCAAGAGCTGGCAGGCGGCGCCGTGAAGACGTTCGAAATCATGCCGCGCTTCGGGCTGGAGATCGTGCTGCGCCACGGCTCCAACGTGCGCGATCCGCTGGGCGCGCCGCACCCCTGGTATGTGCTGCTGGAAATCGGCGCGCAAGACGATAGCGGCCAGACCATCATGAGCGTGCTTGAGGCCGCGATGGTGCGCGAACTCATCAACGACGCCACCATCGCCGCCACTCTGGAGCAGCGCAAGGATTTCTGGCGCCTGCGCGAACTGATGTCGGAAATGCAGAAGATGGAAGGCGGCTCGATCAAGCACGACGTATCTGTGCCGGTGGCCAAAGTGCCGGAGTTTCTGGCGGAAGTGGTTGTCGCTATTGAAGCCTTCATGCCCGGCGCCCGCCCCGTGCCGTTCGGCCATCTGGGCGACGGCAACATTCATTGCAACGTCACGCAGCCCGTGGGCATGGACAAGCAGGCCTTTCTGGATCGCTGGTATGAAATGAACGACGTCGTGCATTCCATCGTCACGCGCATGAACGGCTCGATATCAGCCGAACACGGAATAGGCACATTAAAGCGCGACCTCCTGCCGGGCGTGAAAGACGCGGTCGCCATGGACGTGATGCGTGCGATCAAAAAAGCGCTGGACCCGAAGGGGATTTTGAATCCGGGGAAGGTGCTTTAGGGGAGAGTGGGGAGCGGCTTGCTCCGCCCCCTATTGCGTCGCCCACATGACGCGCGCCATCCACGCGATCTGGTCGAGATCGAAGCTGCGGTCGGGGTGTTCGGCGTTCAGCGATTTCAGCTCCAGCGTGCGCGCGGTTTTGCGCTTCAGCCCTTTGGCCAGCACTTCGCCTTCTTTCGTTTTCACCACCACCCGGTCGCCCCGGCGTACGGAGCTGGCCGGGGAAACGATGATCACGTCGCCGTCGCGATAAAGCGGCTGCATGGAATCGCCGGAAATCTCCAGCGCATAGGCGTTCTCGTCAACCACATTGGGAAACGCGATCTCCTCCCAGCCGCCGCCGACGGGAAACCCCGCGTCGTCGAAAAAGCCGCCGCTGCCAGCTTGCGCCAGTCCGATCAGCGGAATCCGCTGCGCCCGCTCCGTGCCGCCGCCCATCAAAGCCACAAATTCGTCCAGCCCGGCGCCGGTGGCCTCCAGAATTTTGGCGATTGATTCGGTTGAAGGCCAGCGAAGCCTGCCATCGCCGCCGCGTCGCTTCGAGCGGTTGAACGTCGTGGCGTCAAGCCCGGCTTTGCGCGCCAGCCCGGAGGCGGTCATGCCGTGGCGCTCGGCCAGCGCATCAACAGCGGACCACACCTGATCGTGAGACAGCATGCGTCCTCCGCAGCAGAAAATGAAACATGTCCTGTGATTAGGTTTTTATACCTTGCACCAATTTAACGCAAGCCAGACTTTACAGCTCATCAATTGCCGCATGGCGCGCGCCCCTGTACGGTCGCGCAAACGGAGATTCACGTGACTTTGATTTACAAAATCGCCTCGCAGGACGAATGGGCCGCTGCGCTCGCCAGCGGACAATTCGACGGCGCGCCCATTGATCTGGCTGACGGCTACATACATTTCTCAACGGCCGAGCAGGCGCAGGAAACGGCGGCAAAGCATTTTGCCGGGCGCGACGGGCTGCTGCTGATCGCGCTTGAAGAAGCCCTTCTGGGAGAGGCGCTGAAATGGGAGCCCTCGCGCGGCGGGCAATTATTTCCTCATCTCTACCGGCCGTTTCTTACGGACGAAGTATTGTGGGCAAGGCCCCTGCCGCTTCGCGCAGACGGCTCGCATGATTTTGAAGGCCTGACGTAATGATGCGTTTTCTTGGCGCGCTGTCGCGCCCGTTCCTGTTCGCGATGGACCCGGAGGACGCGCACGCGGCCACCATCAAGGCGCTGCGTTTGACGCCCCTGCCCGCAGCCGCGCCCGCCGACGAGCGGCTCGCCTCAAATGTGTTTGGCCTGCGGTTTCCCAATCCCGTCGGCATGGCGGCTGGCTTTGACAAAGGCGCGGACGTACCTGGCACCCTACTGCGACTTGGATTCGGCTTTGTGGAAATCGGCACCGTGACGCCTGCGCCCCAGCCGGGCAATCCGCGCCCGCGCCTGTTCCGCCTGGTGGAGGACGAGGCGGTCGTCAATCGCTTCGGCTTCAACAGCGAGGGCCATGAGGTGGTGCATGACCGCTTGCGCAAACGCGCTGGCCCCAAGGGCATTATCGGCGTCAACGTCGGCGCCAACAAGGATGCGTTTGACCGCGCCGCCGATTACGTGTCGGGCATCGCTGCATTTGCGGATGTGGCCAGCTATTTCACCGTCAACATTTCCTCGCCCAACACGCCGGGCCTGCGCGATCTGCAACAGCGGGCGGCGCTCGACGATCTGCTGGCGCGCGTGCTCGACGCCCGCGATCGTTCGCACGAACGCTATGGCCGCAAGCCGGTGCTCCTGAAAATCGCGCCCGATCTTGACGAGGCTGAACTTGACGACATCGTGGCCGTTTCCCGCGCGCGCGGGATCGACGGGATGATCGTCTCCAACACCACAATCACGCGCTCGCCGCTGCTGATTTCGCCGCAAGCGCGCGAAAGCGGCGGGTTGTCGGGAAAGCCTTTGTTTGCAGCCTCAACCCGTATTCTGGCGCAAGCGTATCAGCGCGTGGAAGGACAATTCCCGCTGGTTGGAGTCGGCGGCGTGCAGGATGCGGAGACCGCGTTCTCGAAACTTGAGGCGGGCGCCTCGCTGATCCAGCTTTATTCGGCGCTTGTTTATCATGGTCCGAACCTTGTGGCCGAGATCAACAAGGGATTGGCGCAGCGGCTGGAGGCCGAAGGCCTGGCCGATTTGTCATCGGTCATCGGCCGCAAGGCGGACCAATGGGCGGCATGATTCGCCCGTCCTGAGCCGCCCACATCAGCCCTATTTGCGGAAGTTCAGCAGCCGCAGCACAAACCAGATCGGCAGCACGATCACGGCCCCCGCCAGTATGTAGGCCAGAACCTCGCGCACGGCGTCAAAGCCCTGCATCCAGATATCGTAGAAAAACCGCTCCACAGAGCGGAAAATATCCGCCGGGTGAATATCAAGCCACATCAGCAAAGCGCCGACGATCAACGAAATCACGATCAGCCGCACCATCACCGCCAGTGGCGTGCCGCCGAGAAAGCGCTCCAGCGCAGGCTCTCCGGGCGTCGCATGGGCGCGCGCGCTCTGGCTGGATTCTTGCCAGCGCGCATCCTCCCAACCCTTCGGACGGGAGTCTTGCGGGCCATTTGCATCAAGTCGTTCAGTCATGACCGCTGCTTTCTGATTTGTTGAACGCGGCTGCTAAAGCCGCTCGCCCGGCGGAGTCTCGTCCCGCACCGCGCGCATCATGCGGCGCATGAATGTTTCCATCCAGCCGATAGCGCGGTTGACCTCCTCGTCGGAGGGGAGCGCATTACGCAGCCGTGCGGACGGCGACTGACCGGTAGCCGCCGCCAGCTTTGCGCGCAAGTCCACGTTGTCTTTGGCCAACCGTTCGATCTCGGCGTCGAGCGCCGCGCGCTCGTCGGCTCCCGCCCTGCATTGCACGCCCTCTTTTAAGGCGGTGCAATGGGATACGACGCCCGTGCGCGTGTCCAGCCGGACAAAGCCATCCGCCGTTGGCTGCATGGAGAATCGCCCGTCGCGCGGCGGCTCTGGTGCGCTCTCTTGCGCATGCAAATGCGGGGCGCCCGATTGCAAGGCAAGCGCCAGCGTGAATATCGCGAAAGAGTTTGCAAGCCGCTTCATATCCGCCTCCACAAGGTGCGACGCAAACTCAATGCGCCGCAGACACGGCGAAAACACGGCAGAGGTTTAAGTTCCCTTTTAGCCCGGCGCAGACTCGCCAGCGTTTGCGCCCTTCCACTGGCCGGCCTCAATCTTGGAGGCAACGATCACCGCCTGCGTGCGGCTGTCGACGCCAAGTTTCTGCAAGATAGCCGACACATGCGCCTTTACGGTTGCTTCCGAAACGGTGAGTTCATAGGCGATCTGCTTGTTTAGCAATCCCTCGGACAGCATCATCAGCACCCGCACCTGCTGGGGCGTGAGGGAGGCGAGACGGCGCACGATATCCACAGTTTCTTTATCAGCGGGCGCCGCAAGATCGACGTCGGGCGGCGTCCAGGTGCGCCCTGCAAGCACAGCGCGAATGCCGGCGCGCATGTCCTCAATGTCGGTGGTTTTCGGGATATATCCCGATGCGCCAAAATCAATGCAGCGCCGAATGACCGTGCGATCCTCATTGCCCGAGACGACAACCACGGGAACGTCGGGATGCTGCGCGCGCAAATACATCAGCCCAGAAAAGCCGCGCACGCCCGGCATGGAGAGATCCAGCAAAACGAGGTCGGCGTCAGGCGCTTGCGAAAGCGTTGCGCTCAATTGCTCAAGGTCGCCGCATTCCAGAATGCGCGCCCCCTCAACAGCCCCAGCCACGGCCTCGCGCAAGGCACCGCGCACCAGAGGATGATCATCGGCGATCACAATAGTTGTTGATTGGCTCAAAACACGCCCCCTCCAACGTCAAAAGGCCGCCTCAGAATATGGGCTCGCCTTTGCTTTTATCGACGCATTGCTATTCTTGTCCTTCCGGACGGCCTGCGCAAGGCGTCCTGTAGTCAGGGCATCCTGTAGCGTGGCGTCCTGTGGCAATTGCCGACATGCGGCAGGAGAATCCTTTGAGCGCATCGCAAGAGCCAGACTCGCAAAACAGCGTACCGCTGAACGGACGAGCCGCGTTCGCCATGGCGGCGTTTGCGCTCGCTATCGGGCTCGTGGCTCTTGTGGACGTCATCGGCGCGCCAGGTTCCGTGGTCGAATTGCTCGTCCCAATCGTGACGTTTGCCGGACTGGCGACCATTGGCCTGATGACGCAAACCATGCGCATGTCGTGCTTCTACGTCGGCCAAAGAGCAATCCCGCCGCAATATTCCGCCCTTGCCGTCGCCGCCCTCGGCGTCGCGCTGCTGCTCCCGTTTCTGCCGCCGCAAGTTGCACTCTCTTCTGCGCAGGTGGCGCCGATGGCGATCCTTGTCGGCTTTGGCGCCGGATTCGCGCTCGTCGCTGGCGCCAGCGGGCCATTGATGCGCAAAACCGGCGCCTATTCCATTGCAGATCTTATCGCCGGACGTTTCGCCAATTCCGCCGTGCGCCAGATAGCGGCCCTTATGTGCGCGCTCACCGCAGCCCTGGTCGCGCTGGCGGGATTGCAAGGGGCCGCCGACGCGCTGGTCCAAATGATCGGGCTCTCGCGCGAGGCCGCTCTCGCCGTCGCGAGTCTCGTTATCCTTGCGATGATCGTTCCCGGCGGTGTGGGCGGGCTCACCTGGAGCGCGACGGCCGCCGCCGTGGTGCTGCTCGCCGGGCTGTTTGCGCCGCTTGCGTCCGCGGTTGGCGGGGATGCGCCTGCGCCTTTGCCCTGGCTGAACGACGCACTTTTTAACGCCGCTGCAAGTCGCGTCAGCCAATTACATGGCCAATCGTTGAGCCATTTTCCCGCCTCGCAAGCTGTCCTGGCCACCGCCGCCGCGCTGGGGCTCGCAAGCCTTGCACCGCTGCTTCTGCCAGCGATCACGAATCGCGGTGCAGCGATTGCGCGCCGCGCCGGCTGGAGCTCCCTGCTGATTCTGACGCTGATCGCGGTCGCCGCAGCTGCTGCAATGGCGCTGTCCACCTTGGCGCTCGACGAATTGCTCGCAGGACGAAAGGCGCAAGCCCTCCCCGCCGCCGCCTATCAAGCCAGCGGCCATGGCTTGCTGACGCTGTGCGGACAAGCGGCATCGGGCCCCGCCGCTGCGTTTGAGGCCTGTCGCACAGCCGGATTCCAGGGCGTGCTGACTGCGCGCGACATCTGGGCCAGTGGACAATATCTCTTGAGCGCAGCGCCGCAATTGCAGGGTCTCAGCATAGTGCTGACAGGTTTGCTGGCGGCAGGTATCGCCGCCGTTTGCCTCGCGCTGGCGGGCGCCGGCGCGCAGGCGTTTGGAACCGCAATCGCGCATGACCTGCTGTTTGCTGCCCATTCATCGCCCGCCCTCTCAAGCCGTAGACTTGCAGCGACGCGATTGTGCATGATTGGGCTGGTGATTTTGCTCGCCATCGGCTTGGCGAAACAATCGGTCGATCCACGCGCGCTGATCGCTATCGCGCTCGCCCTGAGCGCAGCCTGCCTTGCGCCACTGATTGCGCTGGCTGTTTGGCCGCGCGCCAATGCCGCAGACGCCATGCGCGCTATTTGCGCCGGCCTGCTCGTATTCCTCGCGCTTGTTTTGGTCGGCATTTGGGAGGGCGACCGCGCCTATGGGCTGGCAATAGCCAGCCTTGCAGGATTTTGCGCCGCACTCAGCGCCGGACTGGCCCTCAGCTTTCGTCGCACAGCTGAAGAAACCCGCGAGGGACGGGCTTTTCTGGCGGGCGTTCTGCATGGCGAAGCTGATTTGCTGAACCGGGATCGCGGCGCCTGATTTTAATCGGCACGCTTGCGCTCGCCAATCAAAGCCTCCACCGCCTCCAGCCTGTCGGCATCCCGCGCGGGCTTGTCCCAGCGAATGCGCGACACGCGCGGAAAGCGCATCGCCACCCCGCTTTTGTGGCGCGCGGAACGCTGCACGCCCTCAAACGCAACCTCCAGCACAAGCCCTGTTTTGTGATTGGCCTCGACTTCGCGCACCGGCCCAAAACGATTAACGGTATGGTCGCGCACCCATTTGTCGAGCAGCTTCAATTCCGCATCGGTGAAGCCAAAATACGCCTTTCCCACAGGCACAAGTTCATCGCCCTCTGCCCCCTGACGCCAGACGCCGAAGGTGTAATCGGAACAAAACGACGAGCGCTTTCCATGTCCGCGCTGCGCATACATCAGCACGGCGTCCAGCGTGAACGGATCGCGCTTCCATTTCCACCACGGACCGGTTGGACGACCGGGCACATAGATCGAATCCACCCGCTTGAGCATAACGCCTTCAATGGCGTTTGCATCCTCCCCCGCGCCCGCACTCGCAGGATCGCGGCGCGCTTGCGCGAGCGCTTCCCACGTCGCGAATGGCACCAGCGGCGAGAGGTCGAAACGCGCAGGCGCGCGCGTCTCCAGAAAGCGCGCCAGCCGCATGCGCCGCTGGGCGAATGGCAGGCTGCGCAAATCCTCGCCGTCCTCGCTCAACAGATCATAGGCGCGCACATGGGCTGGATATTCAGCGATCAGTCTTGCATCGACCTTCTTGCGATTGAGCCTCTGCTGCAACGCTCCAAACGATTCGACGCGGCCCTCGCGCACGATCAACAATTCGCCGTCGATGGAGGCGGCGCCAAAACTGCGCGCGCAAATCGCCTCCAGCACGTCAGGGAATGCGCCGGAAATATCCTCGCCCGTGCGCGAATAAAGCCGGCCCACAGGCTCGCCCGCCTCATCATATCCAGTGACAGCCTGCACGCGCACGCCGTCCCACTTCCATTCGGCGATAAAGTCTTCCGGTTTCAGCGATACAAAATTGGTTTCCTCAATCGCATGCGCCAGCATCGCCGCGCGAAACGGCGCCGGATCGGACACGACCGGCTTGTCGGCGCGCCCTTCAATCCATGCAAACAAATCCAGATAGGGCGGCGTGAGACCCGGCCAGATTTCCTCAATCGCATTTGGCTCAACATCGCCCAACGAGGCCAGCGCTGTCTTGGCGAGCCGCGCGGAGACGCCGATGCGCAAGCCCCCCGTGATGAGCTTCAACAACGCCCAGCGTCCGGTCTCGTCGAGCTGATCGAGAAACTGCGCCAGAACTTGGCGCAGAGCCGCTTTTGGCGTCGCATGCAAAGTCTCGACGACTTGCGACAGCGACGGCGGCGGCGGGAAATTATGCCCCTCGCGCAAAGGCGGCGAAGGCCACAGGAGCGCGACCGTCTCGGAGAGATCGCCGACGTAATCATAGCTCATTTCAAACAATGTCTGATCGCATCGCTCGCAAATCAGCGTCCGGATCAGCCCCGCCTTTGCGTGCGCAAACGCAAGCCCGCCTGTCATCGCGGCCAGCGCATAACCGCGATCAGGATCGTCGGTGTGACGAAAGTAATCGCCTAGAATACGCAGCTTGGAATTGCGCGCGTGTTCAAACGCAAGACGATCCAGCAAATGCGCGAAACGATTCACGTTTGCGCCTCAACCGCATCTTCCTCGTCGCCATAGCCGATCAGATGCAAGGGCCGCGCATCAAGCCCAATGCAGCCCGCCCAATGCACAAGCGCGTCGGCCTCGCCATGCGTGATCCATACCTGGCTGCATTGCGTCTCAAGAATCGTGGCGCATAAATCATTCCAGTCGGCATGGTCGGACACCACCAGCGGCAGCTCGACGCCGCGCTGACGGGCGCGCGCGCGCACGCGCATCCAGCCGGACGCATGGGCCGCCACAGGATCGGGAAACTTACGCGACCATATGTCTTGCAGGCTTGCAGGGGTGCAGAGAACAATCTCCCCGGCAAGCTTTGAGCGCTCCGCCGCAGAGACTTTTCGAATCTCGCCAAAATCGTTCCCCTCACGCGCGTAGTACTCAGTGATCTTCTCCAGCGCGCCGTGAATATAAATCGGGCGCTCCCATCCCTGCTGGCGGATGAGGACCATCATGCGTTGCGCCTTGCCAAGCGCATAGGCGCCGACTAGATGAGCACGATCGGGAAACAAAGCGCAGGAGGCGATGAGTTTATCCGCCTCAAGGCTCGCGTCGGGATGACGAAACACCGGCAGACCAAACGTCGCCTCGGTGATGAAAACATCGCACGCCACAGGCTCAAACGCTGCGCAGGTTGGATCGCTCGCGCGCTTGTAATCGCCCGAGACGACAATGCGCTGGCGTTCATCAGCCACGCGCACTTGCGCCGACCCAAGCACATGGCCGGCGGGGTGAAAGCTGACATCAACATCGCCGATACGCTGGCTTTGGCCATACGCCGCCACCTGCCGACGGGCGCAAAAATCCTCGCCATAACGCAGCGCCATGATGTCGAGCGTCTCACGCGTGGCCAGCACGTCGCCATGGCCGCGCCGGGCGTGATCGGAATGGGCGTGCGTAATCAGCGCGCGCGGCACGGGGCGCAGCGGATCAATGTAGAAATCGCCCGCCGCGCAAAAAAGACCAGCGGGCGTTGGCGCAAGAAGATGAGGCGGGGCCATGGCCACAACATAGGGATGCGCGCGCGAAAGCAAAGGGGTGAAAATGGCGCTTGCGCCAGCCAGGCGTTCCGTGACCAATGGCGCATGCATTCCTCCGGAGATCTTCTGGCCGACCGCCGCTACGGATGGGCGCTCGGCGCCTGCGCCGACGGCGACCACGTTGGCGCCTGCGACCTGCTTGAGCAGGCGCTTGAGCGTGCGCCCGGGTGGGCGCCAGCGCTCGTGGCGCTGGGCGATTCACGCGCGGCGCTGCATGATCGCGCCGGCGCGATTGCGGCATGGGAGGCCGGCGCCAAAGCTGATCCGGGCGGCGTGCATGGCGCGCAATTGAAACTCGCCGCCACAGGCGCGGCGCCGGCACCAATTGCCGCCCCCGAAGATTATGTACGCGCTTTGTTTGACGCCTATTCGGAGCGCTTTGAATCGCACCTCGTCGTCGCTTTGTCTTATTGCGGTCCGCAATTGCTGCGCGCTGCGCTGGAGCGCGCCTGCGTGCGGCGCGCGCGCCCGTTCGCCTTTGCGCGGATGATTGATCTTGGTTGCGGCACAGGGCTAATGGCTGCTGCGCTCAGGGACGTTGCGCCCCATGCGATGGGCGTCGATCTTTCGCCGCGCATGGTGGAGGCGGCTGCCCGCACGGGGCTTTATGACGAATTGCATGTCGGCGACGGAGCGGCGATCTTGCGCAAAGAGCCTGCCGCCAGAGCGGATCTTGTGATCGCCGCCGACGTGTTCGTCTATATCGGCGATCTTGCAGATATGTTTGAACAAGCCGCGCTTGTGCTCAATGCTGGCGGATTGTTCGCCTTCAGCGTGCAAAAAACCCCCGTACATTGGGCCTTGGGCGCGGATTTGCGTTATTCTCACAGCGAGACATATCTGCGCGCGCTCGCCGCCGGAGGCGGCTTTGATGTTGTCGCGCTTGAAGAAGCCTCAAGCCGCAAGGATAACGGAATCGACGTTCCGGGGCTGGTCTGCGTGCTCTCGCGCGCCTAGATTAAGCCAGTGAGCCAAGCAATTCTCCCCACTCTTCCCGACGAATTTACCGCATGGTTTTCCACGCGGGGCTGGTCGCCGCGCGCCCACCAACTGGAGCTGTTGTCGCTGGCGCGCAAAGGCCAAAGCGCTTTGCTGATCGCGCCAACGGGCGCAGGCAAAACGCTCGCCGGTTTTCTGCCCAGCCTCACTGAACTGGCGCAGCGGCCGCCAAGCGCGCGCGGACTTGGCTTGCACACGCTCTATATCTCGCCGCTGAAAGCGCTGGCCGTCGATGTGGCGCGCAATCTTGAAATTCCTGTCGCCGAGATGGGGCTGAAAATCCGCGTCGAGACGCGCACGGGCGACACGCCTGCCTCGCGCCGTCAGCGTCAGCGCCGCGATCCTCCCGATATTCTGCTCACCACGCCAGAGCAATTGGCGCTGCTGCTGGGCGGGCCGGACGCGCGCACGCTATTCTCTACATTGCGCCGCGTGGTGCTCGATGAATTGCATGCGGTGACGCAATCCAAACGCGGCGACATGCTCGCGCTTGATCTGGCGCGCCTTCGCACGCTTGCCCCGCAGATGACAGCTATCGGCCTTTCGGCAACCGTGCGCGAGCCCGACGAATTGCGCAGATGGCTTGTGGCGCAGCGGGAAACGCAAACGCATATGGCCGCGCTCGTCAAGGCGCCGCCGGGTGCGCCCGCCGATCTCTCGATGCTGGATTGCGCAGAGCGATTGCCGTGGTCGGGCCATGGCGCCAGTCATTCCATCAATGATATTTATGCGGCGATCAAAACCGCAAAGACCGCGCTTGTATTCGTCAATACGCGCGCGCAGGCCGAAGCTGTTTTCCAGCAACTCTGGTCGATCAACGACGATGATCTCGCCATAGCCCTGCATCATGGATCGCTCGACGCAAGCCAACGCCGGCGCGTGGAAGAGGCCATGGCGCAGGGACTTTTGAAAGCCGTGGTCTGCACGTCTACGCTTGATCTTGGCATTGACTGGGGCGACGTCGATCTCGTCGTCAACGTTGGCGCCCCAAAGGGCGCGAGCCGTTTGACGCAGCGCATCGGGCGCGCCAACCATCGGCTGGATGAATCTTCGCGTGCGATCCTTGTGCCGGGCAACAGGTTTGAGGCGCTGGAATGCCGCGCAGCAATCGAGGCCGCCGCAATCGGCGCGCAGGACACGCCACCCGCACGATCCGGCGCGCTCGACGTCTTGTGCCAGCACATATTGGGGACGGCATGCGCAGGACCCTTTGACGAGACTGAATTATTTACGGAAGTTTGCTCGGCGGAACCCTATTCGCATCTGGCGCACAGCGACTTTCTCGTCGCAATCGAGTTCGTAGCCAATGGCGGATATGCTCTTGGCGCTTACGAACGCTTTGCAAAAATCAAACGCGATAAGGACGGCTTGTGGCGCGTCGCCAACGGCAAAATCGCGCAAAGCTGGCGCATGAACGTCGGCACAATCGTTGAATCCGACATGCTGAAAGTGCGGCTTGTACGCGGACGCGCCAACGCTCCGGCGCCCGGAAGCGCCCGCACTGCAGCAGGTTCTCTCTATTACCCCGCCAAACTTTCGAACGCCGCCCGCCCCGCCTATACCGGACCATTGGCGCGCGGCGGGCGCGTTCTGGGGCAGATCGAAGAATACTTTCTGGAGACGCTGGCGCCCGGCGACACCTTCCTTTTTGGCGGGGAAGTTCTTGCGCTGCAGGGCATCAATGAGGGCGAGGCTTTCGTGTCGCGGGCGCAATCGCAGGCGCCCAAAGTGCCTTCCTATGCAGGCGGCAAGTTTCCGCTCTCCACTTATCTGGCGCAGCGCGTGCGCAACCTCATCGCATCGCCGCGTCAATGGGTCGGCTTGCCCGAGCAGGTGCGCGAATGGCTGGGCCTGCAACGCAAGGTCTCAAGCTTGCCGAACGCCAAAGATCTTCTCGTTGAGACGTTTCCGCGCGGCGAGCGGTTTTATCTCGTCGCCTACCCCTTCGAGGGACGCCTCGCGCACCAGACGCTTGGCATGTTGCTGACGCGGCGCATGGAGCGATTGAGGTTGATGCCGCAGGGGTTTGTGGCCAGCGAATATGCACTCGCCATCTGGTGTTTGAACGACGTCGCAGGCGCCTGCGCATCGGGCACCGTCAGCATGGACTCGTTGTTTGACGAAGACATGCTCGGCGACGACCTTGAAGAATGGCTGCAAGAATCCGCATTGATGAAACGCACCTTTCGCAATTGCGCCGTGATTGCAGGGCTAATCGAGCGCCGCTTTCCCGGCAAGGAAAAGACCGGGCGACAGGTGACGATGTCCACCGATCTGATTTACGACGTGCTGCGCCGTCATCAACCAGATCACATCTTGCTGCGTGCCGCGCGCGATGACGCGGCCACCGGCCTGCTCGACGTGGCGCGCCTCTCCGACATGCTCCTTCGCATCAAGGGGCGCATCGTTCATGAAGCGCTGACGCGCGTGTCGCCTCTGGCGGTTCCCGTGATGCTTGAGATTGGGCGCGAGCCGATCTATGGGCAGGCGCAGGACCAGATTTTGGCTGAAGCGGCGCAAGAGCTGGTGCGCGAAGCGATGCAGCCGACAAAGGGGGCGCGAGCGTGAGCGGGATTTCGGCCAGCCTTGCGGAAGGTTTCTCGCTGGGAGGCGAAGACTTCTGCGCGCATGTTTCGGGCGCTCTGTTTCATGCGGGCGAGCGTTTGTTGATCGTGGCCGATCTGCATCTTGAAAAAGGCTCGGCCTATGCGGAACGGCGCGTGTTGTTGCCGCCCTATGACACCGCGGCCACATTGGCGCGGCTCGCGGAAGTCGCGGCCCATTTTGCGCCGCGCGCAATTCTGGCGCTGGGCGATTCCTTTCATGACGTGCGCGCGGGCGAGCGCATGAACGCCAATGATCGCGAATCGTTGCAACGCCTGCAATCAGGGCGCGAATGGATATGGATCGCAGGCAATCATGACCCGGAAGCGCCTGCATTCGTGGAGGGCTTGCGGCGCGGGACATATCAGTTGGGTGCTGTGACGCTGCGCCATGAACCATTAATTCATGAGCCATCATCGTGCGAGATCGCGGGCCATCTGCACCCGGTCGCGCGCGTGGCGGCGGCGCGCGGACGGCTGCGGCGCAGGTGTTTTCTGAGCGACGATGCGCGCTGCATCATGCCTGCCTTTGGTGCCTATGCGGGCGGGCTGAACATATTGGACGCGGCGTTTACGCCCTTGTTCACGCGGGCTCGCGCAACGGCCCATGTGCTGGGGCGCGCCAACGTCTATCGCATCGGCCTTGAGTCATGCAGGCCTGATTAGCGCGCCGACAAGCTTAATCGCGGCGGAAGATAAGACTTGCGAGCCAGCCAACGAGCACCGCAAGCATCGCGGTTGCAATGCCGTAAAGCAGGCTGTTTTTATGCGCGGCTTCAGCCACCCATTGCTCTGCTGCGGTTTTGATGACGGTGAAGCCGAGCTGGTTTTTGGCCACCAGCGCGCCGCCCGAAAAGACCGCGACCTCGACATCGTAATTGCCCAGCGGCGCAATGCCGGGCAGATCAATCTGCGCCTGAAAAACGCCAGGCGAGATGAAGCGCACATGATCAGGTCTTTGGAAGAAAAGCCCCTGCTGCGAGCGTAATCTTTGCAGGCCGGCGCGAAATTGCGGATCATTGGCCGCCGAGCGGACAGCCGTCTGCGGCGGGATCAGCGGATCAATGCCGATACGCAAATCCTCGCGCACTTCAGCCTGCGCAATCAGCTCCAGCGGCCTGTTCGACAGAATCGAAATAAAGGATGGAATTGCGATGTAATTACGTGCGTCGAGATTGAGCCACATCGGCCCCACACTATCCTTGCGCCGCACGGTGACGGCGCCGCGCGGGCCGCGCACGCTCACCACCACGTCCCAGCCATCCTTGGGGCGCGCGCCTGCGTCAGTCTGAATCACGCCAAAGACAGCGATGCGTTCGCCGGTGAAATTGGACAGGATCGGCACGCGATCAGTGGACAAAGCTGTGACGAGGCTTTGCGCAGCGGCCTCAAGCGGCGCCAAAATCGCTGCAAGCAAGAATGCTTTGCGTATCGCGCTCATCGCACAGTCTCCGTTTGCGTGACGGAAAACATCTCGCGCGGCGGGGTCACGAGATCGGCGGCAAAGCGCGCGGCCACGATCAGAATCAGCGCGCCCAGCAACAGGCGGAAATATTCGCCGCGCAGATTTGCGCCCGCGCGGGCGCCAAACTGGGCGCCGAACACGCCGCCGACCATCAACAGCAGCGCAAGAAACAGGTCCACCGATTGATTGGTTGCAGCATGAAAGATCGTCGCTGCAATCATTGTGAACAGAATTTGAAACAGGCTGGTGCCAACCACAATCTGCGGCGGCACTCTGAAAATATAAATCAGTGCCGGCACCAGAATAAAGCCGCCGCCGATGCCAAGCACCGCCCCGGCAAAGCCGATCAGCGCCGACAGAACGATGAGAGGTATCACGCTCACGTAAAGACCCGAGCGATGAAACCGCATTTTCCACGGCAGGCCTTCATACCAATGATGCCTGCCCGCCTGACGACGCATCCCCTTGCCGCCCTTGCGGCTGGCCAACAGGGCTTTCACGCTTTCCAGCGAGACAAGAAGACCGACGATTCCTAGCAACAGCACATAGGCGATGGCGATCACGGTTTCGAGCTGGCCGATTTTGCGCATCTGATTGAAGAACAGGACGCCAAGCCCGGTGCCGACAAGGCCGCCCGCCAGCAGCACGAACGCGAGCTTGAAATCAATGCCCTTGCGGCGCCAATAGGCGATTGATCCGGTGACGGAGGACGCTGCGATTTGCGGTCCCTGCGTCGCGACGGCGACAGCCGCAGGAATGCCAACGAAAATAAGGAGCGGCGTTAGCAAAAACCCGCCGCCTATTCCAAACATCCCCGAGATGAAGCCGACCGTCATTCCCATACCCAAAATCAGGAACATGTCGATCGGCATCTCTGCGATGGGCAGGTAGATTTCCACGCTTGTACGCGCCTTTTTTACTCGGGACTGTCACGCGGCTTTTAGCTGGCTTCCGGCGCGCCGCCGCCCGAGGCCACATATGCAGACAAATTTGCACAGCGTTATGACGCTTGCAAAACGCGCTTTTAAAGGCGCGAGACGCGGGCCTTTGCGGGCGCATTGCGCGGCGGCGCCGGTTTGGCGTCATCCTTGGCCGGTTCAGCCGTAAATTGCCAGCCGCCCGGGGGCGGCGACGTGTCGTTAGAGGCGTGGTTTGCGCGCTTGGGCGTGAAATTGTCGACCAGCGACCTCGCCTTGCTAAGCTCGCGCGCATCAAGGCGGGCGGCAACGTCGGCGCGCTTGCGGCCAGCGTCTTCATCGCCCTGGGCTGCCGCCAACGAGAACCAGAGATAAGATTGCACCATATCCTGAGCGGTTCCAAGACCGCGAGCGTTCAGTATGGCAAAATTATACTGGCTGTCGCGCACGCCATGTTCGGCGGCGGCGCGGAACCATTGCGCGGCGCTGGCGTAATCGGGCTTGCCCGCAGCCCCTTCGGCGATCAGCACGGCCAGATTGTGCATCGCCTTGACGTTGCCGCGTTCAGCGGAGCGCTGATACCACGAACGGGCTTTTTCCAGATCACGCTCGACGCCGACGCCTTTCTCGAAAATTGCGCCTAGGCGATATTGCGCGGGCGCGAATTCCTGTTGCGCCGCGCGCTCAAACCATGCGGCGGCTTGCGCCAGATCGCGGGCGATTCCGCGACCCTCTGCATAGCGCACTGCGATTTCAAATTGCGCGGCCGGGGCGCCGCCCGCCGCAGCGTTACGCAGATCCTGCGGCTTGGCGGAAATTTGCTGCTGGCGATCAATACTGGCGACCGGCGCAGGATCGACGTTCTGATCGCGCGCGCCAGGCTTTAATACAGAAGGATTGGGCGGGGAAGCGGGGGCCTGCGCGCTCGTTCCGGGCGCGCCAAAAGCAGACACGCTGGATTTGCCATTATCTGTCGATACAGGCGGCAGCGCGCTTTGCTCGACAGGAGCGTCAATCTCGCCCGCCTCCTCAAGCATCGACAACCCGATTTTGCCCGCGCCAAACAGCACTGCGGCGCCGACGACGACAAACAAAGTCACGCGGGCGACGCGGGCAAAAAGCCCGGCGAACTTGCGAGGGGCGGAGACGGGCGCAGAATTTTGCGTCTTGCCAGCAGCGGCCCTCGCGCGGGCGCGGGTCTGGTCGAGCGCGCTTTCCCCTCGCGCGGCGCTGTCAATCTGGGCGGGCTGAACCGAGGCGGCCGCGGACTGGGCGCGGCGCACCGCGGCGATGAAGCTCGCGCGCGGGCCATTTTCGGCACCATCGTCCGAACTGCCAAGCTCCGGCATCACCATGCCGCTGGAGGTTGGCTTTCCGGGTTTGCCGGCGCCTGGCTCCAGCAGCAGATCGTTAAACTGAGACGCGGCGTCTTCGGTTCGCGCGCTTGCAGGCGCTACAACTTGCGGCGGATCAGGCATTACGCGCGGCGGCGCCATGACGGGTTCGCGCACGGGCGCCGGCGGCGGGGCGGCCTCGAGTGTCGGCGGCGTGAACGGCTTGACCGGCGGCGGCGAAAACGCCTGCGCCGCAGGCTCCAGCGCTGGCGCGCGCACCGATGTGCGCTCGATCGCCGAAAGCCTGTCCACAACCTGATCAAGCGTGCTCTGCACCCCGCCCAGCGTCACATTGGTGCGCTGATCGGCAGCGCTCTGGCGCGAACGGATGTCGGCGAACTCACGCTCCATCGCAACGCGCGCAGCGGGATCTTCCGTGCGCGAGGGTGGTGCGACGCTGGCCAGCGCCTCGCGGGCGGCTTTGCGGGCGGCGTGTTCGGCAGTGAGGATTGCGGTTTCGCGGAATTGCTCGATGTGCTGGAAAATGTCCGCCACGGAGCGCTCAAGGCCCGCCAGCGTATCGGCGCCCTCGCCCGACCGGGAATGATCGAGTCGCTGGCCGATCCGCTCCACCATCGCCTCAAGGCGGGAGGTGTCGAGCTCGGCGCTCACCGGCTCGTCGAGGCGGGTTGCAATCTCTGCGATCCGCACTTCAAGAGCGCGCAACGCGGCGCCACCGCCTGACGTGCGGCCCAGTTCGTCGACCGCGACGGCGATGCGGCCCAGACTGTCCTGTATGTCCTCAGCGGTTCCGCCAGCCGCCGCGCTCAGGCGGTCAGACATGTCATTGATGAGGGTTTCGATACGCGTGGTGTCGAAATCCACGCTAACGGGCTCGGCCAGCCGGGCGTTAATATCTGCAAGCTGTGCCTCCACAGCGCGCAACGCACCGGGCGAGCCCTCGACGTTGGCGTGATTTTGCATCAGCAGCCGAACCGTCTCGCGCACCTGTTCTACCTGGGGCTGCGAGAGCGGTTGATCGAGACGCTCGGCCACAGCGCGCAGCAGGCCTTCAAGGCGCTCCGCGTCCGGTCCGGAGCGGCTTTGCTGATCAAGCCGGACAACAATTTCCTGCACCTGTCGTTCGATCACCTGCAGGCTGTCAGCGCTTTCACCGGTCGCGATGGCCTGCTCGACGCGGCGCGCGAGCTGGCCCACCAGCGCGTTGAGCTGCGCCAGTTCCGCCGCGCTTTGATCCGGGCGGTCCAGCCGTTCCTGCAAGGCGCGCATGCTCTCTTCGAGCCGCGTCGCCTCGTCAAGGCGGAAGCCTTGCTGGCCAAAATTGCGCTGCATCTCTGCAAGGCGATCATGAATGTCGTCGAGCCGCTTTGTGGGGAAGCTGGAGACAGTCTCCTCCAGCTTGCGGGCAAGGCCGTCGATGCGCGCTTCAAGCGCGACGAACAAACCATTCTGCGCGCCGCCGGCCAGTTCGGCGCGGATCGTCGCGACGCATTCGGCAACAGCGCGTTCACCAGCAAGCGTTGCGCCGCGTTCGGCGATGCGGTCGATACGTCCAGCCAGATCGGCGATCTGACTTTCAATATGATCGAGGCGCACGGGCTTTGCGGCCTGTGCGAGCAGTCCGTGAATTTCGGCGATCTGGTCGCTCATCCGGGCGATGGCGTCTGCGCCTGCGCCTGTGCGCGCAACCTGTTCAAGCTGGGCGACCACGCCAAACATCTGACGCTCGATGGCGCCCAGCGTCTCAGCCGGATTGAGATCGGCGACCGCGCGCTTGAGATCGACCAGCAGGCCCTCAATCGGTTCGACGATCGAATCGCGCAAGCCCTCGCGACGCGACGAGGCGACACGCTTTGACAGCGCCCGCACTGATTGATCGAGCGCGGCGACGTCCTCCCCGGGGCCCAGATTTGCAACGCTGCGGCTGATCTGCGCGATCTTGCGGCGCATGTCGTCGATGGCCGCGCCGCTCGGTTTATCGTCAAATTTGTCGCCCGAAGAGGCGCGCTGCACTTCCAGAACCGCACCCAGCAGCACGCCCATGTCGCGCTTGAGGTCGGCCAGTTCTTCTGCGTCCGCCGAACCTTGCGCCGTGCTTTGCGCATGCGACGCACCGCGACAAAGATCTGCGACCGCTTCCAGCAGCACGGACAATTCAGCTTTGGCCGCCTCGCGGCGGACGACGTCGGGCGTGCGGGCGGCGGTCTGGTTGGGCTGGCGCCGCATCTGCGCCGTGAGAGTGGAGAGGCGTTCGAGTTCGGCGCTCAGCGCTTCGGTATGCTGCGCCGGGCTTTGCTGATTACGGGCGCCCGGATCAAAGCGGCGGGCCACCTCCTCGATCAGCGCCTCAACCTCGCTGCGCGCGCCGGTTGAAGCTCGACGCGGCGCCGGCCAATGGGCCTGCAATTCATCGAGCACCCGATCGGAATCCCAATTACGCGGAGCCGCGGGCTCTGGCGCAGGCGGCTGTTTTACGCCGAGGCCGATCTTGCGGGCCAGCGCCTGCACGCGCTCGTCTTCGGAGAGATGGTCAGAATGCACGCCGAGCGAGAGTGCATATTCATTCATGGCGCTGGCAAGCCAGTCGCTGACGCTCATTCCAGCGCGACGCGCAGATTCGCTCACGGCTTCCCGTGCATCGAAACCGACGCCTTCAGCGCTCCATGGAACGGCTCTGCTCATGACTGCCTTACTGAAACTTTACGACGCTCTCCCCGAAACGGGGGCCGGAACGATCACGCTTGATCGGCAACCTACTTTTCCTCGCGCATAGTAAAAATGGCGTTAAGGGCGGACGCTTTCATGCCTGCCGGTCAGATGACGGACTGCTGGCGGCTTGAAACGGGCGCCGCGCACAAAGGCCTCGCTTCGGTTGTATTGATGTAAAGTTACTACTCTAGGTTGTGCTCGCTCCCGAATCATTCTATTGTCTCGCTTATGGCGAAGGGGATCGCCGCTCTTTTCGGGCGGCAGCAGGTCCAGGCGCCTGCGAGCACGGTTTTGACGAGCAAGGATTGGAAAAAAATGATCGGAAACACGCTGGCAAGGGCAATTCAGCCCCATTCGAATGAGTCTATTCCCGGAGAACTCTGGACAATTGGCGATATGGCGCGCCGTTATGGGTTAAGTTTACGAGCCCTGCGGTTCTATGAAGACCGCGGCCTGATCCGGCCCCTGCGGCATGGCACGGCCCGGTTGTATGACGCACGTTGTCGCGGGCGGCTGGAAAAGGTGATCAAGGCCAAACGCCTCGGCTTCACGCTCGGGCGCATTTTTGAGATGATGCCGCGCATCGAATCCAGCGAGACCGAGATTGAGCAGACGCTGGCGCCCGCCGAACTGGTGGCGCAGATCGCCAGCCTTGAGCGCCAGAAGAGCGATCTCGACAGCGCCATTCTGGCTTTGCGCGCAGCTCACGACATGCTGGGCGACAGGCCAGGCGCAACCGGGGCGTCGGCGGCCAGGTTCGGGTGAAGCATTCGGGATGCGCAGCGCGGTCTGCTTGACAGGCGCGCGCTGCGACCCGACAGATCGCGCTGGAGGAATTTTCATGCCTCGGGCAATCCAATATTATTTTTCATTGATGAGCCCCTGGGCCTATCTGGGCCATTCGCAACTCGGCGCCATCGCCGGGCGGCGCGAGGTCGAGATTGATTATCGACCCGTCAATCTGATGGAGCTTTTTCCGCAGACAGGCGGCCTGCCTTTGGGCAAGCGCCATGCGTCGCGGCAGCGCTATCGCCTTGTGGAAATGCAGCGCTGGCGCGAGGCGCGCGACCTGCCTCTGGTGCTGAAGCCCAAAAACTGGCCGTTTGATTTCCTGCTCGCCGATTGCGTGACGCTGGCTGCCGCCATGAGCGGCCCGCAGGATCAGGCGCACGCTTTCATCGCCATGGCGTTTCGCGCCGTCTGGGTTGAAGAACGCAACCTCGCCGATCCTGAAACTCTCTCGCACTTATTGAGCGCGGGCGATTACGACCCCGTCGCCACTCTTGAACTTGCCCGCGCGCCTGCGACGATTGGCGCCTATGAAGGCAATAGAGAGAGCGCAATGGCCCAGGACGTGTTCGGCTCGCCCGCTTACGTGCTTGATGGCGAAGTGTTCTGGGGACAGGACCGGCTTGAATTGCTGGAGAACGCGCTGGCCTCGATGCGCGCGCCGTTCACGCCCGAAGCCTGATCCTATTCGGCTGCGCGCCGCAGCACGCGCCATTGGCTGAGTACGGCGCGCAAGGCGGCTGGCTTCAAAGGCTTGTTGAGAATGCGGATATCATTGGACTCTGCAAGCTCCTGCACGTCCTTGGTGCGATCCGCCGTGACCAGAAGCGCTGGAATGTCGGCGCCAAACACGCGGCGCAATTGCGCGATGGCCGATATCCCGTCGTCGCCGTCCAGATGATAATCGGCGATGATGGCGTGCGGCGCCAGATTGCGCATCGTCAATTGGCGCTCGGATTCAGCCACGTCGCTCGCAGCCACCACGTCGCAACCCCAGCCTGACAACAGCACGCGCATGCCGTCGAGAATGCGCGGCTCGTTGTCGAGCGCCAGCACGATCATGCCTGCGAGCGGCTGATGGTCCTGCGCGCTCACATGCCCGCTGGCGACCAAAGCGCCCGCCAGCATGCGCTCGCCGATGGGGGCGTCGACGCGAAACACCGAGCCCTTGCCCGGCTGCGAGGTCAGCCGAACGCGATGGCCCATAACGCGGCTGAGGCGCTCGACGATGGACAGGCCGAGGCCGAGGCCGGGCGCTGTTTTGGCCGCAGGCGCCAGGCGCTCGAACTCGCGGAACACATCCTTTTGTTTGGATTCAGGAATGCCAAGGCCCGTATCCCAAACCTCGATAACAAGATCGGGCGCGCGCCGGCGACAGCCCACCAGCACGCGGCCTTTGGGCGTGTACTTCAGCGCGTTGGAAATCAGGTTCTGCAACAGCCGCCGCAACATCCGCCGGTCCGAGCGCACGCTCAGCGAGCACGGCGCAAAGATCAGATCCAGCCCTCTTTCTTTCGCCATCGGCTCGAACTCGATGCGCAATTGGCCCAGCAGATCGTCGATGCGGAACGTGCTGGGCTCAGCCGTCATGGCGCCCGCGTCAAGACGTGAGATGTCGAGCAGCGCGGTGAGAATCTCCTCCACCGCCTCCAGAGATATATCGAGATTGGCGGCCAGCTCCCGGCCCGGCGCCGCGCCCATGGGCGTGCGTTCAAGGATCGAGGTTGCATAGAGCCGGGCGGCGTTGAGCGGTTGCAGAATGTCGTGACTGGCGGCGGCCAGAAAGCGGGTCTTCGACAAGTCCGCATCTTCGGCGATGGCTTTGGCTTTCGCCAGCTCGCCGTTCAGGCGCACCAGTTCGTCGGTGCGTTCGCGCACGCGCTGCTCCAGCGTCTCGTTGGTCGCCTCCAGCGCCTCTTCCGCCTCCACCGTTTGCGTCACGTCCGTATAGGTGGTGACGAGCCCGCCGTCAGGCATTGGCGCCGAGCGGATTTCAATCACCGTGCCGGTGGTGAGACGAAGCCTTGAGGGCGCGGTTTCGTGCACCAGCAATTCCATGCGCGTGAGCACTTGCAGGTTGAGGTTGCCGGGGCCGTACATGCCGCGATCCGCATTAAAACGCAGCAATTCCTCAAGTTCGAGACCGACCCGCAACGTCTCGGCGGGCAGCTCGAACAGATCGCGAAATTCGCGGTTCCAGCACATCAAGCGCAGATCGCGATCAAACACGGTGATGCCCTGGCGGGCGAAATCGAGCGCATGCTGCAACAAATCGCGATTGTGCTGCAACGTTGCGGACGCCTCGTCGATAAGTTTGAGCGCCGCCTCGCGCGACAGATTGCGCCGGCGTAGCAGCAACGACAGCACAAGACGCGACGACGAGGCGCCGATGGCCGACGCCAGCAAATGCTCGGCAAAGCGCAACAGATGAACGTCGGCCTCATGCGCTGGCGACAGCGAGGCGCCGCGCGCTTTCAGGAAGCTCTCGAATGAGCGGCGCGTGTGCTCGGCGCCAAGATAGCGGCCAATCGTGCCCTCAAGTTCGCTCAAAGTCACCGTGGCGCCGCCAGCGCGCAACGTCTGGCCGATGAGGCCGGGCTCGGCGCCAACGAACACATTGGCCTGCAGGCGCTCGATGGGATTGGCGGAGCGCGTGAGCGAGAAGCCGACGAAGGCCAGCACATTGACGCTGAGGCTGAAGAAAACGCCGTGAACCAATTGCGCAAGATCGACGCCAAACAAGGCGGTCGGCTTCAACGCCGCCAGACCCAGCGGCCCGTTGGCGACGATGCTGGCGATGGCGGGCGATTCAAGCGCCAATGACGGCAACAGCAGCGTGTAAGCCCAGACCAGCAGCCCGGCGATGAGACCAGCCATGGCCCCGCGCGCATTGGCGCGCCGCCACCAGAGCCCGCCGAAAAAAGCCGGCGCCACCTGCGCCACAGCCGCAAACGACAACAGGCCGATAGAGGCCAGTTCGGATTCGCCGGCGTGAAGAAAATAGACATAGGCCAGAGTCAGAATGACGACGATGGCGAAACGGCGGATAAAGAGAATCTGCGACGCCGGATCGCCCGCCTCGAACTGCTGCTGCATGCGCCGCCCGCGAAGCAGCAGCGGCATGACCAGATGGTTTGAGGCCATGATAGACAGCGCCACGCACGCCACGATCACCATGGCGGTAGCCGCCGAAAGGCCGCCGATCATCGTCAGCACCGCCATCCACGGCGCATTCGCCTGCAACGGCAAAGCCAGCACCGTCATGTCGCGGTCTATCGCACCGTCGGGAAACGTGAGACGCCCGGCGATGGCCAACGGAATGACGAACAGATTGATCGCGATCAGATAGAGCGGGAATAGCCACGCCGCCGTTTTAATGTCGGCCTCGTTGCGATTTTCGACCACCATGACGTGGAACTGGCGCGGCAACAAAATGATTGCACAGGCGGCGAGCAATGTGGTCGCCACCCAGGTCTCGGGCTCTGGCTGGCGCGCAAGCATCGCGCGAAGAGCTGGATCGGCGGCAACGCGCGCGGTTAGATCGGCGAGGCCGTCAAACATCCACCACGTCACGAACACGCCGCAGGCGATGAAGGCGATCAGCTTCACGAGCGATTCCATCGCCACCGCCAGCACGAGGCCGTCCTGATGTTCGGTGGCGTCGATGTTGCGGGTGCCGAACGCCATCGCAAAACACGCCAGCAGCGCGGCCACGATCGCCGATAGAGGCCCGTTCTCGGAGGAGACGGCCACCGCATGGCCAGCCTCCATCGAATCGAGCACAATAGCGAGCGATGTCGAGATCGCCTTCAATTGCAGCGCTATGTAGGGGATAATTCCAAGCACGCAGATCAACGCGACGAGCGCGGCCACCTGCTCGGACTTGCCAAACCGGGCGGCCACAAAATCGGCCACCGACGTGATGTTCTGCCCCTTGGCGATGCGCGCGATGCGCAAGATCAGCGGAAAACCAAGCGCCACCACGAGAATGGGGCCGATATAGATCGGCAGGAAATCCAGCCCGCGCGAGGACGCCAGCCCCACCGAGCCAAAGAACGTCCACGAGGTGCAATAGACTGCCAGCGTCAGCGCATAAATGAGCGGACGGGCGCGCGATTGCATGAAGCGGCGGCCGGACGTGTCGCCGTAATGGGCAACGGCGAACAGCCCGCATAAATAAACCAGCGCAATGAGTATCGCGACGCCGCCGAAATTCATGTCGTCTTTCTCCGCAGCGGAACGCTAGCATGAACAAGGCCCAGCGTCAGCGGCGACTATTTTCATGCGTGTTTACAAATATATACGATAGGCGCAAAACATGAGCCTGAGTTTGGCGGGCTGGCGCTCAAGCTGCTCGCACGACCACGGGGAACCATTGTAATGTTAAATGAATTCAAAGCTTTCGCATTGCGCGGCAATGTCGTTGACCTCGCCATTGGCGTCATCATCGGCGCGGCCTTTGGCAAGATCATCGAATCGCTGGTGGCCGACGTCATCATGCCGATCGTCGGCGCGATCACTGGCGGTCTCGATTTTTCCAATTACTACACAGGACTGTCGAGTGCGGTAACGGCAAGCTCGTTGATTGAAGCCAAAAAACAGGGAGCGGTTCTGGCGTGGGGTAATTTCCTGACCGTCAGCGTCAATTTCATGATTATCGCCTTCATTCTTTTTCTTGTGGTGCGCGCGCTGAACACCTTGAAGAAGAATGAAGAGGCTGGAGTCTCCCCGGCCGCCGCTCCCGCTCCGCTGCGCTCGGAAGTTCTTTTGGAAGAGATCCGCGATCTGCTCTCGCGCAAGAGCTGAGAAGCCAGAGTTTTGCAATCGCGGCGCAAACGCGGGCCGCGATTGCAATTTATGATCTCAGACGGCAAGTAGGGCGCGAGCTGTTCACGCAAGCATCCGCCAACGCTTATGAAAAACCCTGAGCCATGACCACGATCTCAACCGAGGCTTTCCGCAAGCCGCCGCTCACCCGGCAATTGACGACGGTGGCAATGGGCGCCTGCGGCTCGGCTTTGTTCTTGTGGCTTGGCGTGCCCGGCGGCGGCATTTCGGGCGCGATGCTCGCCGTCACGTTGATGACGGTGTTTGGGCTTGCCGCGCGCATCGAGGGGCCGCTGCGCACCATCGCCATGGTGGCTTCCGGCGTGACGCTGGGCACCGCCGTGACGCCCGCGACGCTGGCGGGAATCGCCACCTATCCCGGCTCGCTGGCGATCATGACCGTCGGCGTCGTGGTCACCACAATCGCGGGCACTGCGTTTTTATGCGTGTTCGCAGGCTGGAGCCGAGCCACGGCGCTGCTGGCCACGAGCCCCGGCGCATTCTCCTATATCGTCTCGGTGGCGCCGCGCGTGAAGGGCGACGTGCCGCGCATCGTCGTGGTGCAGATGTTCCGCGTGCTGATTTTAATGGCGGTCCTGCCGATGCTCGTCGTCGAGACGGCCAGCCTCACAGGAGGCGTGGCGGCGCCCCAGGGCCCGCTCCCTGCGCTTGATCCGCTCTGGCTTGTGGGCGTGATGCTTGTCGCCGGGGCTGCAGGCGGCTTTTTGTTTGAGCGCATGAAGATCGCCGGCGGCATCTTCTTCGGCGCCATGCTCGTATCGGCTACGTTTCACGGAACGGGATTGGCGCCCGGACGCCTGCCTTCCGAGCTGACTTTCGTCGGCCAATGCCTGATCGGGACATGGACCGGCTCGCGCTTTGTGGGCTTTGACTGGCGCCGTCTGCCCGGCCTTTTGGGCGTGGCGAGCGCCTCCATCGCCATCAGCATCGCCACATCGGCTTTGTTCGCGTGGTTCGCCTCAGCCTTGCTCGGCCTGTCGTTTGGCGGCGCGATGATCGCGTTTGCGCCCGGCGCGCTGGAGGCGATGACGATGCTCGCCTTCGCGATCGGATTTGATCCGCTCTACGTTGGCGTTCATCATCTGGCGCGCTTCATGTTGCTGAACATGACCATGCCGCTGGTGGTGCGCTATTGGCTGGAGCCGCAGATCAACAAGCAGCAACCTTAAACAGCATCGGCCGCGGCCTTCAAATCCTCCAGCAGATCCTCGATATCCTCAAGGCCGACCGAGAGGCGCAGCATGCCCTCCCCGATGCCCATATCCTCGCGCGTGGCGCGTGGAATGCGCTGATGCGTGGTGGTGGCGGGATGGGTGAGGATGCTTTTTGAATCGCCCAGGTTGTTGGACAATTTCACCACCTCAAGCGCATTGCCAAAGCGGAAGGCGCCATCCTTGCCGCCGACCACATCCAGCACCACGACCGTGCCGCCCGCGCTCATCTGCTTGCGCGCCAGCTCGTGCTGGGGATGGTCCTTACGCCAGGGATAAAGCACGCGCTCAACGCTTTTTTGCTCGGCCAGGAAATCGGCCACCCGTTCGGCGTTGCGCACCTGCTGCATGACGCGCAGCGGCAGCGTCTCCAGCGATTTCAGCATCACCCACGCATTGAACGGCGACATCGCCGGGCCGGTCTGGCGCAGGAAATTGTGGATGTTTTTCATAATGAACTCTTCCGAGCCCAAAATGCAGCCGCCCAGCACCCGGCCCTGCCCGTCCACATGTTTGGTGGCCGAATAGACCACGCAATCGGCGCCCAATTTCAGCGGGCTTTGCAACAGGGGCGTGGCGAACACGTTATCGACGACGAGCGTGCCGCCAACGCTGTGCGCGATCTCGGCCACCGCCTGAATGTCGATGATTTCAAGCTGCGGATTGGTCGGGCTCTCCAGAAAGAAAACCTTCGTGTTCGGTCGGATCGCGCCGCGCCATTGGGCCAGATCGCTGCCGTCCACCAGCGTCGAGGCGATGCCGTAGCAGGGCAGCAGGTCTTCCACGATAAAACGGCACGAGCCAAACAGCGCCTTGGCCGCCACCACATGATCGCCCGCCCTCAGCTGGCCCAGCATAGAGGCGGTGACGGCGGCCATGCCGGTCGCCGTGGCGCGGGCGGCCTCCGCCCCTTCCAGCAAAGCCATGCGCTCTTCAAACATCGCCACAGTCGGGTTGCCGAAGCGCGAGTACTGAAAGCCCGGCGAGGCGCCGGTGAAGCGCGCCTCGGCCTGCTCCATGCTCTCGTAGGCGAACCCTTGCGTGAGGAAGAGCGCCTCGGACATCTCGCCAAATTGCGAGCGCATCGTGCCGCCATGCACCAGACGGGTCGCGGCGCGCAATTCGCGCATGGACTTCCGGGGGGGCTTCTTGTCGGTCATGCTGTCCTCGAAAATCGAGCGTCAATCAGCCGCCATTTAGTCCCGACGCACCCCTGCGGGCAAGCGGACTTGGCTTATACAGGGGAAATAGCGCCGACGACCTTGGCCAAGGCGTCCATATTGGCTAGTCATTTGCGATGACATCTTCGCCCGGCATCCTCCCCGCCCACACCATCGAAGCGCTTGCGCAAAGCGGCGCGATCACGCTCGCCTCCCCTTTTGTCGTGGGACAGGTGCAGCCCGCCAGCCTTGACCTGCGGCTGGGCAAGCGCGCCTGGCGGATGCGGGCGAGCTTCTTGCCCGGTCCCGACCGGCCCGTCTCCGCCTGCATCGAGCGCTTGTCGCTGCACGAGATCGACCTTGAGCGCGGCGCGGTTCTGGAGACCGATTGCGTCTATGTCGCCGAGCTGATGGAGGGGCTGGCGCTGCCCCCCGACATCGCCGCCGCCGCAAACCCCAAAAGCTCGACGGGTCGCATCGACGTGTTCACCCGCGTGATCGCCGATCATGCGCGCGCGTTTGACATGATTCCCGCCGGCTATCACGGCCCGCTCTACGCCGAGATTTCGCCGCGCACCTTCCCGGTGCTGGCGCGCAGCGGCTCGCGCCTGTCGCAGGTACGCTTCCGCCATGGCCACGCGCGGCTGGACGATGCCGGGCATCGGGCTTTGCATGCGCGCGAAAAGCTCGTCACTTCGTCCGAGCCCTCAATCTCGGACGGCGTGGCCGTCTCCGTCGATCTGGCAGGCTTTGATTCGTCGGGCCTCATCGGCTATCGCGCCAAGCGCCACACCGGCCTGATCGACGTCGATAAAGTGGCCGCGCACGATCTGCTCGATTTCTGGGAGCCGATCCACGACCGGGGCCGCCGCGATCTGATTCTTGATCCCGGCGAGTTCTACATTCTCGCGTCCAAGGAAGCCGTGCGCGTGCCGCCGGACCATGCCGCCGAGATGACGCCGTTCGATCCATTGGTGGGCGAGTTCCGCGTGCATTACGCTGGTTTCTTCGATCCGGGCTTCGGCGCGGCGGAAGCTGGCGGCGCCGGCGCCCGCGCCGTGCTGGAAGTACGCTCGCACGACGTGCCCTTCATTCTGGAAGACGGCCAGATCGTCGGCCGCCTCGTCTACGAGCGCATGGCGGAAGCGCCCCGCGCGCTTTATGGCGCCGGCCTTGGCTCAAATTATCAGGCGCAGGGGCTGAAGCTGTCGAAGCATTTCAGATAAAGGCCCGAAGCTGTTCGCTCCAGGCTGCTTGCCCGAAGCGGGCGCGGCAGCTATGTTGCCGCGTATTGCGGGTGTAGTTCAATGGTAGAACGGCAGCTTCCCAAGCTGCATACGAGGGTTCGATTCCCTTCACCCGCTCCATATTTTTCGAACTGGTTTGCCACAAGGTTGTCTTGTGCACACACTCCCCCGCCTCGTGCTCTTCACGCTCGCAAGTTTGACGCTTGTCGTTTCCGGCCGCGCCGAAGAGATAGTGGCCTTTGGCGAACGCTACGCGCTCTATAATGGCCCCGCCAAACGCGCATCATTTGGGCTGATTTTGCTGCCCGGCGGCGAAGGCGATATTGGGATATCTCAATCAGGCGAGATCGTCCGGCAGGGCAATTGGATCGTGCGCACGCGCGCCGCTTACGCAAAGTCGGGCATAGCTTCCCTGCTGCTCGACGATGGAATTGAGCTGGCGGACGCATTCGCTTTTCTGCGCCAGCGCACGGATAAAGTTGTCGTCGTTGCGCAAAGTCGCGGCTCGCTGAAAATTCCCCGCGCGCTGGCTTACAAGCCCGACGCTGTCGTCTTCACGTCATCCATGCTTGGCGCCGTGCAAAAGCGGCTTGATGCGCCGGACGCCTTGCCGCGCACGCTCGTTGTGCATCACCGGAACGATTTTTGCCCCGTCACCCATGCCTCGGACGTGGCGGGCTTTGCGCAATGGGCGGGCGTGCGCGTGCAGGTGCAATGGATCGACGGCGGATCAGAACCAAAGGGGCGCCTCTGCGGGGCCAACCATTATCACGGCTTCATTGGCCGCGAGAGCGAGGTTGTCGCCGCCATCGCGCGGTTTGTGAAGGGGCGCTAGGCCGCGCGATCAGCGCAACAGCGCCAGCGCTTCCATCATGCCCCACACCAGCAGCCCGCACAGCGGCGGCAGGATGAGGGAAGAGCCCAGCCGAATAGCCACGAAGCGATACCCCATCAGCGGCGCCTCATAAATCATGACGCGGTGGAACGCGAACACCGACCATGCGGTCAGAAACGCCACCACCTGCGGAAAGCCAGCGCCGGACGCCAGCAGCACGACGACGATGGGGAACGACACGATGGGACCGGCGGGCGTGAAGCCGCCAAAGACAGTGGCCAGCAGAATGCCGCGCATGCCGCTCTCATAGCCAATCGCGTGGCCAATCACGTCGGCGGGCGCGATCTTTGAGATAAACCCTGCGGCCATAAAGGCGAAGGCGATGCGCGGCAGCACTTCGACAAAACGCAAAATGGCATTGCGAAAGGCGCCGCGCAGCAGCGTTGGCGAACGCCGCCAGGCGATGATCGCCAGCACCAGCGCCATCGAACCCATAATGAGAATCGCAGTCATGATTTGGCCTGCGGGTCTTTCGTGTTGTCTTCCTCTTTTGCTTCGGCCAGCGCGATGAGGCGCTTTTCTTCCTCGTTGCGCGGCAGATAATCAGCTACCAATGCGGCCACAAACGGCAATGGCAGCGACCCGATGAAACGCATCAAAGTATATTCAACGCCCAGGAGCGGGATTTCCCAGATCAGAATGCGCTGGAAGCCAAGCGTTTCCCAAGACGTCAGATAAGCGATCACGGTGCTGCGCGATGCGCCAGCCTTCGACAGGGACGAGACGAGCGGGAACGAAATCATCGGCCCGCCGGGCGTCACAGCGCCGATGCCCGTCGCCAGAGCCACGCCTTTGAAGCCCGCCTTCTCGCCCAGCCATTTGGCGATGAACGCGCGCGGCACAAGCGCGGTGACGAGCGCGGCCACAAAGAACGCGATCGCCATTTTCGGCGCCAGATCGAGAAACATGAACACGTCTTTATAGAGGCTGTCGGCCACCGCATCGGCGCCCGCGATCCACCAGCACAGCAGGCCCGAAACGACGGCGAGGCCCGCCAATACGAGAACGGACGTGTCGAAGAGCGCAGCGCGCAGATCGAGGCGATCTCGCCGGAAGCTCTTCGTTTCAACCGTCATTCGTTCTCCAGTTTTGGTTTGAACATCACGCGCGCAGCGCAGTCAGCATGGCGCTGATGTAATCGGCGCCGCTGGCGATGACGAGCATACGAGCAAACGGGCGCAGATGGGTCATGGAGTCCGAAATCTGCGCATCGGTCGTCTCCGGCCCAGGCACCACAAGCGCCACAAGCGATTTGTTGTGCAAGGCGCAGGCGTCGGCGATCAGCGACACGGCGCGCGCACCCTCGCCCGCGCTGGTGACGACGACCACGAAATCGCTGCTGGCGACTTCCTCCACAAGATCGTTGGCGGCGCCGGCCAGATCCTTCAGCCATGCCTTCAGGCCCTCGCCCGTCGTTCCCGGCGCACTGTCCGTGGAAAACGAGAGCGATGTGAAAAACTTCGCGCCGTTCCAAGGTTCGCGCGACACTTCATCGACGAGGCTGGCGCTCAACGCGTCAAGCGCGACGACCTTTACGTCGCGGCGCTTTGAATTGGGATATTGCACCCGATAGCTGGATTCGCGGGCGGTGGTGACGCGGGCGGTTTCGCTTTGCATCTCAAATCTCCGAAAACCAGCTTGCGAGAAAATCGGCGGGCGCGAACGCCCGCCGTTTATTCAGGAGCGTTAGACCGAAGTCTGGCGGACGCCCTTTTTGGCGATGAGCGCTTCCTTGGCGCCCTCGGTGTAGCTGGCGGCGCGCGGCAGCAGCAGCGCGGCCTGGCGCACCTTGTGGTGCTCCGGGTTCACGCCGGGCGGGATCACACCCTTCTCGACCAGCGCCTTGGCGGCGCGCATCAGGCGGTGACGCGCCATGATGATGCCGTTGTCGGTGCCGACAAGATTTTCCTTCGTGCGGTCGCAGATCGGACCCATGCTTTCCTGAAGCGAAGCGTCCTGCATGCCAATGCCTTCGATGCCGCTGAAGGTACGCCCGGCCTTCTGGGCCTCGCGGTTCATCAGGTAATCGTTGTCCTTGTTGGCGAGCGGACGATAGGTGCCGGGCACGTATTTCACGTGAATGCCCTTGCCGTCCTTCATGGCGGCGACTTCGCCGTCGGTCAGCGGACGGGTGGGGTGGTAGTCATAGCTCCACGCCCAGCAGCTCTCGTCGTCGATCGGAACCCAGAAATGGCCGTGCATCGGATGGTCGCCGCGCGGGGGAACGCCTGTGTAGCAGGGCATGACCCACGGCGTGATGCGCCAGTAATACTGCTCGTCCTCGGCGTTGCGACGCGCGCCAATCAAAAGGCCGCCGTCGCTCTCGGCGATTTCGAACACCGGCGACAGATCGCCAAGGTTGTACTTGTTGCCGGCTGCGCCCTTGAACAGCGGATCGTTGGCAAGATCGCCGCGATGCAGGAACGACACATGGCTCGAATCGATGCCGCCTTCCATCGCCTGCAACCAGTTGGATTCCTGAATGCGCTTGCTGGAGAACGTCTGGTTCAGCGGAACGGTGCAGAACTCGAACTCGGGTTCGGGGGGCTGCTTTTCCGGCGGACCCATATAGGTCCAGAGTACGCCGCCCTTCTCGATCAGCGGATAGGCCTTGAGCTTTACCTTCTTGGCGTAGCCTGATTCTGCGGGCTCGGAGGGCACGTCGACGCACTGGCCGTTCACGTCGAACTTCCAGCCGTGATAGGGGCAGCGCAGGCCGCATTCCTCGTTGCGGGCAAACCACAGCGACACGCCGCGATGGGCGCAGAATTCGTCGATCAGGCCAAGGCGGCCTTCCGAATCGCGGAACGCCAGCAGGCGCTCGCCCAAAAGCTTCACGCGCACAGGCGCACAATCGGGCTCGGGCAGCTCTTCGCTGAGCAGCGCCGGCATCCAATAGCAACGAAACAAGTCGCCCATCGGCGTGCCCGGACCCGTCTGGGTCAGGTATTCGTTCTGTTCTTTTTTCAACATGGCTTTCGCTCCCTGAAACTCAGCCCAAAACCTTTGCAGCAGACCCCTGAAGATACCGCGCCGGAGCGCGTTGACCAGCGAGCCGGGGCTTGCTAAATCACCTTCGGGTTCCTGCATGCGGAACGGCGTTCCGCAGTCGCTGGATCAGGATTTATAGCGCTCCGGCTGGGGCGTCAACGACAAGGACGCAAGAAGACCATGTCCAAGATTGAACTGTGCAAGACCGGCGACGTCGATGAGGGCGCAGCCATCAAGGTTGAAACGGGCGATCTGAGCCTGGCGGTGTTCAACCTGAACGGCGCTTTCTATGTTCTGGACGACACCTGTTCGCATGGCCCGGGATCGCTTTCGGAAGGCCCGATCCACGGCGACGTGATCGAGTGCGATTTTCACAACGGCTCGTTCAACATCAAGACCGGCGAAGTCGTCGATCCGCCGTGCATGATTCCGCAAAAGACCTACAAGGTGATCGTCGAGAACGACACCGTGTTTATCGAAGAGTGAACATGAGCGCGGCGCGCGAATCAGGACAAGAGCTTGCAACAGCGGAAACCGCTGGTGCGCAGGCTCCTCTTGACCCCGTGCGCGCCGAAAGAAACGGCCCGCAACGGCTCTCGTCCGTAGCCACAGCGGTGCGCCTGCTGAAAACCTTCAGCGAGGGCGAGGCGGAGATCGGCGTCACCACTTTGTCCAAGCGCCTTGGCGTGGCCAAAAGCACGGTCTACCGTCTTGCCTCGACTTTGGTCGCCGAGGGCATGCTTGAGCAGAACCGCGAGAACGACAAATACCGGCTCGGGCTGGCGCTGTTTGGGCTTGGCGCTCTGGTGCGCCAGCGCATGAACGTCTCGACGGAGGCGCGCCCGCACATCTTCGCGCTGCGCGAGGCCACCAACGAGACCGTGCATCTGGCCGTGCCCGAGGGCGCGCAGATCATTTATGTCTATGATCTGGAAAGCACGCAGGCGATCCGCCAGCGCGCCAACCTTGGCGAGCGTAAACCAGCCTTTTGTTCTGCCGAGGGGCGCGCGATGCTGGCCTTCGCCGATTCTCAAACGGTGGACCTCGTCATCGCCGCCGGGCTGGTGGCGCGCACGCCGCGCACGGACGTTAATCCCCGCAATCTTGTCCGCGCGCTTGAGCAAGTGCGCGCGCAAGGGTATGCGATGGAGGATGAGCAAAGCGAGATGGGCATGCGCTCGCTGGCGGCGCCGATTCGCGATTCTGAAGGTCGCGTCGTCGCGGCCGTGGGCATCGCCGGCCCGATGCAGCGCCTGAGCGACGAGGCCATTGCGCGCTTTGCGCCTCTGGTCGTCAACACGGCCAACGTCATTTCCGCCCGTCTGGGATTTCGATCCCCGGCGGCTTTCTAAACCCTGCGGGCACACAAGCGAGCGTTACGCGACATGGCAAAGATCACTATCATCAAGTCCGACATCGTCTACGATTGCGTTTCTGACACGATTACGCGCGCAGCGACGCGTGCGGGACTGGGCTTTCCCTATGAATGCAACGTCGGCGAATGCGGCAATTGCCGCTTTGAGCTGATTGAGGGCGAAGTCTCGTACCTGCGTGAAAATCCGCCCGCGATTACCGAGCGCGACGCCGAGCGCAAACGATATCTGGGCTGCCAGGCCGTGCCGCATGGCGATTGCACGATCAAAGTGCCGCTGCGCGATCATTACAAGAGCAAGCACCTGCCGAAAAAGACACGCGGGGTGCTGACGGAAGCCATCGACATTACGCACGACATTCGCGAGTTCCGCTTCAAGCTGTCCGAGCCCGCGAAGTTTCTGGCCGGTCAATACGGCCTCATCTCCGCGCCTGGCGTTGAAGGCGCGCGCGCCTATTCCATGAGCAACACGGGCGAGACCGGCGAGGAATGGCATTTCCAGATTCGCCGCGTGCCCAACGGCCGCGCCACCGGCTCGCTGTTTGACGGCATGAAGATCGGCGACAGCCTCGATCTCGACGGCCCCTATGGCATGGCCTATCTGCGCGAGGACGCCCCGCGCGACATCCTGTGCCTTGGCGGCGGCTCGGGCCTCTCGCCCATGGTGTCGATCTCGCGCGCAGCCGCCCACAGCGCTGCGCTTGCCGGCCAAAATATCTATTTCGTTTATGGCGGGCGCACGCCGCGCGACATTTGCGGCGAGGAATTTCTGCGCGAACTGCCCGGCTTTGGCGAGCGCATCCATTACACGCCGGTGATCTCGATGGTGGACGATCCCACGTCAGCGGGATGGACCGGCAAGACCGGCTTTGTGCATGACGTGGCCGAAGAAATGTTCGGCGAAAAGCTCGCCAATTTTGAAGTGTACTTTGCCGGCCCGCCGCTGATGGCTCAATCGGTGACGAAAATGCTCATCAAGGCGAAAGTGCCCGGCTCGCAGATGCATTTCGACCAGTTCTATTGAGAGCAGGCGCTCAAAAGCGCTCTAACGAAACTATCAAAAAAGACGATCAAAAGGAAACGCCCATGTCCAAACTGAATATGACTTTGGCCTGCTGGAATTATGATCGCACGCGCGCGATTCAGGACGGCTCGGTCAAGCCCGACGGCATCGACATCAATTATCTCGATCTGCCAGTGGAGGAGACCTTCTTCCGCATGGCCCGCCATCAGGAATTCGACGCGTCAGAAATGTCGCTGTCGTCCTACACCGTGTCGTTGCATCGCGAGAAGCCGCCGTTCATTGCGATCCCGGTATTTCCCTCGCGCTTCTTTCGCCATTCCTGCATTTATGTGAACGCAAAATCGGGCATTCGCGAACCCAAAGATTTGATAGGCAAGAAGATCGGCGTGCCCGAATTCCAGATGACGGCGCCGGTGTGGATTCGCGGCATCTTGTCGGATCATTACGGCGTGCCGGTGGACAGCGTTCACTATTACACCGGTGGCGAGGAAGAGCCGGGCCGCCCGGAGAAGATGAAGCTCGACCTGCCGTCCCACATCAAGGTGACGCCGATTGGGCCTGAGCAGACGCTGGCGCAAATGCTGCGCGATGGCGAAATCGACGCCTTCCACACCGCCCGCAAGCCCTCGACCTACGACGGCGTGAACGTGAAGCGGCTGTTTGAAGATTATCGCCCGGTTGAGCTGGATTATTACCGCAAGACGAAAATCTTCCCGATGATGCACACGGTCGCGATCCGCCGCGACGTGTACGAAGCCAATCGCTGGGTCGCGCAATCGCTGCTCAAAGCGTTCGTTGAAGCCAAGCGCCGCACCTATGAAGATTTGAAGGAAACGGCGGCGCTGAAATCCATGGTGCCGTGGCTGGTGGCCGACTTCGAGGAAGCGCAGCGCGAAATGGGCGCCGATTACTGGTCATACGGGCTTGAGCCCAATTACACCCAGCTTGAGACGTTCCTGCGCTATCATTTCGAGTGCGGACTCTCGAAGCGGCTCTTGAAGCCAGAAGAGCTGTTTGCGCCCGAGACGCTGGAGTCTTTCAAGATTTGACAGCCACGTCATGGCGGCGACGGCCGCCATCCACGGCAAGCCGCACGATCGCTGCCTGTCATGGGTCCCGGCCTTCGCCGGGATGACGCAGAGCCACACGCGGCAAAGGCCGTCACCTGCCCCTTCCCAATAAAAACGCCGCGGATTTTCATCCGCGGCGTTTTGCTTTTCAAAGCTTAAAAAGCTCAAGCAACCTTGGGCGGCAGGGTTTCGAGTTCCTGCGCGTAGGCGGCGTCCATTTGCGGAACAAGGCCCTGCTTGCCGAGTTCTGTCGAGAACAGGTCGCGCACGAGCTTCGTCTCGTCGGCGTAATCGATCTGGTCGCCGCCGATGCGACGGCTGATCCACGCCTTGGGCACGCCCTGCGCGTTACGGATCGACACGACTTCATGCTTGAACGCCAGATAGCGAGCAGGCGTTGCGCCGGTGTTGAAGTGCTGGTGGAACCACATGTTCGGCGGCACGATCATGGTGCCCACTTCCCAATCGTAGCGCTTGGGCTCTTCGCCTTCCGCCCACATCAGCGAATAGCCTTCGCCGGACAGGATGATGACGTGCGCTCCGGGGCCGTGGCAATGGCCCTTCTTGTAGGTGCCTACCGGGAATTGCGAAATGTGGCTGTTCATCGAGCCCTTCGCCATGTTGAAGCGGATGTGACCGCCGCCGGCGCCGCGCTCCTTGGCCGAGATCAGCGGCAGGTTCACCGCGTCCGGCACGAAGTTCGTCTCCAGCAGAAGGCCCTTCTGCTCGCCCTTGTTGGAGAAGTAATCGGGCTCGCCCGCAAAGCGCGACTTGAAATCGTGCGCGGTGTTGAAGACGAAGCTGGTGTCTTCATACAGGTTCATCACCGGGGGCGCGTTGGTGACGGACACGAAGCGCGCAGCCTCGGAGCCCGAGCCATTGAAGTGCTGGTGCCAGGCGTTCAGCGGAATGGCGAACAGCGCGCCGGCTTTCCATTCGAACGTGATCTTCTGGCCCGCGTCGTTCCACACGCTGGTGGAGCCGCGGCCTTCAAGCACGAGAACCATTTCTTCAAAAAGCTGGCGCCGCGGCTCAAGCTTCTTGCCCGGCGCGATTTCGCACACGTAGCAATCGTTCGAGGTGCGCGAGGCTTCGTGGTTGATGTAGACGCCCTTGCCGCCGCGACGGGCCCACGGCTTCAACTCAACGGTGCGCAGGTTCTGCACGTAAAGAGCGGGGATGATGTCCAGACCCTCATTGCGCACCCAGCGCAGATAAGGCGTGTCCTTTTCGGTCGCGAATTTCTTGGCGAGATCGTCCGATACAATTGCGTCCTTGGCCATCGTTTTCTCCGGTTGGTTTTTGTTGAGCCGGCCCTTGGGAGGCCGGCATGATTTCGGGGCGTGGCCCGGGAAGACTCAGGCCCTGCATTTCAGGGCCTGTTCTAAGACCTTTGGCCAGTGTTTCGCAAGCGTTGAGGCTTAACGCAAAAAGCGCCTGCGGCTTATTTGTGCTCGTGCCCGTGCGAATGGCTGTGTCCATGCGCGTGATCGTGAGAATGGCCGTGTGCATGGCCGTGGCTCGCGCCCTCTTCCTGCTCGCGATGGTGAATAATCTCTTTCGCACGCGGGCCGCGCGGGTCTTCATTGAAGACAAGCGACTTGATCGTGACTGGAACTGTGAACGAGGGCACGCGCACCTTGCCAAGGTCGATGTAATCAAAGTCCATCAGCATCACGCCGTCGATGACGAGGATCTCGCTGGCGACCCCGCAATCCTCGCGGATGACTGCTCCAAGCGTCTGCGCCACGTCGCCGTCGAGCATGACGTAAATCGGCTTTCCGGCGGCGATGCGATCAGCCAGCCCCTCGACCACGCCTTTCGCAAAGCCAAGCACGCGATCATAGGCGGGCGGGCCGCTCCAGCGCAGAGCCAGCGCGATTTCCGACTCTGCGTCCTCGACCTCAAACGCCTTGCGATGGCTGCGGATCGCGGCGCCAAGCGCCTTGGCGTCCACCTCATCTCCAGCCTCAAACGGAGGCTGAAGCACTTGCAGGTTACGACGCGGCAACAGCGCGCCAGGGTTTGAAATATAGCTGGTGTTGCCCGACAGCTGCACGCTGTATTCGGACGCGCCCAACGCCGTGGCGCGGATGCATTCGCGCGCGGGCAGAAGCGCCCACGGGAAGCGGCCAGCCGCCACTTTGCGAGCAATCGCGGCGCCCAGACGCTTGCCCATGTCGCCAAAATCGCGCGGCTCGCGGTCGTAGACATATTCGGCGACGCCGCCCGAAAACATCATGCCGCCGAGATCGCCAAAATCCATCAGCGGATCGGTGAGGTAGAGATGCTCGACGTCGTGCGGAATCGGGCGCGTCACCAGCGCATTCACCAGCGTTTCGGCCATACCGTCGGCCACCTTGTCGAGATCGGCCTCCGAAACAGAATCGCCAAGGCGCCAGTCAAAACCGGCGCGCCGCGCATGGGTTCGGCCAGCCGGATCAAGCCGCACGATCTTGCCGCCTTCCGTTACCTGCAGACGCCCGCCAATGTGCACGGCGGCTGTGGCGATGACTTTGCCGCCCTCGATCAGGCCGAGCTTGGTGGTGCCGCCGCCAATGTCGACGTTGAGCACGCGCCGCCCTGTATCGAGCGAGGCTTGAGCGGCGCCGGAACCGTAAGCGGCCAGCATGGATTCCATGTGGTGGCCTGCGGTGGCGCAAACGAAATCGCCTCCAGCTTCGGCAACCAGCGCCGAGATGGATTGCGCGTTCTCGCGTCGCAACGCCTCGCCGGTGAGAATCACGGCGCCGGTGTCCACGTCTTCCTTGTTAAGGCCAGCCTCGCGGTAAGCGTCGGCGATGATGGCGCGCAGCTTCTCGTCGTCGATCCGCGTTTCGCTGGAATAGGGCGTGAGCGAGACCGGAGACAGATAGAGCTGATCGCGCGAGACGACGTAATAGCGGCTGGTGAGGTCTTCCGAGAGACGGCGTAGATGGATTTTCGAGAAAATGATCTGCGTGCCCGATGAGCCGATGTCGATGCCAACGCTCTTGAGCGTGACATTATCCTGCTGCCAGAGCGGATTGTCCTCAATCGGGCCGTCGTACTGAAACTCGTCGTGCTCGTGATCAGCGTCTTCGTCATGCTCGTGAAAAAGCACCTGGCCGGCGTGCTCGGTCATGGTGTGGGCGGCGACGGCCTTGATGGCGTCCTCGATTTTTGTTCCCGATTTCTTGTCGTTATCGCTGGCCATTATTCGCCCTTCTGTCGTTCAAGCGCTGTCGTCCCGTTGCGTCGGCGTTCCGGCATGTGAATGCGGCGCGACGCTTGGCTTCCACGTCGCCCACCATCCGCGCGCTGTCAACTGTTTGGCGCAGATTCCTGCTCTCTCAAGTTTTCCTGCGCTCTCAAGTTGACAGGGCACGGCCTTTGGCTGATTTACCAAGGCAAGCGCCGTCTGGCGCCGTAAGGAACACGCAGGCGTCAAGCCGCGACCGCCCCACATGGAGGATACAATGCCGCACGACGCAAAGGACGGAGTCCACTGGCACGAGCCCGCTGGCACGAAAAAGGCCGGCTTCGGCGAGTTCAAGAAGCAGCCGACGCCCTATGACGCCTGGATGGAATCGGAAGGCCTGCCGGTTTTCCGCGACATCGGCATCTCCAACGTCGCCAATCTGCCGCTCGTTCCGTGGAAGCGCACGGGCGGGCGCGGCCATTTCATCCAGCTCATCGGCACCGAGACCAAATGGGGCTGCTATGTGGTGGAAGTGCCCGGCGCCGGCGCCCTGCACCCTGAAAAGCACATGTACGAGGAAATCTACCTCGTCGTGGAAGGCCGCGGCACGACGGAAGTCTGGCAGGAAGGCGACACGAAGAAGCACGTGTTTGAATGGCAGAAGGGCTCGATGTTCTCGATCCCGATGAACGCATGGCACCGCATCGTCAATGCTACGTCAAGCCCAAGCCTGCTGCTGGCCGGCACGACCGCGCCCAACGTGATGAACATGATCAACAACCCGGAAGCGGTGATGAACAACCCGTTCGTCTTCCGCGACCGCTTCAGCGGCGCCGACGATTTCTTCAAGCCCAACGACGAGATCGAGCCCGATCCGGTGCGCGGCCTGGCCATGCGCAAGACGAACTTCATCCCCGACGTCGTCAATTGCGACCTGCCGCTCGATAACCGCCGTTCGGTCGGCTATCGCCGCGTCGAGCCGTTCATGACCAACAACCAGTTCTATTACTGGGTCGCCCAGCACGAGAACGGCCGCTATTCGAAAGCGCATGCGCACACGTCCGCCGCCGTGCTCGTCTGCCTCAAGGGCAAGGGCTACACCTATTCGTGGCCCGAGCATTGTGGCCCGACGCCCTGGAAAGACGGCTTTGGCGATCAGGTCCGCCGTCTTGATTACGGCCCGTATGGCATCGTCAGCGCAGCCCCCGGCGGCGCCCGCTGGTATCACCAGCACTTCAGCGTCTCCAACGACGACTTCCGTTTGTCGGCGTGGTTTGGTCCCCACAACCCGGGCCGCGACCCCGGCGCGCCTGGCCAGAAGCACACCGATTACACCGCCATCGACCTCGACAAGGGCGGCACCGCCATCCCCTATTGGATGGAAGATCCGTTCCTGCGCGAGGAGTTCGAGGCCACGTTGAAGAAGAACAACGTGCCCTGCCGCATGGACCCCGCCTGGTACGTGCCGCCGAACGCCAACGACGAAAAGCGCGACACTGTGGTGTGATGAGTCAGCCCCTCTCCGTTCGCGGAGAGGGGCTTTTTATTAAATTGCAAAAAACGTCGGGGACGAGATGAACGATTCAGCGGAACAGGGCGGGCGCGTCTTCTTTTCAAACGTGCGGCGCAGCCTTGAAGAGGAAGACGAGATCAATCTGGTGAGCGTGGGCGTCGATATCGGCTCGTCCACCTCGCACCTCGTCTTCTCGCGCCTGCTGCTGGAGCGCCTCGACAATCGCTATGTCGTGAGCAAGCGCGAAGTCTTCCATGAATCCGACGTGCTGCTGACGCCCTACGCCGACGACATGAGCATCGACGCCAAAAAGCTCGGCGCCTTCATCGACCTGCAATACGAGGCCGCGGGCATCGATCCCGCCTCCATCGACACCGGCGCGCTGATCCTGACCGGGGTCGCCGTGCGCCGCTCCAACGCGCGCGCCATCGGCGATCTGTTTGCCGCGCAAGCTGGCAAGTTCGTCTCGGTCTCGGCTGGCGACGGCCTTGAGACGACGCTGGCCGCTTTTGGCTCGGGCGCCGCCGCGCGCTCGATCCGCGACGCCTCGCGCGTTATGAACATCGACATCGGCGGCGGCACGTCCAAGATCGCCGTGTGCGAGCGTGGCGAAGTGGTGGATATGACCGCCATCGACATTGGCGCCCGCATCATCTCGTTCGATCACGAAGGGCGCATCACTCGGCTTGAGGAAGCCGGGCGCAGCTTTGCAAAAGAATGCGGAATGGATCTGGAGCTGGGCTCGATCATCAGCGAAGACCAACGCGCCGCTATGGTGGAAGCTATGGCGAACCGCCTGTTCGAGACGATCTCACAAAAGACGCTCGGGCCCCAAACAGCCGGACTGCTGCGGCTGGAGCCGTTGAAGAATGCGCGCAAGCCTGATTCCGTGACCTTCTCGGGCGGCGTGTCGGAATATGTTTACGGCTTGCAAACAAAGGGGTTTGGCGATCTGGGTCCGCGTCTGGCCAAAGCTATGCGCACGCGGATTGAAACTTGGGGCGCGCCAATCGAGAAGCCCGATCAGGGCATTCGCGCTACCGTTGTGGGCGCCTCGCAATACACCATTCAGGTCAGCGGCTCGACGGTGTATGTGGCGCCGCTCGATATCCTGCCGCTGCGCAACGTCCCGGTGGTGGCGCCCGATCTGCCGCTCTCCGACGAAACGCTGGACGTGGAAGCGATTGCGCAAGCCATCCGCGCGGCGCTGCGCCGTCTTGATTTGCATGAGGGCTTGCAGGCCGTGGCACTGTGCTATCGCTGGGGCGGCTCTGCCATGTATCGCCGCCTCGACGATCTGTGCAAAGGCGTCATGCTGGGCCTGTCTACGCATCTGGCGAACGGCTTCCCGCTCATTCTGGTTGGCGACGGCGATATCGGCGGGCTTGTGGGCATTCATCTGCGCGAGGAAAGCAAGCTCACAAATCCTGTCGTCTCGATTGACGGCATCGTGCTGAAGGAGTTCGACTTCATCGACATCGGCGCAATGCTTGAAACATCGGGCGCCGTGCCGGTCGTCATCAAGTCGCTGGTGTTCCCCACGAGTGCGGCGCTTGGCCGGGTCGAGGCGACGACGATCTAGCCGACAGGAAATCCTCCATGAGCGCTGACGAGAGCAAGACGCCGGGCACGAGCCCGCTTTACCCGGCGCTTGAGCCCTTCGCCACCGGCATGCTGGACGTTGGCGACGGTCACCAGATTTATTGGGAGGCGAGCGGCAACCGCCAAGGGCGCCCCGCTCTCTTCCTGCATGGGGGACCGGGCGGCGGCTGCAATCGCGATCATAGCCGGCTGTTCAATCCGCAGACGTATATGATCGTTCTGTTCGACCAGCGCGGATGCGGGCGCTCAACGCCCCATTGCGAGCTTCAGGCCAACACCACACAGCATCTGATCGACGACATCGAGCGTCTGCGCGCCATGCTGCAGGTGCGCGACTGGCTGGTGCTCGGCGGCTCGTGGGGCGCAGCGCTGGCGCTGGCCTATGGACAGGCCCACCCCGGGCGCGTGCGCGGGCTGATCCTGCGCGGCGTGTTCGCAGCGCGGCGCTGCGAGATTGACTGGCTCTATGCGGAAGGGGGCGCCTCGGCATTGTTTCCCGACGCATGGGAGCGGTTCGCGCACGCAATTCCCCTTGCCGAGCGCGATGATCTGGTGGCCGCCTATCATCGCCGCCTGATCGGCCCCGACATCGCAGCCCGCATGGAGGCGGCGCGCATATGGTGCGCATGGGAGGGCGAATTACTGACGCTGCGCCCGCGTTGGCGCCGCAGCGGCTCAGCCAGTCCCGGAGAGATCGCGCTGGCGCGCATCGAGGCGCATTATTTCGTCAACGACAGCTTTATGGAAGAGGGCCAATTGCTCGCCAATATGGAAGCGATTGCGCACACGCCCGGTATTATCATTCAGGGCCGCTATGATGTGGTGACGCCTGCACGCACCGCCCACGCTTTGCACAAGCTCTGGCCCCCCTCGCAATTGCGCATCGTGCCGGACGCTGGCCATGCGACCAGCGAGCCCGGCATTTGCGCCGCGCTTGTGCTGGCGACGGATGAGATGCGCACGGTTTGATTCTGGCCGATGACGCCCTACGCACGCCGCCGTCTGCTCTCCCACAACCAGCCCGCCAGCACGCTGCCCATCAGCGCGAGCAGGCCCAGAAATCCTGCAGCCAAGGGCGCAACGCCAACGCCCGTCACCACGCTGGCGCCGGTGCGTTTGATCCCGACATAATCCGACCCGCCATAGGACACGCTGTCGCGCATGGCGACCAGACGCGGCAACGCAATCGCCTCGCCCTCGCCTGCCGATATGCGCCGCACGGTTCCCCCCGTGGCTTCCGCCAGCGGCCTCAATTGCTCCAGCGTTGAGACGACTTCGCGAAATTCGCGCGGGTTCTCGACGCCCACGTTGACAAGCGCTGTGCGTTCGCCGTCGCTGATCGTGTAAAGCCCCAATTCCTCGACGCGCAGACTGGCGCGCGAGAGGCCGGGCTCGCCGGGCGCGAGCGCTACGTTTTGTTGCGCGCCCGAGGGGCTGCGCAGGCTGATCGTCGGCGTCTCAAGTTTCAGGCTCTGGCGCTCAATCGAAATCTCCTGGCCGCGTGCGGTTGCGCGCAAAGCTTCTTCTTCTAGCTCAGGCTCTTTCATCAGCCAGTGAGCGACGCGGCGCAGCATTTCGAGGTGTGGCCCGCCCCCCTGAAAATTGCGTGCCCACAGCCACATCTGGTCGGTCAGCATCAGGGTGACGCGGCCCTTCTCCTCGCGCGAAAGCACGATCAGCGGATTGTTGTCCACGCCGCTCATCACAGGATGTCCGCGCGTGAGTTCAGCGCCGACCTGCCGGAACCATTCGCTCCAGGCGGGCGGTTCCTGATCGGCGCCGGGCAGGCCGCGCGTGACCGGGTGACGCTGGCCGATGTCGCTTACTCTGGCGCGAAACGGGCGCTCGATAATGCGCCCGTCGGGACGTGCGGGCGCGATCTTGCCAAGCGGCGAATAGAACAGGCCGTCGGGGCCGGAATAATCAGGACCGGCTGCAATCAGCAGCGCGCCGCCTTCGCGCACATAGCGCACGATGTTTTCAAAATAGATCGGCGGCAGAATGGTCTGGTTTGAATAGCGGTCAAATATAATCAGATCGAATTCGCGGATCTTACGCCCGAACAGATCAGCGGTGGGAAACGCGATCAACGAGAGTTCGCTGATCGGCGTGCCGTCCTGCTTTTCCGGAGGGCGCAAAATCGTAAAATGCACCAGATCGACGTTGGCGTCGGCTTTGAGCAAATTGCGCCATGTGCGCTCGCCCGAATGAGGCTCGCCGGAAACGAGCAGCACTCTCAGCTTGTCGCGGATACCCTCGATTGTGGCCACCGCCTTGTTGTTGATGGGCGTGAGTTCGCCCTCCAGCGCAGGGGTTTCCAGCTCGATGACGTTTGGCCCGCCATGCTCGATGCGAACCGCCACGCGCACCAGAGCGCCTGAGCGCGTGCGCATGCGCGTCACAGGCGCGCCGTCGCGCCGCACGATGAGATCAATGGGCTCGTTGCGCTCTGCCGTGTCATGCACCCGCACCACAATCGTCTGATCCTTGCCCACGAGTCCGAAACGCGGTGCCTCGATCAGCTCGATGCGCCGGTCGCGTTCGCCCGTGCGCCCGGTGATGAACGCATGCACGGGCGCCTTGAATCCAAGCTCCGCAACGCGCGCAGGCACATCATGAACCACGCCGTCAGTAAGGAGAATGGCGCCGCCGACGCGCTCCGGCGGCACGTCGGCCAGCGCATTGGCGAGCGCGCCAAACAGGCGCGTGCCGTCGGCCTGCGCATCGTTGGCGCCCGCCTCGACAATGCGCGTTTCAATATCGCCCAGCGCGCCAAGGGCTTTTTCAACCTGCGCGCGGGCGCCGTCAGTCTGCGCGCCGCGCTCGCCAATCGTCTGGCTGCCGCTGCGGTCAAGGACGATGGCCACCACGTCCTTCAGCGGCTGGCGGTCTTCGCGCACCAACGCAGGGTCTGCGAGCGCGAACAAGATCAGCGCCAGCCCGAGAGCGCGCAGCCATGCGCCGCGCGCGCGCGTCCAAAAGCTCAGCGCCACAACGATAAAAGCGCCAATGGCCAGCAGGATCAGCAACGGAATCGGCAGCAGCGGCGAGAGCGCGATGTTGAACTGGGTCATCTACAGCCCCAGCCGTTCGAGAAGATCGCGCACGTGCACCTGATCGGATTTGTAATTGCCGGTCAGTGTATACATCACAAGATTGACGCCGCCGCGGATCGCCATTTCGCGCTGGCGGTTTGTGCCCGGCGTTAGCGGATAAAGCGGCTGGCCTGCTTTATCTGCGGCCCATGCCACCGCCAGATCGTTCGACGTGATGACGATGGGCGACACGCTGTCGCTGGCGCGCGCAGGCCTTTGCGCGCGGTCGTCGCCACCTGGCGGCAGTGCTTCGATCCATGTCTGGCCGACGCTGGTGCGGCCCACAAATGAATCGAGCAGATAAAACGTTTTCGTCACCACATGGTCGCGCGGCACAGGCTCAAGTTCAGGCACGTCCACGCCCGCCAGCAATTGACGAAGCCAGCGCGTCTCGGGCGTTGGCGGGCCATCGGGGCGTTGGCTCAATGCGTCGCGCGTATCGAAAACGATGGTGCCGCCTTCCTTCATAAAGGCGCCGATGCGGCTGACAGCATTTGCGGTCGGCTGCGCGCGCTCAGGCACGATGGGCCAATAGATCAGCGGATAAAAGCTCAGCTCATCACGCGCTGGATCAACGCCCACAGGCTCTCCCGGCGACAAGGCTGTGCGCGCCGAAAGCGCACGCGACAATGTGCCAAGGCCCAGACGGGAAGCTTCGTCCACGCGCGCATCCCCCGTCACGACATAGGCGAGGCGCGTGCGCAACGCCGCTTCAAAGGTGCGGCTTGAAGATGAATCTTGCGCAATCGCAGAACCGGGCGCCAGCGCAAAAGCCGCGCCCGCCAGCCCTAACATTGCAAGGCTCAGCGCGGCGCGTTTGGCGCGCACCGGAATTTTGAGGCCACCAGACACATAGAGCGAGGCCAGCGCATCGACCAGAAACAGCAGGAACGCCAGCACGATCAGCGCGGGCCGCAGATCAATCGGCGCGACAGGTTGCAGCGCCTGCGCGTTAAGCCCCATGGCTGCGTAATCGGCTGGGGAGAGATCAGCATCGGCTTTCAGCGTGTTGATGGCGGTCATGGAATCCATGGGTCCATAAAATCCGGGCGGATGATCTGCATTGGCGGGGCCGTTAAAATCGCGCGCAATCGGCTTGGCGGTGACGGGCGGCGCGCCAAGCGCGCCAAAGCCGTCGAGAGTGCGCGTCGGTGCCATGGTTTGCGCGCGCACGCTTGCTTCAGCGTTCGACGTGCCGGAGGCATCGCCTGCTGCGCTTTCCGCAGACAGAGCGACAGTGCGGCGCAGAATGTCCACGAACAGGCCCGAAAGCGGCAGGTTCGACCATGTGGTGTCGGCGGTGACGTGAACGAGCACAATGGCGCCCTTGGCGCGCTTAGCCGCCGTAATCAATGGCGTGCCGTCGTCGAGCGCGGCCCATGTTTTTGCCGCCAGCCCCGGTTCGGGTTCGGCCAGAACCTGCCGTCCCACAGTCACTTCCTCGCGCACGTCGAGCCCGTAATAAGGCGAGCCTGACTCGAACGGCGCGAGCTTGCGCGGATTGTCCCATGACAGCGCGCCGCCCAGCACGCGCCCGCCGCGCCGCAGCCGCACCGGCACAAGATCGTCGCTGGATGAGGCGAGACGCGTTCCCGCAAAGCGCAGCAGCACGCCGCCGTCTTCAACAAAGCGCGTCAGCCGTTCCTTCGCTGGTCCCGCCACCACGCCAACGTCGGCGAGCACGATCATCGAGGGCTGATCGTCGAGCGCCGCCATGAGCGGATCGCGCGCCCCGCTTGCATTGCGCGGCTCGCGCACGTCGGCGAACGGCGACAAAGCACGCGTCAGATAATACGTGGGCGAGAGCAGGGGCTGCGCAAGATCGGCCGGCACGCCAGACACAATCGCGACGCGCCGCCGCTTCCAGCGTGAATCAAGCAGTCCCACTGCGCCCGCCGTGCGCTCCTGATCGATCTCGATTCGCGCAATTTCGTTGCGCAGTTCGGTCGGCAGGTCAAAGCGCGCTGTTGTGGTGCGCTCGGTCCCGAACGCAAAACGCGCCTCGCCAATCGACAGGCCTTTGAGATCGTAAGCGCGCACGATCCCCTCGTTGCGCGCGAGCGAATCCGTGCGCGCCAATTGCGCCTCAAGGCCGGAAGCCGCGTTCTCAAAGGACAAGATAGCCGCTGGCGTACGGGCGCCGCTGACCACGCGCAGCGATCCAGCTTTGGTGGCTTCTTTCAAGCCGTCCGCAAATGCGCTGGCTTCGCCCATCGCCAGCCCGTCGGCAATCCACAACACTTCTGCGCCGGGATAAGCGGCGGTGAATTTCTGGATGGGCGCCAGCGCCGCCATGCGGTCTGGATTAAAGGGCGCAGGCTTCAACGCCCGCAGCCGCTCGACGATGCGTACAGGATCGGCGGTGGTGACGTCGCGCGCGCCTTCCGATGTCGCCAGCACTGCGCCGGGGCGCCCCTGTTTTGCGGCGCTGGCGATGGCGTCATTGGCGAGCGCGATGCGCTGGTCCCAATCCAGCGCAGAGGCCCAGCCATTGTCGAGCGCCACCAGCAACGGGCCGGAGCCGTTCACGCTCTTGGCGGGCGGATTCCAGATCGGCCCCGCCATCGCCAGAATGATCGCAGCCGCCAAAGCCATGCGCAGCAGCAACAACCAGAGCGGCGTGCGCGCAGGTGTTTGTTCGCGCGGGGCAAGGTCGAGGATTAAACGCAGCGGCGGAAACGCGATCTGGCGCGGACGCGGCGGCGTGACGCGCAGCAGGCGCCACAGAACGGGGAGCAGTACAAGCGCGCCCAGAACAAGCGGCGCAGCGAAAGCGAGCGGCAGACCGAGCATCAGCGAGCGCCTCCCATTTGCGCGCCTTCAAGGCGCATCCGCAAAGCGAGCAAGGCCTCGGACGTTGGCCGGTCGGTGCGATGCAGCGCAAAGCTCCAGCCCCGCGAGGCGCATGTCGCGCGCACCCGGTCACGATGGGCGGCAAGGCGCGCGACGTAATCGGCGCGAAACGCGGAGGCCTCGCCAACGCTCAGACGCGAGGCGCTGTCCACGTCGAGGAATTCCGTATGGCCATGGAAGGGAAACGTTTCTTCAATCGGATCGGCGATCATCACCACATGGCCCAGCGCGCCCCGGCTCGCCATGCCGTGAATCGTGCGCTCGATATCTGCGGGGTCGCTCAGCAAATCGCCCAGCAGAACCGCCTGCGCGCGAGGCGCCAAAGCATCCGCTGGCGGCAGCTCTTCGGGCGCCGCCTCGCGTCGGCCCTGCTGGATCATCGCTTCGGCCAGACGGTCCACAATGTTGCGCGCTGCAACAGGCCGCGTGAGATTTGGCGAGCCCACGCGCTCGCCGCCGCGCACCAATAAATCTGCAGCGGCCATGCCCAGCACCAAAGCGCGATCAAGCTTGGATTGCAGAGCGAGCGTGGAGACGTAAGCCATCGAGGGCGAGCGATCCATCCATATCCACACAGTATGCGCGGCCTCCCATTCGCGCTCGCGCACATAAACCCGGTCATCGCGCGCGGAGCGGCGCCAATCGATGCGGCTGGTGGATTCGCCCCATGTGAACGGGCGAAACTGCCAGAAGGTTTCGCCAACGCCTGCGCGCCTGCGTCCATGCACGCCGTGCATCACGGTGGCCGCCACGTCTTTGGCCTGCACCACAAGGCTCGGCAGCCTGCGCGCCAGCTCCAACGCGCCATGGCTGTGCAATGCGCCTGTTGCGCGCTCATGTGGCTCAAGCAGACGCGCATCGGCCATGGATTCAGCCCAGCCGCGCGACAAGGCGGGCGACGAGGCCTGCAATGGTTTCGCCTTCCGCGCGCGCCGCAAACGTCAGCGCCATGCGATGTTTGAGCACTGGCAGAGCCAGCGCCGCCACGTCGTCAAGCGATGGCGACAGGCGCCCGTCGAGCAAGGCGCGCGCTCTGGAGGCCAGCATCAAAGCTTGCGCGGCGCGCGGTCCCGGTCCCCACACGACATGCTTGGTGATCTCCGCATCGCCCTCGCCGGGGCGCGCCATGCGCACGACGTCGAGAATGGATTCCACAATCCGCTCGCCCACCGGCAGGCGTCGTACAAGTTGCTGGATGGCGACAAGATCTTCCGCGCTCATGGCCGCTTTCGCCTGCGCCTGATCGCCGCTCGTCGTCTCCAGCAGAATGCGCCGCTCGGCTGCGCGATCGGGATAGAGCACGTCGATCTGCATGAGAAAGCGATCAAGCTGCGCTTCGGGCAGCGGATAGGTGCCTTCCTGCTCCAGCGGGTTTTGCGTCGCCAGCACATGGAACGGGCGCGGCAGATCGTGGCGCTCGCCAGCGACCGTCACGTGATATTCCTGCATGGATTGCAGCAGCGCCGATTGCGTGCGCGGGCTGGCGCGGTTGATCTCGTCCGCCATCAACAATTGCGCGAAGATAGGCCCGCGCACGAAGCGGAACGCGCGGCGCCCGTCGGCGGCCTCTTCCATGATCTCGGAGCCCAGAATGTCGGCGGGCATCAGATCGGGCGTGAATTGCACGCGGCGCGCATCGAGGCCCAGCACGGTGCCCAGCGTCTCGACGAGTTTGGTTTTGGCAAGGCCCGGCACGCCCACCAGCAGGCCGTGACCGCCCGCCAGCAGCGTGACTAGCGTCTCCTCCACCACCTGCTTCTGGCCGAAGATGACCTGCCCCACGGCGGCGCGTGCGGCGGCGACCTTCTCAAGCGCGCGCTCCGCCTGCTTTGTGGCGTCTTCCTCAAGCTGCGTGTTGGCGAAACCCTGGATAGCGCTCATTCGGCCTCCTTCGGCGCGCGCCATTTCCGTTTGGCGCCGCGCCCGCTACATTCATCTGCGACAGTTTAGAGGTCGCCGCGCGCTTGTCGATGGATGTCGGCGCATCAATTTCTGGTTTGCGAATATGGCGGATGTAGACAAAGGCGATGCAGCGCAAGCTGTGAAGGGGCTCGGCGAGGTGCAGGCGCGCTTTCCTGTGCGCGGCCCTGCGCCCGTTCACCTGTGGAATCCACCCTTTTGTGGCGATATCGGCCTGAAAATAGACCGGAATGGGGCCTGGTTCTATCAGGGCAGCGTGATCGCGCGGCCCGCTTTGGTCAAGTTGTTCGCCTCGATATTGCGCAAGGATACAGACCGCTATGTGCTGGTGACGCCGGTCGAAATGGTGTCGGTGGAGGTGGAGGACGCGCCGTTTATCGCAGGTGAAATGTGGCTCGAGCAGGGCGAGTCCGGCCCCGTTCTGGCTTTGCGCACCAATGTCGACGACGAGGTGCGCGTGGGCGCGGACCATCCGCTGCGGTTTGAAGCTGGCCCCGCTGACGGCCTCAAGCCCTATGTGCTGGTGCGCGGCGGGCTGTGGGCGCTTGCGTCGCGGCCCATTGCGCTGGCGCTGGTCGAGCTGGGGGAGACCCGCGACGGAATGTTTGGAATCGAATCAGGCGGCGCCTTTTTTCCCATCTGCCGGGAGGGCGATCTTTGACCAGCCCGCACCCGTTGTTCTCGGCGCAGGATTTTGCATGGCGCGCCCGCGCCCGCCTGACGCTGGACTTGCCCGCCGACGCCTTCCATCGGCCGATGGCGCCCGATCATGCTCATGATGATATTGCGGCTCCGCCTGCGACGATAGCCATTCCCGCCGCCGTGCTGATTGCGCTGGCGCCGCGCGTTGATGGTGCCCACCTCATCTTCATCCAGCGCTCCAGCGCTTTGCGCGCCCATGCTGGCCAGATCGCATTTCCCGGCGGGCGCATGGACCCCGGCGACGAAGGCCCCATCGCAACCGCGCTGCGCGAGGCGCATGAGGAGATCGCGCTGCCCCCGCAAGCCGTGACGCCGCTGGGCTTTCTCGATCCCTACCAGACCGGCTCGGGCTATCGCATCGCGCCGCTGGTGGCGCTTGTGGCCCCGCCGTTTGAGCTGGCTTTGTGTGCGCATGAGGTCGCCGATTGTTTTGAGGCGCCGTTGTCGTTTCTAATGAACCCGGACAATCACAAGCTCATCAAGCTGGAGCGCGAGGGCCGCTTGCGCAGCTTCTATTCCATGGCCTATCGAGACAATCTGCAAGACAATCAGCATGTGCGCAACATCTGGGGCGCAACGGCCGCCATGGTGCGCAATTTGTACGAGAGGCTTTATTTGTGACAGCGCGCATCATCGACGGACATTTGATCGACGCTCCCTTCCTTGACGAGCCGCGCTTGCGCCGATTGATGCTGGCGCTCAACGGCGACGGCGAGGAGACGCGCATCGTCGGCGGCGCGGTGCGCAACGCGCTTTTGGGCGAGCCTGTGCACGAGGTCGATCTGGCCACGACCGCCTTGCCGGAGGTGACAATTGCGCGCGCAAAGGCCGCCGGCTTCAAGCCCATACCTACGGGCATTGAACATGGCACGATCACCATCGTGGTGGACGGGGTTCCGTTTGAAGCCACCACTTTGCGCGAGGACGTGGAGACGCACGGGCGCCACGCAACGGTTCGCTTTGGCCGCGATTTTCGTATGGACGCCTTGCGCCGCGACTTCACTATCAACCAGATGTCGGTGGATGCGCACGGGCGCGTGCATGATTACGCTGGCGGACAGGCCGATGTCGCCGCGCGCCGCGTGCGCTTCATCGGCGATGCAGCCACGCGTATTGCTGAAGATTATCTGCGCATCCTGCGCTTCTTTCGTTTTCACGCCGCTTATGGGCAGGGCGAGATGGATGCGCACGCATTGCACGCAAGCATTGCGGCGCGCGGGTTTCTCGATGGTCTGTCACGTGAGCGCGTGCGCGCCGAATTGCTGAAACTGCTGGCCGCGCGCCACGCCCGCCACGTGGTGGAGGCGATGACGCACGCTGGCATTCTTGGCCCCGTGCTTGGCGGCGCGCCCAATTCTGATCGCCTTGCGCGGCTGGAAAGCGTTGAAGCGGAATATGATCTTGCGCCCGATCACGTATTGCGCCTCGCCGGGCTGGCCGTCCAAACGCGCGAGGATGCCGACCGCTTGCGCGAGCGTTTGCGATTGTCGAATGCAGAGCATTTGCGCCTGGCGCACGCGGCAAACGCGCTGGCGCCGCTGCATTGCTGCGAGGCGCCGCCCGATGCCGCACGCCTGCGCCGCCTGCTCTATGTCCATGGCCGCAAGCCGCTGCTCGACGCGCTCGTTCTGGCCCATGCCGAGAGCCGGGCCGTGATCGACGATTCACGCTGGTGCGCAGGCTTTGCCTTTGTGCGCGATCATGCCGAATTGAAACTCCCCTTCGCTGGCGCAGATTTAATCGCGCAAGGTTTTGCGCGCGGCCGAACAATCGGCGCCGCGCTGGCGGAGCTTGAAGCTGCATGGATGGCGGCGGACTTTCCTTCTGACGCCGGGGCGCTGGAAAACATGCTGGAGCGCGTTACGAAGGGGGCGCGGGGCGCAGATTAAAAGCAAAGATGAGAATAGCCCACCCTCACCCCTTGCGCACAACTCCCGTCACGCCTTCAAACGCGCCGTCCGCCAGCTCGCACACCAGCACGCGCGCCGGATCGACCGGGCCGGGCATGGCGAGGCGGCCTGCGGGGACGCGCTTGAAGCCGAAGCGGCTGTAATAGGGCTCGTCCCCAACCAGCAGCACCAGCTTGCCGCCGGCATTGCGGGCGGCTGCGATGGAGCGCATGGCCAGCGCCTCGCCGATGCCGCGCGAGCGGAAGGCGGGCTCAACGGTGAGCGGGCCGAGCAGCATCAAATCCGCATCGCCGCATTTGACCCGCGTCATGATGTTGGAGCCCACCAGCAGCGTGCCGACATGCGCCACGTAAGACATAGCAAAATCAGGCGCTACGCCCTCGCGTAGGCGATAGGCGGTGCGCGCGAAGCGTCCCGGGCCGAAGGCGCGCTCGTCGAGTTTCTCGATCTGCGGCAGGTCCGAGGCGTGCAGCGGGCGCAGGCCTAAAGCTGGCAAATCGGGCGCGTGGGGCAATTTCTCAAACTCGCTCATATTGCTTCACTAGAGCCAGAAACGCGGCGTTGCAAATCTCACCAGAACGCGTCCGTGGGCGCCCCGTCAAGCGCCTCGGCCAACCGGGCCAGCGTGGCGCGCGTAACCCCGTCGGGCATGGCGTGCCGTGGGAAGAAACCAGCCTCCGCGATCTCATGATCGGGCGCGCGCACGCCCAGCACCTCAAAGTCACGCACCAGATAAACCGCCACATGATCGCGCGGCGAGGCGGAGCGGTTGAAGAACATTCCGTGCAGGATGGCGGGCGCCCGCATCCGGACCGCGCCCTCCTCCTCCACCTCGCGCGCCAGCGCTTCCAGCATCGATTCGCCCGCCTCAACGCCGCCGCCCGGCAGGTGCCAGCCCGAGACATAGGTGTGGCGCACCAGCAGAATGCGGTTTTCACTATCTGCGACGATGGCGCGCACCCCCAGCGTCATTGGCCGGGCAAAGCGGAAATAAATATGCATCAGCCGCGCGCTGATCCGCTCAAATCGCATCAAAGTGTTTTCCAGACCTGTTTCATAGCCACCAGACCTGCGCGCGAAACAAGCCCGCCGTCAAACGCGGGCGCTGTAGCTGGACCGCAGGGGTGGAAATTCACGGGCGTTCGCTTTAGAAACGTTCTAATTGAAACCGCCAGCCAATCCTGCCCGGAGCTTTCCTTGAAGACCTTCGCCGAACTCAACGAGCGCGAAATTCTCGCCGTCGCTATCTCCTCCGAGGAGGAGGATGCGCGGATTTACATGTCGTTCGCCGAAGATCTGGCCGAGCGCTATCCGGCCTCGTCCAAAGTTTTCGAGGAAATGGCTGACGAGGAAAAGGCGCACCGGCATCAATTGCTCGACATGTACGAGCAGCGCTTTGGGCCAAACTTGCCCCCCATCCGCCGCGAGGACGTGAAGGGGTTTCTCAAGCGTCGCCCGGTCTGGCTGTCCAAAAATCTGTCGCTCGATACGATCCGCAAGGAAGCGGAAAACATGGAATTTCAGGCGCAGCGCTTCTATCAGCGCGCCGCCGAGCAGACGCGGGACGTCAACATCCGCAAGCTTCTGGGCGATCTGGCCGAGGTCGAGAAAAGCCACGCGGGCATGGCCGGCAAGCTGGAGCGCGCGCACCTGACCGAATCAGCGCGCGACGAGGAAAACGCCACGCGCCATCGCATGTTCCTGCTGCAATATGTGCAGCCGGGGCTGGCTGGCCTGATGGACGGCTCGGTCTCGACGCTGGCGCCGCTGTTTGCCGCTGCTTTCGCCACGCAGAACAATTGGCAGACGTTTCTGGTGGGGTTGGCGGCTTCCATCGGCGCGGGCATCAGCATGGGGTTTGCAGAGGCCCTGTCGGACGACGGCTCGCTCACCGGGCGCGGCTCGCCATGGCTGCGCGGCGTGATCTCGGGCACGATGACGACGCTTGGCGGCATATTCCACACCCTGCCCTATCTGGTGCCCGATGCGTGGCCCAACGCGTTCTGGATCGCGACCGGAATCGCGGGCCTGATCGTGGCGATCGAGCTGTGGATCATCGCATGGATTCGCGCGACTTATATGGACACGCCGTTCCTGCAAGCCGCGTTTCAGGTCGTGGTCGGCGGCGTCATCGTGCTGGCGGCGGGCATATTGATCGGCGGCGCGTGAGGCTTGCGGCGTAAAGCCACGGCTTGCGCCGTTCTGCGGGCTGGAAGCCCGCATTCTTTCAGCACATAGCTAGCCCGCAATCTTCGAGAAATCCGCAACGCTGCGCGTCGCGCTGCGCAGGCCATTCAATAGACGCAGGCGGTTGAGCCTTTTGGCGGGATCGGAATCGTTCACCGTCACCTTCTCGAAGAAAGCGTCAACCGGCGCACGCAATTGGGCGAGCGCTAACATGGCGCCCGCGAAATCCTCGCGCGCGATTGCTGCGGATGATTGCGTCGAGGCGCCGAAAAGCGCTGCGGCGAGGGCCTTTTCTTCATCCAACTCAAACAGGGCCGGATCATAGGCGCCGTCGAACGAGGCGCCCTTTTCCTTCTTCTCCTCCGCCCGCACGATGTTGGCGGCGCGCTTGTAGCCCGCCAGCAAATTCTTGCCGTCGTCGGTGCTCAGGAACGCGCCCAAAGCATCCACCCGGCGCACGATCATCAGCAGATCGTCGCTGTTTTCGCCAAGCGCCGCGTCAATGAGATCGTGACGTGCGCCCTTTTCGCGCAGGTAGACTTTGAGGCGCTCGTGGATGAAAGCCAGCAAATCATCAGCCAGCGTTTGCGCCTGGATGGCCGGATCAAGTCCGGGGACGGCCATGACGACGAGGTGTTGGCGCATGATTGTTTGCAGCGGCGCCCGCACCGCATTCTCCAGCACCAGCCGGATAACGCCCAGCGCGGCACGTCGCAGCGCATAAGGGTCTTTGCTCCCCGTCGGCTTCTCGTCAATCGCCCAAAAACCCACCAGCGTATCGAGCTTGTCGGCCAGAGCGACCGCAATCGACACCGGACCAGCCGGAACAAAGTCGCTCGGCCCCTGCGGTTTGTAATGCTCTTCAATCGCGGCGCACACGTCCGCATGTTCGCCCTGCAAGGCCGCATACCGGCGGCCCATCAGGCCTTGCGTCTCGGGGAATTCGCCCACAACTTCCGTCGGCAAATCGGCCTTGCACAATTGCGCGGCGCGGTCGGCCAGCTCCGGATCGGCGCCCACCAGCGGCGCCAGAGCGCGCGCGAGCGCACGAATACGCGAGACGCGTTCGCCCTGCGTGCCAAGCTTTTCATGGAACACGATGTTGAGCGCCTGCAATTTTGCAAGCCTCTGGTCGAGCGGCCTGGCGCGGTTCTCGTCCGTGACGTAATCGGGCAGAGCAGCCTGATCGGTCTTCCAGAAATACAAGGCGTCCGACAGGCGCGCGCGGACCACGCGGGCGTTACCGCCGGCTATCGCCATTCCGCCGTCGCTGGCTTCAATATTGGAGACGAGCAGGAACTTGTTCGACAAGCGCCCATCCGGATGGCGCAGCACGAAGCATTTTTGGTTGGCGCGAATGGTGGCGCGCACCACTTCGGCGGGAATCTCCAGAAAGGCTTCGTCGAACGCGCCCATCAGCACTACGGGCCATTCCACAAGACCCGCCACTTCCTCCAGCAAGCCTTCGTCCTCCACCAGCTCCAGCCCCTGCGCGAGAGCCAGATCTTTTGCATCGTGCAGGATGATGTCCTTGCGGCGCGCCGCGTCGAGCACGACCTTCGCCTTCTCAAGGCTGGCCATATAATCGTCGAGACGGCGCACCTTGATTGGGTCAGGGCTCATGAAGCGATGGCCGCGCGTGACGTCGCCCGCAATGATCCCGTCAACCTCAAAGCGCACGATCTCGGGGTCTTCGGTCTCGGGTCCAAAGGTGGCTATGATCGAATGCAGCGGGCGCACCCAGCGCAGCGTATCCGGCTTTGTGGAGCCCGCGCCCCAGCGCATGGATTTGGGCCAGGGAAAAGTGCGCACAATTTGCGGCAGAACGTCTGCCAGTACGTCAAGCGTGGCGGCGCCCGCCTTCTCGAGGATGGCGACGTAGAACTCGCCCTTGCCCTTGGGGTCAGTCTCGATCTTGGCCTGATCGAGCGACTCGAGACCAGCAGCGCGCAAAAATCCCTGCACGGCGGCCTCGGGCGCGCCGACGCGCGGGCCTTTCTTTTCCTCACGCACGTCCGGTTGGCGGGCGGGCAGGCCTGCGATGTGCAAAGCCAGCCTGCGCGGCGTGGCGAAGCTCGCGGCGCCCTCATAAACCAGCCCGCGCTCCACCAGCGCATTCGTCACCAGACGCTTCAGGTCTTCGGCCGCCTGCTTTTGCATGCGGGCGGGGATTTCTTCGCTGAACAATTCCAGGAGCAGATCGGGCATGATGAAGCCAATGCGAGGTTAAGCCGGAGGTTTGCGTTTTTGTTAGTCGCAACCGGCCCCGATGTCACGGGCCGCGGATGCTTCCCGCCCACGGTTCCTTTCAACGTATGGTGCATGAAAAGTTAAGTTCATGCCCGACTTGCGTTTGAAAGGTTTGTTTTCCCGCCGAGCGCGCGTTAGCTCCCTAGCCCGCCCGTCGTTTTTGGCCGCAGCTTTCTCAACACGCGGTCGCGAAAATTGATGGGCCGCTCATAGGCGCTGGCGGGGCCGCCTTCCTCGCGGATCAAATGAATCTGGCGATCATGAAACGGCTCAAGCCCCGGCCTGTGGCCAACATGGATCACCATCGTCTTCGTCATTTCGTCGCGCATGTATTCCATCAGCTTGAACTGGCTCAGCTCGTCCAGCGCAGACGTAGGCTCGTCCAGAATAAGAATATCGGGCGGATTCAACATGGCGCGCGCGAAGGCCACGCGTTGCTGCTCGCCGCCCGACAGTACGCTGGTCCAATTGTCAGTCTCGTCCAGACGCGGCGCCAAATGCGAAAGACCGCAGCGCACCAGCACGTTTTCAAACCTCTCATTGGGCAGGTCAAGCTCCGCATGGGGATAGACAAGCGCGTCGCGCAGCGTGCCCAGCGGAAAGTAGGGCTTTTGCGGAATGAACGACACAAGCGCCTTTGGCGGTATCAAAATTTCGCCGCCGCCCCATGGCCACAGGCCTGCGATGGCGCGAATGAGCGTACTCTTGCCGCTGCCAGATTCCCCGCGTACCAGCACTTTCTCGCCCGGCTGGATCACAAGTTCGGCGTCGGCGATCATCAGCTTGCCGTCGTGCTGCGAGATATGCAGCGCGCACAAATGCACGCAATCGTCCGGGCTGTCCCTGATCTCGATGGTCTCGCTGCGCCCGTGCTTGCCGATGGTCGCGTCAAGCCGGTCGAGCGCGTCGTTGAGTTCGGCCACGCGCTGGGCGGCGGCGAACCAGTCGGCCAGCCGCATGGAATTGTCGGCGAGCCAGTTCAGCGCCGTCATCACCTGCACGAAGGCCGCCGCCGACTGCATGAGCGAGCCCAGCGACATCTCCCCGGACAGATATTTGGGCGCGCCCAGCAGCAATGGAATCACCGGCGCCAGCACCATGTTGGAGCCGATCAGCCACGTCATGCGCCCTTGCTGAACCATCACGCCATACCAGCGCACAACAACGTCGCGCAGCGTCTCGTTGAGGCGTTCGCGCTCGTCCTCGTCGCCGCCGATCAGCGCAATGGTTTCCGCACTGTCCTTGACGCGGGTCAGCTCGTAGCGCAATTGCGCTTCTCCCGCAGCCTTTTCCTCTACGCGGCGCACGAGCGGGGCGCCCAGCAGATACATGGTTCCGCTGGTGAATGCGGAATAGATAATGCAGGCGATGACCAGATAACCGGGCACATAAAAGCCGCCGATTTCAAGCCCGCCGCCGATGAACCACAACACGCCGATGAACGACACCGCAGCCAGAACCGCGTTGAGCACGCCAAGCGAGAAATCAACCAGCAGCTCAACGCCAAGCCGCGCATCGTCGGACATGCGCGCCTCAGGATTCTCGGCGTCGCCGCCCACAATGCTGAGTTGATAAAAGCGCCGCTGCGAAAGCCAACGCGCAAACAGGGATTCGGCCAGCCATTCGCGCCAGCGTATTTGCAGCCGCATCCGCAAATGCAAAAGCCCGGCAGCCATGGCGGCTGACAGGATCGCCAGACCGATAATCAATCCGACGCTGAACCAGATCGTCGCAAGATCCTTGCGCTCCAGCGCATCGAAGAAGTATTTATGCCAACGGTTCACCGCCAGCGCGGCGCCAAGGTTGGCGAGCAGAAAGCAAACGACGCCGGCGCTGAGCAACCACGCCCTGCGCCTGGTATCGCCGCGCCAGAAGCCAAGCGAAAACTTGAGAAAGCGCCGCGCGCGGCCTTTTGCCGGCGGTACAAATCGCGTCATGGTTTCTCAACGCCTCCCGGGGCTTCGTCGGCTTTGGTGACGGGTCAACTGCTATCGCGACCTTGGCGTTCCCTTTCGGCCTCTACGAGCTTGGCAAGGGCGCCTTTACGCCGGGCGTGCGGCGCCTTATATGCTCAAGGCGTGCAAAAGAGTGGGACCGGCCAGACGCGGCCGGTATTTTCAGGCCTCACTTATGCTCATCCTGAGTAAAAAGAGCGGTCGCATGTTTCAAAGCTCTGCAAGCGTTGCGCGCATCAATCCGGCGCCTGTCGCCCCGCCGCTGTCGGACGCCGCCCGTCGCCTTGGCGTGCTGCCCATGCCCAATCTCGCCTGGACGCCTGAAGTGGAGGCCGCCACCGCGCACCTTTATGAAAAGGTGAAGGCGGTGATGCCGCCGGTCGAATGGCCTTTCCATGCGCCTTACGTGAAGGCGATCAACGAGCTCAAGAAAGAGCGTAACGCGGTCATCCTCGCGCATAATTACCAGACGCCGGAGATTTATAATTGCGTCGCCGACGTGGTTGGAGATTCGCTCCAGCTCGCCAAACTTGCCGGACAATCGAAGGCCGAGATCATCATTCAGGGCGGCGTGCATTTCATGGCCGAGACATCGAAGCTTCTCAGCCCTGAAAAGATCGTGCTGATTCCTGATTCGCGCGCCGGTTGCTCGCTGGCCGAATCCATCACCGGCGCCGACGTGCGGGCGTTGCGCGCCAAATATCCCGGCGTGCCGGTCGTCGCCTACGTCAACACGTCGGCGGACGTGAAGGCAGAAGTCGATATCTGCTGCACGTCGTCGAACGCGCTCAAAGTGGTGGAGAGCCTTGGCTCTGATCGCGTGATCTTTCTTCCCGATAAATATCTGGCCAAAAACGTGCAGGCGCAAACGAAGGTGCAAATCATCGCATGGGAAGGCGCGTGCGAAGTGCATGAGCGCTTTACGGCGGCTGAAATGCTGCGCTATCGCGCCGACGATCCGTCCATCACCATCATCGCGCACCCCGAATGCCCGCCCGAAGTGGTGGAGGTGAGCGATTTTGCCGGATCGACGGCGGCGATGATTGATTACGTGAAAACCAAGAAGCCCAAGCGCGTGTTGCTCGTCACCGAATGCTCGATGGCCGACAATGTGGCGACCGAAACCACGGGCACCGAATTCGTGCGCCCGTGCAATCTGTGCCCGCACATGAAGCGCATCACGCTGCCGAAGATTCTGGAGAGCCTGATCTATCTGCGCGAGGAAATCATGATTGATCCGGAACTCGCCGTGCGCGCGCGCCGCTCCGTGCAGGCGATGATTGATCTGGGGTGATGACAAACTTGCGCCGCTTGCGTGGATGGACGGGTCAAGCCCGTCCATGACAGCTTCGCGTTGCGTACGTTGAATTCGCGGGTTTACGCCCTGCAGAAGGATTGTCGCGCGCAGTCCATGTTGGCGCTTAACTCCTCTTGATGGCAAAGCTCGCCACATATTCCTCTGGCTTTGCCGGGTCGAACGCCTTGCCCATCACGACGATCTTTTTGGCTGGAGCGGGCGCGGGCAGGCCCGCATCCTTCATCGCCTTTTCGGCATCCGTGGCGCGGAACACGTCTTTGGCGATTTTGGCGTAATCGACGTCGCCCTTGATCTGGCCCCAGCGTTTCATCTGCGTGAGAATCCACACTGCGAAACTCTCATAGGGGAAGGGGTCAAACGTGACGCGATCGGGATCGCGCTTGATGCCGCCAAGCCCGTCGGCGTACACGCCCGTCAGCACCTGTTCGATAACCGGCAGAGGCGCGTTGAGGTAATTGGGCGGCGAAATGGCTTCCGCGATCTGCTTGCGATTCTCGGCCTTTGAGGCGAAAGCCGCCGCCTCAACAATGGCGCGCAGCAGCGCCGCATAGGAGTTTGGCGTCTGCTCGATGAAATCGCGGCTGGCGGCGAACGCGCAGCAGGGGTGGCCGTCCCATATTTCCTTTGACAGCAGATGAATAAAGCCAACGCCGTCGTAGACCGCGCGCTGCACAATATTGTCGGGCGCAAGGAATCCGTCGATATTGTCGGCGCGCAGATTGGCGACCATTTCCGGCGGCGGAACAGAGCGCAATTGCACGTCCTTGTCGGGATCGATTCCATTCTCGGCGAGGTAATAGCGCAAGAGATAGGCGTGGTTTGAATATTCAAACGGTATGCCCAGCTTCATGCCCTTCCAGTTTTTGGGATCGCGATTGTCCTTGTGCTTCATCGACAGGCAAATCGCCTGTCCGTTGAGGTTCTCGATGGCGGCCACGGCAAACGGCAGCGCAGTCGAGCCGATGCCCATCGAGATCGCCAGCGGCATGGGCGCCAGCATATGCGCGGCGTCAAACTCCTTGTTGATCGTGCGATCGCGGACAATCGCCCATCCGGCGGCTTTCACCACTTCCACGTCGATGTTCTGCTTGGCGTAGAAGCCCATCGGCGCGGCCATAATGATGGGCGTGGCGCAGGTGATGGGAATGAACCCGACCTTCAGGTTCTTTTTTTCCGGGACGCCGCCTTGCGCGAAAACGTCTGTCGCGGTGGCCAGCGGAAACAGCGCAGCGATGGCGGCCGCCGCCGTGCTGGCGCCGACCGCTTGCAGAAACGCCCGCCGCTGAAGCGGATTTGGCACGATGGCGCGCAGGATCGCGCGCTCCACATAAGAGCCGAACATCTTTTCGTCGTCAGCCGCGCTTGCCGTTATCGCGGTAAATGCGCGCTCATGCTCGGCCTGGGACGAATGTGCGCCGCAGGCGCAGCCGGATTTCAGCATGTAGGGGGAGGGCGATTTCTTGTTCGACATGCTGTTCTCCTGATGAATGTTGCGCCTGCGCCTCAACGGGTTTTAGGCTGCGCTGGCAAACGGCGAGCCGCTTTCAATCGGCAAGGATGGATCACGGGACCATTCGTTCCATGATCCAAAATACATCCGAACGTCCTTCACCCCTGCGTTCTTCAACGCCAGATAAGTGTTGGAAGCGCGCGCGCCCTTGAAGCAATAGAGATAGACCGGCGTGTCCGGCGTGATGCCAACGGTGGCGCATTCAGCGAGAATTTCATCCTTCGCCTTGAAGCGCGGGCCCTCGCCCGTGGGCTTCATCATGCGATACCATTCGAGCCAGCGCGCGCCGGGAATGCGGCCCTTGCGCGGACAGAATTCCTTGCCGTAGGGAGACGAGCTGTCGCCGATCCATTCGTCCACGTCGCGCACGTCCAAAATTGCGATCTCCGGCTTGTCGAGCGCGGCCAGCATGTCGGCGGCGTCGAGCAGCAAAGAATCGCCCACCGGATCAATCGGGAAAATAGCGGCAACGGGCGCCGGGACTTGCGTCGTCACAGGCAGCTCCGCAGCAGTCCAAGAATCGAATCCACCGTGCAGCACATGGGCTTTTGGATAACCAAGCACGCCAAGCAGATAATAACCCCGGCAGGATTGACCAAAGCCTGAGTTCATTGATTGCTCGTAGAACACCGCCGTCTCTTTGCCGGACAGGCCGGCTTTGCCAAAGGAATCTGCAAATTTTGCTTTCAGTTCGGCAATGCCTTCGGGCGTCGATGTTGCCAGAAACGTGAAGATTTCATGCAGGTTTACGGCGCCGGGAATATGCCCGGCTGCGTAGGCGTCGGGATTGCGCGTGTCGATAATGACGACATCGCTGGCGCTCATGGCTTCAAGGTCTTTGGCTGAAATCAAAACTTCGCTCATGCCTGACTCCTCACGTGAAAGACGGGACGTCTTGCGTAAAATCAAGCTGGCTGTGGCGCGTTCATGTCAGCCAGCATTTTGCGCAATTGCTTGGTGGCGGGCGTTACGATCCCGACGAAATAGGCCTCACGCATGCGCCTTTGTGCGCTATGGCTCTTATGATAGCCGCGTGCGCCGGTGTGCAGCATGGCGGCATGTGCGGCGGCCATTGTCAGATCGCCAGCTTCCAAACGCGCTTCAACGACCGCCTGAAAATATTCGTCGCTCGTATCATAAGGATTGGCGGCGAGGTCGCGCACGCGTGCTTCCAGCGCCTCAAGCTTGGCCATGAAATCTTCCGGCTGCTGGCCGACAAGATATTTGTTCACATGACCCAGCGAGCTTTTGGTCTTCTCCATGATGGCGATGCAATCGCGGATCAGGCCAATCGCCATGCCTGATTGTAATAAAATAAAACCGCCGCGTATTTTCTTCACGAAGGGGAGCGCGGAATGGGCCAGAATCATTTCATCGGAGATAAAAGCGTCCCTGAAATTTACGCCATAGGTTCCGGTTCCGTCCATGGCGAGAAAAGAATCGCACTCGAGCAGCTCGATGTTTTCATCTGCGCAATCGGCGATGAACATCACTTTGCCGCCGTCCTCGCACTCAAAGATCGTGCCGAAAATATGCTCAGGTCCGATGTTGGAAACCCACGGCAAGGCGCCGCGCACCCTATAGCCGCCTTCAACCCTTTTGCCTTTCAGCTTCATCTTCTCGATGCCGAAGAAGCTTTTCATCGGGTTCGAAAGCCCGGTTCCGCCCAGCATGTCGCCAGCGGCAGCCATATCCAGATATTTATCTTTCAAGGCCTGATTGTCGGTGTTGGCCAGATACCAGACCAGCGTGCTCTGGCACCATGTCATGAAAGACGTTGAGCCGCAGACTTCTGAGACTTCGCTCATGGCGTCGATGGCGATGTTGAGATCGACGCCGTCGTCAACTTGCGCATGGGTCGAGAACGCGCCAGCTGTACCAATCGCGCGCAGAAAATCGCCCGGATAGAGCTTGCCGGTGTCGATATCGTCGACAAGCTTTGGCAGGTCAGCCTGTACGATGTCGCGCACGTCCGAGACCACGTCGATGCGAAGAGGCGTTTGTGCGAATGCAAGCGACATCGGCAGCTTCTCCAGTTTTTACAGGGAAAAACGCTGACATGTTTGACGCCAGCGTATGTTCGCTAAAGGCTTACCTCAAGGTTCACAGGCCGCGTGAACGTGTTGGCGACGGGCGACCATTTCTTGACGTGCGTGATGAGCGCGTCGATATCTGCTTGCGAAATCCCGTCGCATTCCATCTCGACTTTCACGCGCACGTCCGTGAAGCCGACGGGCTTCTCGCTCATGTCGCCAGTGCCCCAGACGCCGGTGATGTTGAGATCGCCCTCAAGCTGCAATTCAAGCTTGCGAACAAGCCAGCCGCGATGTACCGCATTGGCGTGCAGGCCCACAGCCAGACACGAGCCAAGCGCTGCAAGAGAGGCCTCGGAGGGATTTGGCGCGGTGTCGTCTCCCAGCAGCGCTGGCGGTTCGTCAACGATGTAGGGCGGCAGGCTGCGTATATAATTAGCATGGCGGAAGCGGCCCTCGGCCACGGTCTTGCACTTCAGGGTTTTGATGACTTGCGGGTTGGCTTTGCCCGCGGCAATCAGGCCCTCTAGTCCGGCTTTGTCGATGGGCGTCAGGCAATTCGTGGGCGCAGTATTGGGCTCGGGCGCAAGGCAGCCGGTCAACACGATCTCATCTGAAACGCTCATGGGGAAATCCCTCCTCTGGTAAGGCGCATGCTATTGGCGAGGCGGCGCGAGCCGCTTTCGCAGATCGTCAAAGCATCCCGCGTGCCAAGCGCTTTTGCTGCGTCAGCGCGTCGCATATTTTTCTGAATTGGCCCGCGTTTGCGCAAAATGGAGGCGCCGCGCGTGCGACCGCCTGTTGGGCAAGCAGCCCTGCCCGCACAAGAAATCAGCTTGCGTTGCACTTGTCTTGATCGTCTGCCTCGCTAATGTGCGCCTCTTGCGAGGGCTTATGCATTTCTTTGATTCAAGCGGCGTGCGCATCGCCTATATCGACATGGCGCCGACCACGCAGGACATCGGCGAGCCGATCCTGCTGATCCATGGCTTTGCGTCCAATCACGCGGTCAATTGGGTCAACACGATGTGGGTGCGCACGCTCAACCATGCGGGCCGCCGCGTGATCGCGCTCGACAACCGCGGCCACGGCCAGAGCGAGAAGCTTTACGATCCCGCGCTCTACGCCACGTCCCTGATGGCGCGCGACGCGGTGAACCTGCTCGATCATATGAATATCGAGCGCGCCGACGTGATGGGCTATTCCATGGGCGCGCGCATCACCGCCTTCATGGCGATTGAACATGGCGCGCGCATCCGCAAAGCCATTCTGGGCGGGCTCGGCGACCGGCTGGTGAACGGCGCCGCATTGCCCGGCAACATCGCGCAGGCGATGGAAACGGCCTCGCTCGATGAGCTGACCGATCCGATGCAGCGGATGTTTCGCGCGTTTGCGCAGCAGACGAAAAGCGACTTGCGCGCGCTGGCCGCCTGCATTCGCGGCTCGCGCCAAAGCCTGACAGCCAAAGGCGTGGGCGCAATCACCTGCCCGGTTCTGGTGGCGGTGGGCACGAACGACGAGGTGTCTGGCGACGGCCCGGCGTTGGCGCGGCTGCTGCCCAAGGGCCGGGCGCTCGACATTCCGGGGCGCGACCACAATCTGGCCGTGGGCGACAAGGTCTACAAGCATGGCGTGCTGGAGTTTCTGCAAGAAGTGTAGAAACCCGAGGCGGCGAAGCTGGCCTTGCCGTCGCCGCCGCTGCGCTCATATAATGGGTGACAGATCAGGAATTCCACATGCCGTCCAGCCAGTCAGGAAAAGTCGCGGGTAACATCATCGGCCTTCGCGACGTCGATCCGATGTTTGCGCGCATCCGCGTAGAGGCCGAGGAGATCGTGCGCCGCGAGCCGGAAGTGGCGGGCTTTGTGCTGGGTACGATCCTCAATCATGACCGGCTGGAGAGCGCGATCATCCATCGGCTGGCTGACCGGCTCGACCATCAGGAAGTGCCCAGCGATCTGATCCGGCAGACGTTTCTGGACGTGATCTCGCGCGACGCCTCTATTATCGAGGCGTTCCGGTTCGATATGATGGCGGTGGCCGATCGCGATCCTGCCTGCTCGCGCTTTATCGAGCCGCTGTTGTATTTCAAGGGCTTTCACGCGCTGCAAACCCATCGCCTGGCCCATGCGCTGTGGAAGGCCGGGCGCAAGGATTTCGCGCTCTACCTGCAAAGCCGCTCGTCGGAAACCTTCCAGTGCGACATTCACCCCGCCGCAACTGTTGGCAAGGGCGTGTTTCTCGATCACGCCACCGGGCTGGTGGTGGGCTCGACGGCGGTGATTGAGGACGACGTATCAATCCTGCACAGCGTGACGCTGGGCGGCACGGGCAAGGAGCGCGGCGACCGTCACCCCAAAATACGTCGCGGCGTGCTGATCGGCGCCGGCGCCAAGATCATCGGCAATATCGAGGTCGGCGAATGCGCCCGCGTGGCCGCTGGCTCCGTCGTGCTCTCAGCCGTGGCCCCGCGCACCACGGTGGCTGGCGTGCCCGCGCGCTGGGTGGGGGAGGCCGGCTGCGCCGAGCCTGCGCGCAGCATGGACCAGATTCTGGCGGACAAGTTCCAAGCGTAGGCTGGCGTTTCCTCTTTGCCATGTCGCGGCTTGTCTCGCGCCATATCTCGCGCCTCGTCTCGCGCCTTGCCGCCCGCACGCTTTTCTGGCACTTCTCCGCCCCGTATTGATCGTGGAGAAGCGCGTTGGACAAGACCGAACTGCAAAAGCTGCAAGCGTTCCTGCGCCATTCCTTTGGCAATCAGGATATTCGCGTCGGGCTTGACCCCAAGAACGTCGAACAGGCCGCGGTTCATCTTGGCGAGATCAAGATCGCCAGCATTCTTGTCGATGACGAGGACGGCGACCGCTCGTTCGCGCTTGAGTTGAAGATCCCCGTCGGGCGCGAAGTGTTGCAGGAATATCTGCGCCGCTTGTTTGAAAACGACGAGATGAAGATCGTCGGCCGGATGAAGAAGACCGATTCGGTTGAGCTGAACCGGGGCGATGATTTTCTGGGCGTGATTTCAGCCGACGACGCGCGCGGCTCCTCGTTCACGTTGCAGATGGCGATCCTCGACTACGATCTCGACGATTTTTAGTCCTCGATGATTAGTCCTGCTTCCTGAGCAAAGCCGTAACAAAGGAGATTGCGGTGGCTGTCGTGCGCTCCCAATCCTCCAGCAGCGATTGGGAAAAGCGCAGGCGTACGTCCACGCCGCCCACGCGCAAATCGGCCACGCAGGTCTTCAGCATGAGGGCTGGTTTTTCCGCCGGCTGATCTTCGGCTTTCTCAACATCGTGCTGAACCTCATGCTCCTGGATGCGCAAACAGCGCGCGGCAAACAGGCCGCCGGCTGGCGGCGTGAAATGCAGATCCTCGTTGCGATAGGGGCTGGAATCGGCAAAAGCGCGACGCAGCAGGCCAGCGACGGAAGGAAGGGCTTCGGGCTGCAAATGGCGCAGATAGAGGCGGGCGGTGCGCTCGCTTGGCGCCAGTTTCTCGTCGCGCGCAAGCAGCGTTACGTACAAAATATGCGCGGCGGAATCGGCGTCTCGTAGCCCCAGCGGGCGCAGCGGCCCGGCTGGCTCCATGATTTTTGCGTCCAGAGCCAGCGGCAATTCGTCGATGCGCCCGCCCAGACGGTCAGCGCGGCGAACCATGAACGCGCTGTTCACGACCACGCGCGCCTTCCCAACAAGCACCGCGACCTCGGCATGAGGCGCAGCCTCTTTTGGCGGCGCCAAATAGCGCGAGGCGGCAAAGCCTGCGCCCGCGAGGCAAACGCCGAAAACAATAAATCCGCTCCAGCCAAGTCCGCGCATTGGTCTTTTCTAGACGATTCGCAACTTGCTGTGGAGGTCAAGATATTGCGGGTCGCAGCGCCGCCGATTCCGTTGCGCGGGCGGTTCCATCTGCCATACTGCTGTCGAGATTGGGAGTAGAAGAACCCCTCATCCGTCGCGCGTTGCGCGCCACCTTCTCCCGCAAGGGGAGAAGGAAGAGCGCTTCAGCAGCGCGCCTCTTTCCTCTTTCTTCCTTCTCCCCTTGCGGGAGAAGGTGGCGCTTGCGTCAGCGAACGACGGATGAGGGGTATTCTTTCTTCTACTCCCTACGCCCTACGCCCCAGTTAAATGAGACAAAGCATGACAAATCCCTTTGCCGCCCGCCCCACCACCAAAAAAGAGCTGGAGGAAGGCGCGCTGTTTGCGCCCAAATTTGGCGCCGACGGGCTGATCGTCTGCATCGCTTCCCATGCCGCCACCAACGAGATTCTCATGGTGGCGTATATGAACGAAGAGGCGCTGGCGCTAACGCTGGAGACGGGGGTCGCGCATTACTGGTCGCGCTCGCGCAATGCGCTCTGGCGCAAGGGCGATACGTCGGGACAGGTGCAGCGCGTGGTCGAGATGCGCGTCGATTGCGATCAGGATGCGCTGCTGATCAAGGTTGAGCCCGGCGGCGACGGCAAGGCGTGCCACACCGGGCGCGCCTCGTGCTTTTATCGTCGCGTGGACATGCGCGACGGGCAGGCGCGCCTGTCGCTGATTGCGTAAATAACGCGCTCAGGCGGTGGCGATATAGTCGCGCATCGCCTGTTGCTCCTGCTCCATTTCGGCGAGGCGCTGCTTCACCACGTCGCCGATGGAGACGATGCCCACCAGCACGCCGTTTTCCACCACGGGAAAATGACGAAAGCGGCCCGCCGTCATTTGCTCCATCAGGGAGTGAACGCTGGCGCTCTGGCTTGTCGTCACCACGGTGCGCGTCATCCAATTTGCAACCTCGTCCTGTAATGCAGCGGCGCCTTTGGCGTTGAGCAGGCGCACGATGTCGCGTTCGGAGAAAATGCCTGCGACCGCGCCTTCTCCATCAACAATAACAATCGCGCCAATCCGCTTGCGCGCCAGAATCTGCGCGGCTTCCGCCACGCTACACTGCGGGTTGATGGTGGCGACGTCGCGGCCCTTGGCCGCCAATATGCGCCCAACCGTCATGCCGATCTCCCTTGCTGAATTTCCAGTTTCGCCATCAAAACAGGCGAAGCTCACTCATGATGAGCGCAACATGAAAGTCCGACAAGTTGTCTTTTAGTCAGGCGGCGCGTGGAGGCTGTGGCCGCCAATACACGCGTGGCGGCGGATCAAAAAAACCAAACAGCAGAAAGCCTGCGATAAATCCGCCCGCATGCGCTTCCCACGCAACGCCCGCGTCCGATATTCCAAGCGGCACGGCGAACAAGCCAATGAGCAGGTTGATCGCGAACCACAGCGCGCTGAATTGCAGCACGCGCCGATCGCGCAGCGCCACACGCAGGGGCGCCGCCGGGACGCGCACAGCAAGCTCAGGCGGGAGCGGCTCGTCGAGCGCTTTTCCCAGCGGGGCGCCCGGCTGAAATATGAACCGCAGCGCAGCCGCCATCATGCCAGACACCGAGGCCGACGCGCCCACGACAGGCGTCAAGTCCAACGGACGCGCGAGATAATGCGCGCCAGCGCCAGCGGCGGCGGCAACCAGGAAAAACGCCAACGTGCGCATGGTTCCAAAACGCAGCGCCACCGGGGCGCCAAACGCAGCCAGCCACAACACGTTCATGCCCAGATGCGTCCAGTCCGCATGCAGGATGGAATAGGTGAACATGCTCCAGCCGTCACCATGGCCGTCGCCCAAAAAGAATTGCGCTGCAAGCACTGCGTTGCGGCTGCCGGTATTGGCCAGCCGCGTCAATTCGTCGGCTATTCCATCGGGATTGAACGAGAAGGTAAACCGCCCCGGCACGAACGAGAGCGCCTGCAAAAGCATGGCGTCCGCCTCAGCCGTCAGCCAGATGTCGCGCACAAGATGCACGAGGGCGAGGAAAGCGATCACGAAGACCAGGCTTCCCGGCAGATTGAACATCGGCTCACGCGCGCCGCCCGGTCTCATTCAGCATCCCTCTCTGGGTTGGCGCCCTTCATGGGACTTTGAGGCGCGCCGGGCAAGTAAAACGCAAAAAAGAAAAACTCCGCCGCCTGTTGGCACGGCGCTGGCTGTCCATTGCTGCGCGGCCAAACGCACGCGGCGGCAGGCGTATCGTTATGGCGCGGTGTGGATCAATTCGTGACAGGTAGAAAACATGGAGTCGCAAGATACAGCCTGCCTGCCAACGCCACACCCATGCACGAAAAAGGCCTGCGTGCAGAAGGCTTGTAGGGAAGATGCCTGCATGCAGCAGGCTTGTATAGAGAATGCCTGCATGCTGCAGGCTTGCAGGATTGAGGACATCATCCAAAGCTGGCGACGTCTGCGCGGCGAACGCGCCGTCCCGTGCGTGCGCGACGACGCATTGTCAGCCACCATGATGCTGGCCCCTGATCGCGACAACGTGTTTCGTGTAATGGTTGCAGGCGCCCTTGCGCAGCGCTGGAGCGGCCTGGCTTTTGGCGCCGCTTTCGTCTCCATCCTCGCACAAGAGCATCGCCGCCAGATGACGCGGCGCCTCGCAGACGCCGCGCGCCGCCAGACGCCAAGCCTAACGCGGGCGCGTAAAAGCCTGACGCGGGCGCGCAAGTGCGCCGGTTCAGACGTCGAGATCGACATTTTGTTGCTGCCGCTGCGCAGCGGCAGAACCGGGCGCGCGGGATCTGCGGGGGATGCAATGGTGCTCGTGGGGCTGTCGCCTGTCGCCATGCAGCCGCTTTGTCAAAACCTGACTGACTGCCGCGACATGGTTCTGGATTGCTCAGGCCCGCTGCCCGGTTTCGCCGCGCCGGTAATTCAGCCTTAACTGACGATTGCTAACATCCATCGCTTCTGTATGCGTGTGTGGAGTTGGTGCATTGTCGCTAGAATCTGCGATAGCCGTTCTGGGCCCTGCCGCCGGGGCGTGGCGTGAAAAGCGTCGGCACGCACGCACGAAGCTTGAATTGCTGGGCCGCTACATGATTGCAGGTCGCGCCGAATATCCGTTCCAGACCATCGACATTTCCGCCGGCGGACTTGCTGTTTTCGCGCCCGAAAGCGGAGAGATCGGCCAGCGCGTCGTACTCTACCTCGATGAGCTGGGCCGACTTGAAGGCCAGATCGTGCGCCATATCGAGGGCGGGTTCGCCGTGGAGATCAACGCCACCCCCGCCCGGCGCGACAAGCTGGCGGACCAGATCACCTGGCTGGCCAACCGCACATTGTTCGACACGACCGAAATGCGCCGACATGACCGCGTCGTGCCCAATAATCCAGCTTCAAAGATCACGTTCGCCAATGGCCATGAGCTGATGGTCAACGTGCTCGAAGTGTCGTTGTCGGGTGCCACCATTGAATGCGAGATTCCGCCGCAGGAGGGCGAACTCGTCGTCGTCGGATCCACCAAAGGCCGCGTGTTGCGGGTGCAGGGCGAATTCTTCGCGATGGAATTCGTGCGCCTGCTGCCAGCCGCCACCTTCGATGAAGACGTAATCCTATAGCTGGCGCAAGCCATTGCGGTAGCGCCGTGCATTCTCGACATAATGACCGGCGCCGCGCCGCATTTTTGCAATCGCCGCGTCGTCCAGCGTGCGCACGACGCGCGCGGGCGATCCCACAATAAGGCTGCCGTCTGGAAAGTCCTTCCCCTCGGTCACGAGCGCATTGGCGCCCACGAGGCAATTGCGCCCGATGCGCGCGCCGTTGAGGATTGTCGCGCCCATGCCGATCAGGGAGCCCTCGCCAATCGTGCAGCCATGCAGAATGCAGCCGTGGCCGATGGTGACGTCCTCGCCCACTTCCAGCGGCGAGCCGGGATCGGTGTGCATGATCGTTCCGTCCTGCACGTTGGAGCGCGCCCCTATCACGATCCAGTCGCGGTCGCCGCGCAACACGCAGCCAAACCAGACGCTGGAGTCCTCGCCCAGCAAAACCTTGCCAATAACGCTGGCGTCCGGCGCAACAAAGCAGGCCCCGCTGGCGGGCAATTCCGGCGCGATATCGTCGAGAGCATAAAGCGGCATGGGGGGATTCCTGTGGAATGGCGAGTAGCGAGCAGGCAGCAGGCAGAAGTACCCCTTATCCATCGCGCTACCTTGCGCGAGCAAGCAACGCATAACGAGTATTATTCTACTCGCTACTGCCTACTGCCTACTGCCTAAGCGTCAAATATGACCTGTCCAGAAATGAGACGCCAACTTCAGCTGGGCCTTATCCGTCAATTAACCATGATCGCATAATTTGAAGGGAGATTTTAGTAGCGAAAGTTTCAGACATGATCTCCAGATATTTTCAGGCTCTTGCCGCCGGAGTTTCGGTTGCCGCAGTCATAGCGCCCTTGAAATCACATGCCGCCGACGCCGCATTGCCGCGCGTCACGCCTTTGTATCAGCCGCCGCAGCAGCAGCTTCAGCCAGTGCAGCAAGACCCGCGCTGGTGCTATGCGGGCGTGCATGGCGGACTCATGCAATTGCGTTACGACGTCAAGACGATCTCCACGCCGTTCGGCCAGGCTAATCCCTATTCGCCCGTAGAGGACGTGAAGGGCACGCATTACCTGCCGCTGATAGGCGCGCAGATCGGGTGTAATTACATCCAGAAGAATTTTCTGATCGGGTTTGAGGCCGAGACATGGATCATGCCCCCGACGCCGCCCGATTGCACCATCGCCTTTGATCCGATCAGAAGCTGCGTCACCATCCGCGAGAAGCCGGCCATCGCAGGCTCGCTGCGCGCGGGCGTCATTCACGGCAATTTCCTGTTCTTCGGCAAGGTCGGGCTGGCTTATCTCCACACTGAAGTCGTCACCGATTTTCACCGCACGGTCTCCGTGGCCAATACTCCGACGGTTGGCGCGCCATGGCAATCGGAAGAGCGTCACATTCGGCGCGGATCGCTTGAGCAATCAGGCGTTTTGCTCGGCATAGGCGCTGAATACATGATCGACGAGACATGGTCGGCGAAGGTCGAACTCAACAAGGTTATCACGGCCTCGGATCACAAAAACTTTGATGCAATTCTCGATTCGGGCAGCACAGTCTGCAGCAGCAACGGTACCGCTCCTGCGTTTCCCTGCAATGCAGATCCTGTCGTTTATCGCAACACGTCTGGCATGATCGCCAAACAGGCAGCGAAGTTTGGTCGCGGTATTTTCAAGATCGGCGTGAACCGGAGGTTTTGAGCCTCGATGACCGTTCATTCCTTCACGTCATTCTTGTTTATTGAAAGATTTTCCCATGCGCCCTGATCTTGGATTCCTTGGACCGATAGCGCTGTTGAGCTGCCTGATAGCAACTTCAGGCCCGGTCTACGCCAATTCTGCTACAAGCGGAAAACCTGCCCTTCGCGGCTCCGCTGGCGCCGCCCCCAAGCCTTTGCCCGCACGCAAGGCCGCCTCTGTTGCGCCCGCGCACAGGCTGGCGCCTCTGCCACAGGCTGCGCCGCAATATGTCGCGCCGCAAGCGTTGGCCGACGCGCATCCTTCGCCCGGCGCCTATGGCGCGCAATTGCATGACACCAACATCAGCCACAAACCCTCCGGCGCTGCATTGTTTGCTGGCTGTTACGCCGGCGTTCACGGCTCGGGCATGAGAAACGATGTACGCAGCACAGAGCGGTATCCTGATTACGCCGCTGTTCCTCAACAGAAGTTCATTATGAACTCGGTGGGCGCGGGCGTGCAATTGGGCTGCAGTTTCGTGCAGCAGGACATGGTGTTCGGCGTTGAGGCGGAGGGCATGTTCCCGATCAGCTCGCGCGGCGAAGCCAGTTATGTGAACTTCGGAAACACGATGGAGGCCAACCAGCTCCATGCAAAAGAGCAGGCGACTTACGCAGTCGCGCTGCGGGCGGGCATTGTTGCAGATCGAACGCTGTATTACGCGAAACTTGGATTTGCGCAGACGTCAATGGAGCTGAACCAAAGATACGAGAAGGGCAGGTTCGTCAATCAGCGTCAGTTTACCGATTACACGCTTCTGTCCACCAGCGGTGAGTTCTCCAAAATCAGCTATGTGTTCGGCGGTGGCGCCGAATACGCTATCGACGCCAATTGGTCTGTAAAGGGCGAATACAATCTCATCGTGACGCAAAAAGACGATTTGATCGCTCATCAGGCTGGCGCAGGCTTTACGCGCGATACCACGGGCGCGACAAGCGATGTCCCCAGCGGCGCCGTGACGGACACCCCCATCACCGGCGCCACACGCGTGAAGTCCGTCAGCAATATGCGCAACGTCTTCAAGATCGGCGTCAACCGCCGGTTCTGATCGGCGGGTTATACGTCAAACGCAACGTCGCGCCGGCGGGCCTTCAGGCTTTCGCCGGCGTCGACAATTAAATCCTGCCCCGGCAATCCGGGCGCATCCAGCACAAGATCAAATGCGGCCGTCACGTCGGAGAGGTCTATCGCCCGCCCCAGCGGATTGGCCGCGCGCCGCGCTTTATAGGCGGTCTCATCCAGATCGTCGCTGGTGAGCAACAGCCCCGGCCACAGACCAAACACGCGCACGCCATCCACTTGCGCCGTGCGCCAGGTGCGCGAGGCGCCCCAGAGCGCGTGCTTGCCGATCGTGTAGCTGTAATAATCAGGATTGGGCGCGCCGAGCTTCTGGTCAAGCACATTCACGATGTCGAGCCGCGCGCCTTTGCGCCCCGTCGCCATCGCTTCCATAATTGCGAACGGCGCGCGCACATGCACGTTCAGGCTCGCGTCGAGATTTGTGAGACTGGCTGCGCCTGGCAAGTCATGGCCAAACCATGACGCGTTGTTGACGACGAGATAATGCTGCGCGCCAGTATCCAGCACAGCTTTGGTCATGGCGAAGACAGCGTCGAGATCGGTCAGATCGCAGGCGATCACGTCGGCCTGCGCGCCCTCCGCCCGCAAGTTTTGCGCGAGCGTCAAAGCTTCATCGCGCGAGCGGTTCACATGCAGGAAAACACGATAGCCCCTGCGCGCCAGATATGTCGCGATAGCCGCCCCAACGCGGCGCCCCGCGCCAGTGACAAGCGCCGCCCCTGTCACGGCGCGGCGCCCTGAAACCGGATCATCTGCGAACAAGCGTGAGGAAGCGCACCTGTTCAGCCGGATCGCGGAAGCGGCCCGTGAATCGGGTGGTGACGGTTGAGGCGCCGTTCTTCTGCACGCCGCGTATCGACATGCACATGTGCTCGGCCTCGATCATGATCGCGACGCCAAACGGCTGCAGCGATTGCATCATCGCTTCAGCGATCTGCGCCGTCATGGTTTCCTGCGTTTGCAGGCGACGGCAATAGACCTCAACGAGGCGGGCGAGCTTGGACAGGCCGACGACGCCGCCGTTGGGATAATAGGCAATATGCGCCTTGCCCAAAAACGGCACCATGTGATGCTCGCAATGAGAGGCGAAATCGATGTCCTTCACCAGAACCAGATCGTCATAGCCCTCGACTTCCTCGAACACGGTTCCAAGGATTTCGTCAGCGTCCTGATCGTAGCCGGCAAAGAATTGCTCATAGGCTTTGACGACACGCTTGGGCGTGTCCAGAAGCCCCTCACGGCCCGGATTTTCCCCGATCCAGCGTAAAAGCGTGCGAACGGCGTCCTCTGCCTCCTCGCGGCTTGGTCTGGTCGCCGGGTTCTCGTCAGCTTTTAATTGAACCGCGCCTGAAGCGTTTGGGTTCAAGGTCTTAACCACGGCATCCATGTGGCGCCCCCTTTTCTGTTATCTCGACATTACGCGGCAATGGCAGCGTTGGACCACAAAAATTTTAGGCGGGACATTAGCTGTGGTTACGGTTTAGCGGGCAGGCGGAAGGCAGTAGGCAGTAGGGGAAGAATTCCCTCATCCGTCACGCTCCGCGCGCCACCCTCTCCCGCCTGCCGGAGAAGGAAAGCCGAGACGCCCTTTTCTTCCCCTACTGCCTACTGCCTACTGCCTACTGCCCGCTCTCTATTCGCTATTCGCTATTCGCATCCTATATAATGTTCGCCGTAGCGCGACAAAGAGCAGAGTCATGATCAACGACGTCTACAATACCCGTATTCTGGCGCTGGCCGCCGACATTCCGCTTTTGCATCGGCTCGGTCAGCCGCAAGCCAGCGCTACCGCCCATTCAAAGCTCTGCGGCTCGACGGTTACGATCGACCTGTCGATGGTGGATGGGCGCGTCAGCGATTTTGGCCATGACGTGAAAGCCTGCGCTTTGGGGCAGGCCTCGGCGTCAATCATGGCGCGCAATGTCGTTGGCTCCACTCCGGACGAATTGCGGCAGGTCCGCGAGGCTGTGCGCGCGATGTTGAAGGAGGGCGCCGCTCCTCCTCAAGGCAGGTGGGGGGATGTGGCGGTGCTGGAGCCCGTGCGCGATTACAAGGCGCGCCATGCTTCCACGCTGTTGCCGTTTGACGCGGTGGTGAAGGCGCTCGACGAGATCGAGGCCCGCGCAGGCGTTGCGTGAAAAGTAGCGTGAACATCGTCAGCCGCAGCGCCCGTTTTGGCGCCCATGTGCTGATACGATCCTACCAGCTTACGCTGTCGGCCTTCATGGGTCGCCAGTGCCGCTATCTGCCTTCGTGCTCGACCTATACGGACGACGCGATTCAAATTCACGGATTGTGGCTGGGCGGCTGGATGGGCTTTGCCCGCATCTGTCGCTGCCGGCCCGGCGCAGCTGCCGGCTACGATCCCGCGCCCACGCAAACCAGCGCGCCAATGTGGGCGCCCTGGCGAGCCGCCGACTGGCGCGGCCCCAAAATGTGCGAGCCGGTGGAAAAGGAATAGGCCCGTGGACCGCGCGCGTCCCCGCGCGCACTTTTGTAGCATCCCAAGATGCGCGCGAGGCCGCGCGCGGTCCAGGATTGCGCCTTACCTGCTCGCTACTCACCCCTTGACCTCTCCCGCGTGTCCCGCCAAACCTCATTCCGTGACCAGTTTTCTCCTCGCCCATTTGTCGGACGCCCACATTGGCCCCATCCCGCAATTTTTGCGGCGGGAGCTTTTGAACAAGCGTTTCACCGGCTACATGAACTGGAAGCGCCGCGCCGGCATTCACAACATGGATGCGCTGGCCGCCATCGTCGCCGATATGCTTGCGCAGGCGCCCGATCATATCGCGATGACGGGCGATGTGATGAACATCGGCCTGCCGGGAGAATTTCCCATTGCAAAGGCATGGCTGGAGACGCTGGGCGATCCGCAACGGGTCAGTTTTACGCCCGGCAATCATGACGCCTATGTGCGCGCCAATCTGCCGTGGATCAACGAGACGTTTGCGCCATGGTGCTCCAGCGACGGGGAGTCGCATACGCGTTTTCCGTATTTGCGCATACGGGGAGAGGTGGCCCTGATCGGCGTCTCGTCCGGCGTGCCGACGGCGCCGCTGGTGGCCTCTGGCCGCCTCGGGCTGGAGCAACGCGAGGCGCTGGCCGCCATGCTGGACGAGGCGGGCGCGAAGGGGCTGATGCGGGTGGTGATGATCCATCATCCGCCCACCCAAAAAGGCGCAGGCTTTGCGCGCGGGCTGACGGACGCGCGCCAGCTTGAGGCGCTGCTGGCCCATCATGGCGCCGAGCTGGTGATCCACGGCCATAATCACCGATTGCAGGTAAAGCACATCCCGCGCCCGGGCGGCGCGCCCGCCATTGCCTGCGTCGGCGTGGCGTCAGCCTCCGCCGTGCCCGGCACGCCGCTGCATCGCGCGGCCTATCATTTGTACAAAATAACAACGATCGAGAACGGCTGGCGCATTGAAGGGCGCGTGCGCGGCATGTCTTTGGATAATGCGCGCAGCGTGCATCATGTGACCGATCTTGGCGCGATTGCGCTGTAGTTAATCCAGCTGCGCAAAGCGCGTCACCCACCACGCTTCGCTCGCGCGCCAGGCCAGATAGGCGGCGCCCGCAAGCAGGACGAACAGGGTGATCGAGCCCAGAAGTTCGATAGTGAACAAAAGGCCGGTCGCAAAAGCGCTGCGGCGTTTTGCGGGGACTTCAGTTTGTGGAAGTGCGGCAGTTTTCGCGGCGGCTTGCTGTGCGACCGGAAATAACTGTGGCGCAGGGATTTCTTTCACCGGCAGAGGGGTGCGGTCGGCGGCGAGCGCAAGCTGGCGCTCCACCAGTCTGCGCGCGACGTAATCGGTCATGGCTTCGACGATGGGCTCGATGCGTTCGCCCTGCGCCAATGCTACGCGCCCGTGCCGCGTTTCCTGAATGAAGGAAAAGACCCGGCGATCATGCGCCATTTCAACGAAGGCGATCATGTCGATGAACAGACGCGGGCGCTCGCCCTGCGTGATCCCGGCGTCGAACAATTGCAGCTCCGCGGGCACCTGTGCGAGGATTGGCTTGAACGCCTCGAACAGCATTTCCAGCCGCGCGATTTCCGCGCCGCGCAATTCCGCGACAACTTCGGACCGCTCGGCCTGCTCCACGCGGGCGCGACGCACGGCGGCTTTCAGCGCGTCGGGCTCATCCTGCGTCCGGGCTTCGGGTTTTGTTTGTTCCAAGTCGCCAAGCCTTTATCGTCAACCGGGAATGGTAAACGCAGAGCTGAGTATAGCTTCGGCATTTGAGCGAGCCGAGTCGAAGCGCGCAATATGGTGAGCGAATATGGCTAAAGAAGCAGGGCGGAGCGAATTGCGAGTAGCGAGTAGGTGGTAAAGAACCCCTCATCCGGCTTTTGCTAACGCAAACGGAGAAGGAAAGGCGCGCGGACAGCGCCCGAACCTTTCTACTGCCTACTGCCTTCTCGCTACTCGCTACTCGCTCCCTTGCTCCGTCCCTCTTGGCGTTCCCGCACAAGCGTGTAGTCTGTGGCACGCAGGCGCCGATACAGGGGCCGCATTCGGGAGGGATTTATGGTTCACGCTTTTATCCGCACTGTCGGGGCTTTAGGTCTGGCGACAGCTTTTGCAGCCGCGGGCGCAGCCACTTGCGCTTTGGCTCAGGGCGCCGCCGATTATCCCAACAAGCCGGTGCGCTTCGTCGTGTCGGCTGCTGCTGGCGGGGGCAATGATTTTATTGCGCGCATTGTCGGCGAGCGGTTGCAGAACAAATTCGGGCAGACCTTCATAGTCGAAAATCGCCCCGGCGCCGGGAATAATCTGGCGGCCGAGTTTGTATTCAGGCAGCCGGCCGACGGCTATACGCTGCTGGTGTCGCCGCCGGCGCCGCTCGTGGTGAATTCGGCCCTGTTCAAGGACATGCGCTTTGATGCCGATAAACTTGAGCCGGTTTCGATCTCGTCCTACATCCCCAACGTGCTGGTGGTGCGCGGCAATGCTCCGTGGAAGACTGCGCAGGAGTTTTTCGCCTACGCCAAAGCCAATCCCGGCAAGCTGAATTACGGCTCGCAGGGCAATGGCACCACGGGCCATCTCACCGCCGCGCTGATGGAGATGATGCTTGGCGCCAAGCATGCGCATGTACCTTATGGCGGGGCGGCGCCGGCGCTGAACGACCTTGCAGCCGGCCATATCGACTTCATGTTCGCCGACATCGGCACCGTGCTTCCGCTGTCGCAGGGCGGGCAGTTACGCTTGCTGGCGGCGACCACCAAAGTTGCGCCGTCGGTCAGCAAGGGCCTGCCCACGATCGCCGAAGTCGGCTATCCGGAGCTGCTTTCAGACACGTGGACGGCGTTCACCGCGCCACCGGGTACGCCGCTGGCGATTCGCGAAAAGCTGTCGGCCGCCATACGCGAGGCGATTTTTTCCGATGTGGTGAAAGCGAAGATCGAGCCCGTCGGCGTGGAGCCCTGGGGCCTGAACCCGGCGGAAATGGCGGCTGTGGTCAAAAGCGAGCGTGAGCGCTGGACCGGCGTAATCCAGAAGGCCAACGTCAGATTGCAATAATCAATCGCCGATCTCGCCCGGCGGCACGAATGCGCCATCATCGCGCAACATGCCGCCGCGCGCATCCGGCGCCCGCAACATCTGCGGCGGGGCGCCAAGGCCAAGCCCGCCGAAACCTTGCGGGCTTCGGCCATAGCCGCCGCCGCTGTTGGTCAAGCTCGCCATCGTCAGCGTGCGTTGTTGCGGCTGCGCCTGCGCCGCCGCCTGAGCCAGCGTTTGCCCACCGCGCATTTTGGCGCGCGCAATTTCAAGTTCAGGCTCGATCATCGGCGGGTCGGGCAAATTGTCGCGTCGGGGCGCGGGTTTGATGTCCTTGATGATGGGGCGGCAATAGCGGCGCGGTCCGGTTGATGTGGCGCCGTGCATGGCCAGATCGACGTGGAAATGATCGTAATGCAGCGCGTTCGAACCCGGCCCCAGCACGGTGGTGAAATGTTCGCAGGCGCCCGCATGGGCCTCGCGCAGGAAGGCTTTCTCCTGCTCCTCGCCGCGCGTCCAGCCGCCCGCCACCACGATTTTGCGCCCGTCAGCCAGATGAAACCCGCCGATGTCGAGCGCATTTCCGAAGGAATGTTCCGAGAGCTTGGCGCCGCGCGCATTGTTGATCGGGCGGCAATTATAAGAACCCATGGAATCGATCTGCGTCACCGGCTGGCCAAAGCGCGCCAGAGCGGCGGGCTGCACCACGGCCTCCAGCCAGGTCTCCAGCGCCTCGGTGACGGGGCAGCCGAGCACCGTCTGCGTGTTGAAGGCAACCGTTCCGCCCGTGAGGCCGGTGACCTTGAGCGGTCGCGTGAGGCCGCAAATGCCTGGCCCGCTGATCTCGCGGGAAGGCTGCACATAGGCGGATGCGCGCACGGCTTTGCGGGCGAGGCATTCCTTCTCCGCAGCGTCGCGCCACGCCGGGCGCTGCTGCCAGCCAAAGAAGCCACAACCGGGAAGGATCGCAAGAAGGCCGACGATCACGGCAAAGGGCAAAACGCTACGCGCCATGCTTTCACCAAGCGCGCAATTGGTTAAGCTGGCTTGAAGGATGAAGGTTAACGTTTTTATTTTGAACGGCGGCCCAGATCGCTGGCAAAAAAAAACGCCCCGTCTTGCGACGGAGCGTTCCGATGTTTGCAGGTCTGAAGATCAGACTTGCTGGATCGCCGAGAGAATCCAGCCCTTGGGGCCGACGTCATGGCCGCGCACGAAGGTCCACACTTCCGTGATTTCCTGCGCATTCACGAGATCGCCTTCGACGACCTTGCCAGCTTTGTCCACAAGCGCGTCGATCATCTCGAAACGCATGGCGACGGTCGCGTATTCGCCGGAATTTTCAGCCCAGGCTTCCGAAAGGTCGCCCTGCAGCAGCTTCACGTTGCCGCTCTTGGCCTGAAGGCCGCGCGCCTGCTGGTCAGCGATGTCGGATTCGAAATATCCGGCCATCTCTTCGGTCGCGATGCGACGCAGGTAAGGAACGTCCTCGTTGGCGTAGGCCTGCTGGATTTCCGCCAGAAGCTTCTCGAACGCCTCAAAGTCGGCGCCGTCGAGCTTGATCGGGCGGGTCTGCTCGCCAAAGCCGCTCGAGCCCGTGCCAGCCGAAGACGCAGCTGCGCCGCCGAGTCCGCCAAGTCCACCACCGAGTCCGCCGAGCATGGAGCGCGGGGCGCTGGTCTGTTCGGGGGCTTGCGGAGCGGAGTTTCCACCGACCGGGGGAATGTCGCTGGTGCGGGCGTAGGTGCTATCTGCGCCGGCCATGGCGCCAGCCGGCTGCTGGCGACGGCGCCACCAGGCGAGGCCCAGCCAGACAATGCCGCCGATCAGGGCCATCTGCATGATAAACCCGAAGATGCCGGCAAGGCCGCTCAGGCCGCTAAACAGGCCCGAGCCCGACAGCAGGCCGAAGATGCCCGCGCCGATGAGGCCGCCCATGATGCCGCGCGCCAAAGGCGAGCTGAACATGCCGCCAGCCGCCGCCGCAGGAGCGGCTGCCCCGGCTGCCGCAGGACGATTAAGGCCGGTCGCCGGAGCCGCCTGATTGGGGCCTGCCGAACGCTGGAAAGACTGGCCGGGCGTGGGCGCAGTGGCGGTGGGCGCAGGAGCGCTCTGTGTCCGGGCGCCGCGATTGCCAGAGCTGGTGTCCTTGCTGGCGCGCGCCTCCGCAAGAGCGGGCGCAAGCGCAAGAACCAGCGCAGCAGCCACGGCAAATGCGCGACCGCCTGACAGCTTGTTCCGAGTCTTCATGAAATCCTCCGTGTGCGGAAGCGTCCATCCCCTTTTGGCGGCGCTTTCATCTACCCGGCAATATCGGGCTTAATTTGCTTGCTCGCAAGCTAGGGATACTACGGAGGGAAACTGTGAGCGGGCGAAGGTCAGGGTCAAGAATGCGGGCAGGAAGCCCGCGGTCCACAGGACGGCTCTCTGGACCGCGGGCTTCCAGCCCGCATCTTTCTGGCTCCGTCCCCGCGTGCGTTTTTGAGGCGTAAAGAGCGCGCGGGGTCGCGCGCGGTCCAAAGCGGCTCTTTGGACCGCGGGCTCTTCAAACCAGACTTGCCGTAAACCGCTGGATGCGCTCGCACGCGTCCGTAAGCTGCTTGGTGGAGGCGGCGTAGGAAATGCGGAAGTTCGGGCCTTGGCCAAACGCGCTTCCGTGCACCACGGCCACGCCTTCCTGCTGCAGCAATTCGCCGATGAAATCCTCGTCCGTGGCGATCACCTTGCCGGCTTGCGTTTTCATGCCGATGGCGGCCGAGCAATCGGGATAGACGTAGAAAGCGCCCTCGGGCATCGGGCACTTGATGAGCTTTGCCTGATTGAGCATCGAGACGACGAGATCGCGCCGCTCCTGGAAGGCTTTCTTGAACACCGGCAGATGATCCTGCGGGCCGTTCAGCGCTTCCACCGAGGCCCATTGGGCGATGGTGCAGGCGCCTGACGTTTGCTGGCCCTGCAACAGATCAAGCGCCTTGATGAGCGAATCGGGGGCCGCCGCATAGCCGATGCGCCAGCCGGTCATGGCGTAGGATTTCGAAACGCCGTTCAGCGTCAGCGTGCGGTCCATCAGATTGGGCTCAACCTGCACCGGCGTGAAGAATTTGAAATCGCCGTAGGTCAGGTGCTCATAAATGTCGTCGGTCAAAACCCAGACGTGCTTGTTCTTGGGACGCATCAGAACGTCGGTGAGCGCCTTCAGCTCGTCGCGCGTGTAGGCGGCGCCGGTGGGGTTTGAGGGTGAGTTCAACAGCAGCCATTTGGTGCGCGGCGTGATCGCGCGCTCAAGGTCTTCGGCTTGCAGCTTGAAGCCGCTCTCCAGCGTCGTCTTGATGATGACCGGCGTGCCGCCCGCAATCGTCACCATGTCGGGATAGCTGACCCAATAGGGCGCGGGGATGATGACTTCGTCGCCAACGTCGCAGGTGGCTAGAAACGTGTTGAACAGGATCTGCTTGCCCCCCGTCCCCACAATCGTCTGCGAGGCCTTGTAGTCGAGACCGTTCTCACGCTTGAACTTGGCGGCGATGGCCTCGCGCAGCGGCACGATGCCCAGAACGGGGGGATATTTGGTCTCGCCGCGCTCGATGGCGGCGATGGCGGCTTTCTTGATGTTGTCGGGCGTATCAAAATCAGGCTCGCCGACGGACAGCGAGATGATGTCGCGGCCTGCGTTCTTGAGATCGCGCGCCTTTTGCGTGGCCACCATGGTGGCGGAGGGCTTCACGCGGGTGACGGCGCCGGCGAGGAACGACATCTTGAACTCCGATTTAATCGTCTGAAACGGGAAGCGCCGCACTCCCTTCTGGAGCCGGGCTGGCGGCGGCAAAATAGTGAGCTGGCGCGGCCACGGCAACAGGCAAAAGCGCCTTTGGGCGGAAGCGGGCGTTTTGGACGCAGATTCAGGCGTTCTGAAAGGCGCCGGAAAGCTGAATACATTGTTCAGTCTGCGTTCAGGCTGGTTGCGCCATTGTGAGCACATGACGAACGCACAACCCCGCGTCGTCAACTGGAGAGCTACAGATGTTTACGCAGATGTTTACGCGCCGCTCGCTTACCGCTATTGCGCTGACCGCCTCTCTTGCAGCCTCTCTTGCGGGCGCAAACGCCCAGACCCCGGCGCCGGGCGCCGCTCCCGCCGCTCCCAAGCCTGCAGTTACTTCGCCTGCAGTTACAGCGCCTCCCGTTGCCGCGCCCGCAGTCAAGCCGCCTGCCGTTACCGCGCCCACAATCACCGCTCCGGCGTCTGAGACCCGCGCGATGAAGCCAGCCGTTCAACCGGTTGTCGACATCAACACGGCTGACAAGGCGACGCTTGAAAAGTTGAAAGGCATTGGTCCCGCACGCGCCGATGCAATCATCAAGGGCCGCCCCTACAAGGGCAAGGACGAGCTGGTGGAGAAGAAGATCCTGCCGCAGAGCGTCTACGACGGACTCAAGGACGAACTGGTCGCGCGCCAGAAGAACTGATCTTCACCGAATCGCACCTGACGGGGAGAGCTGCGCGAAAGCGCGGCTCTTTTCGTTTAGAAGCGCTACTTTGGACCGCGCGTGATGGCTGAAATTAGATACCGCCATCTCCGCCGTCTCCGCCATCATGGCCGTCCCCGGATATGACGTGTTTGGGATATTGCGGATAAAGGCGCACACCCTTTGCAGCGCACAAAGAAAGCGCGCGAGGCCGCGCGCGGTCCAGATGCAGCCTCAAACAACAACGGCCGGGTTTTTTCCCCGGCCGTTCAAAATTTGCACCCAAACAAAGCCGCTTTACGCGACCTTGTTTTCTAGAATCAGATGTCCCACCGCCGTGTTGGACGCGGGCACTGTGTAGAAGCGGTAAACTTCGTTCACCTCTTCATCGAGCGCGCCGCGCGCCACCAGCCACATCACCATTTCAATGCCCTCGGCGCCGGCTTCACGCATGTATTCCACATGCTTGATGCCAACGGCTTTCTTGGGGTCGGTGGCGAGCGCGTCGAGGAACGCCTTGTCGAACTCGCTGTTGATGAGCCCGGCGCGCGGGCCGGAAATCTGGTGCGACATGCCGCCAGTGCCAAAGATCGCAACCCGCAAATCTTCCGGATAGGATTCAACGGCCTTCCGGATCGCTTTGCCCAGATTGTAGCAGCGATTGCCGGTCGGCGGGGGAAACAGCACCACGTTGACGGCCAGCGGAATGATCTTGCAAGGCCATTCAGCGGGCTGTCCGAACATCAGGCTCAGCGGCACAGTGAGGCCGTGGTCCACTTCCATTTTGTTGACCACCGTGAGGTCGAACTCGTCGAGGATCACCGATTGCGCGATGTGAGCTGCAAGCTCGGGATGGCCCTTGACCACCGGCACGGGACGCGGCCCCCAGCCTTCATCGGCGGGGATGAATTCTTCCGCGCAGCCCAGCGCGAACGTGGGCACGATATCGACCGAGAACGCGGTGGCGTGATCGTTGAAGACGACGATGCACACGTCGGGCTTCACCTTCTCGATCCATTCCTTCGATTTCTCGTAGCCGCCAAAAACCCGCTGCCAATAGGGCTCGGCGGTCTTGCCGTTGTCGAGCGCTGCGCCGATGGCGGGAACGTGGGATGTGAAAACGCCTGCGACGATCTTAGCCATTCTTGTGTTCCCATTCCGATTTTCTGCGGTTGCCTTCGACAGAGCGCCCGCCTGCGAGCATCATGTCGGCGTATTCCTGCTGCGTCGCGCCGGTCATCATCGCGGCGACCTGCTGGAAAGACAGCCCGTCGGTGGCGCCGAGTTTGGACGTGAAATAGATGTTGCCGCCCAATTCCAGCATCCGGTTCCATTGCCGCTTGAGAACGGCCTCGGTCTGGTCGGGCGTGAGGTTGAAGGCCTTGAGATATTCGGCCTCATTGGCCTTGAAGGCCGCGCGATTGTCCGCCTTCAGCAGCGACATGCAAAACATGTTGACGCCATAGCCCTTGCGAGACTGGTCGGCGTCGAAAATCGTCGTGCCCGGAATATCCGCGTATTCCTTTTCGGGCTTTTCCATCATCGCGCTCCTCCTTCTCGTCTTGTTGATGGCCCACACTATCACAAACGCATCGGGCGCGGACAAGACCCCTCGTTTGCAGCGTTTGTGACAAGAATCAAGGATCAGGGATCGCATGACCCATCGAGACCCTTGAGCGCGACATCAAGTGCTGCTTGAGGGTTCTCTTGAAGGCTGATCCAGATAAAACCGGGCAATTGGCGCCGCGCGAAGGTGAACTGGCGCCGGGCGTAATGGCGCGTATCGGCCTGGCCGCGCGTAATCGCCTCCTCCCGGCTGATCCGCCCGCTGAGCCAGTCGATCAGGCCGGGAATGCCGTGCGCGCGCATTGAGGGCAGCGCGGGGTCGAGCCCGCGCGCCATCAGCGCCTGCGCCTCCTCGACTGCCCCCAGCTCCATCATCGCCTCAAACCGGGTATTGATGCGCGGGTAGAGCCAGTCGCGCGGGGCGTCCAGAAAAAGCCCGCGCCAGCTCCCCGGCCCCAGCAAAGGCTCCGAGCGGGCGCCCTGGAATGAGGCCAGCGGCTGGCCGGTCGCCTCGAAAATCTCCAGCGCCCGCAAAATCCGCTGCGGATCGCTGGGGCGCAGCCTTGCGGCCGTTTGCGGATCACGCGCGACAAGCAGCGCGTGCATGTCCGGCGCGCTCACGCCCGCCATGCGGGCGCGCACATCCGCCCGCACCTCGTCGGGCACGGCGGGAATGTCGGAAAGCCCCTGCGTCAGCGCCTTGAAATACATGCCGGTGCCGCCGACGAAAATGGGCGCCAATCCCAGCGCCCGGCAATGCTCCAGCGCGCCTTGCGCGTCATTCAGCCATTTACCGACGGAATAATTTGTCCCCGCATCGACATGGCCAAACAGCAGGTGCGGCGCCTGCGCCTCCTCATCTGGCGAGGGGCGCGCGCTCAGCACCCGCATGTCGGAATAGACCTGCATCGAATCGGCGTTGATGACGGCCCCGCCCAAGCGGCGCGCCAGCTCAATCGCAAGAGCGGACTTGCCGCTTGCGGTTGGTCCTGCAATGAGAAGCGCCTGAACCAGAATCCCCTCCCTCGCCGGCCAATCGCCGGCGCCAGCCAGCGGGTCGCACGTGCAGGATACCATCGCAACCCTTATCGCGGCTCCCGGCAGCCGCGCCCTCGACGCTTCAGCCCTCGGCAAGGTCCGCGCGCTCATGCCCTCCCCCCCGCAGGAGCGCTGGCTCGCCCCGCTGGAGGCGCTCGATCTTTGGCTGACGCTGCCCAGCGCGCAGGCCGCCCGCGAGCTTGAGCAGAATTTGCGCGCCGCTCTCAACGGCCTGCCCATCGACGTCGTGGCGCAGCCCGCGCAGGGGCGCCGCAAGAAATTGCTGCTGGCCGATATGGATTCCACCATGATCGGGCAGGAATGCATCGACGAGCTAGCCGATTTCGTCGGCAAGAAAGCCCATGTATCCGAGATTACCGAGCGCGCCATGCGTGGCGAAATCGCCTTCGAGCCAGCCTTGCGCGAGCGCGTGGCGCTGCTGGCCGGGCTTGAGGAGGAGATCGTGGCCCGCGTCATTTCCGAGCGCATCACTTTGACGCCCGGTGGGCGGGCGCTGATCCAGACCATGCGGGCCAATGGCGCCCACACCGCTCTGGTGTCTGGCGGGTTCACTTTGTTCACGACAGAGATCGCCGCCACAATCGGTTTTCATGAGAACCGCGCCAATGTGCTGATCGTCGAGGACGGCAAGTTTGCGGGCCTCGTGCAGGAGCCGATTCTGGGCCGCGAGGCAAAGCTCGCCGCTTTGATCGAGCTGTGCGAGCGCCACGGCCTGCAACACCACGAGACGATGGCGGTTGGCGATGGCGCCAACGATCTGGCCATGCTGGGCGAGGCGGGGTTGGGCGTCGCCTACCGCGCCAAGCCTGCGGTGGCGGAAGCCGCCCACGCGCGCATCGACCACGGGGACTTGAGCGCGCTCTTGTTCATGCAGGGCTATGCGCGCGAAGATTTCGTCGAATAGCGTCAGGCCGCTTTCGCTTCAAAGCCGCCGGCGCTCAACGCTGCGGCCAGCTCGTCAGCGGGCGCGCCGGTTTGGGCGGTCACGCGACCGGAAGGCAGATCGACGCTCACCAGCGCGTTGGCGTCATTACGCTTGATGATGCGCGTAACCGAATTGACGCATCCCTGGCAAGTCATGCCCTTCACGTCGAGAAGAACCGTGTTTTGCCCAGCCATATGCGCTCCTCCTTGCCGGTTATCCCTCCCGCACCGCCTCGCCCTCAATCTCAATCAGAAAACCGGGATTGGCGAGCGCGGGCACGATCAGGAACGTGCTTGCAGGCGCATGGCCGCCAAGTCTGCGGGCACGCACCTCACGGATAATTGGGATCTCTTCCGGGCGCACGCAATAGGTGACGATTTTCACGAGATCCTTCAGCTCCATGTCGGCGGCCTTGAGCAGCGCGAAAATGTTGTCGAAGACCTGCTCGGCCTGCGCCTCAATGCCCTCGCGCAAAACGCCGTCGGCGCCGACGCCGACTTGTCCCGACAGAATGAGCCGCCGCGCGCCGGCGCTCACGATCACCCCTTGCGAATAATTGGACGACGGCTTGGGGACGTTGGGGGGATTGATGAAAACGGGCATGTCTGAACCTCTGGAATCTTCCTTCTCCCCTTGCGGGAGAAGGTGGGTTTTGCGTCAGCAAAAGCCGGATGAGGGGTAAGCTTCAGGCGCTGCAAAGCCCCCCTCATCCGGCGCGATGCGCCACCTTCTCCCGCGAGGGGAGAAGGAAGAGCTCTCACTCGCCGTGGATCGCCTTTTTCGTGCGCGCAATTACCGCTGGCGGCGAGGCGTAGACCTTGGCGACCAGCGCTTGAAGGTCCTCGCCGCTCACTGCGTCCAAATCCAGCCGCGCTTTAGCGGCTTCGCCGCGCAATTCGGGATCTTTGATGCTGGCGTCGAACGCCTTGCGCAGCGCGGCCACGCGATCTTTCGGCACGTCCGGAGCCACCACAAAGGGGCGGCCAAAGCGCGACTGGCTGAAGAACAGGTCGAGCATCGCGCGCTCGTCGTCGGTTTTGGCGAACGTATGGGCCAGAGGCACACCCTGCTTGTTGAGATCGGGGTGGCCAACGGCGTGCGTCTGCAAGATCACGCGCACGTTGCCGGTGGTGAACCATCCCGGCTGCGTGACCGAGATCGACGGCCACGCCAGCCCGCACGCGCCCTGCGCCTCGCCGCGCTCGATGGCGAGCGAGATCTCGCGACTGCCCGGATAGCCGGTGATAATCTTGAATTTTGTACCCAAAACGGCGTTGATGACCGCCGGATAATCACTGGTGGAGCTGGACTGGCTGGCCGCCATCAACAGCTCTTTTGTGAACGCGTCCGAGAATTTGGCGACGGGCGAATCAGAGCGTGCGATGCAGATGTAAATATCGTCGTTGGCGCTGCCCAGATAGATCGACTTTGAGGGATCGTGCTTGATCGGCGTTTTGCCCAGCAGCGGCTCCAGCACAACGCCTGATTGAAAGGCTCCGATCACGCTGCCGTCTTTGGGCGCGACGTTGTAGATGTAATTGGCGGCGACGTTGCTGCCGGCTCCCGGCATGTTCTGCACGATGATATTGGGATTGCCGGGAATATGCTTGCCCATGTGACGCGCCAGCAGGCGGGCGTAAGTGTCGTAACCGCCGCCCGGCGACGATCCAACGATGATCGTTGTTTGCCTGCCCTTGTAGAACGCGGCGACGCTGGAGCTGGCGTCTTGCGCCTGCACGGACGAAGCCGCCAGAATGCCAGCGACCAGAGCGCCCAGCGACGCGGATGCAAGCGTGGATTTAGCCTGAATCATATCTTCTCCTCCCTGTCTTTTTTTAATGAGCGAAAGCTAGCGCGTTTGCGCGACATGCGCCAGATGGACAATCGCGGCCTTGACACCTTCCGCCCGGCGGCTTAGCGCCAGCTCATGACCACAACGCCCGTCGCCAATCTCACGTCCGTCAGCCTGCCAATCCTTTCCGGACTTGGCGAAATCGCCGATTCCTATGACGTGGTGCTCTCCGATATCTGGGGCGTGGTCCACAATGGACGCGAAGCCAATCCCGAAGCTTGCGATGCGCTGACGCGGTTTCGCGCACGCGGCGGCACGGTGATCCTTGTCACCAATGCACCCCGGCCTTTCCCGCCAATCCTCGAACAGCTTGAGAGTTTGGGCGCGCCGCGTTCGGCCTTTGACGAAGTGGTGACGTCGGGCGACGTGACGCTTGGCTTTCTGGTTGAGCGCGGCATGGCGCCGCTGCATCACATCGGCCCGCCGCGTGATCTGACGTTTTTCGATATCATGGAAGACCAGACCGGCCTGCGCCCGCCGCTGACCTCGCTGGAAAAGGCGCAATACGTGCTCTGCACTGGCCTGTTCGACGATTCCCACACGCCCGACAATTATGCGCGGGAATTAGCGCTCATGCATGCACGCAAACTCGATTTTATTTGCGCCAATCCCGATCTCATCGTGCATGTGGGCGAGACGATGCTCTATTGCGCAGGCGCCATCGCCCAACGCTTTGAGGACGAGGGCGGACGCGTGTTGCAGGCCGGCAAGCCGTTTGCGCCGATCTATGATCGCGCGCTGATGCTGGCGGAGCGCCGTCGCGGAGCGCCTATCGACCTCAAGCGCGTGCTGGCGATCGGCGACGCCCTGCGCACCGATGTGAAAGGCGCCTGCGATCGCGGGCTCGATTGCGTGTTCGTGACCAAGGGCATTCACCGCGACGAAATTCATCCCGGCGGCGTGCTGGACATAGCCGCCATGAACGCGCTGGTGGCCGGGTCGGGACTGGCGCCGATAGCGGCGATGCCTGCGCTGGTTTGGTAAGCCGGGTTACAAACGGATGGCGCACTCTGGACCGCGCGCGGCCCAAACTCACGCGCCCCGCGTGCGCGCATAAACCTCGTCCATCTTCGCTTTCAGGGTCTCGGCGGTATACGGCTTCAACAGATAGGCGCTGACGCCTGCCGCACCTGCCGCTGTGATGCTGCCGGAGCCTGATTCCGCCGTCACCATCAAGAACGGCGTTGTCCGGTTGCGCGCGCTGGCGCGCACGCGTTTCAGCAGCTCAAAGCCGGTCATCGGCGCCATGTTCCAGTCGCTGATGACAAGGCCGTAATCACGGCCCTCCAGACGCGCCAGTGCGGCTGCGCCGTCGGTGGAATCATCCACGTCTTCATAGCCCGATTGTTTGAGCATATTGCGCATGATGCGCAGCATCGTTTTGAAATCCTCGACGATGAGAATTGGCGTTGTCGTTGGAAAAGACATGGTAAACCCTGCATTCAATATAACGCCAAACTAGACGCTATCGCTTTCCGGCCCGTTAAAATTCAGGCCGAAAACCACGCCCAGCCAAAATCGGCGATGAGTGCGTCGTCAGGCGCTCTGTCGCTTCGCAGCACCAGCTCGCGAACGCGCAGCGCTTGCGCATAATCACTCGCAGAAGCCCGGCTTTGCGACCCCTCCCGCAGGCCGATGAATTGAACGCCGCCCAGCGTCAGCGCCGCAAAACGCGGGGGGTGAGCATCTTGCGAGCGCGCAATCAGCGTCGTGACCTCGCCGCTTCCATAACGCCATGGAAAAATCAGCCGCCCGCCCGGCGCCAGCGCCTCGATCCATGCACGCTCGGGCGCCTCTGCCGCAGCGTTGACGTAGATCACGTCCACCTGGATCACGTCCACTTGCGCAAAAGCCCCCGCTGCGCCGCTGCCCTCACGGACTTCGACATTGGGACTCCCCGCCAGCGCGCGCCGGGCGAGCGCGGCGACAGAGGGCTCGATTTCATAGGCCAGCACATGCCCTTCCGGCCCCACAAGCGCGGCGAGAATCGCGCTGTAATAGCCGCCCCCGCAGCCCACATGCAGCACACGTTCGCCGGGCAGCGGCTCGATGGCCGAAAGCCATTGCGCATGCAAAGACGGCTGGCCGTTGTTGATGCCTTTTTCAACGTCGATGGCGACCAGCACATCCCTGTAAAGGCTTTCAGGATCGCTCGTGGTCAGCGCCGCTCCGTCGCAATAGATCGTCCACGGCGGAGGCGGCAGAAAATCTTCGCGCCGAACCTCCGCAAACGCCCGCTCAAGCGCCTGCCCGCCCGCGCCGGCTATTTCAGCGGCGAAACGGCGCCGCGCCCCATCGAGATCACAGATCGTTTTGACCATGGATAAATGTTAGGGCGCGCGGCGCTCGCGCCCAGTGGGCGCCCGAATAACAACTCCCTGCGCTTGACGCTGGGCGCCCCCCCATGCAGTTTGCCGCCGCGCCTCCGCATGGGCCGTCGGCGCGCCCGCACAAGGCCAGCTTGCCCAATCTCTTGCTCAACGAGCCTGAATTTGTCCCCTGCCGCGCAAGGCTTCATCATCGCCAGAGACCCGCCGACCCCGCCCCCGGGGCTGGAAGGCGCCATCGTGGCCATCGGCAATTTCGACGGCGTGCACCGGGGCCATCAGGCCGTGATCGAACGCGCCCGCGCGCTCGCCCAGAAGCTTGGCAAGCCCTGCGCGGTACTGACGTTCGAACCCCACCCGGCTGATTTCTTCGCCGGGCGCTCCGTCGTCCATCGCCTGACGCCCGAAGCCGCAAAAGCGCAGACGTTGGTGAGGCTCGGGCTCGACGGATTGATCGTGCTCAGCTTTGACGCGCAGCTTGCAGCCGTTGAGGCGCAAGCCTTTGTGGAGGACATATTGCTCCGCCGCCTTGGCGCCTCTGGCGTGGTGGTGGGATATGATTTTCACTTCGGCAAGGGCCGCAAGGGCTCGCCGCAATTCCTGAAGGACGCTGGCGAGCGGCTGGGCTTTGCGGTCGAGGTGGTTGAAAAAATCGCCTTCGACGCGCGCGGCAGCCTCGACGCCGTGCATTCCAGCGGCGTGCGCGACGCGCTTGAGCGCGGCGACGTCGCTTATGCCCGCCAGCTGCTGGGGCGCGATTATTTCGTCACCGGGGAAATCATCCACGGCGCAAAGCTCGGCCGCACCATCGGCTTTCCCACCGCCAATCTGCGCCTGCACGAATCCAGCGCCCTGGCCCACGGCATCTACGCCGTGCGGATCAAGGTTGACGGGCGCACATACGACGCCGTGGCGAGCTGGGGCCGGCGCCCAACGGTGGACAACGGCCCGCCGCTGCTGGAGGTCTATCTGTTCGATTTTTCCGGCGACCTCTACGGCAAAACGGTTGAGGTGGCGTTCGTGGAATGGATCAGGCCGGAGCTGAAGTTCGACGGGCTGGAGGCGCTGACGGAGCAGATCGAGAAGGATTGCGGACGCGCGCGGGAGATTTTGGCGGGGGGATAAACCTGCGACGCCGCACCTAAAGCCTTTCGTGGATCCCGGCCGTCGCCGGGATGACGTGCAGAGCCTTTGGACCGCGGGCTTCCAGCCCTCTCTTGCGTTAGCCAATCACTCAGCCGCAGCCGCTTTCTCACCCGATGCTCCATGCTCCAGAATCTGCCTCACCAGCTCAGGCTCGGCGGCGATGATTTTCAAATAGGCGAGCAACGCGGAATCGGGCTTGTAGCGGCCTTGCTCCCAGTCGCGCAGGCGCGCGAGTTTGATGTGGAAGCGGTGCGCAAATTGCGTCTGCGTAAGAGCCATTTTCTCGCGCAGCGTACGAATGTCGCGGGCTATGAACGCCCGCTCGAACTCTTCTTCGGTCCATGGCGGATTATCGGGATCGTCGAGCGCGTTGCGCTCGATTTCCTCGGGCGACATTGCAGCCAAACGTTCCAGCTCGGCGCACTGCTCAGGAGTCAGCGGCGGCATGTTGGCCAAATCAATCCGGCGACGCACGATTGCCATAACGCTTCTCCTCTCCTTTATTGGCGCGCCGCGCCGAAATCAGGCGATAGCGCGCGCCTCGCTGCGTGAAGACGACAGCGGTCAAGACGCCCCGTAAAGGGCCGGTTCGCTTCATCCGCCTCTCTTCGTCAATCTCACGGGACACATCAACCTCAAGGCATTCGGGTACCGCAAAAATGAACAAGGCAAGGTCAAAACTGATCCCATGCTTGCGCAAATCACTCTGCGCCTTCGCGTCGTCCCATTCAAAATCGAATTTTGCCGCCAATGGCTGTCCAAAATGAAAACGCAATTGTCAATGCGTTCTATATACGGGAATCCCGTACCCTCGTCAACCAAAACGCACCCCTCCCCCATCGCCCATGTTGGCGCTCGCGGCTAAATCCCGTAATCACTGACGCTACATGCTGCGCCCGTGCGCCGCCCCTCGACTGGAAACTGGCACGCCATGACTGACTCGCCCGCAGACTCGCCCGCCAAAGGCCCCGATTACGCTCCCACCCTCTATCTGCCGGTGACCGATTTCCCGATGCGCGGCGGCCTGCCCCAGAAGGAGCCAGAGATTCTGGCGCGCTGGAAAGAGATCGACCTCTACGGCAAGCTGCGTGCGACATCCGCCGGGCGGCCCAAATTCGTGCTGCACGATGGCCCGCCCTACGCCAACGGCAACATTCACATCGGCCATGCGCTCAACAAAATTCTCAAGGACATCGTGACGCGCAGCCAGCAGATGCTTGGCAAGGATTCCAATTATGTTCCCGGCTGGGATTGCCATGGCCTGCCGATTGAATGGAAAATCGAGGAAGACAATTACCGCTCGAAGGGCAAGCCAAAGCCTGATTTCAGCAATCCCGCTGCGATGATCGCGTTCCGGCAGGAATGCCGCGCCTATGCGGCCCATTGGCTGGGCGTGCAGCGCGAGGAATTCGTGCGCCTTGGCGTCACCGGCGATTGGGCTAATCCCTACGCCACCATGGCGTTTCCCGCCGAAGCGCAGATTGCGCGCGAGATCATGAAGTTCGCCGCCAACGGCCTGCTCTATCGCGGCTCCAAACCCGTGATGTGGAGCGTGGTTGAAAAAACCGCTCTGGCCGAGGCGGAAGTTGAATACGAGGATCACGTCAGCGACACCACCTGGACCGCCTTCCCCGTGCGCACATTGGCCGAGCGCAGCGTGGATGCGACGCGCGCGGCGATGGAGCAAAGCGGCGAGGCGATGCTCGACATTGAAGGCGTCGACGAATTGTTCGCCGACATCAACGCGGCGTCCGTCGTCATCTGGACGACGACGCCGTGGACCATTCCCGCCAATCGCGCGATCTCGTTCTCGCGCAAGATCGCCTACAGCCTCTATCGCGTGACGGAGGCCGCAGCAGACAATTGGGCCAAGGTGGGCGGGCTTTATATTCTGGCGGATCGTCTGGCCTCCGACGTGTTCAAAACGGCGCGCGTTGAAAATTTCGAGCGCGTGCGCGCCATTAATCCACGGGACATTCTGGCCTGCTCGCATCCGCTTAACCATCGCGTGGCGGGTTATGAATTCGACGTGCCGCTGTTTGACGGCGACCATGTGACGGACGACACCGGCACCGGCTTTGTGCACACCGCGCCCAGCCATGGCCGCGACGACTTTGACGTCTGGATGAGCAACCAGCGCGAACTCCTTGCGCGCGGCATCGACACGAAAATCCCCTACACGGTGGACGCCGACGGTTTTTACACCGCTGAGGCGCCGGGCTTTGCGGGCAAGCGCGTCATCGACGACAAGGGCAAAAAGGGCGACGCCAACGATTGCGTGATCGCAGAGCTTCTGGCAGCTGGAAACCTGATCGCGCGCGGCAAGTTGAAACATCAATATCCCCATTCGTGGCGCTCGAAAAAGCCGGTCATCTTCCGCAATACGCCGCAATGGTTCATCGCGATGGACAAGCCGCTCCCGCAGACGCCAAACGCATCGCTGCGCAATCTGGCGTTGAAGGCCATTAAAGAAACCCGATGGGCGCCGGCGTTTGGCGAGAACCGCATCAACGGCATGATCGCCAATCGCCCCGATTGGGTTGTCTCGCGCCAGCGCGCTTGGGGCGTGCCGATCGCAGTCTTTGTGAAGAAGGGCGGCCACGAGATTTTGATCGACGAGATCGTCAACGCGCGCATTGCGCAGGCGTTTGAAAAAGAAGGCGCCGACGCATGGTTTGCAGACGGCGCCGCGGAGCGTTTTCTGGCGCCCGAATATAACGTCGCCGATTACGAGAAAATCGACGACGTGCTCGACGTCTGGTTTGATTCCGGCTGCACGCACGCCTTCACGCTGGAGGACGACGAACATTTCCCCGGGCTTGCCGGGATCAAGCGCGTGCGCGACGGCGGCGCCGACGAGATCATGTATCTGGAAGGCTCGGACCAGCATCGCGGCTGGTTCCATTCCTCGCTTCTTGAGAGCTGCGGCACGCGCGGGCGCGCGCCCTATGACGTGGTTTTGACCCACGGCTTCGTGCTCGACGAGAAGGGGCAGAAGATGTCGAAATCGGTTGGCAATGTCGTCGCGCCGCAAACCGTCATCAAGGATTCCGGCGCCGACATTTTACGCCTGTGGGTGGCGGCTTCCGATTATTCCGACGATTTGCGCATCGGGCGCGAAATCTTGAAGACGTTCATCGAGACCTATCGCAAATTGCGCAACACCATGCGCTGGATGCTGGGCTCGCTGGCTCATTTCAAGGAGAGCGAGCGCGTCGCCTTCAACGACATGCCGGAACTTGAACGCCTGATGCTGCATCGCCTTGTGGAGCTGGACGCCCTTGTGCGCGAGGCTTATCTGAGCTTTGACTACAAGCGCGTGATCGCGGCGCTATCGGCGTTCATGACAAGCGATCTGTCGGCGTTTTACTTCGACGTGCGCAAGGATTCGCTCTATTGCGATGCGCCCTCAAGCGTTACGCGGCAGGCTGCGCTGACCGTGATCGACGAGATCTTCCAGCGCGTCTCGACATGGTTTGCGCCAATCCTCGCCTTCACCTGCGAGGAGGCGTTTATCGCGCGCACCGGCAGCGCGGATTCGTCCGTGCATCTGCAAACCTTCCCCGCCACACCGGCTAACTGGCGCAATGACGAGCTGGCCGCCAAATGGCGCGTCATCCGCAATGCGCGCCGCATCGTCACCGGGGCGCTTGAGATCGAGCGCGCCAGCAAGCGCATTGGCTCCTCGCTTGAGGCCACGCCCGTCGTTTATGTGGCGGATGAGGCCACGCGCGCCATTCTCGCCAGCGTCGATTTTGCGGAAGTCTGCATCACGTCGGGTCTGACGTTAGAGGCTGGCCACGGCCCCGAGAGCGCCTTCTGCGATGCCGAGGCGCCCGGCTTCAGCGTTGTCCCCGTCCGTGCAAGCGGCGTCAAATGCGCCCGCTCGTGGCGCTATTTTGATCCCGCCACCGCCGACCCGGAGTTTCCCGACGTGAGCCCGCGCGATGCAAAAGCGCTTCGCGAGCTGAAGGCTAAACCGGCGTGAGCGCCCGTGTTCTCGGGCTCTCTATTGCCGCCGTGTGCCTGATCGCCGATCAGGCGCACAAGCTCTGGATGCTTTTTGTCTACGACATCGCAGCGCGCCAGCCGGTGCATGTGGCGCCGTTTCTTGATCTCGTGATGGCGTGGAACCCGGGCATTTCCTATTCTCTGTTTGCGGCAGAGACGGAAGCCGGGCGCTGGACGCTGCTTGGGGTTACGCTGCTGGTCACCGCCGGGCTTTGCGTCTGGCTGTGGCGGGAGCCGGACAGGCTGATCGCCAGCGGGCTTGGGCTGATTGTGGGCGGCGCGCTCGGAAATGCCTACGACCGCTACGCTTATGGCGCGGTCGCCGATTTCTTCTACCTCTTCCTTGATACGGAAAGGTTCGGGCGCCTGTCCTGGTATGTTTTCAACATCGCGGACGTGGCCATCGTTGCCGGTGTTGCTCTTCTCCTGTATGAGAGCTTCTTTCCGCCCAAGAGTTCCGGGCGGAACAAGGCTGAAACCTGAGCGCCTCCAAATTGCCGCGAAGTGCGGACAGGCTGGAGCCTCAAACTTAGGCCGCGAGTCAGGGGATGTTTACATGGCGCTTCGTTCTTCCCTCTTGAGCCCGCAATTTCGCCGCTCCGCTCTGGCGGCGGCAGGCGCAGTTTTGTTGATTGGCTTTGGACCCAGCCAGAGCGCCAGCGCGCTGGACGACGGCGACGAGAACATTTTCAATACCCTCACCAACATCATTGGCCTCGGCCTGTTCTCCATAGACAAGCCAGATGACAAGCCGGTCATCCGCTACCGCGAGCGCCCGCCTCTGGTTTTACCGCCGAATCTGTCGCAATTGCCACCGCCCGCCGCAAACGTGGGCGACCGTAATCAGGCGTGGCCGCAGGATTTTGACAAGACCAGCCGCCAGAGGCAGGCGGAGGAGCGCTCCCGCCGTCCACGCGACGACAGCGACAAGCCGTTGTCGGTCGAAGAATTGCGTAAGGGCCGCATCGCTGGCGGCGCACCGCGCAATCCCGGCGCCGAACAGTGCGAGGAGGGCGGCCTCGAACGCCTCTGCAACCCAGGCGACTTCTGGGGCAAGCTGAAGAGCGTGCGTGCGAGCGCCGACACGTCGAAGGATCTTGTCCCCGGACAGGAGCCCACGCGTCGCAATTTGACCGATCCGCCAACCGGAATGCGCAAGCCGACCACCGCCGTCAAATATACCTTTGAAGCCCGCCGCGAAGTCGATCCGATGGACCCGCGCGCCCAGCAGCGCGAAGAGGCCCGCCGTCGCGAGGCCGCCCAGCGCGGCGAGAATATCGATTAGCGTTTTTGATTTTAATAGCGTCAGGCGCAAAAGCGGCGCCTGACGTGGACGCACTTCGTGTCTATATAGGGGCGAGGCGCGCCGCAGGGTGCGTCCAGGTTCGGAGGTTCGCCCCTGATGCATAGCCCGGTTTTTTCTGCTCCCGCCGTCGCCTCGCTGACTCCATCCGCCATGAGCGGTGCTGCGACCCCGTCTGCCGGGCCCAAAATCGGTAGTTTCCGGCTTGAGAACGGCATGGAAATTGTCGTCATCCCCGATCATCGCGCCCCCGTGGTCACACACATGGTCTGGTATCGCAACGGCTCAGCTGACGATCCATTGGGCAAATCGGGCATCGCGCATTTTCTTGAGCACCTGATGTTCAAGGGCACCAAGAACCACGCCATCGGGGAATTCTCCGAAGTCGTGGCCGAACTTGGCGGCCAGGAAAACGCCTTCACCTCAAACGATTACACCGCCTATTTCCAGCGCGTGCCCAAAGAGCATTTGCGCGTGCTGATGGATTTTGAGTCCGACCGCATGACCAATCTCGTCCTCACCGACGAGATCGTGGCGCCAGAGCGCGACGTGGTTCTGGAGGAGCGCCGTATGCGCACGGACGGCGATCCGGGCGCGCAATTGGGCGAGGCTATGCATTCCGCGCTCTACACCCATCACCCCTACGGCAAGCCGATCATCGGCTGGCAGCACGAGATTGAATCGCTCAACCGCGAGGACGCGCTCGCCTATTATGAGCGCTTCTACACGCCCGAAAACGCGATCCTGATCGTGGCCGGCGACGTGACGGCTGAGGAAGTGGTGAGCCTTGCGCAGGCGACCTACGGCAAATTGCCCGCACGCGGCAAGGCGCCGGTGCGCTCGCGCCCGCGCGAGCCTGCTCCCCGCGCCCATCGTATCGTCACGTTGAGCGATGCAAAGGTCGAACAGCCCACGCACCAGCGGGTTTATCTCGTGCCCTCCTATCGTACGGCGGAGGCGGGCGACGCGGAAGCTTTGGAGATCGCGGCCCACCTCATTGGCGGAGGTCCCACCAGCCTGCTCTATCGCAAGCTCGTGATGGAAGATCGCGTCGCGGTGTCGGCGGGCTCTTATTTCTATGGCACGGCGCTGGATGATTCAGGCTTCTACGTCTGGACGGTCCCGACCCCTGAAGCCACGCTGGAACAGCTCGACGCGGCGGTTGAGGCCATCATCGGCCAAATGGCGCGCGAGCCTGTGGCGCAGGAAGATCTCGCACGCGCCAAGACGCGCCTGATCGCTGACGCTGTCTATGCGCAGGACAATCAGTCGATGCTGGCGCGCTGGTATGGCGCGGCGCTCACTACCGGCGAGACGGTGGAAGCCGTGCAGACCTGGCCTGATCGCATTGACGCGGTGACGGCTGAAGACGTGCGCGCCGTGATCGCCAAATGGCTGACGCGCAAGCGCTGCGTCACCGCCTATCTGATGCCCGAAGAAGAGAGTGCGGCGGCTTGACGCAGGTTACATACGAGAGCGGGGCGGCATAACGCCGCCTTGCTTTTCTTCCGCCTGCACCTCCCGCCTGCGTTAATCGCACGCGCAATCCGGAACGCTTCATGACCGCTCTGAAAGACACGTCAGCCTCCGCACAGCCCGCTGCCACCTATGCCGCGCGGGTGCAGAAAATCGTCACGCCGCTCGGCCTTGAGGCCTGGCTGGTGGAAGATTATGCGGTGCCGATGCTGGCGTTCGATTTTGCGTTCAAGGGCGGCTCCAGTCAGGACCCCAAGGGCAAAGCTGGCGTGGCGCATATGTTGTCGGGCCTGCTGGACGAAGGCGCCGGGCCTTATGATTCCGACGCTTTCCACCGCGCGCTCGACGACAAGGCGGTTGAGATTTCCTTCCACGAGAGCCACGATAATTTTTCCGGCCAGATGAAGACGCTCTCGCGCCATATGGATGCAGCGTTTGAGCTGGCCCGCGTGGCGATTTGCGAGCCACGCCTCGAGGTGGAATCAATTGAGCGCGTGCGCTCGCAGATCGTCGCCGGCCACAAGCACGACGCGCAAGACCCAAATTCGCTGGCCGCGAAAGCTTTCCGAATCGCAGCCTTCGGCGACCATCCCTACGGGCGCCCCACCAAGGGCGATCTCGACACCATTCCCGCGATCACGCGCGACGATCTCGTCGCCTTCCATCGCGCGGCGCTCGCCCGCGACAATCTGAAGATCGCCGCCGTCGGCGCCATTGACGCCGCGCGTCTGGCCGCGCTCATCGACAAGACGTTCGGCGCCCTGCCCGCAAAATCCGCCGTCGTGGACGCGCCGGAGATCACCCCGGCCTTTGGCGCAAAGCCCACCATCATCGACGTCGATGTGCCGCAGACCACGATCCGCTTCGGCCTGCCCGGCGTGCCTCGCCACGATCCCGATTACATGGCCGCCGTGGTGCTGAACCACATTTTGGGCGGCGGCTCGTTCTCCGCCCGCCTGTTCAAGGAAGTGCGCGAGAAGCGCGGCCTCGCTTATTCGGTCTATTCACAATTGATGAACCGCGACCACAGCGCGCAATTCATCGGCGGCACCTCGACCAAGAACGAACGCGCCGCCGAATCGCTGGCCGTGATCCAGGAAGAAATCGACAAGCTGCTGACCGACGGCCCCGGCGAGGACGAGCTGGAGAAGGCCAAAAAATACCTCATCGGCTCGTATGCGCTGCGCTTCGACACATCGACCAAGATCGCCGGGCATCTGGTCGCCATGCAGACGGACGGCTATCCGGTGGAGTTTCTGGACGCCCGCAATGGCCTGGTTGCGGCTGTGGCAATGGCCGACGTCAACCGCATCGCAAGGCGCCTGTTCGAAGGCAAGCCGCTGCTGGTGGCGGCGGCGGGCCGGCCTGAGGGGTTCTAGCCTCAATGGCCTCGCAGCCCTGGACTTCGCAGCCCCGCAAAAAATTCTGGGCCAAGCCGCTGGCGGACTTCGTGGGCAAAGCCATGGGGCCGGTAGCGGCCAAGCAGGGGTTTGGCGAGAGCGACATTATCCTGCACTGGCCCGACATCGTCGGCGCCCGGCTGGCGGCGGCCAGCGAGCCGTTGCGGCTGCAATGGACTCCCCGCGCGCCCCAACGCCCGCCCGACGCGCCGATTGAGCCTTCCACCCTGCTGGTGCGGGTGGAGAGCGCGTTTGCGCTGGAGTTCCAGCATCTGGCGCCCAATATCATCGAGCGGGTGAACGCCCGGCTCGGCTGGCGCTGCGTGGGCCGCATTGGCCTGCGGCAGGGGCCTATCGGGCAGGCCCGCCCCCGCCGCGCGCTGCTGGTCATCGACCCGAAGGCTGCGGAGCAGGCGCAGGCTGCCGCCGCCCCGATTGAGGACGAGGCTTTGCGGGCGGCGCTGACGAGGCTTGGCGCGGCGGCGCTGTCGGACAAGAAGCGGATTTAGGCGCGATGAACCGCGGGCTTCCAGCCCGCTTTCTTTGCAATGCCCGGAAAGCGGGCGGTCCACAGGGGCCTTGCGCCTGTCCCGCGACTCGCCACATTGTGGCTATAGATTTTCAACGACGCCCGTTCGGGCCTTCAGCAGATCGGATTGATTAATGGCGACGAATTTCCTCCCCACCCGGCGCCGCGCTCTGGAGCTGACCGGCTCCGCCATCGCCATCGCCGCTTTGTCGCCGCTGCCGGCTCTGGCGCAGGGCGCAAACGTTTCGCCTGAGACGCTGTTGCAGGAGGGCCCGCTGCCGGACCTGTGGCTGGGCGACAAGGCCGCCCCCGTCACCATCGTCGAATACGCCTCCACCACGTGCTCGCATTGCGCCACGTTCCACAATACGACGTTCAAAGAGCTGAAAACAAAGTACATCGACACCGGCAAGGTGCGGTTCGTGCTGCGCGAGTTTCCGCTCAACAACGTCGATCTGGCCGCCTATATGCTGGCCCGCTGCTCGGGCGACGACAAGCGCTATCCCGTCGTTGACCTGTTGTTTGCCCAACAAAAAGCCTGGATGAACGACAAGCCCGTCGCCAGCCTCTCGGGGCTTCTGCGCCAGACCGGCCTGTCGCAGGAGAAATTCGAGGCCTGCCTCAAGGATTCAGCGCTTTACGACAAGATGACCAAGGCGCGCGACATCGCGACTGAAAAATTCGCGGTCAGTTCCACCCCCACGTTCTTCATCAACGGCCAGCGTCAGGTCGGCGCGTTGTCCATGGCGGAGATGGAGAAAGCGATCCTGCCGTTCCTGAAATAGGCCCGTTTCGCACAGGAATCTGCCCGGCCGGACTTGCTTCCAGCCCTCGTTTATGACGGCTTGGAGGCGTGGCGCGCGAGCGCTCCAAAACCCCGTTCAAGGCGTAGTCGGCGCAGCGGCCAATGGCCTGCGTCGGCGTGGCGCATTGGTGGCGTCAGGAATTTAGGCATGAAGTTCAACCGCTTGCGGCTCGTCGGCTTTAAAAGCTTCTGCGAGGCGACAGATTTCCAGATCGAGCCCGGCCTGACTGGCGTGGTGGGGCCGAACGGTTGCGGCAAATCGAACCTTGTCGAAGCCATGCGCTGGGTCATGGGCGAGAATTCCTACAAGTCGATGCGCGCCTCGGGCATGGACGACGTGATCTTCTCGGGCTCGGGCAATCGCCCCTCGCGCAATATCGCGGAAGTGGGCTTGCAGCTTGACAATTCCGACCGCACCGCGCCCGCCGCCTTCAACGATTCCGACGTTCTGGACGTGACCCGCCGCATCGAGCGCGAGCAGGGCTCAGTCTATCGCATCAACGGCAAGGAAGTGCGCGCCCGCGACGTGCAATTGCTGTTTGCCGACGCCTCCACCGGCGCCCGCTCCCCGGCCATGGTGCGTCAGGGCATGATCGGCGAGATCATTTCCGCCAAGCCGCAACAGCGCCGCCGCATTCTGGAAGAGGCTGCGGGCGTGGCCGGTTTGCACTCGCGCCGCCACGAGGCAGAGCTGCGCCTGAAGGGCGCCGAGGACAATCTCAACCGGCTCGAAGACGTCATCAAGCAGCTTGATTCACAGTGCGAGAGCCTGAAGCGGCAGGCCCGCCAGGCCGGACGCTACAAGAATCTGGCGACCGACATCCGCCGCAACGAAGCGCTTTTGCTCTATCTCTCGCATCGCGACATCGGCCAGCAGCTGTCCGAGGCGGAAGCCAAACTTCTGGCCGACGTGCGCGAGGTCGAGGACCGCACGCTGCAACAGGCGGAAGCGGCCAAGCTGCAAGCCATCGCCGCCTATCAATTGCCGCCCCTGCGCGACGCCGAGGCCAAAGCGGGCGCAACCCTGCAGCGCCTCGTGCTGGCGCGCGAACAGCTTGAGGGCGAGGAGGAACGCGCCAAACAGCGCGGGCTGGAGATCGAGCGCCGCCTTGTGCAATTGGATCGCGACCTTGCGCGCGAACGCGCCCTGATCGAGGACGCCGCCAGCGTGCTGGCGCGGCTCGACGCCGAGGAAGAGGATCTACAGGCCGCATCGGAGGCCTCCGAAGAGAGCGATTGGGAGGCCAAGGAAAAGCTCGCCGACGCCGAAGGCCGGTTGAGCGATTGCGAGGCCGCGCTGGCGCAGGCGCAAGCGGCGCTCGCCGATCTGAACGCCCGCCGCAGCGCGCTGGAGCAGGCGTTGGCCGCCGAAGACCAGCGCTTGCGCCGCTTTGAGGGCGAGCTGGCCAACGTCGTGCGCGAGCTCGACGCGTTGCGCGAGCAGGGCGGCAGCGCGGAAGATTTTGAGGCCGCCGCCGAGCGTCTGGAATCAGCGCAAGCCGGCCTCGACATGGCCGAAGAGGCCGCTATGGGCGCCGAAGACGCGCACGGGGAGGCCCGCGAGCTGGAGGCCGCCGCGCGCGAGCCGTTCACCGAGGCCGAGCGCAAGGCGCAGCGGCTTGAGACGGAAACCCGCACCCTCTCCAAGCTTCTGGCCACCGCCGAGAGCGATCTCTGGCCCCCGGTCGTTGACGAAATAAAGGTCGAAAAGGGCTATGAGGCAGCCCTTGGCGCAGCCCTTGGCGACGATCTCGACGCCTCCACAAATTCCTCCGCCCCAGCCCATTGGGGCCAGTCTCCGCCCGCCGACGATCCGACTCTGCCGCCGGGCGTGGCCGCGCTTTCGAGCCTGGTTCAGGCGCCCGCGCAACTCGCCCGCCGCCTCAACCAGATCGGCATCGTGGTGCGCGCCGACGGCGCCCAGTTCCAGAAGCTCCTGAAGCCCGGCCAGCGGCTCGTCTCCAAAGAGGGCGATCTGTGGCGCTGGGACGGCTTTGTGGCCGCCGCCGAAGCCCCCACGCCCGCCGCGCGCCGCCTCGTGGAAAAGAACCGCCTTGGCGAGCTGATTGAACAGGCTGAACTCGCACGCATCGAGGCCGAGGCCCTCAAGGCCCGCCATATCGCCGCGCAGGACGCATTAAAGCTGGCTGGACAGACCGAGGCGCAGGCCCGCGCCGACGTGCGCGAACGCCAGAAGGCGCTGGCCGAAGCGCGCGAGGCCTCCGCCGCCGTGGAGCGCAAGCGCGGTCAGGTCGCCGCCCGCATGTCGGCTTTGGAGGAAGGCGCCAACCGCCTGTCGCAAAGCCGCGACGAGGCCGCAAACACACGGATGGAGGCTGAGGAAGCCCTGCAAACGCTGGCCGCCACGCAGGCCTTGCAAAGCAAACTGGAAAAGGCCCGAGCCTCCGCCGCCCATGCCCGCGCAGAGACGTCCGAGGCTCGCGCCGCCGTGCAGGGGCTGGCCCGCGAGGGTCAAATTCGCGCCCAGCGTCGGCAGGCCATAGCCACCGAGCGCCAATCCTGGGATGGACGGCGCGGCTCCGCCAACAAGCAGATCGCCGATTTTGAGGAGCGCATTTCAGAGGCCCGCGAAGAGCAGATGGAACTGGCGGAAGCCCCCGAGCTGTTTCTGGAGCGCCGCCGCGCCCTTATCAACGAGATCGACCAGGCCGAGGAAGGCCGCAAGCTCGCCTCCGACAATCGCGCGCAGGCCGAGACGCAGCTGGCCGAATCCGACCGCATCGCCCGCCTTGCGCTCGATTCCATGGCCCATGTGCGCGAGGAGCGCGCCCGCTCCGAATCGCGTGTGGAAGGCCTGCGCCAGCGCCACGAAGACATCGTGCGCACCATCGCCAACGATCTGGAATGCACGCCCGAAGGCCTGCCCGCGATGGCAGGCATTACGCCCGGCGACAAGCTGCCCGAGATCGATGCGATCACCCGCAAGCTTGAAGAGCTGAAGGGCGACCGCGAGCGCCTTGGCGCCGTGAACCTGCGCGCCGATGACGAACTCACCGAAATCGAGGCCCGCCGCGATAAAATGGTGGCCGAGCGCGACGATCTGGTGGAGGCGATCCGCAAGTTGCGGCTGGCGATCCAGAACCTCAACAAGGAAGGCCGCGAGCGCCTGACAGCGGCGTTCGACGTCGTGAACGGGCATTTCAAAGAGCTGTTCACCACTTTGTTTGGCGGCGGCGCGGCTGAATTGCAGCTCGTTGAATCCGACGATCCGCTGGAGGCTGGCCTTGAGATTCTCGCCCGCCCGCCCGGCAAGAAGCCGCAGACGATGACGCTGCTGTCAGGCGGCGAGCAGGCGCTGACCGCGATGTCGCTGATCTTTGCGGTGTTCCTCACCAACCCGTCCCCGATCTGCGTGCTCGACGAAGTGGACGCGCCGCTCGACGACGCCAACGTGGAGCGCTTCTGCAATCTGCTCGACGAGATGGCCAAGAAGACCGACACGCGCTTCGTGACCATCACCCACAACCCGATCACCATGGCCCGCATGGACCGCCTGTTCGGCGTGACAATGGCCGAGCGCGGCGTCTCGCAGCTGGTGAGCGTGGATCTGGGCGCGGCAGAGCAGATGGTGGATGCGGCGGAATAGAACGCCTTCTATGGACCGCGACCCGCGTCATCCCGGCGAAGGCCGGGACCCACGATAAGCTGCGAGCTCATGGCCTGCCTTGGATCCCGGCCTTCGCCGGGATGACTTGGAGGGGAGCCCACCTATTCCGAAACCCGCGCGCCGCGCATAACCAGATAGGCGCCGGCGTGCGAACCATCCGCGCCTTTGGCGAGTTCGCGATCCAGCTTGTCGATTGAAGCGCGGACCTTGTCGTCGCCCAGCACCTCATCGGGCATGATGGCGGCGATTTGCGGAAAGCTCATCACATTGTCGACGCACAGTCCGGCAGGCATCAAAGCGCGCGCCTGCGCCTCTGAATAGAGCTGCGCATGCACCGGCATCGGCGCGCCGCCGATCTTCACGTCGAGGCAATTGGTGTACGGATTGACCACGGCTTCAAGGCTCGCCACCCATGGCAGGAAGCCCATTTTATAAAGCAGCGCGTCGGCATTGTAGAACGTCAACACAAAGCGCCCGCCAGGCGCCAGCACGCGGGCGATCTCGGCCAGCACTCTTGGCAAATTGCTGACGTCGCTGGCGGTGCCCAGATTCATCACGACGAACGACGCACTGGAATCGGCATGGGGCAGATCCTGTGCATCAAGATCGAGCTGTGCGAAGGCCACATTCGTGGCCCCCAAAGCCCGCGCGTTGGCGCGCGCCGCCTCCACCATGTGCGGGCTTAAATCATAGCCTGCCGCCTGCGCGAACGAGGCTCCAAGCTCCAGCGCGATCCGCCCGGTCGCGCAGCCCAGATCGAGACCAAGCCCGCGCATGGGGAGCGCTGCGACCTCATGGCGAATCAGATCAAGCTCGTAGGCGGCGAAGGCCTGACTGGCGAATTTCGACTGCCCGTCGCGGGCGTCGTAGCCCGGCGCCACCATCTCGGTCAGGCGCAAGAGATTGTCCTTCAGCCGCTCGGCCTCGGGCGCGTTGGCTACGCCGGCCTGCGATTCAAGCAGGATCGTCTGCTCCTTGCAGGATTCGGCGATGAGAAAATACAAAAGCGCACGCGCCATATGCGGGTTGAGGCCGATAGCCTGCGCGTGTTCGCCGATCTGGGCGATCCGCTGGTCCTCGATGTCGGGGCGATACATCACGCCCCCGGTGCGCTGCTTTTCCTGTGCAACCAGATGCGCGACGTCCATGCGCCGCTTGACCAGATCCATGATCAGCCGGTCAATCTTGCGCAGGTCTTCGCCCAGCTGAACCAGATCAGGCATTTTACGCTCCGCCTTTGGCGCCGGCTCAAGGGCTGGCCTGCGCAACCGCACTCGCTGTATAGCTGGATCAGGCCCGGCGCGCGACTGGCGAGGACCAAAACTTGAGATCGGACGCGATGATGAGCGAGCCCAAACAAGAATCACGCAATAACGCGCTCGTCTATTCGGCTTTGCCGGCGATCTTCGTGTTCTTCTGGTCGACAGGCTTTATCGCCGGCAAGCAGGGTTTGCAGGACGCGGCGCCGTTCACGTTTTTGCTTTACCGGTTTTTGATTGTGGCTGCGGTGCTGACGCTTCTGGCGTTCGCGGCGCGTGCGCCATGGCCGCCGCTGCGCGCGCTGGTCCCGCTCGCCATCGGCGGCGTGCTGGTCCATGCGGGATACCTCAGCGCCACGTTCGGCGCGATGTATGTCGGCGTCGAGGCGGGCGTGTCGTCTTTGATGGCTGGCATGCAGCCGGTTCTGACGGCTGTCTTCGCCGCGCCGTTTCTGGGCGAGCGCGTGAGCGGGCGTCAATGGGCGGGGCTGGCGCTTGGATTTTTCGGCGTGGTGCTCGTCGTGTGGAACAAGCTCGGGCTGGGTTTAGGCACGCCTTTGGGCATGTTCTACGCGTTCCTCTCGGTCGTGTGCATGACGGCTGGAACGCTGTGGCAGCAGCACTTTGGCGGCGCGATGGATTTGCGCACCGGTTCGGTGGTGCAGTTCATGGCCTCGGCGCTCGTCGTGCTGCCGCTGGCCTTTTGGGAGGGCTTTCGCGCAGATTGGACGCCCTCGTTCATCGCCTCGATGGCGTGGCTGTGCTTCGTTTTGTCGGTAGGCACGATCTCGGTTTTGTTCGTGCTGATCCGGCGCGGGGCGGCGGCCGAAGTGGCCAGTCTCTTCTTCCTCGTGCCGCCGACGACGGCTTTACTGGCGTATTTCATGTTTGGCGAAACGCTGGCGCCCGTCTCCATATTCGGCATGGCGCTGGTGGTGATTGCGGTGGCGATGGTGACGTGGAAGACGCGCCCGGCCTGAGGCCTATTCAGCGCGGGGCGAACGCAGGCGCCGCCATGCGAACACGGCGAAAACGCCAAGCAGCGTCAGCGCAAGGCCATACCATGTCAGGGCATAGGACAGATGATTGTTCGCGATCCTGAAATTCGTGGCGCCGCCCTTGGGCAAACCTCCCGGCACGCCTGCATCGTCGGCGTCGATCAGAAACGGCGCGGCGTTCTTCAACTCGAAATGGGCGGCGATGCTGATGGGGTCGCGCACATGCCATTCGCGCTTTTGCGGCTGATCGGCGGGCGTGAACGGATTGCGCGGCTCGGGCGCGCGCATCAGGCCGCTGACCTGAACATCTCCCGCGAGCTGGCCCTGCGGGCGCGTACCCGCATCGGCCTTCGCCAGCGGCACGAACCCGCGATTGACGATCACCTGCGCGCCAGATGGCAAAGCCAGCGGGGTGAGCACCAGCCAGCCGGGCTCGCGCATTATCCCGCCCGCCGCATGGAACACGCGCACTTCGCGCGCATGATCGAACACGCCATTGGCGGTGACGCGGCGATATTCGTAATCGAGGGGCTGAAGCGCCGCCCAGTCTTGCGGCGCTGGCAGCGGCTGGGGCGCTGCGTGAATGCGCGCGCCCATTCGCCCAATGATTCCCTCTTTCCAGGCCAGCCGCTGCATCTGCCAATTGCCCAGCGAGACGAGCGCAGCCAGCGCAAGGGCGGTGACCAGGCCCGGCGCGATCAGGCCTTTGAGCGCGGCGCGCTGAGGGGCCATGGGAGCTTTCTTGAGAGCTTTCTTGAGGGCCTTCATTGCAGCCGTCCCTGCTCTGCCTTGTTGACGTAGAGCAGCGCGATCAGCAGCCCCTTCAGCAATCGCAGGGCGCCCACGCAAATGAGCGGGGTCAAGGGCGCAAAGACCAGCACATAGACCCAGACCGAAGGCTGCCATGTCAGCTCCATCCAGAGCACGAGGCCGAGAACGAAGAAACCTGCAAACAGCGTGACGAACACAGCCGGGCCGTCGCCAGTCTCGTTGGCAAATTTCATATCAAGCCCGCAGACCTCGCAAGTCGGCGCAATCTGGAGCAGGCCCTTGAACATCCGCCCTTTGCCGCAACGCGGACAGCGCCCGGACAGGCCTGTCGCATAGGGCGATTTGAGAGGGTAATCAGGCTTGCTCATGTTGCATTCCTCATCGGGCTACCCTCTTAACGCAAAAGGGCGGCCCGAAGGCCGCCCGAATGTTGGCGCGTCTGGCAATCAGTGCGCCGCGACCGGCGCGCCCCAATTGCCCCAGACATAGATGGCAACGAACAGGAACAGCCACACAACGTCCACGAAATGCCAGTACCAGGCAGCGAACTCGAAGCCCAGATGCTGCTTGGGCGTGAAATGGCCCTTGTAGACGCGCAACAGGCAGACGCCCAGGAAGATGGTTCCCACGAACACGTGGAAGCCATGGAAACCGGTCGCCATGAAGAAGGTCGCGCCATAGATCGAATTTTTGAACACGAACGGCGCGTGCATGTATTCATAGACCTGCACGAAGGAGAACAGAGCGCCAAGGATGATTGTGAAGATCAGCCCCTTCTTCACGCCCTCGCGGTCGCCGGTCAGCAGCGCATGATGCGCCCAGGTTACCGTGGTGCCAGAGGTCAGCAGGATGATCGTGTTGAGCAGCGGCAGATGCCACGGATCAAACACTTCAAGACCCTTTGGGGGCCAGATTCCACCGGTGGCCTCAACGCGGGCGTATTGCCCGACCTCATTGTAGAACAGGCTGGCGTCAAAGAACGCCCAGAACCAGGCGACGAAGAACATGATTTCCGAGGCGATGAACAAGATCATGCCATAGCGGTGATGGATCTGCACCACGCGGGTGTGGAAGCCGCTCTCGGCCTCGCGCACAACGTCGATCCACCACCCGGCCATCGTGTAGAGCACGCCCAGCATACCCGCGCCAAACACGTAAGCGCCCATCTGGACGCCAAAGAGCGGCATCGACTTCATCCAGGCGACGGCGCCCACCGCCGACACGAAAGCAGACACCGAACCAATCAGCGGCCATGGGCTGGGATCGACAAGGTGGTAATCGTGGTTTGGTTTCGCGTGGCCGTCAGCCATGATGCTTTCCTCGTCGTCGTCTGGCCGCCTCCGGCAGCGGCCGCTCGTTAGATGCCCGATATGGGCGTTTGGCCATTCGTCGCCCTGAAGTCAAGACGGCGGATGCGTTTTGACCTCAAAGAGGCGGCTGCTGCGTCTTGTCGCTGGCAACCTGCGCCGTCTTCGTCTTCACGGCCATGAACGTATAGGATAGCGTCACGCTCTCCATCCGTCGCATGGTCTCGGCTTTTTCCAGCTCGGGGTCGAGGAAGAACACGACTGGCATGTCCATGCTCTCGCCCGGCCCAAGCGTCTGCTCGGTGAAGCAGAAGCAGGAAATCTTATTGAACCAGGGACCAAAGGCATTGGGCGCGACGTTATAGGTCGCGATACCGAGGGTCTCTTTGTCAGAGCGGTTCGTGACCTTGTAAAACACGGTCGCAGTCTGCCCGGTGCGCAAGCGCATCGAGCCCACTTCCGGCTCGAAGGACCAGTTCAGGCCGGCGCCGACGTTGGAGTCAAAACGCACCGTCAGGGTGCGCTCGCCAAGATTGGCCGCCTCCTCAAGCGCAACGCGCGGCGTACCGCCAAATCCAGTCACGCGGCAGAACATGTCATAGAGCGGCACAGCGGCGAACGACAGGCCCAGCATCAGAAACGCTGCGCCTGCAACCGAATACGCGATGCGGGCGTCGCTGCGCTTCGAGGCCTCGCTTTGCGGAGCAGGCTGACTGGCATGAGAAGCTTCGCGATTGTCGCTCATTGCGTCCTCACCATCCCTTGTTCAAAACGCCGAGGCCGAGTTTGGCGACGGTCACGACGTAGAAAAGCACGACCAGAAACGACACCGACAAAGCGATGGCGATATTGCGCGAGCGGCGGCTTTTGGCCTGCTCCGGGGTGAGCCGGTAGCGGCTGTCCTGCTGGCCGGGATCGTGGGGTTCAGTCATGACGCCTCTCATGTGCGCGCCTCAGGCGAACGCTGCGCTGAACGCGCGAACGACCAGAGCGGCGGGGCCGTTCTCGATGACGATCACCAAAAACAGCGCGAAAAGATAAAGGATAGACACGCCAAACAACGACATGCACGCCTTGCGGGCGCTCTCGCCCTCGCGCTGGCGATAGACGCGCCATGCGTAGAACAGCATCGCCAGTCCGCCGAGCGTGGCCACGATTCCATAGACCAGTGAGGCAAAACCCATCAGCGCGGGCAGAACGCCTACCGGGGCGAGCACGATGGAGTAAATCAGAATCTCCAGCCGGGTGCGGTCCGGTCCCAGAGCGTTGGGCATCATCGGCACGCCGGCGCGGCCGTAATCCTCAGCCTTGACGAGCGCCAGCGCCCAGAAGTGCGGCGGCGTCCAGATGAAGATGATCGCAAACAACACAGCCGATTCGATCGACACTGAGCCCGTCGCGGCCGCATAGCCCACAATCGGCGGAAAGGCGCCTGCCGCCCCGCCGATGACGATGTTCTGCGGCGTCGAGCGCTTGAGCCACATCGTATAAATCACGGCGTAAAAAAAGATCGTAAAAGCGAGCAAGCCCGCCGCCAGCCAGTTCGACACCACGCAAAGCGTGAAAACTGACAATGCGGACAGGACTAGACCGAAGGCGAGCGCCTCGTCCGCCGTCACCCGGCCCGAAGGCACAGGCCGCGTCGCAGTGCGCGCCATCAAGGCGTCAATGTCCGCATCATACCACATATTGAGCGCGCCCGAGGCGCCGGCGCCAACGGCGATCGCCAGCAGCGCGGCAAACCCAATCACCGGGTGGGGCGGCTGCGGAGCAATCAGCATGCCGGCCAGCGCTGTGAGCACGACCAGCGACATCACGCGCGGCTTCAGAAGCGCGAGATAATCTGACGGACGCGCGCAAGACACGCGCATGTCGATGCGCATGCTGTCTGACAATCCATCATGTTGCGTGACGAAGCTCATTCAACCGACCTGTGTTTGCAGTCGAGACGCTCAACAAGGTTGCAACGGGTAGACACGTCCTGTTGCGGAGCCCTCTCTGGAACGGCGCACTCTTCGCGCCGCTCTAGGGAAGGATCCGGCGACCAAAGGGCCGCCGGAGAATGCTTAGTGATCCGAGCCGGTGATGCGCGGCAGCGTCTCGTATTGATGGAACGGCGGCGGCGAGGGCAACGTCCATTCCAGCGTCGTGGCGCCAACGCCCCACGGATTGTCGCCAGCCAGACGCTTTTTCGCGAAGGCGTCCCACACGATGTAGAGGAAGAACAGCGCGCCAATGCCCGACAGATACGAGCCGTACGACGAGATCTGGTTCCACAGCAGGAACGCTTCCGGGTAATCCACGTAGCGGCGCGGCATGCCCGCGAGCCCGAGGAAATGCTGCGGGAAGAACGTGACGTTCACGCCCACAAATATCATCCAGAAGTGAATCTTGCCGAGCATCTCGTTGTACATGTAGCCCGACATTTTCGGGAACCAGTAGTAGAAGCCCGCAAATAACGCGAACACGGCGCCCAGAGACAGCACGTAATGGAAGTGGGCGACCACGTAATAGGTTTCGTGCAACTGACGATCGATGCCCGCGTTCGCAAGCACGACGCCGGTGACGCCGCCCACCGTGAACAGGAAGATGAAACCAACCGCCCACAGCATCGGCGTGCGGAACGAGATCGACCCGCCCCACATCGTCGCAATCCATGAGAAGATTTTCACGCCGGTCGGCACCGCAATCACCATCGTGGCGAACACGAAATAGCGCTGCGTGTTGAGCGACAGGCCGACCGTATACATGTGGTGAGCCCACACGACGAAGCCAACCGCGCCAATCGCCACCATCGCGTAAGCCATGCCCAGATAACCGAAAATGGGCTTACGCGAGAAAGTCGAGATGATGTGGCTGATCAGGCCAAAGCCGGGAAGGATGAGAATGTAGACTTCCGGATGACCAAAGAACCAGAACAAATGCTGGAACAGGATCGGATCGCCGCCGCCAGCCGGGTCAAAGAACGCCGTGCCGAAATTGCGGTCCGTCAGCAACATCGTGATGGCGCCCGCCAGAACCGGCAGCGACAGCACGAGCAGGAATGCGGTGATGAGCACCGACCACGCAAACAACGGCATGCGATGCAGGGTCATGCCCGGCGCGCGCATGTTGAAGATCGTGGTGATGAAATTGATCGCACCGAGGATCGATGAGGCACCGGCCAGATGCAGCGACAGGATCACGAAGTCCATCGACGGGCCGGGATGGCCGGCGTTGGACGAGAGCGGCGGATACATGACCCAGCCGCCACCAAAACCGTTCATGCCAGGCGCGCCTTCGACGAACATCGAGGTGACGAGCAGCAGGAAAGAGGCCGGCAACAACCAGAACGAAATGTTGTTCATGCGCGGGAAGGCCATGTCCGGCGCGCCGATCATCAGCGGGACGAACCAATTTCCAAAGCCCCCGATCAGCGCCGGCATGACCATGAAGAAGATCATGATGATGCCGTGCCCGGTGATGAACACATTGTACATGTGCTTGGCGGCGTCGATAGAGCCGTCTCCCGCCAGGATTTGCGAGATCCACGGGAACACGCCAAGGCCGGTTCCCGCCAGCTCCATGCGCATCACAATCGACATCGCGGCGCCGATGAGGCCCGCGAAGATCGCGAAGATCAGATAGAGCGTGCCGATGTCCTTATGATTGGTCGAATACATGTAGCGGCGCCAGCCCGTGGGCGTGCCGTGCGCGTGATCGCCATGCGGGGCCTCTGCGTGATGGGCCTCTGATTGACTTGCCATCTGTCTATCCTCGATCAAAAATTTTCAGCTTACGCAAAGATTCAGCGCGCGGCGGACGCGTCGGCGACGCGAACGGGGCTCTCTGTTTGCGCATATTCCTTGCGGGCCTTCTCCAGCCAGACCTTGTAGGCCTCTTCGCTGACGACGCGAATGACGACCGGCATGTAGGCGTGATCCTTGCCACAGATCTTCGAGCACTGGCCATAGTACACGCCCTCGCGCTCGGCCTTGAACCACGTCTCGTTCAGGCGGCCGGGAACAGCGTCAATACGGACGCCGAACGAGGGGATCACGAAACCGTGGATAACGCCCACGACGTCGGCGGTCACTTGCAGGCGGACCGTCTTGTTGACCGGCACCACCGCTTCGTTGTCGACGTCGAGCAATTTCAGCTTGCCGGGAGCCAGCTTGTCCTGATCGAGAAGGCGGGCCTGAAATTCAAAGCCGCCGCCCTCGTCCTTGGGATAGGTCCACGTCCACGCCCACGACGAATTGCCCGTAACCTTGATGGTCATATCGGCGTCGGGCATGGTCAACTGGTTGTTCAGCAGGCGGAACGAGGGGACCGCAATGACCACGAGAATCAGCACTGGAATAATCGTCCAGGCTATTTCCAGGCCGGTGTGATGGGTGGTGCGCGAGGGCGTCGGGTTCGCTTTCTCGTTGAACTTCGAGACCACGATGACGAGCAGCGCCAGTACAAACAGGCAGATCACAGTGATGATCGGCAGCAGAATCGCGTCATGGAAGAAGTTCATCTCGCGGGCGATTGGCGTAACCGCGACGGGAAGGCCCATCTGGTTTGGCCGCGGCGCGCCGATCACGAAATCTGCGGCCTGCGCGAAAGCAGAGCCGGCGAAAAGAAACGCGCCCGTCAGATTTGCGCCCGCCAGTGCGGCGAGGCCTTGAACAGCTTTGCGGCTCTTCGTTTGAAACATCATTAGAATCTCAGCTCCCGCCCGGCTTTCCAACCAACGCATGACGCACGCTGGAGGTCGGATCATCGCATAAATTACCTGACCCTGTTCCAACCATAAACCCCGCGCCAGCGCAACACGGCGTTTCAGCGCGCCCGATGCGGCATAAAAGCACGCGAGGGGGAAAGCGGGGGCCTAGCCGCCTGATTCAGAGCTTTACGGCGCCGCTTTTGACGTCAAAAATTTCTTGTTGGCGGCGGCGACCTTGCCTACCATCAGAATATATAGAGAACAGGGCCATAGCGAATGTGCGGTCAGCGGACGAAGTGGAGGAACTTGGCCGCCAGTGGGATGCGGGCCTTGCCAGCGACGACCCCGTTGACGGCGAGCAGGCCTTTGAGCGCATCCACACGCGGCTGGATGCAAAACTTACGGCTCAAAACAAGGAATGAAATTCCGCCTGCGCCCGGAGATGGAGGCCTTGCAGCCAATCCTTGCTGCGCTTGACGCGTCAATCGCGCGGGGCATAGCCGACGCCGATGCTGGCCGCGTCAAACCCGCCGCACAGATCTTCGACCGCCTCGAGGTAAAATACCGAGCTATGGTGGCAGCCAAGGGCAGATGATTGTCGTCGCCTCCAATGAGGCCGCACATTGTCGTAACCCGTCCCTCCCGGCATAATCGCCGCGCCGCGAATCGGGCTTGCGGCTTTCAGGAGCGTCTATGAGCCGGTTTCAGGGGATCAATTTCACCGCGTTGCAGACCGGCGCGGCGAGCGTTCTCGTCGGCGCTGTCCTGAGCGCGGCTTTCGTCAGCCCGGCGACCGCGCAATCGGCGGTGCGCAGCAAGCATGGCGATTGGGAAATGCGGTGCGAGACCCCGCCCGGCGCCGCGCGCGAGCAATGCGCGCTCATTCAATCGGTCGCCGCCGAAGACAAGCCCAACATGAACCTTGTCGTGATCGTGCTGAAAACAGCCGACGGCAAGTCGCGGCTGTTGCGCGTCATCGCGCCGCTGGGGGTTTTGCTGCCCTCGGGCCTTGGGCTGAACATTGATTCGGCAGACAAGGGCCGCGCCGGTTTCGTGCGCTGCCTGCCGTCGGGTTGCGTCGCGGAAGTGGTGATGGACGACAAGCTGCTGGAGGATTTGAAGGTCGGCAAGAGCGCCGTCTTCATCATCTTCGAAACGCCCGAACAGGGCACCGGCATTCCCATGACGCTGAACGGATTCCGCGAGGGGTTTGAGCGCCTGCCGTAGTCGCTCTGGTCGCTTGAGCGCTGGCGCGAGGCCCGTGAGTGGTATAATTTAGCTTGAAGCGTGGTTTGGGCGCGCGGTCGCCTTGCGGCGTTTGAGCGTGATCTGGAGTCAGGTGATATGCGTTTGCAGAATTCCAAATTTCGCCCCGCCGCCGTTGCCGCGATTCTCGCCGCCTCGCTTCTGGCCGGATGCTCAGGCTCCGAGACCTCGGGCGTGGGCGCAACTTTCGGCAATCTGCTTGCCTTTAACTCCACGACTGCGCCAGCGCCCGTGGCCGCCGTGCCGGAAGCGCCGAAAAATCTTGTCTGCCCAAGCATTGAAGTCAAAGAAGGCGGCGCTGCGCAGCGCGTCTATTCAGGCGGGCAGGAAAGCCGCAACGTGCGCCACCAGTTCTCGCTCGGCGAGCTTGCCCGCGAATGCCGCGTGGTGGGAACCCAGCTCATCATGAAAGTGGGCGTTGAAGGCAAGGTGCTGCTTGGCCCCGCCGGATCGCCCGCCAGTTTCACCGTGCCGGTGACAATCGCGGTAGTCGCAGAGGGATCGAACAAGACCGTCTCCTCGCGCAATTACAAGGCGAGCGCCTCCATCCCGCAGGGCCAGTCGCTCTCCAGCTTCACGATCGTCTCGGAGGACATCGCCGTGCCGTTCATCAACGAGGCGGCGAATATGGATTACAGCATAGTGGTCAGCATCGACGGCGCCGGCGGGCGACGCTAGGGCTCACACTTTCAAAGTTTGAACCAACCGGCAAAGCGGGCTTGACTTGGAAGCGCGCACGGCTAGTTTCACACCCGTCAGCTAAAGATCTATCGCGGAAGAGTCCGCCGGGTTCGCCCGTCGGCGCCGAAGGCGCAACCGCCCCGGAAACGCTCAGGCAAATGGACCGCGATAGGATGACACTCTGGAAAGCTGCTTGCACCGCGAGGCGTTCGCACACCGAAGGGCGTAACCTCTGATTTGCAGCTATGCTGCAATCGCAGGGAAATCTCTCAGGTCACGGGACAGAGGGGGCGCGAATTGCAAATCCGGCGTGAGCTGGATGCGCTTCAGCGTCTCGAATCCCGGTGCCCTATGTCGCAGAGCGAATCGCTTTCCAATCCCGTTCTCAACGTCACGCCCTTGCACGCTTTGCACGTGCGTCTTGGCGCGCGCATGGCGGGCTTTGCCGGTTGGGACATGCCGATTCAATATGCGCACGGCCTCATCGCCGAGCACCTCTGGACGCGCCGCAGCGCGGGCCTGTTCGATGTGTCGCACATGGGCCAGATCATACTCGAAGGCCCCGGCGCCATCGCCGCCCTTGAGCAGCTGGTAGCCGCCGACATTGCGGGCCTTGGCGACAACCGCACCCGCTATGCGCAATTTATCACCCATGACGGCGGCATCATCGACGATCTGATGGTTACGCGCTTGCCTGCCCCTGCCGGGACCGACCGGCTGTTTCTGGTCGTCAACGCGGGCCGCAAAACCGTGGACGTCGCCCATCTGGCGCAAAACCTGTCCGGGTCAGGCGTCAACATGCAGGTGCTGGACGATCGCGCCTTGATCGCGCTGCAAGGCCCGCGCGCCGTTGACGTGCTGAAAGATCGTCTGCCCGGCGTAGAGGCCATGAGCTTTATGAGCTTCATGACAATCGGCGAGGCGCTCATCACACGCTCCGGCTACACTGGCGAGGACGGTTTTGAGATCTCCCTGCCCGCCAGCCAGATCGACGCTTTCGCCGGTGATCTGCTGAATGACGAGCGCGTGAAGCCCGTCGGCCTTGGCGCACGCGATTCGCTGCGGCTCGAGGCCGGGCTTTGCCTCTATGGCCACGACATCGACGAGAGCACCTCGCCCGTAGAGGCGGCCCTCGCCTGGTCCATCGGCAAACGCCGCCGGATTGAGGGCGGCTTTGCGGGCGCAAATCGCATTCAGCGCGAATTGCGCGACGGCCCGGAGCGCAAGCGCATCGGCTTGCTGCTGGAGGGTCGCCAGCCCGCACGCGAGGGCGCGCAGATCGCTGCGCCCAACGGCGAGATCGTCGGCACCGTCACCTCGGGCAGCTTTTCGCCCTCTCTGGAGCGCTGCATCGCCATGGGCACTGTGGCCGCAGCTTTTGCGCGCGCCGACACGCCGCTCAACATCCTCGTGCGCGGCAAGGCTTTGCCTGCGCGCGTCGTTCCCATGCCTTTCGTTCCCCACACTTACATCCGCTGACCGGAGCTGTTCCATGACTGACGTTCGCTACACCAAAGACCACGAATACATCCGCATCAACGGAGACATCGGCGAGATCGGCATCAGCGATTATGCGCAAAAGCAATTGGGCGACGTTGTGTTCGTCGAACTGCCGCAAATCGGCGCCAGTTTTGGCAAGGGCGATCAGGCCGCCGTCGTTGAAAGCGTGAAAGCCGCCAGCGAAGTCTATGCGCCGGTCAGCGGGGAAGTCGTTGAAGTCAACTCCGGCCTTGAAGCCACGCCCGCTTCCGTCAACGAAGATCCGCTTGGCAAAGGCTGGTTTTTGAAGATCAAGCTCGCCGACAGCGGCGAACTCGGCGCCCTGATGGACGAGGCCGCCTATCGCGATTTCCTCAAGACGCTCGATTAAATTCCAGCACCAAGGGTCATATTATGCGCTATCTGCCGCTGACGCCGGAAGACCGAACCAGCATGCTGCGCCGCATTGGCGCGCCCGATATCGACGCTCTGTTCGCCGACGTGCCCGCCGACAAATTGCTGCAAGAACTGCCCGACCTGCCGCGCCGCAAAAGCGAGCTGGAGGTGGAGCGCACGCTGTCGCGCATGGCCGCGCGCAATGTGGCGGCGGGCTCGGTTCCGTTTTTTGTCGGCGCCGGCGCCTATCGCCATCATGTGCCCGCCAGCGTCGATCATCTGATCCAGCGTTCGGAGTTCCTGACCAGCTACACGCCCTACCAGCCGGAAATTGCGCAGGGCACGCTGCAAATGCTGTTTGAATTTCAAACGCAGGTCGCCAACCTCACCGGAATGGAGGTCGCCAATTCCTCCATGTACGACGGCTCGACCGGCTGCGCGGAGGCCGTGCTGATGGCCCACCGCATCACGCGCCGCAAGAAGGCTGTTCTATCGGGCGGATTGCATCCCCATTACGCTGAAGTGGTGCGCACGCTCTCGCGCATGGCGGGCGACGACGTGATGACCATGGCGCCCGACGTTTTGGCGGGCGAGGACATGCTGGCCTGCATCGACAAGACCGTCTCCTGCGTCGTCGTGCAAACGCCGGACGTGTTCGGCAATCTGCGCGATCTCAACGCGCTGGCCGCAAAATGTCACGAGAACGGCGCACTGCTGATCGCGGTGTTTACGGAAGCCGTCTCGCTGGGCCTGATCGAGCCGCCGGGCGCAATGGGCGCCGACATTGTGGTCGGCGAGGGCCAATCCATCGGCAATGCGCTGAACTTTGGCGGGCCATATGTGGGCCTGTTCGCCACGCGGCAGAAATATGTGCGCCAGATGCCGGGGCGCCTTGCGGGGCAAACGCTGGACGCCAATTTTGAACGCGGCTTCGTGCTGACGCTCTCAACGCGCGAGCAGCATATTCGCCGCGAGAAGGCGACGTCCAACATCTGCACCAATTCAGGCCTGTGCGCGTTGGCGTTCTCGATTCACATGACGCTGCTTGGGGAGAGCGGCTTGCGCACGCTGGCGCGCGTCAACCATGCAAACGCCGTGAAGCTCGCCGACATGCTGGCGCGCGTGCCGGGCGTCGAGGTGTTGAACGAGACATTCTTCAACGAATTCACGATTCGCGTGAAGGGCGATGCGGGCCAGCTTGTCGAAAGGCTTGCCGCGCAGGGGATACTTGCCGGCGTGCCGGTGTCGCGGCTGCTGCCGCGCGCAGGGTTCGACGACCTTTTGCTCATAGCCTCGACCGAAACCAATACGGACGAAGACCGCGCAGCGCTTGTCGCGGCGCTCTCCTCCCAGCTCGCGCATTAAGGGGTTTTGACCATGCTCAACAATCAAGGCCGCCCCACTGGCGCAGGCGAATCTGCGCCCGCCTATAATCGCAAGACGTTCACGGGTAATCGCGCGCTGCAAACGCGCGAGGCGCTGATCTTTGAGATCGGCAGGCCGGAGGTCAGCGGAATCGATATCGACGAGCCCGAGGCGTTCACGCCGCGCCTTGGCGCGCTTGCGCGCAAAACGCCGCTCGATCTGCCGGGCCTGTCCGAGCCTGAAACCATGCGCCATTACGTGCGCCTGTCGCAGAAGAATTACGCCATCGACGCCGGGCTCTATCCGCTGGGCTCGTGCACGATGAAGCACAATCCCCGCCTCAACGAAAAGCTGGCGCGCCTGCCCGGCTTTGCCGACGTGCATCCGTTGCAGCCGACATCCACCGTGCAGGGCGCGCTGGAGCTGATTGAGGTTTTGTCGGGCTGGCTGATGGAGCTGACCGGCGCCCATGCGGTCGCCATGTCGCCAAAGGCTGGCGCACACGGCGAACTGTGCGGCATGATGGCGATCAAGGCCGCACTGGCGGCGCGCGGCGAAGGCTCGACGCGCAAAGTGGTGCTGGTGCCCGACAGCGCCCACGGCACCAATCCCGCAACCGCCGCGCTGATCGGCTTTGAAGTGCGCGCCATCCCTGCCCGCGAAGACGGCACGGTGAGCGCGCAGGCAGTGCGCGAGGCCTGCGGGCCGGACGTGGCGGCCATCATGCTCACCAACCCCAACACCTGCGGGCTGTTTGAGCCTGAAGTGGTGGAGATTGCAGCCGCAATCCACGAGGCTGGCGGCTATTTCTATTGCGACGGCGCGAACTTCAACGCCATCGTCGGCAAGGTGCGCCCGGTCGATCTGGGCGTGGACGCCATGCACATCAATCTGCACAAGACGTTCTCGACCCCGCACGGCGGCGGCGGACCGGGCGCTGGCCCTGTCGTGTTGTCGGAAGCGCTGGCACCGTTTGCGCCCGCCCCCTTCCTGCGCCGCATGGGGGCGGATCTGGAGATTCTGACGCTCGTGGAAGAGACTGGCGACGGCGCCGCCTTTGGGCGTCTTACCGCTTTCCATGGCCAGATGGGCATGTTCGTGCGCGCGCTGTCCTACATGATGTCGCACGGCTCGGACGGATTACGGCAAGCCTCCGAAGACGCCGTTCTCAACGCGAACTATGTGCGCGTTGGCCTTGGCGACGTGATGAGCGCACCCTTTGGCGACCGGCCCTGCATGCACGAAGCCTTGTTTGACGACAATTGGCTGAAGGGCACCGGCGTGACCACGCTCGATTTCGCCAAGGCGATGATCGACGAGGGCTATCATCCGATGACGATGTATTTCCCGCTGGTGGTGTCCGGCGCAATGCTGATCGAGCCCACCGAATCCGAGTCGCGCGCCTCGGTCGATCTGTTCATCATGACGCTGCGCGATCTCACTTTCAGCGTGCGCAGGGGAGAGCTGGAGCGCTTTTCGGGCGCGCCCTATTACGCGCCCCGCCGCAGGCTCGACGAGACGCGCGCCGCCCGCCAGCCGATCCTGCGCTGGACGCCCCCCGCGCCGATCATTGAGGACGAGGCTGCGGAATAGCGGGCGCCCATGGACGGGACATGTCCGTCCAAGGCAGCACGTGGGGTGAGCGTTTATTTTTGCACGTGGGCTATTAGCAGAACCATCACCAATCTCTCCACGTCATGGCCGGGCTTGTCCCGGCCACCCACGCCGTTCAAAGCCTCGCGGCTGGCAGCGTAAAGAAACGGCTTGCGCCGTCTGCGTGGATGGACGGGACAAGCCCGTCGATGACGGCATGTGGGATGATGGACAGCTTCGTTGCTATGCGCTTTGCATCAACAATGCATGCCGACTAGTGCGCGAAGCCCTTGCGGACGTCGCCGATGCCGCGTGTCAACATGTCGGCGCTGGCGCCGTCTTGCATCTGGGCGCGCAGGATCGTCTCTGCGGCCTTCACGGCGGCGTCGGCGGCGGCTGAGCGCACGTCGTTCATGGCCTGCGATTCAGCGATGGCGATCTTGGCTTCAGCCTGAAGTGTGCGGCGGGCGACGAATTCGCTCATGCGCTTTGCGGTCTCGGCGGCCAGCGCCTCGGCCTCTTCGCGCGCAGCGGTAAGGATCGCGTCGGCCTCTGATTGTGCTTCGGCGGCCTTCTTTTGATAGGAGGCGAGCACGGCCTCGGCTTCCGTGCGCAGGCGGCTGGCTTGCGCCAATTCGTCTGCGATCAGGGAGGCGCGATCATCAAGCGCTTTGGCCAGCGTGCGGTGAACCCCGAGGTAACCCAGAAGCAGGACGAACAGCACGAAGCCGAGCGCGACGAAGAAACTCTCGTCAAAATGCATCACGCTCTCCTTAGACGTTCTGGCCGGCGACGGCCTTGGCCAGCGCTTGGGGATCGGCGTCGCGGCCGGTAATCTGTCGAACGATGGCGCCCGCCGCTTCCGTGGCGATGGCGGAAACATTGTTCATAGCCTGCGCCTTGCCGGCGGCAATTTTGGTCTCAGCCTCGGCAAGACGTGCATTGAGGTTACTTTCCAGCGCCTTGCGCTTGGCGTCGCTGTCCGCAGCCAGATTATAGCGTACATCCTGTACGCTCTTCTGAACGGTCGCCTTGGCGTCGGCCAGCGTCCTCTCATAGTGAGCGCCTGCCTCTTCCGCTAATTTCTGGGCGGCGGCGGCGACGTCAAGATCATTACCGATGCGCAGGCGGCGCGTGTCGAGGATCTTCGCAACGCGGGGCAGCGCGATCCGCGACATCACAAAATACAGCGTTCCGAACGTGATCACGAGCCAGAATAATTGGGCCGGGAACGTCGATACGTCGAAAGGCGGGAACACGCCCTTGGCTGCGGGAGCGCTCGAATTTGCCGCTGTGGCGGCGAAGGCATCTGAGATGAACATCGTGCAGTCCGGAAGGTCAGGGCCAAAATGGCGAAGTAGATTTACTCAAAGACCATGCGCGGCTCATCGCAAGGCGAGAACCGCGCATGAAAGAAACTAGACCACGAAGAGCAGCAGAATCGCGACAAGGAACGCGAAAATGCCGAGACCTTCCGCAAGTGCGGCGCCGATGAACGCGCGACCGAACTGGGCGTCTGCCGCAGAAGGGTTGCGCAGAGCGCCGGAGAGGAAGTTACCAAAAATCGTGCCCACGCCGATGGCGGCGGCGCCCATGCCGATGGCGGCCAGACCGGCGCCGATATACTTAGCTGCTACGGGATCCATGTCGAACTCCTGTTCGATTTTGTAAGAGGGCGACCGTCTGTTGTTGATATTTATCAGTGGCCCGGGTGGATTGCGTCGTTGAGATAGACGCAAGTGAGGATGGCGAATACGTACGCCTGCAGCACCGCGACGAGAAGCTCGAGCGCGGTGAGAGCGACAACGCCGAGAAGCGGCAGCGGCGCAAGCGCAGCCCACGCTCCGGCGCCCATCAGCATGGCGACGAATCCACCGAAAACTTTCAACGTGATGTGACCGGCCAACATGTTGGCGAACAGTCGCACGGATAAAGAAATCGGACGCGAGAGGAAGGAAATCACCTCAATCAGCATCACGAACCAGAGCAAAGCCGGCGACACGCCCGATGGAACAAACAGGCGCAGGAAGTGAAGGCCATGGCGCCAGAAGCCATAAAGCAGCACGGTCAGGATCACGAGCGCGGCAAAGGCGAAAGTCACGATAATCTGGCTGGTGACCGTGAACGTGTACGGTACAAGGCCGATGAGGTTCGAGAACAACACGAACATAAACAGCGAAAAAACGAGGGGGAAAAAGCGCATCCCCTCCTGCCCCGCAGAACCGCGCACAGTGGCGGCGACAAATTCATAGGACATTTCGGCCGCCGCTTGCAGGCGACCGGGGATCAACGCCTGCTTGCGCGTGCCATAGACCATCAGGCCCAAAATCGAGAGCACCACGATCGTCATAAACAAAGACGCGTTGGAGAAAGACACGTCCTGACCAAACAAATTGATCGGAACAATCTTGTTCACCTGGAATTGGTGAATGGGATCGATTGTGTTTCCGGCGGAAGCAGCCACGTCTTTGCCCTCGATCTTAGTCTCACCATCGCGCAGCAGCGCGAAAAATCATTAAGAACCGCCGTTTCGAGCCTGCGGCCCAGCAGCGATTCGGTATACGTTATAGAAGCCGGCCGCCGTCCCGAACGCCAGAAAGACGATCAAGAACAACGGCTTGGTTGAGAGCCAGTTGTCAAGAACCAGTCCGATGACCAACCCGACAATGATGCCCGCCACAAACTCCGATAGCACGCGAACGCCCAGATTCAATGCGCGTCCCGTGGTGCTCGCCGACGCACCGTCTGACGCGCTCTTTCGAGGCTCCTCATTGCGTTTACTCTGAAGAGCGCTTGCGAGCCGCTCCAGACGCGCTTTCAGGGCCTCGTCGTCGCTCCGGTCATTTTCGGTCATGGGGCCATCCTGTGCGTCACGCACAACGCACCATATAGCCACCCTTGATCCCGAAAGCGCCTGAAAATCAACACCGAACAAACCGAGCTGCAATCATTTGATTGTTATTCAGACCTACCCTTGCGATCGGTCACAACATATGAGCGGGACCACAGCCTGTCAAGTGTAGGTACAGTTTTGCAACGCTTTGTATTTAAAACAAAAAATGAAGAAAAGCGGCAGCTGCGACGTTTTTTCAGATAACATAGTCTTCCACCGGCGCGGCGGCGTCAGCAGTGATGTCAGCTTTCACCTTGGCGGCGATGTCCTGCAGGGCAAGCGCCCCGCGCCGGCGCGGGCGGGCGACGTCGATCACGCGCACGGACCTGACCTCGCCGGGTTTGCCGCCCAAAGCCACGATCCGGTCGGCCAGATAAACCGCCTCGTCGATGTCATGGGTCACGAACACGATGGTTTTGCCGGTCTGGCGCCACACGCGCAGCAATTCGTCCTGCAAGCCTTCGCGGGTCGCCACGTCCAGAGCCGAGAACGGCTCGTCCATCAACAGGATCGAGGGCCGCACGGCGAGCGCGCGGGCCAGCGCCACGCGCTGGCGCTGACCGCCCGACAATTGCCACGGCCAGCGATCGGCAAGGTCAGACAAGCCGACAAGCCCCAGCGCCTGCATGGCGCGCTCGCGCCGGGCGACGGCTGGCAGGCTCTTTTTCTCAAGGCCAAACGACACGTTGGCGATTACGCGACGCCACGGCAGCAGGCGCGAATCCTGAAACACCAGCGCCATCGGTCGTTCAGCGGCGGGATCGGGCGTCACGACGACTTTGCCCTCGCTCTGCGGGGCCAGCCCCATCAGCACGCGCAGCAGCGTCGATTTGCCAACCCCGGAGGCGCCGACCAGCGCCACGAATTCGCCCGGCGCTATTTTCAGATCGAGCCCGCGCAGCACGTGCGTGCGCTTCCCGTCCTGATCGAAAGAGAGCGCAAGGCCCTCAATGTCGATGACGTGATCGGGCAGTTTTGAGGCGCTTACGGCTTCCATCGCAGGAGCCTTCCCTGTACGGCCATGAAGAATGTGTCCATCAAACCATAGAGGGCGGCCATGGTGAGCATGTAGACGACGACGATATCGGTGGCGAGCAGGCTTGAAGCCTGCATCATGCGACTGCCCAATCCCGTCACGCCGAAAAGTTCAGCCGCAACGACAGCCATCCACGCCTGCCCCAGCGCCGTGCGCGCACCGACCAGAATGCCAGGGGTCGCGGCTGGCAGCAGCACTTTGAACAGGCGCTCCAGCGGGCCGGTGAAGCCGAAAGCCTTCGCCAGCTCGATGTAATCGCGATCCACGCCGCGAATGGCGCCATGGGTCGCAAAATACACGATCCAGAACACGCCGATGGCGATGATGAACACCGCGCCCGATTGACTGACGCCAAACCAGATAATCGCAAACGGCACCCAGGCTAGCCCCGGAATAGGCCGCAGCACGCGGCTCACCCACGCAAAAAGACCTTCGGCAACGTTCGACATGCCGGTGAGCACGCCAAGCCCGATTCCGGCGCCGAGCCCCACAAGCAGGCCCAGCGTATAATGCGACAGGCTGAGGCCAACCGATTTCAGCCACATGCCGTTTGCCAGCTCGCGCATGAATGCGTCCGGCAGATCGCTTGGCGCGGGCAAAAGCACCCGCGAGGCGAGTCCAAGACGCGGCATCGCCTCCCAGAAAAGCAGGAAGGCGAAGAGGCCGAGCAGCGGCAGCAGTCTGTACGCAAAACTGCTTTTGGTCATAAGACATGCTTTCGTTCGTGTTCGCGGATCGGGGAGGCTTACTTAGCCGTTGCCTTGATGAAGTAGGAGGCATCAAACAGGCCATCGAGCGGCACGTCCTCGTTGAGCGTTCCCAGCGACACCTGATACGTCTGCATCTTCTTTGTCGCTTCGGTGATGGAACGCGGATCGGCCACAAACTTCGTGGCGGGCGAGGCCAGCGCCTTCTCAATCACGGAGACGGCAATAATGCCCTTGCCCAGCGCAGCTTCAATATGGGGCGCGGCGCGCTTGGGGTCTTTCTGGATCAGGTCGATTGCTTTCACCACCGAATCGACGATGGCCTGCACGGCCTGCGGGTTCTTCTGCGCAAACGCGCCTGACACTGCGACCACTGACCCGGGCTGGTTGGGGAACATGTCGCCGCCCAGAGCCACGAGCTTGATGCGCGGATCGCGCGTCTGGACGATGGCCACTGTAGGCTCACGGATGGTGGCACCATCCACTGCGCCCGCCAGCAGAGCCTGCTGTGTGGCGTCAATGCCCATGGGGATGATCTGAACGTCCGCCGCGTCAACCTTGCTGGCGACAAACAGCCAGTGATTGAGCGTGGTGTGAGGCACCGAGCCGGGCGGCTGGGTTGCGATTCTGGCGGCGCGGCCATTCTTGGCGCGGAAGGCCTTGAAGGCGTCGGCGTTCGAGACGCCGGGCGTAAAGAATGCAGCGAGCGGGGCACCGACGGCTACCGTCATCTCCTCGACCGCAGTTGCCGTCACCACGCGCACGTCAATGCCCTTGGAGCGCGCGACCCCGAGCGGCGAGACGCCCGCCACGTAAACATCGAGCGTGCCGGACGCCAGAGCCTGAATCATGTTCGGGCCGGATTCAAACGTCGTGAAGCGCAGATCCACGCCCGCCGCTTTGGCCAACCCTTCCTTGTCGGCCACGAAAATGGGGGCTGCGCCCAAAATCGGGATGTAGCCCACGCGCGCCTGAACATTCTGGGCCATAGCCGGCGTGATGACGGAAACGGAAAACAAAGCGGCGACGGCGGGAAAGAGGATGCGGCGGCTAACGGGCAAAAGAGCAAACATGGCAAGGCTCCAAATGAGAAACTGACCTTTGCACATATTTCATGTTTTGAAAATGTATATTTTTTTTATATACATAAATTGTAGGTTTAATATGCCTCTGGACAGTCGCCACGCCCGCTTCTACGGTTACGATCATCTGCCGAAATAGGCGGAAAATCGGGAGGATAGGCGCGCCATGGCTCGGCTGGACCATTGCTATAACATCGCTGACCTGCGCGAGGTCGCCAAAAGCCGCCTGCCCAAGGGCGTGTTCGAATATATTGACAAGGGCACCGAGGATCAGATCTCGCTCGACAACAATCGCGCGACCCTCAACGCGACCAAATTGCTGAACAAGATTCTGGTCGACGTGTCGGATGTGCAGCTGGACGCGCAAATATTGGGCGCCAAATCCGCTATGCCTCTCATCATTGCGCCCACCGGCATTGCGGGCCTCACCTGGCATGAAGGCGAGTTCGAGCTGGCCAAGGCTGCCGGGCGCGCCGGGGTTCCGTTCACGCTGGCCACCGGCTCCAACACGCCGATGGAGAAAGTGGCGCAGGAATCGGGCGCCCGCGCCTGGTTCCAGCTTTATATGTGGCGCGAGAAGGAATTATCCTACGAGCTGGTGCGCCGCGCCGCCAAAGCAGGCTTCGAGACTTTGGTATGGACGGTGGACATCGGCCATGGAGCCAATCGCGAGCACAACGCCCGCAACGGGTTCTCGCAGCCCTACAAGCTCAACGCCCGCAGCATTATTGACATGCTGAAACATCCCGAATGGCTGGCCACCGTAATGGGCCGCTATGTGATGGGCGGGCGCATGCCGGAGCATGTGAATTATCCCGAAAAATACCAGATGCGGATGACGGGAGGCGGCAAACGCGCCGCTGGTCACGCCACCGCCATGCGCGCTGACAAAGTGTCCTGGGAGGACGTTGACCGGCTGCGCGACATCTGGCCTGGCAAGCTCATCATCAAGGGCGTGATGCGCGTGGACGATGCGCAGATGGCCGTGGAACGCGGCGCCGACGCCATCATCGTCTCCAACCATGGCGGGCGCAATATGGACAGCGCGCCGGCCACCATTGCAGTGTTGCCGAAGATCGTCGCCCATGTTGGCGACAAGGTGGACGTGATCGTGGATTCGGGCGTGCGGCGCGGCAGCGACATCGTGAAATGCCTCGCGCTTGGCGCCAAAGCCGTGCTGGCGGGCCGCGCGACGCTGTACGGCGTGGCCGCTGGCGGACAGCCGGGCGCGGAAAAAGCGCTCGCAATTTTGAAAGACGAAATGAAGCGCACCATGGCCTATGTCGGCCTGCAGCGCGTTGAGGACATCGATCAGGACATCATCTGGCGCCGGGATTAACGAGCGCCGCAGGGGGGAAGAGCATGAAAACCACACGCAAGTTTGCTTTCGTCGCCATCGTCGCCAGCGCCGCTATCGCCAGCGGGGCGGCGCGTGCGCAAAACCAAGTTATGGAAGCGATCATTTTCCCCGGCGCCAGCGCCACGCCCATTTATGTAGCGCAGGAGAAGGGCTTCTTCGCGCGCGAAGGCCTTGAAGTGCGAACGACCCCCACGCCCAATTCCGGCTTCCAGATGGGAAACCTGATAGACGGCAAGTTTCAGGTCGCCAGCACGGCGGTCGATAATCTCATCGCCTATCAGGAAGGTCAGGGCTCCGCCAAGACGGAGCGCACGCCCGATCTCATCGTCATCATGGGCGGCGCATCGACCTCGCTTGCGCTGATGGCCCTGCCCTCGATCAAGAACCTCAATGATCTGAAGGGGAAGGAATTCGCGCTCGATTCGCTGACCACCGGCTACGCCTTCGTGTTGCGGCGGATGCTGGAGAGCAACGGCTTTGGCCCCAATGATTACACGTTCGTGCGCGTGGGAGGCACGCGCGAGCGCTTTGAGGCGCTGAAGGCTGGAACGAAATCAGCAGGCCTGATCAGCGAGCCTTTCACGACGCAGGCCAAAGAAGCGGGCTTTACCTTCGTCGGCGATGCAATCCAGAGCGTAGGCCGCTATCAGGCGACCGTGCAGATCGCCAATCGCGATTGGGCCAAGGCGAATGAGAAGGCGACCGTCGGTTACATCCGTGCGATGATTTCTGCGATCGACTGGATTTACGATCCCGCCAACAATCAGGAGGCCGCCAGGATTCTGGCAGCAAAAGTGAAAATTCCGGAAGCCGCCGCGCAGCCCGGCATCAATGGGCTGACAAAGGGACAGGCGGCGCTGGCGCCTAAAGGCGCGCTCGACATCGAGGGTCTGAAGACCGTGATCAGCTTGCGCGAGCAATACGCCACACCGCAAAAGAAGATGGGCGCGCCGGAAAAATATTACGACCTTTCTTATTATAACAAGGCTATTGGCAAGTAGCCGGAGAACCCCTCATCCGCCCCTTGCTAACGCAAGGCGCGACGGATAAGGGGTCTTCTACTCCCTACTGCCTATTTGCTGCTCGCCACATCCACCACCCGCTTCTCATTGGCCGATTGCGCGATCGCCTCCAGCACAGTCACTGCATGCACGGCTTGATCCTGCGCAACGGGAAACGGCCTGGCGCCTGCGATAGCGTCGGCGAAGGCCTCAACCTCCAGTAATTCGGGATCGGTCTCAGGCAGAGTCTCGTCAATTTTGCGCCCGTCCGTCGTTTGCAGGCGGAAAGAATTCGAGCCGCGCAATTCGGCCCAGCCCTTCGTGCCGAACACCTGAAAGCGGTGGTATTTCGCCGTTGTTCCGATGGCGGTGAGAAAAGCGCTGGCGCCGTTTTGCATGCGCATCAGCACCGCCGTTGAATCGGCGAGGCCGTTATCGGTGACGTCAAAACGCGACAGCGCATGTACCTGCGAGACCGCGCCAAGCGCTTCAATCGTCAGATAGAGCATGTGATCGGCGAGCCCGCCGGGCGGGGAGGACAGCGGATCGCCCTTCCATTCGCCGTGTTTGAAGCGATGATAGCGATGAACGCAAAAATCCCCCTCGGTATGCAACAGCTCGCCTAAAGAGCCCGCTTTCAATTCGTCCCGGAGCATTGCGACGTTAGGCATAAAGCAGCGGTCATAGCCCAGAGCCAGCACGAGTTTACGTTGCGCGGCAGCCGCTTTCAGCGCTTGCGCATCCGCGCCCGACAGCGCCATCGGCTTGACGCCCAGCACCGGCTTGCCCGCGTTCAACGCCTGCAGGGAATGGGCGGCGTGCAAATGCGCCGGGCCGCAGGAAACGATGCCGGCAATGGTCGGATTGGCCAGAACGCTGGCGTAATCGGACGTCAGCACCAGATGTTTGGCGGCTGCAAAATCGCGTACAAGCTCATGACGCGGCGCCACCGCCATCGTGAAACGAACCTTATGCGAATGGCCGTTGACGGCCTCAACCAGCCTTTGGCCAAAATGGCCAAGTCCCACAATTGCGATGTTCAGCATGCTTTGTTTCCGCCTCATTCGGGCTGAACCTAAAGGCTTTGTACGCTTTTGTGTAGACGGGTCACGCATACGCAAGGAGGCGTGCAAATGCCGGACGCTCACGTCGCAGCGGCGCGCTGGCGCGCCCGCATTATCGAGACGCATGCCTTTGCTTTGGTTGAACAGGAGGCCGGTCAGCAAGCGGGGGATTGCCCGCCGGTTGTGTGCCTTGGCTTTCCCAAGCCCGCCGCCTCGCGCATGCTCGACGATCTGGCGCAAAGCTTTCACCTGATCGCCCTGGCCCCCGCCGCCGTACCTTTGAGCGCTTCTGAAGAGCTGGACGCCCATGCGTTTGCGCGCGAGGCTTTGGCCTGCATCGACCGCTTAAGCCTTGCCCGTTTCAGCGTGCTGGCGCGCGGCGACGACAACCATGCCGCGCTCTGTCTGGCGCTGATCGCGCCGCACCGCATGGCGGGAATGGCGTTGATCGCGCCCGATCTGCACTCGCGCGACGGGGCGGCGCTGGACGCGCAGCTGATGGAAAAACTGGCGCAGGTGCGCGCGCCCGTACTGGCGATGTTTGGCGCGCTCGATCGAAGCGCAAATCCGCACTTGTGGCGTGAGCGCCTGCCCGCATGTCACGTCGTGTTCTTCGCGAGCGCCGGATCGCAACCAGATCGCGAACGCCCCCATGCGCTGGCCAGCGCAGCCGGGGCCTTCCTGCGTACGCCCGGCTGAAGGGGCTCAATCTGGACCGCGCGCGCTCCAAAGCGGGGGGCTTTGCGCTGTTATGACAAGACGGGTTAAACAAGCCCGGCACATTGAGGAAACGACCATGAACATTCGCCCCGCCCTGCCCTCCGAGGCAGAAGCCGCCATTGAGCTTGTGCGGCGTTCGATCACCCAGCTTTGCGTCGAGGATCACCAGAATGATTCCCTGACGCTGCAAGGCTGGCTCGCCAACAAGAGCGCCAAAAACATGCGCGCCTGGATCGAAACCCCGGGCTCCTTCGCCTTTGTGGCAGAGCGCGATAGCGATCTGGTCGGCGTCGGCGTTTACACCGGCGCGGGCGATCTGCTGCTGCTTTATGTGGCGCCCGAAGCGCGTTTTTCAGGGATCAGTTCGGCACTGCTCAAGCACATGGAGGACAGCGCGCGGGCGTTGCGATTGCCCAGCCTGCAAGTCAGCGCCAGCCGGGCGGCGCGGCGGTTTTTTCTGGAGCGCGGCTATCTCGTGCAGGCGCAGGACGACGATATTTTCGAATCCGAACTTGGTCCGGAAGACAGCAACGAGATGGCTAAAGCGCTCTGACTATTCCGCAGCCACCGCGCCATAACCCGCTGCGCTGATGCGCGGCGCCTTGCGCGGCAAGCCCAGCCGTCGCCAGACGTCGCTCATCGCGCCCACAAGCGCGGCCACATGAGCGTCGGTATGGGCAGGGGTCGGCGTGATGCGCAGACGCTCGGCGCCGCGCGCGACCGTGGGGTAATTGATCGGCTGGATGTAGATGTCGTGGCGCTCCAGCAGCATGTCGCTGGCGGTCTTGCAAAGCTCCGCATCGCCCACGAACACCGGCACGATGTGGGAGGGGTTCTCCATCACCGGAATGCCGGCGGCAACCAGCGCCGCCTTGGTCTGCGCCACCTGCCGCTGCTGGCCGAGGCGCTCGACGTCGGACGTCTTCAGCAATTTCACGGCGGCGTGTGCAGCGGCGGCGACAGCCGGGGGGAGCGCGGTCGTGAAGATGAACGAGGGCGCATAGCTGCGCACGGCGTCGATAATCACCTGATCGGCAGCGATGTAGCCGCCCAGCGTGCCAAAGCCCTTGGCCAGCGTACCCTCGATGACGTCGATGCGGTCCATCACGCCTTCGCGCTCGCAAATGCCGCCGCCGTGAGGCCCATACATGCCCACCGCATGCACTTCGTCCACATAGGTCATGGCGTTGTACTCTTCCGCCAGCTCGCAAATGCGCTTCACCGGGGCGATGTCGCCGTCCATGGAATAGAGGCTCTCGAAGACGATCAGCTTGGCGCGCGCGTGCCCGGCAGTCTTCAACAATTGCTCCAGATGCTCCATGTCGTTGTGATTGAAAATCTGCTTTTCAGCGCCTGAGCGCTTCACGCCCTCGATCATCGAATTGTGGTTGAGCGCATCCGAGATAATCAGGCAATCGGGCAGTAATTGCGCGATGGTTGAGATCGCCGCCAGATTAGAGACCCAGCCGGATGTGAACGCCAGCGCGGATTCCTTGCCGTGCAGATCGGCCAGCTCGACCTCAAGCTTCACAAGCGGGTGGCTGTTGCCTGAAATGTTGCGGGTGCCGCCGGCGCCGACGCCAAAGGCGTGCGCGGCCTCGCTCATGGCAGCGATCACGTCCGGGTGTTGGCCCATGGCCAGATAATCATTCGAGCACCAGATCACGACGTCGCGCGACGCGCCATCCGGCCCATCCGGGCGCCAGCGCGCGTGCGGAAAGCGCGAGGAATCGCGCTCAAGATCCGCAAACACGCGGTAACGCCGTTCGTCGCGGAGGCGGTCAATCGCCTGGCCGAAGTGCCGCCTGTAATCCATACTCAAGCCGTCCCCGCCTGGACCGAAGCCTTTTGGAGGCTGCGGCAGCGACCGGGAAACGTGTGCATTGAAGGCAATGCACTTCCCGGCCTGTCTGGAGTGATCATAAAATCACATAAATGTTTTTGGGTCGAGGCGCGAGAGGCGCATCGTCTCAGCCTAAGGCTAGTACGCAGACCGTCTTTGCGTTGGATCAGATTCGAGGCGTACGCGGCCATAAGACAGCAACGCGCAATCCAGAAGATCCACCACGCACCTCCAGTCCGTCATGGACGGGCTTGTCCCATCCATCCACGTAAACGGCGCAAGCCGCCCATGACGTGTTCGGGATGTTGTCCTCGTGCTCCACCTTATTGCCAAGCCACAGATTTTACAATTTCAACGACTGTGCCATCCTGTGCGCGGGCGGGGGCTTTTGGCGCAAGCGCGAATTGCAGAGGTGGCCCCATGGGCGGTTTGCTCGAAGCGTTCCTGAAAACCTTCCTCAGGCGCGGGGAGCTGGAGGTCCGGCTCGCAAATGGGCGAACCTTCGCCTGCGGCGACGGCGCGGGAAAACCCGCCGCCATCGCGTTCCGGGATTCATCGGCCGAAATGCGCCTGTTGCGCGACCCCACGATGGCGCTGGGCGAACTTTATGTGGAGGGCGGGCTCGTCCTTGAGCGGGGCGATCTTTACGATCTGCTGGAGATCGGGCTGCGCAATCTGGAGCCCGGCGAGGCGCATGGCTGGATTCGCGCGCTCGACGGGGTGCGGTTTGCGCTGCGGCGTCTGCACCAACGCAACGATACGGGCAAGGCGCGCAGCAATATCGCCCATCATTACGATCTGGGAAACGCCTTCTACGAATTGTTTCTTGATTCCGACATGCAGTATTCCTGCGCTTACTTCGAGCATCCCGGCATGAGCCTTGAGGATGCGCAGCTGGCCAAAAAGCGCCACATCGCCGCCAAGCTGCTCGTCGATCCTGGCCATAGCGTGCTCGACATCGGCTGCGGCTGGGGCGGGATGGCGCTTTATCTGGCCAGAATCTGCGGCGCCGATCCCACAGGCGTCACCCTCTCGAACGAGCAATTGGCCCGCGCGCAGGGCTGCGCCGCCGCCCGGGGCGCGCCCGCCGCCTTCCGCCTGCAAGATTACCGCAACGTGCGCGAGACTTTCGACCGCGTGGTGTCGGTGGGGATGCTGGAGCATGTCGGGGCGTCTTATTTTGAGGGCTATTTTAGGCAGGTGGCGCGCCTGTTGAAGAAAGACGGCGTGGCGCTGATCCATGTGATCGGGCGCCCGGAGGGGCCGGGCATCACCAATCCATGGATCGCCAAATACATTTTCCCCGGCGGCTATATCCCTTCGCTCTCGGAACTTGCCCGCGCGATTGAGCGCGCCGGACTACTCGTCACGGACGTCGAGGTGCTTCGCGTGCATTACGCCGACACTTTGAAAGCCTGGCGCGAGCGGTTCACGGCCCGCCGGGGGGAGGCGCTCGCCATGTATGACGAACGCTTTTGCCGTATGTGGGACTTCTATCTGGCTGGCAGCGAGGCCTGCTTTCGCCTTGGCCAGCAGAGCGTGTTCCAGATCCAGCTCGCCCACGACGTGAACGCAATCCCCCTCACGCGCGCCTACATCCCTGAGCGCGAGGCGCGTTTACAGGATCGGGAGATGCGTGAGCAACTTCGAACACCCGGGGAGCAACCTCCGTACTTCCACGATTTTTCCACTGGCGCGCTGCGCCGGGCGCGATAGACTGCATCCATGACCCGCCAGATCAGCAAGGCGGGCGATGGGGAGGAAAGCATGGGAGCGATCAGCAACCTGCGCGCGTCGGCTTTGGGCGCCGCTACTTTAACCGCCGTAATCGGCACCGCCGCGATTGGCTTCGCGGAGCTGGGCATGAGCCCGGCCTTTGCGCAGCAACCCACCGCCCAATCGGTGGCGATTGATTCCGACGACATCGGCGGCGTGGTGCGCGGCCCCAATGGACCTGAAGCCGGCGTCTGGGTGATTGCGGAAACCCGCGACCTGCCGGTGCGCTTCATCAAAATTGTCGTCACCGACGATCAGGGCCGCTTTGTTCTGCCAGACCTGCCCAAAGCCAGTTACGACGTCTGGGTGCGCGGCTATGGGCTTGTTGATTCCGACAAGGTGAAATCCGGGCCCGGCAAACAGATCGAGCTCGCCGCCAAGACCGCCCCGAACGAGGCCGCGGCCGCGCATTATTATCCGGCTATCTATTGGTTTTCGATGATGAAGATTCCCGGCGCCGACCAGTTTGGCGGCGCGGGCGACATTCCCAAGAACATCACGCAGAATGCGTGGCTGAACCTGATGAAGAACAACGGCTGCGTCGGCTGTCACCAATTGGGGCAATTGTCGACGCGCACCATTCCCAAAGAGTTTGGGCAATTCGCCAGCCACGAAGAGGCGTGGTTGCGCCGCATTCAATCGGGCCAGTCGGGCGAGAGCATGGTCAACATCATTGCTGGCCAGCTCAACACCGTACCGCTGAAATATTTCGGCGACTGGACCCAGCGCGTCGCCAACGGCGAATTGCCGAAGGCAAAGCCGCAGCGCCCAAGCGGCGAAGAACGCAATATCGTCGTCACGCTGCGCGACTGGATGAACGAAAAACAATATCTGCATGATCTGATCGCCAGCGACCGGCGCAACCCGACCGTCAACGCCTATGGCCCGCTCTATGGCTCGCCCGAATATTCCTCCGACGACATGCCTATCCTCGATCCGGTGAAGAACGTCACGACGACGTTCCGCATGCCCGTCGCCCCCGATACGCCAGAAGCGCTTGGGCCGGGACACGCGGCTTCGAAAGAAGCGTTGCAACCCTCCGCCTATTGGGGCGATGAAAAAATCTGGAACACGAAGGCCAACAACCACAACGCCATGTTTGATTCCAAAGGTCGCCTGTGGATGGCGGCCACCGGCCATGCGCCAGCCAATCCAGACTTCTGCAAGAAGGGCTCGGACCACCCGTCGGCAAAGGCGTTCCCGCTGGATCGCACCAATCGCCGCGTGACGATGTTTGACCCCGGGACGCAAAAATACACAGCGCTGCAAACCTGCTTTGGCGCGCACCATCTGCAATTTGGCTATGACAAGAACGAGACCGTCTGGATGAGCGGCGGCGGGCCTGTCGTGGGCTGGATCAACACCCGGCTGCTGGACGAGACCGGCGACATCCAGAAGGCGCAAGGCTGGACGACTTTGGTGCTCGACACCAACGGCAACGGCCGCCGGGACGAGGCGGTGGAGCCCAACCAGCCGGTCGATCCCACCAAGGACAAGCGCATCGTGGCTGGTTTCTACGCCGTGATGCCGCACCCAACCGACGGCTCGATCTGGGGCTCGTTCCGCTCCAATCCCGGCGCGGTTGTGCGCATCCAGCCCGGCGACAATCCTTCCGAAACGGCTCTGGCGGAAATCTACAACGTGCCCATGCCCGGCTTTGGCGTACGCGGCGGCGACATCGACAAGAAGGGCGTGGTCTGGGTGTCTCTGGCCAGCGGCCACATGGGCGCCTTCGACCGCTCCAAATGCAAAGCCCCGCTCAACGGCCCCAAGGCGACCGGCAACCATTGCCCGGAAGGCTGGACGTTCCACAAATATCCCGGCCCCGGCTTTGAGGGGATTGGCGATAACAGCGCCGAGTCGAGCTATTATTCATGGGTCGACCAGCACAACACGTTCGGGCTTGGCGAGGACATCCCCATGTCTACAGGCAATCTCAATGACGGCCTGATCGCGCTCAAGGACGGCAAGATGCTGAACCTGCGCGTGCCCTATCCGCTTGGCTTCTACGCCAAGGGGTTTGACGGTCGCATCGACGATGCAAAAGCCGGCTGGAAAGGCCGCGGCCTGTGGGCGTCCAACGGCGACCGCACGCCGTGGTTGATTGAAGGGGGCAAGGGCACGAAGCCTCTGGCGGCGCACTTCCAGCTGCGCCCCAACCCGCTCGCCAAATAAGCGAACGCGCAAAACATCAGGGGGACGCGTAAACCACGCGCCCCCCAACGACCGTCAGCCATGAACGGATCGAGCTGATCCTGTCCGTCGGCACGGAAAAATAATCGTCCGTGAGAACTGCAAAATCGGCCAGCATGCCGCGCGCCAGAGTTCCGCGCTCGCCTTCGGCAAAAGCAAACCACGCGCTGCCTTGAGTCCACAGCCGCAGGGCTTCTTCACGCGAGGGACGCTGGTTTTGCGCGCGCGTCTCCTGGCCGTCAATCGTGCGCCCATCGACCAGCCATTGCAGCGCGATGAACGGATTATAGGACATGACGCGCGTTGCATCCGTGCCAGCGCCCACCTTCATCCCCATCGCCAGCGCGCTGGAGATGGCGGGAACCAGAGCCCTGCGCGAGGCCGACATGGAGCGAATGAAAGCGGGGGCTGCAAAATATGGCGCGTTCTGCGTCAGCCACCCCAGCCCCGATTGATGCAGGCGCGCAAGGGTTTCGGGCTCGGCGTCGTGAATGTGCGCAACTGACCAGCGCAAAAAACCCAGATCAAAATCGCGACCAACCCGGTCGAATACGTCCAGCAGCGGGCCAATGGAGCGCTGGTTGTTCCAGTGAACCGTCATCGCCAGCCCGCTGCGCGCCGCCCAATAAGCAATATCTTCAAAGACGGCGATGTCGGCGGCGTCCGGCTTTTCGTTATTGTACATGCCAAACGTCACGCGCTCGCCGATGCCGTTGAAACGCAGCCAGCGATCGCCAAAGCCCATGGGTACAAAACGCAGATCGCGCTCAAAATCGACGCGCTCGGCGCCCGCTGTCTGCGCGCTGACAAAATAAGCGACGCGCAGATTCATCTCGCGCCTGCGCCAGAGCGCAAACAGCGCCGCATAATCTGAGCGTGCAAGGTTGTGTCCGCCCGGATCGATCACGCCGGTGATTCCATAAGCGTTCATCTGCGCAAAGAAAGCGCGCGTGCTGTTGATCGCCTCCTGCAATCCGGGCTTGGGCAGACGCTCCCATAGCGCCGTGATCGCAGCCACATCCCCGGTGAGCCAACCCGTGGCGGCGCCGCTGTCGTCGCGTTCGAAAACGGTTCCAGGCGGGGGATTTTCAGCATCCACGCCAAGCGTCTGCTGCGCGCCCTGCGAGAGAAACGCAGCCCGGTAGAACGCCTGCACGTAAATGCGACGGCCCGGCGCCGCAGCCTCAATCTCAGCACCTGTCGGGCGGCGATCCTCGATAAATTGCTGCGCCGTCCACCCGCCGCCAACAACGATCCAGCTGTCGCCGCCATCGCGCGCGCCAGCCATGCGCAGCCGCTCCATCGCCTGCCCGATCGTGCGCGCGCCCTCAAAGCTGGCTTCCTGCGCAAAGGTGAGCCCGGCGCGAATGGCGTGGATGTGGGAATCGATCAGGCCGGGAATGATCGTGCGCCCGCCCGCGTCGATGATGCGGGTCGCAGGATCAGCCAGCGCGAGAACGGCTGCATTGGCGCCGATGGAGACGATTCGCTCATGATCGATTGCGAGCGCCTGCGCAAACGGATGGACGTGATCGAGCGTAACGATGCGCGCGCTATGCACGATGAGATCGACGGCGAGCGCGGGCGAGACTGCAAGAAATGCGAATGCCGCAACACTCGCCAGACGCAGCGCCATCAGCGCTTTTCGAACAGACACTCGACAACGGTCGCAGCGTCCGCCGCCTTCGAGACGCGCCGCCGCGTCAGATCGAGCAGATGATAGCCGTCCATCGCGCATTGAATGTCCACGCTTTCAGGATCGACGCTCTTGCCAAAACCGCGCAGGCTGAAGCGTCCCTCGTCGTTCGTGTTCACGAACACCGGCAAAGGCTGGCCCTTCACTTGCGCACGAATGCGCACGCCCTCCAGCGGGCGCATGCCCTTCACATTCGTCGCCTCGCCAAAGAACGGCGGGCCATTTTCCTTGTCGCCCTCAATGGCTTGCAGATCAGCATCGCCCGCGTGCGCGACGGGGGCCGCCAACGCTGCCAGGACTGCAACAATCGTCAAACGCAAGGAACGGGGCGCATCCATGAGCTGCTCCATCAACGCAGAAAAAACGAACGCAGAAACCAGAAGAAAGCCAGCATGGAGGCCAGCGGAACCGCCCAGCCGATCCAGACCGGCGGACCCATGCGCCGCAGCAATGGCGTGGCCAGCAGCGTCGCCAGAAAGGCGGCCAATCCTGCCGATGCCAGCCAGCCAAACCAGTACATGGCCGGCCCCGTGCGGGCGGGAACGGTTCCGATGTCCCATTGGCCAAGACGGGGATGATAGGTGAAGAGCGCCAGATTCATCTCCACGCAAACCACGTAGACGACGGCGAACAAAGCGGAGAACAGCGTGAAAGCGCGCATTTGCGTCGTCATTGTCCAAACAACCCCCGCACGTTGTTGACGATGTGGCCAGCCACGAACGAATACCAGACGACGACGCATAAAATGCCCGTCACCCATGCGCGCGCGCTTGCAAATTGCGGATCGAGCGGCTGATCGGCGGGCGTGCGCCAGAGCAACCAGTAAAGCGGCAACATGCCAAGACCAATGGCCAGAAATTGCTCCTTGACCTCGAACATCCCGCTGATCGACCACAGCCGCGCGTTCTCGATCCATGTGCGTACGGCCAAACGATAGGCGGGATAAATCAGCCCGCCGAGGATGAACGTGACGAGATACAAAACGATGTTGGTGTTTGTGTAGAGCCGCGCATTGACGCCGCGAAACGAATTCGCCAACGCCCCGCCGCCTCCCGCACCCGTCCCTTTACGAACCGGCCAGATCGCCGCCAACGCCTGATGCGTCAGCCCGCCGAGCAAAACAACAGCGGCCAGACCGTGCAAGATCAGCATGAAAGTAATCATGCCCCTCCCCATTGTTACGGCGTTCTCTGAAACTGGACAGCCGTTTTTTAGAATCTAGCAGATGCGCAACGCAGGGCAAATCAGACCCGCCTACCAGATTTTCCCGCTCAACCATTCCGCGCCGATGATGCCGGGCGTCAGCGTCATGGTCGCCCATGCAAAAGCCGATGTCCAGTTGGCGAACTGGAACGGCACGCGCGGCATTTGGCAGGCTCCCGCAGCCAGCGGCACGGCGGCGCGCAAGGGTCCGAAAAAGCGCCCGCCGAACACGCCCAGAGCGCCCCATTTTTCAAAGAAGCGCCGACCGCGCGGCAATAGATCGGGGTAATTGCGGATCGGCCACATGCGCGCGATCTGCTCGTGGTAATGATACCCGAGCCAATACGACAGCCAATCGCCCAAGCCCCCGCCGATTGCGGCCGCCAGCCAGATCGGCCAGAAATCGAGGCCCGCGGCGCCAATCAGCGCGCCCACGCCCCACAAAATGACGGTGGCGGGCACAAGCAGCGCGACCAGCGCCAGGGATTCCGCGAACGCCAGCACAAACACGATGGGCGGCGCCCATGCCTGGTGCGTCTTGAGAAATTCCAGAACGGTCTGGGCAAATTCCGGCATGGACCCTTGCATCGCTCAAACCACAATCGTGAGGCGCTTGGCGGCGCGGGTCACGCCCGTATAAAGCCAGCGATTGCGATGTTCTCGGAAGGCGAAGGATTCGTCGAACAGCACCACGTCGTCCCATTGCGAGCCTTGCGCTTTGTGAACGGTGAGCGCGTAGCCAAAATCGAACTCGTCGGAATTACGCCGCAGCGCGAACGGCACTTCGTCCTCGCCCTCAAAAAAGGCCGGCACGACGCCGATGCGCTGGGGCTTGGCGGACGGATCCTCCTCGGGCGTCACGGACATCCGCAGCCGTCCGTTGCGCAGGCCCGTCGCGGTCTGCACGCGCCAGACGCCGCCGTTGAGCAGGCCTTTCTTGCGATCATTGCGCAGGCACACCAGCTTGTCGCCGGGCTCAGGGGTCGAGCTGGAACGCCCCAGCAAATCGCGCATGCGCTTGTTATAGAGACGGCGCGTTCGGTTGAGGCCAACCAGCACCTGATCGGCGCGCGTGACGGCTTCCGCGTCAATCTGGTCGCGGCGGATGATGCGGGTCTGACCATATTCGCCCGGCTCCAGCCGTCCGCCCTCGCGCACGATCATCGACAACCGCACGATGGGATCGCCCTCGGCCTGCCGATGCACCTGCGTCAGCATCGCGTCAGGCTCGGCCTCGGTGAAAAAGCCGCCGCCTTTGACGGGCGGCAATTGCGCCGGATCGCCAAGCACCAGAACGGGGCGGCCAAACGACAACAGGTCGCGGCCCAATTCCTCGTCCACCATCGAACATTCGTCGATGACGATGAGTTTTGCCTTGGCCGCGTCGCTGTCGTTATTAAGTTCGAACGAGGGCTCCTCGCTCTCCAGCTCCCGTGGCCGATAGATCAGCGAATGGATGGTGCGCGCATCGGGGCAGCCGCGCGAGCGCATGACCAGAGCGGCCTTGCCGGTGTAGGCGGCGAACAAAACGTCGCCCTCCACGCCTTCGGCCACATGGCGTGCGAGCGTTGTTTTGCCGGTTCCGGCATAGCCAAACAGACGGAAAACCTGATCCTTGCCGCTGCGCCCGTTGAGCCAGCGGCCGACCTGATCAAGCGCGCGCGTCTGGTCGGGCGACCAATCTGTGCTCAAGGCGATTTTCCTGCATGTTGAAACCTGCAACTTCCTACAGGAAAGCCGGGAGCCTGTCAGTCGTCGCGCGAGCCTCAGGCCGCCGCGCGCGCCGCCGCCAGCGAGGACGCTGCATCCACAAGCGTCATCGCATAGCCGCAGGCCACGTTTGGCGAGCGCTGGTATCGCGTCAGCACGCAATGCAAAACCTCCAGCAGCACCTCGCGGTCAGCCTCAAGCACGGCCTCGTCGTCGATCCCAGCAGCGATGGCGATCTCGTTAAGATGCTCGCGGCTTTCCATCGCCTCCTCGACGCGTCCCGACAAAAGATGCCGCCAGATTTTGAAATGGGCTTGAGACATAGGCCGGGCCAATTCCGGGCGCTGCGTGAGATGGCGGCCATAGGCGCCGCTGATCACGTCGATGACGACCGGGGACGTCCACTCGGCCAGGTCTGAAGTTGCAGAACCGGATCTGCCCTCAACAGGGGAAACGCGCATACAAAAAACCTTTACTGAAACTAAACAAAACTAATACCGGGCAGCACGCATGAACTAGATCGCAACTATGCATGCACAGGGTTAAAAGCTGGTTTAAGTGGTCAGGCCTGCAGCTCAGGTCAACTTGTCGCGCGCCGCCAGATCGGGAAACAGGCGCATCCACAATCCCGTGACGCCCAGAGCGCCTGTCCCGCCGATAAGCACGGCGGCCACGGGGCCAAAGAAGCTTGCCAGCAGCCCCGATTCAAATTGCCCGAGCTCATTGGAGGCTCCGATGAACATGCTGTTGACGGCGGAAACCCGCCCGCGCATCTCGTCGGGCGTCTCCAATTGCACCAGCGTCGAGCGGATATAGACGCTCACCATGTCGGCGGCGCCGATCAGCGCGAGGCAGACCATCGCAACATACATATTGGTCGACAGGCCAAAGCCGATGGTGGCCAGCCCGAAGATCGCGACCGATTGAAACATGCGCAACCCAACTTTGCTGTTGAGCGCAAACCACGCCAGCGCAATCGCCGTCAGCAAAGCGCCCACGGCAGGCGCGCTGCGCAGCAGGCCAAGGCCCACAGGCCCGGTCTGGAAAATGTCCTTCGCAAAGATCGGCATCAGCGCGGTCGCGCCGCCCAGCAGCACCGCGAACAGATCAAGCGAGATAAGCCCCAGCACGGTTTTATTGCCGCGAATGAAGCGAATGCCCGCCGTCAGATATTGCCAGCTCACAGGCTCGCGTTCGCTTTTTGCGCGCCGCGTGCGGATGGAGAGCAGCAGAGCCACGCAAGATGCAAAGCACAGCGTCGTGATCGAGAACACGGCGCCGGGTCCAAACATGTAGACAAGCCCGCCCACGGCTGGCCCGGCAATGGTCGCCACCTGATTGGCGGATGAATTCATGGCCACTGCATTGGCGAAATGCTCGCGCGGCACCAGTGTTGGCGCAATCGCTGACGACGCCGGGCTGGCGAATGCGCGAGCCGTGCCGATCATGACGACCAGCGCAAAGATCAGCGGCGGGGTCAGCACATCATAATAGACCGCCAGCAGCAGGCCGGAGGAGGCGCACGTGGTGACAGTGTAGGCAATCGCCAGCACGAGCCGCCGGTCAAAGCGATCCGCCACATGGCCCGCCACCAGCAGAAACAGAATGTTGGGCAGGAAGATCGCCAGCCCGATCAAGCCCAGCATCAGCGCGCTGCCGGTGATGTCGTAGATAAGCCACGCCACCGCCACGTCCACCATTTGCACTGCGAGCCCGTTGAGCAGGCGCGAGCAGAAGAACAGGCGATAATCGCGATGCTGAAACGCTACAAACCGGGTGGAGGAAATCACGGCGATCCCAAACGCGGTTTGGCCGCGCATCCGGGCGCAGAAGGTGCGCCCGGCGGCAAGCTAGAGGTTTTGGGCGGGGGATGGAAGGCGGATATATCACAGCTACGGCTTGCGCCGTTTGCGGGCTGAAAGCCCGCGGTCCAGGAAGGCGCCTTTTGGACCGCGCGCAGCCACGCGCGGTCCAAAGCAGAGCCGCTATTTTATCATTTCGCCGACGGCTTCCACGATTTCCTTCGGCGTGGCGTAAATCTCGCGGATCAGCTTTTCCAATTGCTCGCCGGTGCGCGGATCAAGATCGAGGTTGAACCGCTTCACCTCGGTGACAAATTCAGGATCTTTCATTGTCGCGTTGAAAGCGTCGCGCAGCATTTTCAGGCGCGCCGGGGGCAAATCCGGCGGGGCGACGAAGGGGCGCCCAATCCCCTGGCCCGCATACAGGAACCGGATCTTCGCTTTCTGCAGATCAGTCCTGGCAAATTGCAGGATGCCGGGTACATCCTTGATCTCCTGATTGATCTCGTCGCCGCCCTGGAACAGCACGTTGACGACCTTTTTAGGAATCCAGTCCGGCTTCTTGCCGTGAACGCTGTCGAGGCTTTCGCAAATGCCGTCGACCTCGCCGCGCTCCATAGCCAGAAACACGTCCGACGACGACGGGAAGCCGGCGATGAGCTTGAACTTCATGCCCAGAATGGCTGACAGCGCCTTGGGATAGGAGCGCGTGCCGGTGCCAGCCCCCGTCTCGCCCAGAATCAGCTCCTTTGTTTGCAGGTCCTCAACGCTCTTGACCGTTGCCTTTGCGTTGGCGATGCAGACGTTGGTCTCGGTCGTTGGCGTGCCAATCCATGAAATCGTCAGCGGATCGAAGCGCGCGCCAGTCTGGCCGGTGAGGCGGCCAAGCGGGGCGTCACGGGCGATGATGCCCATCACCGTGCCGTCTTTGGGCGAGACCGAAAAAATCGTATTGGCCGCGTTATAACTGCCCGCTCCCGGCATGTTCTGCGCCACAACGTTGGGCGTGCCCGGCAGATGGCGGCCAATGTGGCGCGCCAGCGTGCGGCCCCAGCGATCATAGCCCCCGCCCGGCCCAAAGCCGATCAGCATGGTGAGCTGCTTGCCGTCCCTGAACGGACCGGGATCAGAGCCCTGCGCCTGCGCAGGCGATGCGCCCAAACCCGCCAGAACGGCCGCCGCAAGCACGGCGAGATTGCGTGAAATTGCCATATCGATTCCTCCCGATTTTTAATTTGGGGGGATCGTCACCAATCGCGGGCGTCGTGTCAAATCGGAGGCGTAAATTGGACCGCGCGGGCGCACGCGCGGTCCATATGCCTGTAAAACTAAATCCGGTGCCCGCCACGCTTGCGGCCCTGACCGACATCAAGAAACAGCTCGTCGAGCGACATCTTGCGCTTCATCAGGCCCTGCTCGTGCGAATAGCCGACCACGGTTTCCAGATTATGCCGGTTGCGTTCGCTCAAGCCAAATTCCCAGGGGTCTTTTCCGAGCAGCTCTTCCTGCTCTTCCCACGCCTCGCGATACCAGACGATGGGGGCGATGCGCGGATTTTCCATGCGCTGCATGCCAAGCTCTTTGGCCGCCTCGAAAGCTTTGTAGAGCTCGATCGGCGCCCACGGATATTGCTCGACGATCTCGCGCTTCATGCCCATGACGTGCATGATCGGGAAGATACCGGTCTTTTTATAATAGCTTTTTTCTTCGCTTTTATAATCGGGCCACAGGCGCGCCGCATTGGGGTGTTTGTCGACGATGGGCCAGATCAGATCGGCGTGCAGCACCGCGTCAAGCTCGCCCGAGACCAGCATGTCTTCGCAATTCTGGTCGTCGCGCAGGCGCGTGAGGCTGAGGCCTTCGGGCGGATCGAATTCGATGTCCTCGTCGTATTCAGCGAACCAGTGCACGGATTTATGCGGCACGCCATATTCATGTTCGAGCATGCCGCGCAACCACAACACCGCCGTCACCTGATAGGATTTCACGCCGATGCGCTTGCCGATGAGATCCTTGGGCGTGTGAATGCCAGCTTTGGCGTTCACAAAGGCGAAGCCATGCCGGAAGCGGCGATGCAGGAACACCGGGATCGCGTCCAGCGGCATATCCTGATCGCGCGCCACCAAGTAAGAAGAGCACGACACTTCCGCCACGTCGAACTCACGATTGCGCAGGAAGCGCCAATGGCGGGTGGTGGAATCCATATCGGTAAGAATGGTGAGGTCGATCCCGTCCGGCGAAACGGCGCCTTCTTTCAGAGCGCGGACGATTTCATAATCGCCGCACGCGAGCGTGAGTTTAAGTTTGCCCATGGCCTTGCGGTTTCCCCTGCTGCGCGGCTGCGTTGGCGAGCCTGCCTGTTGGAGGCCATAGAAGCGGGCGCGGGCGCCCTGTCAAGACGGGGCTCAATACGGGATCTTGTCCGCCTTCACCGCCCATGCGGCGAACACTGCGTCGGCCTCCGCGCATTGCATCTGGCGCGTGGGCAGCAAGCGCTCATGCGGGGCCTTGGGGACTTCAGCGTAAATGAGCGCGTCGTCAAACCCGACGGCGGCGGCCTCGTCGCGCGTGCTGGCGAACACCAGCCGATCTATTCGCGCCCAATAGATTGCGGCAAGACACATCGGGCATGGCTCGCAGCTTGAATAGAGAATGGCGCCTTCGAGCTTGTAATCGCCAACCGCTTCGCAGGCGCGGCGAATGGCGACGACTTCGGCGTGCGCGGTCGGATCAAGGCTGGACGTGCCCTCGTTCCAGCCTTCCGCGATCACGATCCCGTCGCGCACGATGACGGCGCCAAAAGGGCCGCCTGCGCCCGATTCCATATGGGCGTGCGCCAATTGCGCGGCGCGCTTGATGAAATGCGAATCCTTGCCGTCGTCGCGCATGCTGGCTCCTGTGTGAGGCTGTTTGCTTTTAAATTGACTACAACAAGCAACCGCGCGTCATCCCGGCGACGGCCGGGATCCACGATAGGCCGCACGCTCGCAAGCCTGCCGTGGATGGCAGCCTTCGCCGCCATGACGCACTTCATAAGCGCGGTTTCGGTCTGCAAAATGGAAAGTGGCAAGGGCGGGCGCCTGAATTCCCGCCCCCGCCGGGCCATGAAAACCTTAGAGGGGACCCCATAGCCACCCTCAGCATAGCCCCTGCACAATGACGAAAGCACGTCTAAAATGAGCACAAGCTAAACATTTTACGCAAAGCCAGTTTTGCGGTTATGGTTGAGCCGTTGAAACGCCCCCCGCGTTCCGCCCGCGCTTGGCCAGGGCAAGCCAGCCGTGCCATAGGTTGGGGCATGAGCTGGCTGGCCGAATTAAGCCCTGACGAATGGAGCGCCATCAGGCTTAGCCTGAAGGTGTCGCTGACAGCCGCGCTCGCCACTCTGCCTGTGGCGCTGGCGCTGGCGTTTGCGCTCGCACGCGGGCGCTTTCCCGGCAAGGCGCTGCTGGACGGGCTGATTCTACTCCCCCTCGTGTTGCCCCCCGTCGTCACCGGCTATGTGTTGCTGATTGCGTTTGGACGTCGCGGCACCATCGGCGCCTTTCTCGACGAGACGTTTGGAATCGTCCTCGCCTTCCGCTGGACCGGGGCGGCTTTGGCCTGCGCGATCATGGGCCTGCCGCTGATGGTGCGCACGATGCGGCTGGCGATTGAGGGCGTGGACAAACGGCTGGAGGCGGCGGCCGGCACGCTGGGGGCCAATCGCCTCCAGACATTTTTCTTCGTCACTTTGCCGCTGATCTGGCCCGGAATCCTCGCCGGTTTTGTGCTTGGTTTCGCAAAGGCCATGGGGGAATTTGGGGCCACGATCACGTTTGTCGCCAATATTCCGGGCGAGACCCAGACGCTGCCCTCGGCGATCTATTCCCTCACCCAGACGCCCGGCGGCGATTCAGCTGCATTGCGGCTGACTTTGGTCTCGATCATCGTCTCGCTGGGCGCTGTGCTCGTCTCCGAGTTTCTGGTGCGGCGCGCCGCCCGCAGGACGGGGGCGGGAGATGCTTGAGGTAAATATACGCAAACAGCTTGGCGCGCTCGATCTTGATTGCGCGTTCGAGGCGGGGCCGGGCGTCACGATCCTGTTTGGGCGCTCGGGCAGCGGCAAAACCTCTCTGTTGAACATGATCGCCGGATTGCTGCGCCCCGATTCCGGCGTCATTTCAATCGACGACGAGGTTCTGGACGATTCGCGCAGCGCCTTTGCCCCGCCCCATCGTCGGCGCTTTGGCTATGTGTTTCAGGACGCCTTGCTGTTTCCCCATTTGACAGTACGCGCCAATCTCGACTTCGGGCGCAGGTTCTCCAAAGCCCCGGTCGATCCGGTCGCGTTTGCGCGCGTCACTGAGATGCTGGGAATCGGCGCCCTGCTGGAGCGCATGCCGGATCGTCTTTCCGGCGGCGAGAAGCAGCGGGTCGCGATTGGCCGGGCTTTGTTGTCAAACCCGCGCCTGCTGTTGCTCGACGAGCCCCTCGCCTCGCTCGATCAGCAGCGCAAGGACGAGATCATGCCATATCTTGAGCTTCTGCGTGTGCAGACGCAGGTGCCCATCGTCTACGTCACCCATTCAATGGCGGAAGTGACGCGGCTGGCCGACAAGATCCTGCTGTTGCGCGATGGCCGGGTGGTCGCCGCCGGCGCGCCGCAGGACGTTTTGCATCGAGACGTTTTGCATCGCGCCAATACGCTCGATCCATCGGAAGCGGCAGGCGCCGCTGCAATGTTTGACGCAATCGTCGACCATATCGAGCCTGACGGGCTGGCTGCACTGGATTGCGCGCTCGGGCGCATCTGGGCGTCTGCCGATGAATTGACCACAGGCGCGCGCGTACGGCTGCGAATCTTTGCCCGCGACGTGCTCATCGCCAGCCAAAAGCCCATGGCTTTAAGCGCGCTGAATGTGTTTGAGGCCAGGGTCACGACAATAGCCGCCCAAAGCCCGGCTATTGCGCAAGTGGAGCTCGCTTGCGCCCACGGACGGCTCTGGAGCCATGTTACGCACCGCTCCGCCACAGCCCTGAAGCTCGCGCCGGGATTATCCGTCTACGTAATCGTGAAAAGCGTCGCGCTCGATACCTAAGCCTGAGCTGCGGATGGCGAGAAGAAGAAGGCGCCCCCGGATCAAATCCA
>CAMCUC010000002.1 GCA_945878875.1 Rhizobium sp. Q54
AGGTCAAGCCGCCTTGCCATGCGATCCAGAAGTCGCTCCATCACAAACGTGCCTTGTGGACGGCCTGCGCCACGCGTCGGCGCAGAAGGGGTTTTGTTGGTGAGGCAAAGGTCGATCTGAATTTTGTATGCAGGTAGAACGTAGGGGCCGATCAGATTGGTGGCTGCATTGAATGGCAGCGCGATACCGTATGGCGTGGATGCGCCATGGTCGTAGCGCAGGCGGCCTCTCAACCCGAGCAATTTGCCTTCATTCGTAAAGGCGACTTCCATCGTCCATATCTGGTCACGCTCGCCGCAGGTCGCGGTGAAACTTTCAAACCGGTCTTCAGCCCATTTTACAGGGCGGTTCAGCAACAGCGCAGCGGCCGGGATCGCCAGTTCTTCCGGGTGAAAGACGGCCTTGGGTCCAAAGCCGCCGCCCACGTCAGGCGTGATCACGCGTACCTGCGTTTCCTGCAGGCCCAGCGCATCGACCAGAATCGCCTTGGCGCGATGTGGCATCTGCGTAGAATCCCATACCGTGAGCAAGCGCTCCATATGGTCGTAGCGTGCGAGCACGCCGCGCGGCTCTATAGAATGGCCGCCACCTTTGCTGAGACGAAACTCTTCAGCGATCACGTTGGGCGCATTCGCAAAAACGAGGTCTGCGTTTCCGTAATCAATCCCCGTCTGCGCCACATGATTGTCCGGGCAGTCGCGACGCGCTTGCGGCGCCCCGGACTCAAGTCCGTCCACAGGGTCCACAACGCAAGGCAGCGGCTCAATGTCGAGTTCGATGAGCTCCAACGCATCTTCGGCAATGCAGCGCGACTGCGCGATGACGACTGCGACTGGCTCGCCGACATATGTGACTTCTTCCACCGCCAGCACATCGCATTCAGCATTGAAGCGGAGGCCGCTTGCGGGCAGCGCGAGGGGCATATGATCAGAGGCGAGGAGAGGGCGTAGATCGGCGTAGACGAGAACGGCATGAACGCCGGGAAGGGCGCGCGCGGCGGTGCAGTCGAGATGGCGGATTACCCCATGGGCGATGGGGCTACGAAGGAACGCGGCTTCAAGCATGTCGGGCAGGATCAGATCATCAAGAAACCGCCCGTCGCCCCGCAACAAGGCGTCGTCCTCCGAACGGCGCATGGCCGTCCCGATTCGATCCTGCTGGCGCGCGCTGGCCATCCGGTTCCGCTCCCCTTGGAACTGGCTCTAGCCAGTCCTCATTTATTTGTATTATTGTCATACAAAGTTTATAGCCGCGTCAAGCCGCAATGTCGTGGAGCGGTCCGAGAGGAGCACAAGCCCATGTCAGCTATCGCCAAAGCAGGCTTATCGCCGGTGGTTCAGGAGGCCGCGCCTTTGCGCCGCAAAATCGCAGCAAGTCTCCGAAAAGCTGTGCAGACGGGCGCGCTTGAGCCGGGGGCGCGGCTGGTGGAGAAAGATCTCTGCCAGGAATTGAACGTCAGCCGCACGTCTTTGCGCGAAGCCTTACGCGAGCTTGAGGCTGAGGGGCTGATAGAGAGCGGGTTGCGCGGTCTTGTGGTGGCCAGCATCACGCCGGAGGAGGCGCAAAACATCTATAACGTGCGCGCTGCGCTTGAGGGGCTCGTCGCCGAGCAATTTGCGCAATTGGCCAGCGAGGCCGACCAGATCGCCCTTGATCGTGTGGTTGATCGCCTTGCTTCTGCATATCAGAGCAATGATTTCCCGGCTATAATCTCTGAAAAAGACCGCTTCTACGAGGTGCTTTGTCTGGGGGCGAGAAACAATGTGGTGCTTGATTTGCTGACGAGACTGAATTCGCGCATCAATCGTTTGCGATCGCTGTCGCGCTCGAACCCCACGCGCGGGAAAGACAGTTTGCGTGAAATTGTCGAGATTGCCGCCGCGCTGAAGCGCCATGACGCGCAGGCAGCCAAAGCTGCCGCAGTTCACCACATCAAATGCGCAGCAGCGGCAGCCCTCGGCGATCAAATTGCAAGAAGCTCGTAACGTATTCGTTGAGACAGTCGGCCTTTAGATTTTCACGAAGAACTGACCCGGGATTTTCACTGATAAGTTGGCCAGCCCCCATGAGGTGATCCGGTCGTTAGGTTAGTTGATGATTTGGTTGAGCCGCTCGGGATTGGTGGTCCATATCCAGCGTTAGTTTTCAGCGGCCTTTTTACCCTGCGCCGACGGCGAAGGGATTGCCTGCAAAAGATATTCTGCTGGCGTTTTGTTGCCAGGAAACATGTGAGGACGGCTCTCATTATAATCGATCCTCCAAGCATTGATCAGCCTTTTTGCTTCCTAGAGTGTTTCGAACCAGTGGATATCGGCGCAAGGCAGAAGCATTGCAGACGATGTTAGTACCGTCGGAGCAAGGTCAGAGTTGGCACCAGCAAGGCCTGCTACATCCGCTACAAATGGTGGAAACCCTTGAGCGGCATTAGCAGGAGATGTAGCGAATGTAGCGGCCCTTGCTGCCACTAATCCCACGCGCTTCACAGGCTCAAAAGCCATACTTCAGGCAGGATCACTTTTCAGGGGGCAGGCCAGGCGCCAATCTCAAATCTGCGTTGAAGAAAAACGAATGAATGGTCTATGCACAGCCAACCCAATGGTTACTACACGACCATGCTTTGGCCGCACTACAACCAACAGGCCTATTACTTATAGTTATTATTCTTTTTCATTTGTTTAATCCAGCTTGTGATCCTAGCTGAGAAATTTTCAGCAAAATATGTTATACTTTTTTTTAAGTTTATCGGAGCATTCGTATGCCTTCCACAGGTGCATTACGGCAGCAGCTATACCGCCAACGCAAAAAGCGGGGCCTTCAATGCATTCAGGTCGAGATACGTCACGCTGAAATACAAGCCCTCATACGCCGGGGTCTTCTTGTCGCCTCCGAAGCCTCTACTGCCACGGCCATTCGTTCAGCGTTATACAAACACCTAGACCGAACCCTTGCATGAGCAGCAGTCTCAACCCCAACGCATCTGTGACACTTACTTCTTGCCGCCAAATACGTGCGGCGCGAGCCCTCATCGGTTGGACACAAAAAGACTTGGGCAATGCCATCGGGGTCGACGAGAGGCAGATAAGGTTTTGGGAGCGACGACTTCCAACCAACAAGACGAAACTGCTCACCCTGATTGATGCATTCAAAGCCGCCGGGGTCGAATTTATTTCTACTCCTACGATAGGCGTTCGCGGAATTAGTAGCGCGTAACGGCCAAAACGATCCGAATATGACGCGTCACAGGTCCCCAGCTTCCAGAGTTTTAAGACACCAAACGCGCGCGTGCGCGCGACCGGTTTCCGGAACAGTTGAGAAATGCCCAATCGAAATTGAGGTCCGGTCCTATGCGGCAAGGGACTACGACCAATGCGGGCATTACCTCTGGCCGTGCGTGAGGAGTACGAGCCCCCTCGCCTCGCCATATCCGGTGCCGAGCGGGTTGGCGCGTCCGACAGAAGGCGGAAGTTCGCATGCCGGGAAAGCCATCCCAGAAGGTCCGCTGTGGGTCCGCAGAAATTCCCAGACGCAGAAAAGCCTCCGCCCCCGAAGGCGACAGCTCTCTGATCTTGTGAATGCGTGGGATGATGGGTGCAAGCTCCACCACAGGGTGCGCGGTCGGCTGGTTTCCGATAGGGTTGGTTCGCTAAGATCAAGCGGCTTGGGGCTTATTGATCAGCTCAAAATAATAGCTGCAACAGGCCCACAACCCCAAAATAAAGAAACTATAGCCGCGACCTGCCTCATGCTTCCCATAAGCTTCCCAATCGGTAGTTTTGGGAAGCACGGAAAAGCTAATATCCACTAGGTCTTTGATTTAATTGGTACCGCCTCCCCGGCTTGAACGGGGGACCCCCAGATCCACAATCTGGTGCTCTAACCAACTGAGCTAAGGCGGCAAAAGTTGAGCGGAAACTAGTTTGCCCTGCGCCCGATTGCAAGCGCGGGAATGGGCCTTAAACGAAAAAAGCGTCACGCAGGCGCGCGACGCTCTTGAGCAAGCCTTCAGACTTCAGACTTTCAGGCCGTGAGGCCAAAGCCTTTGCCGAAACTGGCCGTCAACGGGCTCATTGTGTCGTTGGCGACTTTTTGAACCAGACCAGCATAGTCCTTCGCCTGCGCGTTGAACGCTTCAACCTGCTTGCGGGCGTGCTCGTTTTGCAGCGCGAAAGCGTCGGTGAGGGTCTTGCAACCGGCCAAAGCGCGGGCGAAATCGAAGCTGGCGTCGGTCGAGGTTTTGATGGTCTCAAGCGCTTTCAAACGCAGAGCTTCCACACCCTCGTCACCGACCTTGCGGGCGGCCTCAAGTGAAGCCGCGGCCTCGTCTGCCGCTTCCTTCAGGCGGTTGAAAGCAGCGCGGCTCTGCTCCAGCGAACTGGTGCTTGCCTGACGCACGACTTGCGTGAAGCCCTCTACCTGTTCAATGACTACGCCCAGAGCGAGCACGGGGCTGGCCTCGGGCGCGCCCGCGGGCGCGTCAACAGGTGCTTGCACAAGAGCCAGAGCAGGAACGGCAGCGCCTGATTTGCTTGTCGCAGTGCGGGGAGATTTGCGGGGAGCAGCCATGAAAGATGTCCTTTCGCTTTAAATGTATGAGGGATTTGAACTTACTTATTGAGGCCGGAGGCTTTCTGGACAGCTTCGCCCAGTTCGCGCGCCTGCTCCTGCACAGCCGTCATTTGCTGCTGCAGATAAGCCGATTGAAGCGCGAGCACTTCCTGAATGTCCTTCGCGTTGACGAGCTTTTCAGCCAGATCAAACGCTGACGTCACGCTCTTTTCGGCAAACGCCACGGCCTTGGAGCCAGCGTCCTTGACGCCGACCGGGCTGGAGCCGGCTGCGGCGTCTACGGTGCTGGCGGTCTTGGCGACGGCGCCGATGAAGCCTTCAAAAGCCTTGCGGGCCTGCGCAACGCTGCGGCCTGCGAATTCACGCATTTCAGGGGGAATCTGCTGGGGAAATTCATTCGTCATGATCGTGTCTCCTGACATGAAGGCTCACCAGTTCAACGGGCGAAAAGCCCCCCGGTTTGCATTCTGATGAATGACATACCGGAGCTTTTGCTGCATTGCAACATAAATCGCGAGCTACGCTGCAATGCAGCGTACGCAACGCGCCGCCAATCGCTAAGATTCAGGATGAACGCAGCCAGATGGGCGCCAAAGCCTGCTTTGCATGGATTCCCAAGCTGGAGCGGTTTAACAATCCATTAAGCAAATGCTTGAAACGGCGGCCATCTTTAGGCACGCTGCGATTCAGACGCAAAGTCAGGCTTAAGGATTTCGCTGAATGTCGGACGAGCCGCGTATTTCGGCCCACGGTGCACCGCAAGTGACGAGCGCGCGTCTTGAAGCCGCGCTCGCCGATGCTGCGTTCGCAACGTTCCGCAAAAGCGGCGTGGTGCTGGTCGCCGCTGGCGAGCCTGCGCGCATTGTTCACGCCAGCCCGGAAGCCCTGACGCTCTTTGGCGCTGAAAACCTCGACAGCCTCTCCAATCGTTGCCTGCGCGGCGACGAGCCGGGCGCGCGCCGCCTCCGGGATCTCGTCTCAAACCTGCGCCCCGACGGCCCGGCGCGGCTGGAGCGCCTGCGTTTTATCATTGAGGGGCAATCCATCGCGCTGATCTTCCAGTGCCGCCGTTTTGCAGGCGAGCCGCCGCTATTTATCGCCGCAGCCGATGGGCAGGCGACGCTGGCCCGGGCGAGCGCGTCCCACCCGGCCCCGACAGCCTATGAAGCGCCAACCATGAATCTGGCGCCCATGAACTTGACCCGGGCGGAAGCGCCCACCAGCAGCGTTCGCTTCGTCTGGCGCACGGATGCGAGCCATCGCTTCACAAATATCGACGAGCGCCTGACGCCGGCTCTGGGCTGGAGCGCGCAACATCTGATCGGGATGAGCTTTCTGGAATTTGCCGCCCGCGCGGGCGTTGATCCGCAGGCGCGGTTGCGAGACGCTTTGGCCCGGCGCCAGACATGGAGCGGAATTGAAGCGCTTTGGCCGCACGCGAGCGGGAAGCTGGCGGCGCCCGTCACGCTGGGCGCCGTGCCCTTGCAAGCGCGCGACAAAAGCTTCGACGGCTTCAGCGGCTTTGGCGTGATCCATCTTTCACGCATGCGGGCTCTTTCCGCCGCGTCGGCTGAAGAAGCGCCTGCGCCCGTCGAGGAAGCTGCGACGGCGCCCGCGATTGAGGCACCGCACGCCAGCGCCTCTAACGACGATGCGGCCTTCGAGATCGAAAAAAATGCGGAAGAAAGACGCGATCAAGAGACGCAATCTTCGCAGCCTGTCGTCAAGTTTCGGGCGCCGAACGTCGTCGCGCTCGACGCATGGAAAGGCGCGCCAGCGGCAGACAAAACAAACCACGACAACAGCATTGAATTGTCCGCCAGCGAGAAGACCGCCTTTCGAGAAATCGCGCGCGCTCTTGGCGCCGCGCGCAGGGACGGCGCCTCAAGCCAGTCCGCAAACGATTCCATCGAGCGGGCGATCTTGGACGAAGAGCACAGAGAAGCCTCTGCGCCAGAGCAAGAAGAACCGCTTGAGCTTGTATCTGACGCCGTCGCCAACGCGAACGATCAGGCGCCGTCGCCCGCCGCAGCATTGGTGGACAGCATCGACACAGGCCTGATGGTCAGCCGACTCGGCGAGGCTGTGTATTTAAACTGCGCTTTGCTCGACGCGCTGGGCTATTGCTCGCTTGAAGTTTTCAACGCAGCCGGCGGCCTTGCAAAATTGTTCGCCGATCGGGAAAACGGGAGCGGCGGCGCTTGCGTCAGCGTGACCACCGCCCAGGGCGAGACACTGACGCTCGACGCACGCATGAAGACCATCGACTGGAACGGCGCCCCCGCAACATTGATGACCTTCAGCAACGCAAAGGATTTCGGGGCCGGCGAAGAGCGGTTGGGCGCCGCCGCCCGCCTGCGCGCGCTGGAGATCGATGCGCGCGCGTTTGAGGCTGAAGTGCAGGAATTGCGCAGCATCCTCGATACCGCCACCGACGGCGTCGCCGTGCTCGACGATGGCGGCGCGATCCTGTCGCTCAATTCATCCGCAGAAGCCCTGTTTGGCTTTGAGCGCCATGAAGTGATCGGCCAGAGTTTCATCACCCTGTTCGCCCGCGAAAGCCACGCCGCCGCTGAGGATTATCTGGCGAGGCTCAAAACAAACGGCGTGCGCAGCGTTCTCAACGACGGGCGCGAAGTGGTGGGCCGCGCGCATCAGGGCGGGCATATCCCGATTTTCATGACGCTGGGCCGCATTGGCGCACCCGAAGACAAGCGGTTTTGCGCCGTTTTGCGCGACCTCACGCAATGGAAAAACGCCGAGCGCGAGCTCAAGGAAGCGCGCCGCGAGGCCGAGCGCGTGAGTGCATTGAAAACCGACTTTCTCGCCAAGATCAGCCATGAAGTGCGCACGCCGCTGAACGCCATCATCGGCTTTGCAGAAGTCATGATGGAAGAGCAATTGGGGCCGCTGGGCAACGAACGTTATCGCGATTACCTGAAGGACATCCATTCGTCCGGCGGCCACGTGATGAGTCTCGTCAACGATCTTCTCGATCTGTCGAAGATCGAAGCGGGGCGGATGGAGCTGACATTCAGCAGCGTCGACGCCAATCGCGTCATCGCCGAATGCGTCTCGATTATGCAGCCGCAAGCCTTGCGCGAGCGTGTAATCTTGCGCCTGTCACTGGCCGCCAAGCTCCCAAATCTGGTTGCTGACGAGCGTGCGCTGCGTCAGATTGTCCTCAACATTCTCTCCAACGCCGTGAAGTTCAACCAGCCCGGGGGACAGGTGATCGTCTCCACCGCGCTCACCGAATCCGGCGACGCCGTGTTGCGGGTGCGCGACACCGGCATCGGCATGAACGAACACGAAGTGGAGACTGCGCTGGAGCCATTCCGTCAAATTCAAACCTCGCGCCCGACCAATGGCACAGGTCTTGGCCTGCCGCTCACCAAAGCTTTGGTGGAAGCCAATCGCGCTGCTTTCTTTATCCGCAGCCGCAAGGGCGAGGGCACGCTGGTGGAAGTTTCGTTCCCCGCCGCGCGCGTGATGGTGGCGCAATAGACTGGCTCCTGTAAGGTAGCAGAGACGCGCAGCCCGCGTTGCGCGTCTCGTCTTCAGGGAAACACGCCATGGGCATTCGCAATCTTGACCGCCTGTTTTATGCGCGCTCCATTGCGCTCGTCGGCGCGAGCGCGAGGCCGGGCAGCCTTGGTCACGCAGTACATGAAAATCTGCGCAATGGCGGGTTCAAGGGTGCCATTCACCTTGTCAATCCGCGCCACAGCGAGATTGACGGACATACCTGCGTCGCAAGCCTTTCCGATCTTGCCCAAGCGCCAGATGTCGTCATCATCGCCGCCCCGCGCGCGCACGTTCTGACGCTTGCTGAAGAGGCCGCCAACATCGGCGCGCCAGTCGCCATCGTCATCACGTCGGACCCTTCCGGCCACGGACAGAACTCGCTTAAAGCGCAATTGCAGGCGCTCGCTGCACGCACGCAGCTGCGCATCATCGGCCCCAATTGCCTGGGCGTTCTGGCGCCGCGCATCGGCCTTGACGCCAGCTTTGCCGCCCATCGTCCGCCCGCAGGCGACCTTGCGGTGATCTCGCAATCGGGCGCCATCACCGTGTCGCTATTGGCGTTTGCGGCGGAGCGGCGCGTGGGCTTCTCGGGCCTCGTATCGGTTGGCGACATGGCGGACGTCGACTTTGACGACCTGCTCGACTGGTTTGCGATTGACGCTGGCACGCGGGCGATTCTGCTCTATGTCGAAGCCATTCAGGACGCAAAATCCTTCATGTCGGCAGCGCGCGCAGCCGCACGCGTAAAACCGGTCATCGTCATCAAGGCGGGGCGTTCGCGGCGTGCGGCGCAAGCGGCGGCCACCCACACCGGCGCGCTGGCAGGCGCAGACGATGTCTATGGCGCAGCATTCCGGCGCGCGGGCGTGCTGCGCGTGGACACGATCGACGAATTGTTTGCCGCCGCCGAAACGCTTGGCCGCATCGCGCCCTTTCCCGGCGACCGGCTCGCCATTCTCACCAATGGCGGCGGACTTGGCGTTCTGGCAGTGGACGAACTCAGCGCGCTTGGCGGCAAGCTCGCCGATTTTACGCCCAAAACAATTGCGCAATTGAACGTCGCCATGCCGCCCGCATGGTCGCACGCCAATCCCGCCGACATTGTTGGGGATGCCGATCCAGCGCGCTTTGCCGCAGCGCTGGCGCCCATTCTCGAAGATCCAAACGTGGATGCTGCAATGGTCATCCATTGTCCCACAGCGGTTTCTCACGGGGACGAAGTGGCGCAAGCGGTGGTGGACGTGGTGCGTGAGCATCGAACCGCTGCGTGGCGCGCCAAGCCCGTCTTTGCGGTCTGGCTGGGCGCCGATGAGCGCTCCAATGCAATCTTTGGCGAGGCCGGCATTCCCCATTACGTCAGCGGCGGCATGCAAGGCTTCATGCATCTTGTGAACTGGCGCAAAACCCGCGATGCGCTGATGGCGACCCCTGCCGGCGTGCCTGACGGTGAGCCGGATGTGGCTGGCGCGCAGGCGATTGTCGCAGGCGCCCTTGCGCGCGGCGAGCCCTGGCTTGATGCGGTGGAGATCGCCAAGCTCTTGCGCGCCTACGCGATTCCGTGCGCCGATGCGCAATTGGCGGCCAGTCCTGACGAGGCGGCGCTGATCGCCGCGCCCATGATTGCCGAGCACGGCTCATGCGTCGTGAAAATCTTCTCACGCGACATCACGCACAAGTCCGATGTCAGCGGCGTGGTGCTGGATTTAACAACGAGCGAGGCCGTGCGCGAGGCCGCGATTACGATCATCGCGCGCGCCAGGAAAGCCCGGCCCGACGCCCACATTGCAGGCGTGACCGTGCACCCCATGGTGCGGCGCCCCAATGGTCGCGAGCTGATCGCAGGGCTTGCCGAAGACCCCACGTTCGGCCCCGTGGTGTTGTTTGGACGCGGCGGCACGGCGGTGGAAGTCATCAACGACAAGGCGCTGGCGCTCCCCCCGCTCGACATGGGGCTTGCGCGCGCGCAGATCGAGCGCACCCGCGTCGCCCGCCTGCTGCGCTCCTATCGCGACAAGCCGGAGGCCGATATTGACGCCGTAGCGTTGACGCTGGTGCGCCTTGCGCAAATGTCGGCGGACATTCCGCAGATCATGGGGCTCGATCTCAATCCGCTGATCGCAGACGAGACCGGCGTGATCGCGCTTGATGCCCGGGTGCAGATTGCGCCCTGTCCCGAGCCTGCGCGCGCGGGCGCCAACCCGCGTTTTGCGGTGGCCCCCTATCCGCGTTTTCTCGAACAGAAGCTGGTTCTGCGCGACGGCGCCAGCATTTTCGCGCGGCCCGTGCGGCCTGAAGACGAGGAGATGTATCGACGCTTTTTCCATCGCGTGACGATGGAGGATTTGCGCCTGCGTTTCTTTGCGCCGGTCAAGGACTTCAACCACGTCTTCATCGCGCGTCTCACGCAAATTGATTACGCGCGCGCCTTCGCGCTCTGCGCCATCGACGAGAGCGACGGCGAGATGGCGGGCGGCGTGCGCGTGATGCACGATCCCGACGAGACGAGCGGCGAGTATGCCGTGCTGATCCGCTCCGATTTCAAAGGTCGCGGCCTTGGCTGGGCGTTGATGAAAAGCGCAATCGACTATGCCCGCAGCGTCGGACTTGAAAAGCTCAAGGGCTACGTCCTGCCGGAAAACCGCGCGATGCTGGACCTGTGCGAGCGCCTTGGTTTCGAAATGATCGACGACCGCGAAGACCCTGGCGTTAAAATCGTGATCCTCGACGTGCGCAAGATAGTTTTGTAACGCCTAGTCGCCCACAATCACCACATGCAGCCGACGCGGACCGTGCGCGCCCAGCAGCAACTTCTGCTCGATATCGGCTGAGCGCGAGGGGCCAGTCACCAGATTGACCGTGCGCGGCATGAGGCCTGCGCCATAACGCTCGCGCAAGCGCGCCCACACCGATTCATAATGAGCCTCGATGTCGGAAGCGCGCAAGATCACGATGTGGTTGTCTGGCAAGAAGTTCAGCGTGGTTGGATTATGCGCGCCCGACACAAGCGCCAGCGTGCCGGTCTCGGCGACGCCCGCCTCTGCAAAGCTGACGGAATTGAGATCGTCGCCCGCTGAGGCCCCGTGCGAAATCTCAAGTGATGCTGCGCCCCATGGCAAATCGCGCAGGCGCGCATCATCACCCATGCGCAGGCGCGCTGGCAGATTGTGCGCGCGCAAGAATTCGGCGATCAGAACCGGCGCCTCATCGACGCTGGCGACATGGCCAATGCTCGTCGCGACCGCTTGCGCCTGCTCAACGAACATTTTGAGCCGCGCGGCGGCATCGCCCTGCCCGCGTTGCGGCGCAATCCCGCACTCATGTGCTGCAAGCCGCGCTTCAACCGAGGCGCGGCGCGGGGCGTCAATTCCAGAGACGCCAAGCGAGCGGCGCACGTTGGAGAGAATGTCTTCGCGCGCGCTCATGGGCGCTTCCTCCTGGCTGCTTGGTGCGCCTTCCATTGCGCCTGAAACGTTTGACCCTGCGGCGCAGGCAGATCGCGCTGATTGGTCCAGCCGCTGGCCAGCGGCAGGGACGTAAACCGCCCCTTGCCGCGCGCGGCCCAGGCGAGCGCACGCATCGTCAAGCCAGTCGCAAACCGATAGAGCGCAGGTCGGCGCGCAAAGAACGCCCACAGACCCAAAAACGCACGCGAGACGGCGGGCGACAGATGCCGCTCGAACTCGCGCTCGCGCCAATGGCGCATCAGCTTTGGCAGCGGAATGCGCACCGGGCACACGCTCTCGCAGCGCCCGCAAAACGTCGAGGCGTTGGGCAAATGCCCCGCCTTGTCGACGCCAATCAGGGATGGCGTCAGCACCGCCCCCATCGGCCCCGGATAAACCCAGCCATAGGCATGACCGCCGACCGCGTGATAGACGGGACAATGGTTCATGCACGCGCCGCATCTTATGCAGCGCAGCATCTCTTCAAATTCCGAGCCCAGCATATTCGAGCGGCCGTTATCGACCAGCACCACATGATATTCCTGCGGCCCATCGACATCTTCCGCGCGGCGCGGGCCGGTTGAGAGCGTGGTGTAGACCGACATCTCCTGCCCCGTGGCCGAGCGCGCCAGCACGCGCAGCAGGCTCGCTGCGTCCTCAAGCGTGGGAACAATCTTTTCAATCGAGGCCACGACCACATGCACACGCGGCAAAATCTGCGACAGATCGCCATTGCCCTCGTTGGTGACGATGATCGAGGTGCCGGTTTCGGCCACCAGAAAATTGGCCCCGGTGACGCCAATGTCGGCGGCCAGAAACTTCGCCCGCAATTCCGCCCGCGCCTCAGCCAGAAGGCTTTCCGGCTCGCTCAAATCGCGGTCCTTTGGCAACCACGTATGCACGCGGCGAAACTCGGCCTCCACGTCCTCCTGGTTCAAATGCACGGCGGGCGCGATGATATGCGAGGGCGCCTCGCCGCGAAGCTGAATGATGTATTCGCCAAGGTCAGTCTCGACAGCTTTGATCCCGGCGCGCTCCAGCGCAGCGTTAAGTCCGATCTCTTCGGACACCATCGACTTGCCTTTGGCGACGCTGCGGGCACCGCGCGATTTGGCCAGATCAACGATAATGCGGCTCGCCTCCTCCGCCGTTCGCACCCAATGCACATGGCCGCCCGATTCAAGGACCTTGCGCTCGTAGGCTTCGAGATAAACGTCGAGATGGGCGAGCACATGATCGCGCAGGTCTCTCGCCTGATCGCGCAGCGCTTCAAACTCGGGCAGGCGATCAGCGACGGCGGCGCGCTTGGCGATGAAATTTGTGCGCACGTTGCCGAGCGCTTTTTGCAATTGCCCGTCTGCCAAAGCGGCGCGGGCGTTTTTCTTGAACTGCGGAGACGACGGATAAACTGTCATGTTGAACAAGCTTTCATGGCTGACTGCCCCAATTGAGAATGCTCATGAGATTGCTGCTTTTATCAGTCCACACCAAGTGGGAGACGCCCCCGTCGCGCCATGGCGATATGGCGCTTTTGACTTGGCGCGCTTCAAAGAAACCCTTGTCGCGCGAATAAAGCGCCCAGGAAATCGGCTGCGCGCAATCATCGCTCGTCTTCGTCTCGAACCATCCTAATTCAAGTTTGAACGCTTGCGCCATGCCCCGATGAAGCGGCGCCATTTCAAAAGTGTCCAGCTCAAAATTGATCGCCAGCACGCCGCCGTCCGCCAGATGGGCAAGATAGACCTCGAACGCTTCCCTTGTCATCAGATGCAGGGGCGGAGCGGCGCCGCGAAACGCGTTCATCACCAGCACGTCGAAGTTCTGGCGCTCGCCCGCAACCAGCTGGCGCTCCATCACGAGGCGCGCATCGCCAAGCTGCACTTTTATTTGCGCCCTGCTCTCTTGCAGAAATGTGAAGCGGCGATTGGCCAGATCGAGCGCAGCGGGGTTGAGTTCGTAATAAGTTACAATATCGCCCTGCCGCCCAAGGCTCGCCACCATGCCTGCGCCAAGCCCGATCACGCCAATGCGCAAAGGCGCTTCCAGATCTGCGCGGCGCTTTACATGATGATCGAGCGCAAGGCCAAGCGCGCTCTGTGCATCAAAGCCGCAAACCGGCTGTTGCTTGCGGTCCGCCTGCTGAAATTGCAAACCCTGATCGACGCCCGCTTGCTGCATCACGAGGCTGGCGTAAGCTGGATCGCCCGGCTCGTGCCGCACCACGCGCAACACGCCGTAGAAATTACGAATGCGTTCGACAAGCGTCTGCTCAACGCGCGTTTCCTCATAAACATTGACGCCGATTCCAAACAGAAAGCAGACGCCGGAGATAGCGCCCGCAAACCGCAGCCAATGCGACTGCCGCCACAAAAGCCAGACGCAAACCCCGCCAATGGACAGCAAAACGAGCTGATGCTCGAAATAATCGGCAAACGCCAGCGGCGCCGCAAGCGCCACAGAAAGCCCGCCAAGCGCGCCACCGAAAGACATCGCAAGATAGAATTTTGGCAGCCGGACGGCGGGCGGTTGCAGCCGCGCCAGCTCGCCATGGCAGATTATGCAGCCTGTAAACAGAACCACTAAATTCAGGCCCAGCTGCAACGCCAGATCAGCCGACGAGACCGGCTGCGCCAGCACAAAAGACGCGCCCGACAGCAGCAGGAAGGCAATTGCAAAAGGCGCGCGGCGATAGAGCTTTGCGCGCCCGAAGACGATCACGAACGACAGCAAATACAGGCTCAGCGGCGCCACCCACAAGAACGGTGCAACGCCTGAAAATTGCGTGATCGCGTTCGTGACCGCCAGCAGCAAGATAGAGCCCAGCGCCGCATAGCTGATCCAGCACAACACGGGATCGATTCCGCGCGCAGCCCGCAGCAAGGCGCCAGCATTGGCCAGCTCCTCGCCTTTGGCGCGCGCCATTGTTATGAGCCCGCACGCGAAAAACAGCACCGCATAAGCTGCAAACGCCCACGACCAGACCAGCGTCTGTGCGCCGCTGGACAGCGTGCGCTCAAAGACGAAAGGATAGGACAGCAGCCCGATGAACGAACCCAGATTTGAGGCCGCGAAAAAGCGCGCTGGCTGAAGGCCCGGATCAATGCGCGCCAGCCAGGTCGACAGCAGCGGCGACGTCATTGCCAAAACCACATAGGGAAGCCCGACGCTGGCGGCGAGCAATGCGATGATGCGCCAATTGGGATCGTCGCCTGCGTCCGGCTTCCATGTCTCCAGCGGCGTGATCGGCAACAAAGCCAGCCCGATCAGCAACAATGCGATTTGCGTTTTCACCTGCGTACGAAAAGGAAACGGCAACGTGATGGAATAGGCGAGGCCATAGCCCGCCAGCAGCGCACCCTGAAAAAACAGCATGCAGACAATCCACGTCGTCGCGCTGCCGCCAAACCATGGCAAAATGAACTTCGCCAGCATCGGCTGCACCTGAAACAACAAGAAACCAGCCAGCCCCATCGTGGCGGCAAAGACGACGACAATTGTCTGGCGCGAAAGCGTCACGCTTTTTCAGGCGCGGCGGCGGCGATCGGCGGCGCGTCCGTCATGCCCGCCAGCACCTCGGCCACATGGCGAACTTCAATTTTGGATCCATCGCGCGCAAGCTTGCCGGCCATGTTCATCAGGCACCCAAGATCGCCAGCCAGCAGCGTATGCGCGCCGCTGGCTTCAACGCACGCCGTCTTGGACGATACGATAGCGCCGGAAATATCGCTGTATTTGACGGCGAACGCGCCGCCAAAGCCGCAGCAGACGTCGCTGTCTTTCATCTCGCGCAATTGCAGGCCTGCTACGCTTGCAAGCAATGTGCGCGGCTGGTCGCGCACGTTCAGCTCGCGCAGCCCTGAGCATGAATCGTGATAGGCGACAGCATACGGAAACGCCGCCTGTACCGATTGCACGCCCAGCACATCGACGAGAAAGCTCACCAGCTCATGGGTTTTAGCCGCAAACGCGCGAGAACGCGCGCTTAAAGCTGGATCGTCTTCGAACAATTCAGGATAATGGCGCGCCAGCATGCCCCCGCATGAGCCAGACGGCGCCACGACATAATCGACGTTGGCGAACGCATCCATCACCTGCACGGCGATGGCGCGCGCATTTGCGCGGTCGCCGGAATTGAACGCAGGTTGCCCGCAACAGGTTTGCGAGGGCACGCTGACCACGCAGCCCGCATCCTCCAGCAATTTGACTGCAGCAAAGCCGATGCCGGGACGAAACAGATCGACCAGACAGGTGACGAGCAGGCCGACGCGAATCTCTGGCCCGGCCTTGTTGTTGTCAGACATCCGTCGCCTCCCTCGCGTGAAACAGCTTGCATCAAAACTTGATCCCAGTGTGCCTGCCTGCAGGCTGGCAGGCAATGAGCCAAAGGTCCAAATGAGCCAAAACCTGCGCGCACGAAGGTCCAAAAGACGCACGAGCGGGACTTTGCGCGAAACCCGCGCGGCATGTATGTTGGGCCCAAGCATGCTCAGCTGTGGCCGGGAGCGAAAAATGAACGAGATTCTTTTTCCAACGCCTGATGGCGCCATCATGGATCGCCGCGACGCCATCTTAAGCGAGCTGGCCGCCATCGCCTCGCCCGGCTGTCTCATCGTTTCCGAGGACGAGCGCCGCGCGTTCGAGACCGACGCCTTCACCGCCTATCGCCGCATGCCGCTGGCCGTGGTGCTGCCGCGCACAACGGAGGAGGTCAGCGCGCTGCTGGCCTATTGCAACAGAGCGGGCGTCAAGGTCGTGCCGCGCGGAGCTGGAACGTCGCTGGCGGGCGGGGCTATCCCGCAAGAAGATTCCATCGTTATCGGAATCTCGAAGCTCAACAAAATTCTCGACGTCAACCTGCCCGACCGCACAATCCGCGTGCAGGCCGGGGTTACGAATCTCTCCGTCTCCGAGGCGGTTTCGCCAGACGGATTCTTTTATGCGCCCGACCCCTCCTCGCAACTCGCCTGCACGATTGCGGGCAATATCGCGATGAATTCCGGCGGCGCCCATTGCCTGAAATACGGCGTCACCACCAACAACGTTCTTGGCGCCAAGATCGTGCTCATCACCGGGGAGGTCATCGAGCTTGGCGGCGAGGCGTTCGACGCGCCGGGGCTTGATCTTTTGGGGCTGGTGGTTGGCTCGGAGGGCCAATTGGGCATTGTGACGGAGGCCACGTTACGCATCGTGCGAGCGGCGGAAGGCGCGCGCCCGGTGCTGTTTGGCTTTGACTCCAGCGAGGCGGCGGGCGCGTGCGTGGCCGCCATTATTGGCGCAGGCATCGTGCCGGTGGCGATGGAATTCATGGACCGGCCTGCGATTCAAATCTGCGAAGCCTACGCAAAAGCCGGCTATCCGCTCGACGTTGAGGCGATGCTGATTATCGAGGTCGAGGGATCGGACGCGGAGATGGAGGCGGAGCTGGCGCGCATCGTCGATATCGCCCGCGCGCACAACGTCAGCGTGGTGCGTGAATCGCGCTCGGCGATGGAGGCGGCACTGATCTGGAAAGGCCGCAAATCCGCGTTCGGCGCCACGGGCCGCGTGGCCGACTACATTTGCATGGACGGCACAGTGCCCACTGGCCAATTGTCCCACGTGCTCAAGCGCACGGGCGAAATCGTGGCGAGCTATGGCCTGCGCGTGGCCAACGTGTTCCATGCAGGCGATGGCAACATGCACCCGCTCATTCTCTACAACGTCAACGACCCCGCCGATCAGGCCAAAGCTGAGGCTGCGGGCATGGACATTTTGCGTCTTTGCGTTGAAGTCGGCGGCTGCCTCACGGGCGAGCATGGCGTTGGCATAGAGAAGCGCGACTTGATGCGTTGCCAGTTCAACGATGTCGATCTTGACCAGCAAATGCGCGTGCGCGCAGCGTTTGATCCGCAATGGCTGCTGAACCCCGCCAAAGTGTTTCCGCTGGACGGACGGCTGGGCGCAGTTGAGAGCGCCGCATGATGCAGGTTTTGGCGCCTGAGACGGAAGCGCAGGCCTGCGAGGCGATCGCCAGCGCCCGCGCCGATAAACGAACGCTGGAAATTGTCGGCGGTGGCACGCGCTCAGGGCTCGGGCGCCCGGTGAACGCCGATTGCGTTCTCTCGACGCAAAGCCTGCGCGGAATCACGCTTTACGAGCCCGCAGAACTTGTGGTGAGCGCATGGGCGGGCACGCCTCTGCGCGAGATTGAGGCTCTGCTGGCGGGCAAACAGCAAGTTCTCCCCTTCGAGCCTATGGACCATCGCGCAATTTATGGCACTGACGGCGATCCGACGATTGGCGCGCTGGCGGCGTGCAACATTTCCGGTCCGCGCCGCGTGCGTTCGGGCGCCGCGCGCGATTCGCTTATCGGGTTGCGCTTCGTAAACGGGCGCGGGGAAGCAGTGAAAAGCGGCGGCCGCGTCATGAAAAACGTCACCGGGCTTGATCTCGTCAAGCTCTCGTGCGGCGCGCATGGCACGCTTGGCCTACTCACGGAAGTCACGTTCAAGCTGTCGCCGGCGTCGCGCGGCAGCGGCACGCTTGTCATTGAGGGGCTGGACGATGCGCGCGCCATCGCCGCCATGTCGATGGCGCTGGGGTCTCCGTTTGAGGTGAGCGCTGCGGCCCATGTCCCCTCGCAGCAGCGCACGTTGCTGCGCATCGAGCAGGCGCCGGACTCGCTGGCCTATCGGCTGGAGGCTTTGACCGGACTCGCCAAGCCATTTGGCCACGCGCGCAAGCTGTCTGACCCCGATGCGCATGAGGCTTGGGCGGGCATGCGCGACGTAGCGCCGCTGGCTGATTCAAAAGCGCACGCGCTATGGCGAATTTCCATTGCGCCCAGCCGTGCAGCCGCTTTTGTCGCCGACATGGCCACACAAAATATCGCGCAAGATTATTTTTACGATTGGGGCGGCGGGCTCATATGGCTCACAAGCGGGCTTGACGCGGGCCAGGCTGCAACACTGCAAGCCGCCGTAGCAAAAGCAAAAGGGCACGCGACGCTGGTGCGCGCAAGCGACGAGGCGCGCGCGCAATTGCATGTATTCCAGCCGCAGCCGCAAGCGATGATGGATTTGAGCGGTCGCGTTAAGGCGAGCATGGACCCTGACGGGATTCTCAATCCCGGCCGCATGTACGCAGGCGTTTAGGAGCAGGCGATGCAAACCAGTTTCTCGGACGCGCAACTTGCCGATCCGCACTTGCGGGAATCGGAAAAGATCCTGCGCACCTGCGTCCATTGCGGTTTTTGCACCGCGACGTGCCCGACCTATCTGCTGCTGGGCGACGAACTGGATTCGCCGCGCGGGCGCATTTATCTCATCAAGGACATGCTGGAGAACGGCAAGCCCGCCACCAAAGAAGTCGTCACCCACATCGACCGTTGCCTGTCGTGCCTGTCCTGCATGACGACGTGCCCGTCGGGCGTGCATTACATGCATCTGGTGGACCATGCGCGCGCCCACATTGAGCAGACCTATGATCGCTCATGGAGCGACAGACTGATGCGCGCATTGCTCGCCAATGTGCTGCCCTATCAAAACCGGTTCCGGCTGGCGCTGTTGGGCGCCTGGTTCGCGCGGCCCTTGCGCGGCGTCTTCGCGCGCATTCCGCAAATCGGCCCGCGTATTGCGGCGATGCTGGGTCTGGCGCCTGTGAAATTTGCCGTCCGTGAACCAAATACCCCTGCGCCGCAAGGCTCTTCTTCACGCAAGCGCGTGGCGATGCTGGAGGGTTGCGCCCAGCCGGTGCTGCGCCCCTCGATCAATGCGGCGACGCGCCGCGTGCTGGCGCGCGCTGACATCGACGTGATAGCAGCGCCCGGCGAAGGATGCTGCGGCGCGCTTGTTCACCACATGGGACGCGAGGCCGATGCGCTGGCGTTCGCGCGCCGTAACGTCGATGCGTGGACCCGGCTGATGGACGATGGCAAGCTCGACGCCATTCTCGTCACCGCGTCAGGCTGCGGCACCACGATCAAGGATTACGGCTTTATGCTGCGCGAGGATAAAGCCTATGCGGAAAAAGCCGCCCGCGTTTCGGCGGCGGCAAAAGACGTCAGCGAATATCTGGCCGGTCTCGAGCTGCCGGCCATTGCGCGCGCGCAAAAGTTGGTCGTCGCCTATCATTCCGCCTGCTCGATGCAACACGGCCAGCAAATCCGCGACGAGCCCAAAAAGCTGCTGCGTGCAGCCGGTTTTGAGGTGCGCGACGTGCCGGAGGGCCACATCTGCTGCGGCTCGGCGGGCGTCTACAACATCATGCAGCCCGAGATCGCGGGCCAGCTGAAGGCGCGCAAGCTCGCCAACATCGCCCGCACAAAACCAGACGTGATCGCCACCGGCAACATCGGCTGCATCACACATCTTGCGGGCGGATCGAACGCGCCCATCCTCCACACGGTGGAGCTGATCGACTGGGCGCAGGGCGGCCCCTGCCCGCCCGCGCTTGAAGGCGCTGGATTTCCGGACTGATCTGTGGCGTTCTGGCCGCGCAACATCGGGCGGCGGCCCCGGAGGATTTAGACATGGCGCGGAAGACAATCAGCAAGGCTGCAGAACAGAGCGGCAAAGACGGCAAAAAAGCAGAAAAAGCTTCAGCCAGGAAAGACAAGAAGGCAGCGAGAAAGGCTGAGAAGAAGGCTGAAAAGAAAGCTGATAAAAAAGCTGATAAAAAAGCTGGAAAAGCCGCGCTCAGCAAGGGTGACAAAAAAGCCGACAAGAAAGCTGCCAAGAAAGACAGCAAGAAGACCGTGAAACTGGCATCGAAAAAGGCTGTTGGCAAAGCGGTGAAAGCCGACAAGGCGGCAGCCGGAAAAGTAGCCAAGGAAGCTGTCAAAAAGGCAACCAAGAAAACTAGCAAGAAAGCTGCCGCTCCAAAATCTTCCAAAACGCCATCGGCAAAGGCGGTCATCAAAAAGGCGAGCGTAAAGAAGGCGGCCAAAAAGGCGGGCGCAAAAGTGTCCAAGACGGCCGCCAAAGCAACGGTTACCAAGAAAACCATCGCCAAAAAGGCTCTTGCGCCCGCTTTGCCTGCCGCCTCACGGCGCGCTGCGGCCTCGCGCAGCGCCTCCAACCGCCGCGCAACCGCTCGCAAACCCGAGAGCCGCGAAGCCCTCGTCAAGCGCACGCTGGCCGAGGCTGGCAAAAGCGCGCCTGCCCGCAAGTCGGCAAAAGTCGCCAAAAGCGTCAAGCAGCCCGGCGCAGCCCGAACGGCCCCCAAAGGCGCGTTGCCAAAGACCGCGCGCAGCCGCATCGGCGCCCGCGCCAGCAAGAAGGCCGCCTCCCCGGTTCAGGCCAACGCCCGCACCCCGGTTTCGCAGGCCACCGCAGCGCACGCGGCGCCGAAATCTTCACGAAAGGCGCCCCGCAAAGCGCCCTTCCGGATGCAGGCGCTGGGCGTTCGCGACGAACACGCGACCGATCAGCCACGGATCGAATTGCTGTTGAGCGGCCCGGCTGGCGCCAGCGAACCCGCGCTTTATTCGCGCCTTTCTGTTGAAGGGCTCGCGCAGATGCGGGCGGGCGAGCATGTGGCTTTGGCGCTTGTGGCCGAACACGATGGCGCGCTTGTGGCCCACGCCGTGTTCGTGCGGCTTGCGGCCGTCGCCGACGGCGCAGACGCCTCAGCCGTTGTGCTGGCGAGCCTCGTTGTAGATGAGTCGCTGAAGGCGCAGGGCGTTGACGAGCGCCTGCTGGCAGCCGGGCTCGAATCAGCCCGCGCCGCCGGCGTGCGCCTCGCGTTCGCGCTGGGAGACGTGGATTTCCTGGGCCGATTCGGCTTCTCGGTTGAGACCGGAGCGCGCTTTGACTCGCCGTTCAGTGGCGCTCTGCTCGGTCTCGTGCTCGACGACGAATGGGATCCGGAATTGGGGGCGGTGGAGTTTCCGGGCGGGGAATAGAGATTGACGAGTAGCGAATAGAAACCCCTCATCCGTCGCGCCTTGAGTCAGCAAGGAGCGGATGAGGGGTATTTTTCTACTGCCTGCTCCCCATTCCCACCTGTTGCAAAAAAGCCACCAGCCTTCCCAATGTTCTGATAAGCATTAGTGTTTGCACAAAGACTGAGCAATTGCACAATGCTTCTCCTTGCCGCCAAGTTGCCTGTGGGGATTGATGTCGTCAGCAATTTAGTGCTGACGGAGCAAATCAATGAACAAGTTCACGACGGCGGTTCTCGCCACTATTGCCCTGACTGGCCCCGCCGCTGCGGCTGATCTTCTCTCGAAGAAGTCTCCCCCGGCGCCCGTTATGGCCGTATCCCCGTGGGATTTCGCCGCTGGCGGCAAGCTGATGAGCGATTATAACTTCCGCGGAATCTCGCAGTCGGATCGCAATCCCTCGACGACCGCTTACGGCGAAGTGCGCTATAATTTCAGCGACAATTACCAGATGTACGCTGGCGCCCAGGGCTACAGCGTCAAGCTGCCGACCTCGCCCTCCATGGAGCTGGACCTGTTTGCGGGCGTTCGCCCCGTCTACGGCGCGCTGTCTTTCGACATTGGCGTGATGCAATACGTCTACCCGGGCGAGAGCAAGACTGTTGCGCCCTTCAATACCGACATGACGGAAGTTTACGGCAAGGCGTCCTACGCCATCAACGACATGTTCACGGTCGGCGCGAACCTGTTCTACACCCCCGATTGGCTGGGCACAGGCTCCACCGGCACCTACGCATCAGCCACCGCCAAGGTGACCCTGCCCCATAATTTCGCACTCTCGGGCGAAGTCGGCCAGTACTGGCTGGGCAAGGCGAACACCGGCTTCTCCACCTATGATTACACCTACTGGAACGCTGGCGCGTCCTACACCTACAAGCTCGCCACGCTAGACCTGCGCTACCACGACACGACCCTCACCAAGACCGAGTGCGCAAACATGGCGGGCAACCGCAAGTGGTGCGGTCAGGCCTACATCGCCACGCTGTCGTTCGACATCACCGGCAAGGACATCAAGTAATCGGGGAGCGTCAGGCCGGGCTCAACGTCCCGGCCTGATCTTTGCGCGCTTGAAATTTGAAACCGCGTCGCCTCCCAGCGGCGCGTTTTTTTATGCGCAGACGCAAATGGAAAAGCCGCCCGGCCTTGCGGCCGAACGGCTTCCCCCTGTCCGCTCTGTCGAGCAGCCCCGGCCTGCGCCGGGGGATATGAAACTTCAGATCACAACCACTTTGGCGCCGGTGCGCACGCGGCTGTAAAGATCTTCCACGTCCTCATTCATCAGGCGGATGCAGCCTGAGGAGACATTCTGGCCAATCGTCCACGGCTCGTTGGTGCCATGAATGCGATAGAGCGAGGAGCCCAGATAGAGCGCACGGGCGCCCAGCGGATTTTCCGGCCCGCCCTTCATAAAGCGTGGCAGATCGGGGCGGCGCTTCAGCATTTCAGCCGGGGGTGTCCAATCAGGCCATTCCGCCTTGCGGGTGACGTGTTTCACGCCCGCCCATTCAAAGCCGGGACGGCCAACGCCGATGCCATAGCGAATCGCGCGCCCGCCCGGCTGCACCAGATAGAGAAAACGCTGCGGCGTATTGATGACGATAGTGCCGGGCTTATGCGGGCCGTGATAGGGCACCTCAGCGCGCGCGAAAGCCGGATCGATTTCGCGCGACAGATCAACCGCGTTGGCCCCGACCGCATTGGCTGGCGCATAAGCCATCTGCTGACGGGCTTGCGGTGGCGCAAAATGCGCTTGCGGCGCAGGCGCAAACGCAGGCTGGGGCTGATTGTAGCGGGCGCCGGAGCCGTAGTTTCCCGTCCATCGCGAGACCGGCGCAACGCGCTCCTGGCCGGGCTGGCCGACAACAGATAGCCCGTGCAAGACATAAGGCTCGGCGCGCAGCGGACTGGCTGCGAGGCTTGCTAAAACAGCGGTCGCGGGGAAAACGACGCGAGATAAAACCAGAGGCGAAACCAACGAACGCAAAAACATACGCATAAACTCCAAACCTCGCCGCTCCGGGCTGAGCAGCGCTGCGGGGACAATTTGATAATAGCGTAAATGCGGAGCATTTTAAGCAAAGCCCAAGTTAATGGTTAGCTTTTGCTTAAGCTCGCAGCGCGCGCTTCACCGCCTGCACGAACGTCGCGCGCAAACCCGCAATATCGAAAGAGGCCACGCAGGCGCCGTAGACTGCAAGCCCGGTCGCCATCTGAACCACCAGTGCGGCCACGCCCGGCTCCATGCTGCGCAGAGGCCACAGCGCAAGGCCCATCAGCAGCGTCGCGGCTGCGACTTTAGCAAAATCCGTCGCGCTCATCAGCGCGCTGGGCCCTCGCCAAAAGAGCAAAATTGCGAGCGCGCAGGCGAAGGCCAGCGATTGCGCTATTCCCACATAGTTCGGCGCGGGCGCGCCCAGCGCAATCGCATTCACCGCAAAGGCGACGAGAGCGGCCACCAGCAGCGGCGCGGTTTGTGTCTCGATCTGGAACCGGGCCTGTGCGCCAAAGCTGGCCAGCGCAAGGCAGAAAAAGCCCGGCAGAAGCAGCGTGAAGAATTCAAGGAACGGCCCATGAAAAGCCGCTGGCGCAAATACGCTTTGCAGGCCGGGCGCAACCAGCCACAGCCCCAATGCGGCGGGCGCCAGCACTGCAAACACAACGCCGAAATTGCGCGCGACTTGCACACGCGCATGGGTCGCGCCCTGTTTCTCGTTGGTGCGAACGGCGATCTGGAACAGCAACACGTCAAGCGCCGCGCCAAAGGCCGCCAGCACGCGCCAGCCGATGTCGAACGCCAGCGAAAAATAACCGCTCTGCGCATAGCCCCAGCGATGCGCGACCCAGAGCCGGTCCAGCAGCGGCACGGCCAGATAAAGCGAAGCCGCCAGCACGATGGGCGCACAATAGCGGGCGCAATCGCGCGCAATTTCCTGCACATCCTCGCGCGAAAGTTCGCCTTGTTGCACAGGGGGATCACGCAACGTACGCCGCGCTGCGACCAATGAGATCGCCAGCGCGCCAGCAGCTGCAAACAACGTCGCCGCCGCCGATTGCGTGTAGTAAGCAGCGCCAACGACGAGGACCAGCGAGGCCAGATTCTTGACAAGGAGCAGCCGCACATAAACGTCGTCAAGAAAACGCGCCCGCGCCAGTGCGGCGTAGAAATCAAACAACCCGTTCAAAACCGTCATGGCGAGCGCAGCCAGCCCCAATGCGCGCAAATCATCGGGAGCCAGCAGCGCAATCGCCAGAGCGCCGACGCCAGCAATGACGCCCGCCGCCCATGCAAAGCCCGCGTTCAGCACAGCGCGCATTTGCGGGCGCTGCTCGCGCACGCTCTGCGAATAAAACCGCGTGGCCGAAAGCCGCAGCCAGTCGAACGCCAGAATCTGCACAAAGCCAGCCGCCGCCAGACCCAGCGCGAAACGGCCAAATTGCTCCGGCCCCAGAAAGGCGGCGGCCGCCAGCCCCACAACGAGGCTGAACAGGGCATGGGAGAGAAAGGCGGCGAGAATTTTCATGCGCGAATCGCAGGCGTGAGCATGATTTGAGATAAACTTGTTCCGCGCGGTTTGGCAGCGCCGTAGTGTGGCTCCTCCCTATGCCAGTCCGCCCAATTGCCTCAAAACCTTCCCGGGCCTATGAAGGCGAACCCTGCGGGTGCGCCCGCCGATGAAGATAGAGCCATGGCCCGCGACGTCTCAGACACCACACCGATTTCCTCGCGCGGCGAGCTGGTCTCCTGGCTTGAGGAGGGCTGCAAGCCCGGCGGGCCGTTTTTGCTTGGCACCGAGCATGAGAAATTCGCGTTCTATCTCGATGATTTGAGCCCCGTTCCCTATGCCGGGCGCGATGGGCGCGGCGGCATTGCGGCGCTGCTTGAGGGCGTGCAGGCGCAGACCGGCTGGGAGCCGATCATGGACGAGGGGTCGCTGATCGGCCTCTTCGACGGCTCGGGCGGGGGCGCGATTTCGCTGGAGCCGGGCGGGCAGTTTGAGCTTTCGGGCGCCCCGCTCGACAATGTGCATGAGACGCAGCGCGAATTGCGCAATCACCTCGATCTGGTGAACGCCATCGCCGAAAAACACGGCATCGGATTTCTGGGCCTTGGCATGAGCCCCTCATGGCGGTTTGACGAGACCCCGGGCATGCCTAAGAGCCGCTATCGCATTATGAAAAACTACATGCCGAAGGTCGGCTCGCGCGGCCTCGACATGATGTATCGCACCTGCACCGTGCAGGTGAACGTCGATTTCCGGTCCGAGGCCGACATGGTGCGCAAGCTGCGCGTGTCGCTGGCGCTGCAGCCCGTCGCCACCGCCCTGTTCGCCAATTCGCCGTTCACGGATGGCGCGCTCAACGGCCTGCAATCAGCGCGATCTGAAATCTGGCGCGACACCGACAACAATCGCGCCGGGATGATGGCGTTTGCGTTCGAGGAGGGCTTTGGCTTCGAGCGCTACGTCGATTGGGCCGTTAAAGTGCCGATGTATTTCGTCAAGCGCGGCCAGACTTATCACGACGTCGCCGGCGCCGATTTCCGCCATTTGCTTGACGGCAAGCTCGACGCGCTGCCGGGCGAGCGGGCCACAATGTCGGACTGGGCCAACCATTTGTCGACGATTTTTCCCGAAGTACGCCTGAAGCGCTACATGGAAATGCGCGGCGCCGACGTGGGCTCTGCCGAACATATTCTGGCGCTGTCGGCCTTCTTCGTCGGCCTGCTTTATGATGAAGACGCGCAGTTGGGCGCGTGGGATCTTGTGAAGCATTGGAGCGCGGAGGAGCGCCAGCAATTGCGCGACGACGTGCCGCGCCTTGGCTTTGACGCGCAGATTGCCGGGCGAAGCGTGCGCGACATCGCCCGCGACGCGCTGGCTTTGTCCCGCCGGGGCCTCACGCGCCGGCGCCGGTCCGACGAGCGCGGCTCGGACGAGTCGATCCACCTTGAAGTGCTGGACGAGCGCGTGGCGCGCAATCGCACGGCGGCGCAAGAGCTGGTCGAACTTTACAAAGGCGAATGGAATGGCTCCGTCGCCCCCGCGTTCAAGGCTTGCCGCTTGTAGGCGACAAGGCGCGCGCTTGGCTAACAAGAGCTGAATCCAAAGCCGTACAATTTGAACCAATTGGTTTTGCAAACGTCGACCATGGCTCCTGAAACCTGGTCAAAAGCCTGCAAATACTGCCGATTCAGCGCTCCTTAACCAGCCCCGTTAGGGAATTTCCGCCCCTGCCAGCCCCATCGTCAGTCTCAGAAAACGACGCGACAGGGGCCAGCGATGAACACGAACGCACAACCGATCCAGAACGAAATCAAGACGCCGCGTTCCTCGGCTGGCTTGCTGGATTGCCGCGCCGACGGCGGCCAGCGCGACGTGACGTTGACGCGCCATCGCGTCATTATTCGCCGCCGCATTGCGGGCATGGGCATGAAGATCGACCTGCCCACCCGCGCCTATCGCGGCGTGGTGTTGTCGCTGGAGCAATCGGCGCGCGGGCGACTGCATTATCGCGTCACGCTGCGCCATGCCGATCCTGACCTCAGCGTGATCTTGACGGAAGCCTTCGACGAGAGCGAAATCCTGAAGGACTGGCGCGATTGGGCGAGCTTCCTCACGCAAAGCCCGCTGGTGGAGCGCGACAGCGGCGCACTTGTGGGGGTTGACGACGTTGAGGCGCGGGAGCCCGCACAGGCACCTGTCGCAGAGACGTTCACAGGATCATTCCAGCGCCGTCGCGGCGCACCCGTCGCAGCCCGCAGCCGGGGCCGCTTCGTGCGCCGCCGCCAAGTCGGCGGGACTATTGGAGACGCCGTACACGCAGGCGCGCGCGAAATCGTCTGCTACGAGTAGAAACTCAAAGCCAGTCCATCCAGCGCCAAACCATCTAGCGCAAGCCCTGCAAACAGAATCAGCCCCGCATTGCGATTGGCGCGAAACAGCATCAGGGCGCTGGCGGGATCGTCTTTGGAAATGCGCGTGACCTGCCAGGCCAGATGGGCGCCAAAGCCCGCCAGCCCCAGCCACGAGATCAGCCCCGCGCCCACAGCATAAAGCGCCAGAGCGCCCGCCAGCACGGCGGCGACATAAAACGCGCCGACGCCAGCGCGCACATTGTCGCCAAACAGGCGCGCGGTTGAGCGCACGCCCGCAATTGCATCGTCGCGCGCATCTTGCAGCGCATAGATCGTGTCGTAGCCAATCGTCCAGAAAATCGCGCAGGCGTAAATGAGAAACGCGGGCGCCGACAGCGCGCCCATCGCCGCCGCCCAGCCCATCAACCCGCCCCATGCAAAAGCCAGCCCCAGAACCGCCTGCGGCCAGAACGTAAAGCGCTTGGCGAACGGATAGGCCGCCACAACCAGCAGCGAGGCGAGGCCGGTTCCAATAGCGAATCCATTGAACGACAGCAGCACGGCGGCTCCGACCAGCGACAGCGCGATCAGGAAAATCTTGGCCGCACGCGGCGTTGCGCGGCCCGAGGGTAGCGGACGATTCTTTGTGCGCTCAACCTTGGCGTCGATCTCGCGATCCACAAGGTCGTTCCATGTCGAGCCAGCGCCGCGCATGGCGATGGCGCCGATCAGGAATAGCGCTAAATGACTCCAATAAGGCGCGCGCCCCTGCGCCACGCCCGCCAAAGCGTCCGACCACCAGCACGGCAGCAACAGCAATTGCCAGCCGATGGGCCGGTCAATGCGCGCCAATTGCACGAAGGGAAGCCATGCTGGCGGCAAAAGCCGCATCAGCGCATTGGGGGGAATTGCATCAGGCAGGGCGTAAAGATTGGTACGTGAGGATTCAGGACGCGAAGATTTTTCGACGATCACAGCGGTCCTCTGGGCAGAGACGGCGCGGGCGGACCGCCCATCACCTGACCGCCAGCTGCCTGCTGCTGCTGCATCTTTCTCATCTGCGCCGCTACTTTGCAGGCTTGGCCCGCAACTTCCTCAGTCTTCTGGCCGCCGCCCTTCACCTGCTCGATGATGCTTTCAGGAATCGAGCACCAGTTCTGGTTCTTCTCCATATAGGCCAGCATTTCGCGCTCGGCGGCGGCGAGATTGCGCAAGCGCGGGCACGAGGCGATAGGATCAAGCTTGCCCTGCGCGGCCTTGCTCATCTTGTTGAGCGCGTCGATATGGCTCTGACGTTTCTGCTGCAATTGGCCGATGTCCTCGTTGCAGCTCTGCGCCGATGCGCCTGCGGCGCCCGCCAGAAGCAGTCCCATCGACAGAAATGCGGCCTTGAAGATTGCGCTCATCTCGATCACCCGTGCTGCTCTTGACGCCCCGGCCAAAGCCGGCCCGCGCACTGCGGAGTGCCGCCTTCTTACCAAGGACACAGGCACAAGGGCAAGTTCGAGCCTGAGTATGGCCGAGTTAAGGCTAACCAGTTCCGGGACGCAGCCAAATATGCGACACCCCGTTCATGGCCCGATATGATTTCAACGCACAACGCCTTTTTGTGGACGCCGATCTGGCGGAAGGCGCCCGCGCGCCGGTCAGCAAGGAGCAATCCAATTACCTGCTGAACGTGCTGCGTCTGCGCGACGGAGATCCCCTGCTCGTCTTCAACGGACGGCACGGCGAATGGCGGGCGCGCCTCGCCTGCCTCAGCCGCAAGGAAGCGGCTCTGGCGATTGAAACCCTTGAGCGCCCGCAGGATCAACCCTGCGATCTGCACTACGTGTTTGCGCCGCTGAAACATGCCCGGCTCGATTATATGGTGCAGAAAGCCATTGAAATGGGCGCCGGAAAGCTTGTGCCCGCCCTCACCCATCGCACCCAGAATTCGCGCGTCAACGTGGAGCGCATGCGCGCCAACGCCATCGAGGCGGCCGAGCAATGCGGCATTCTCAACATTCCGGAAGTGGACGAGCCGCGCAAACTCGAAAAGTTGCTGGCCGACTGGCCAACGGGCCGCCTGCTCGTGTTCTGCGACGAGGACGCCCCGCCCGGCGATCCGATAGCCCGCCTGCGGGCGCTGGCCGCCGACAGGCCGATTCCTCCTCTGGCGGTGCTGATTGGCCCCGAGGGCGGGTTTGACGAGGGCGAGCGGGCCATGCTGGCCGCCCTGCCGTTTGTGATCGCTGTGTCGCTCGGCCCCCGCATTTTGCGCGCCGACACCGCCGCCGTCGCCGCATTGGCGCTCGTGCAGGCGGCGCTGGGCGATTGGCGATAGACGACCCCAATCTGGAACGCGCGCGTCCCCGCGCGCTCTTGTCTTGGCTACAAAATCACGATCTCGCCATGATTGAGGCGCTCTGGTTGGGGGTAGATATTAATGATTCGTTTCGGGGTTCCATGATTGCTCGCGTCACCAGCCAGACCTTGAGCGCTGCTTTGATCGGCGCCGTTTGCTCCGCATTCGCCACGCCAGCTCTGGCGCAGGCTAACCCCTGCGCGATTTATGGGTCAGGTTATGTCGCGGTTTTAGGCGGCGAGGGCTGCGAGCGCATTGGCGAACGCGTGCGGGTGGAAAGCGATTCCGCCACAAGCCGAACTGTCGTCCATGGGCTTCCCAACGGCGCTCTGGGCTATGCGCCCCATCAGCCCGCTGGCCCGGCGCCCGCCCACATGCGGTCCCCCACCGGCGGCCAATGGCCGGGCGAACGACAGAATAACCCGCGCATCCGTTGAACGGACGGCATATGGCTTGCTCTGGCGTCTGTCGCCCGGTACGACGGCGGACAGCTCAGAGGCGAGATATATTTCATGCAATCCGGGGACGACGATCTCCTGACCTTGATGGAGAGCGCAGCTTTTGAAGCTGGAGCGATTGCGCTCGCCTTTTTCAACGAAGGGGCCGCCACAAACGCGCGCATCGACTGGAAGGCCGGCGGCTCGCCGGTTTCGGAGGCCGATTACTCCGTTGATGTTTTCCTGCGCGAGCGTCTTGGCGCCCTGCAGCCGGACGCAGGCTGGCTCTCTGAGGAAACGACTGACGATTCCGACCGCATGAGCCGGGAGCGGCTGTTCATCGTCGATCCCATCGACGGCACGCGCGCCTTTATCAAGGGCGATCCGCGCTGGGCGATCTCGATTGCGCTGGTGATGCAAGGGCGCCCGCGCCTTGCGGTGCTGCATTTGCCTGCGCTCAATGAAACGTTCACGGCCAGCGCGGGCGGCGGCGCCCGGCTGAACGGGACGCCGATCAGCGCTTCTGCCCGCAGCGGCCTTGAGGGGGCGGCGATTTCCGGGCCTCCGAAAATCCTTGAGGATATGGCGCGACGGGGCCTCGCCTTTGCACCCCAGCCGCGCGTGCCCTCGCTCGCCTACAGGCTGGCATTGGTGGCGTGCGGACGCATTGAGGCTGGCATAGCCTCGACCAATGCGTGGGATTGGGATATAGCCGCCGCCGACCTGATCGTCGCCGAAGCTGGCGGGTGTCTCACCGATCTGGCCGATTGCAAGCCCGCGTATAATGCGTCCCTTCCCCGGCACGGCGTCCTCGGCGCTGCGCCTGTCCATTTGCATGGGGCGCTCATCAAAGCGCTTCGCGAAACCCAAATCTAGCCAATCAGAGTGGATCGATGTCTGAACTCCAGTCCAAACAGCTCCTGCATCTTGTTTTCGGCGGCGAACTTGAAAACATCGGCGGCACGACCTTTCGCGATCCCGGAAAGCTCGACATCGTCGGGGTATTCCCCAATTACGCGACCGCCGAACAGGCGTGGCGCGCCAAGGCGCAGCAGACGGTGGACAGCGCCATGACGCGCTATTTCATCGTGCATCTGCACCGCTATCTCGACCCGACCTGATTTAGCGGCAGATGCTGAAAAAGCTCGGTCGCTCGCGGCCCGCCCAGGAAACGCTCGCCTTCATCGGCGCGCATTACCTGCGGCTTGTCGAGGCGACGTCGCGCTTTACTCTGGAGCCTGCTGATTTTCGCGAGCGCGTGCTTGCGGATGCGCCCGTCATCGGCGCGCTCTGGCACGGCCAGCATCTGACCGCCCATTTCGCATGGCCCAAGGGCATGAAAGTCTCGGCGCTAATTTCGCGCAACGCCGATGCGCAGGCCAACGCGCGCGCGCTTGAGCGGCTTGGCGTCACGCCCATTCGCGGCTCGGGCGGATCAAAGCACGGCATGCGGCGGCGCGGCGGCGTGGCCGCTTTGCGCGAGATGGTGCGCGCTCTGGCGTCAGGCTCGTCGCTGGTGCTCACCGCAGACGTGCCAAAAAAGGCCCGCATCTGCGGCATGGGCGTAATTGCGCTGGCCAAACATTCGGGGCGCCCGATCTATCCGCTGGCTGTGGCCAGCGCGCGGCGCATTGATTTCAAATCCTGGGACCGCGCCAGCCTTGCGCTGCCGTTCAGCAAAGTCGCTATTATAGTAGGCGAGCCGGTTTGCGTCGGCCCGGACGCCAGCGACGCCCAAATGGAGGAGGCCCGCCTGTTGCTGCAAGAGCGCCTCGACGACGCCCATGCGCGCGCCTACGCCTCTTTCGGCGCGACCGATCCCGGCGCCGGTCTGCGACAGCCGCAGGGGTCGCGCCCATGAATGCACGCTCGCCCCTGCTCATCGCCTATCGCGCGCTCACCACAATCGCCACGCCGCTCTTGCCCGCGTGGCTCCTGTGGCGTTTGAGCCGGGGCAAGGAGGATCGCAATCGTCTTGGCGAGCGGCGCGGACTGGCGGGGCTGAACCGTCCCAAGGGCCGCCTTGCATGGCTGCATGGAGCCAGCGTCGGCGAGGCGCTGGCCTTGCAGCCGTTGATCCAGCGCCTGCGCGCGCGCGGCTTCAACGTGCTGCTGACCACAGGCACGCTCACCTCGGCGCGCGTGATGGAGGACCGGCTTAGCGACGGCGTGTTCCACCAATTTGCGCCGCTGGACAGCGCGCATTACGTGAACCGATTCCTCGATCATTGGCGCCCCGACATCGCGCTGTTCGCCGAATCTGAATTGTGGCCCAACATGCTTCTGGAGGCGGACGCGCGCGGCATTCCGCTGGTGCTCGTCAACGCCCGCGTGTCGGAGCGCTCCTACAATCGCTGGCGCCAATTCCCCGGCGCCATCCGCGCGCTGCTGGGCGCCATCGATTTGTGCCTGGCCCAAAGCCCCGCCGACGCCACGCGGCTGATGGACCTTGGCGGCGCCCGCGTGCAGGTGGCGGGCAATCTCAAATATGACGTGCCAGCCCTGCCCGCAGATCCGGCAAAACTTGCGCGCATGCGGGCGATCGTCGGCGCGCGCCCGGTGTGGCTGGCGGCCTCCACGCACGCGGGCGAGGAGGAGATTGCGCTTGCGGTCCATTGCGGCCTGCTGCGTCAATTCCCCAACCTTCTGACGATTGTGGCCCCGCGCCATCCCGAACGCGGTGGACAGATCGCAGCCATGGCGCGCCAATATGGCGTGCCTGTCAGCCAGCGCTCGGCCGGCGAGACGCCCGGCCCCGGCTCGCAATTCTACGTCGCCGACACCATCGGCGAACTTGGCATGTTCTACCGCGTGTGCGGCATCGTCTTCGTCGGCAAATCGCTTGCTGGCGAGGGCGGGCAAAACCCGATTGAACCCGTAAAGCTTGGCGCCGCCATTCTGCACGGACCAAACGTGTCGAACTTCGCCGACGTCTATGCCGCGATCCAGTTGGAAAGCGGCGCGATTGAAGTGCGCGACGTCGAGGAAATGGCCAGCGCACTGGCCTCCCTGCTCAGCGACGCGCGGCGCCTGCGCCAGACTGCGCGCGCCGCCAGCGAAGTCGTGCACGGTATGGGCGGCGCCTGCGATTCGATCATGCAGGCGATAGAGCCCTATATTTTGCAAATGCAGATCGGGCGCAATTGATGCGCGCGCCAGACTTCTGGTGGGATCAGAAGCCGGATTTTCGCGCGACCGCGCTCGCCCCATTGGCCGCGCTTTATGGCGCCATCGCCGCCCGCCGCATGGCGCGCAGGGGCGTAGCGGTCGACGCGCCAGTCATCTGCATCGGCAATTTTGTCGCTGGCGGCGCCGGCAAGACTCCAACAGCGCTGGAGGCGGCCCGCGTTCTGCGCCAGCTTGGCGAGCGGCCATTCTTTCTGTCGCGTGGCTATGGCGCGCGCAGCGCCAACCGCACGCCGCTGCGGGTCGATTTTGAGCGCCATAATTCAACGCAGGTTGGCGACGAGCCGCTGTTGCTGGCGCTGCAAGCCCCCACCATTGTCTGCACCGACCGTATCGCCGGGGCGCAGGCCTGCGTGCGCGCGGGCGCCAGCGTCATCGTGATGGACGACGGCCTGCAAAACCCCGCGCTGCTGAAGGATCTCGCCATCGCCGTGATCGATGCGGGCGCCGGTGTCGGCAATGGCCTGTGCATCCCTGCCGGGCCGCTGCGCGCGCCTCTGGAGGCGCAATTCTCGCACATCGACGCAGTGATGCTGATCGGCCAGAATTCGAGCTTTGGGCCGGGACAGGACGTTGCGGAAAGCGCCCGCGACCATGCCATCCCGGCTCTCACCGGCGTTCTGGCGCCGGACCCGGAACAGGCCGCAGATTTTCTGGGTCGCCGGGTCGTGGCGTTTGCGGGCATCGGGCGCCCGGAGAAGTTTTTCGACACGCTGCGCAGCGCCGGCGCCGTGCTGACGGCAAGCCATGCCTTCGCCGATCATCACGTCTATTCAAAAACTGAACTGGAGCGACTGCGGGCCGAGGCCAAAAGCACGGGCGCGCTGCTTGTCACCACCGCCAAGGATCACGCCCGCTTGGCGTCTTCAGGAATGGGCTCCCCGCGCGACATCAGCGTGCTTGATGTGACGCTTGTCCCCGACGAGCCGTCCGATTTCGCCGACCTGCTGGCGCAAGGCCTTGCGCGCGCCCGCCGTCGCTAGAGCTTCACCCTCACGCCAAGTCGGACGAGCTTGGCTTGCGGATCGAGATAGGCTTCCTGAAGATCGACGTCCCAATAGCGTAATTCCTCTATCGGGATAGGTTCTCCCGTGACGGCGCAACGCACGAAGGCGCCGGGGCGAACGATGCGGAAATCGCCGTCGAGATATTCAATCTGCGCCTCAGGCGCGCCGGGCGTGGACGGGCGTTCAATGCGGTTCATGGTTTTGGATCCAGTGTTGAAACCACCATAAAACGTGGCGGGCGCAATTCAAGCTGCTCAATTTTTGGACCACGGACCTGTGGTCCCCATGCGGGCTGGAAGCCCGCGGTCCAGACACCGCCTGAAACCCCCTAACCCGCGTTCGCCTCCTGCTTGATCGAGCGTGGATCGGTTGCGCGCACCAGCGTCACGCTGCAGGGGGCGCGAGCCGCCACTTCCGAGGAGACGCTGCCAAGGAAGCGGCGCATTTGCGAGCGGCCTTTGGCGCCCACAACGATCTGGTCGGCGTGGTTTTTTGAGGCAAATTCCAAAATCGCTTCCGCCGGGTCCATATGTTCCAGCACGTGGAAGCTGATCTTGTCGGTCGCCAGCCCCAGCGGGCGCGCCCAGTCTTTCAGCTCGACGAGGCGCTGCACATGGATGTTGCGCCCCTCAGCGTCAAAGGGATCGTGAACGAACACAGCGCTCAGCTTCAACACGTTGACGCAGGCGAGACGCACGTCGCCGGAGCTTCCCAACACGCGCTCGGTATGCACCCGCACGGCTTCGGCCAGATATTCCAGATCCTCATCCAGATTGACCGCCACCAGTACGATGGAGCCGGAATTGGGCGCGTAGGCCTGGGGCTCTGGCGGGGGCAGCGCGCGCACCCGCAGCCAGCGACGCAGCGCAGTGATGATGCCGTTGCGGTTCATGCGTTCGGCGCGCTCGGTCAGCAGCACGGCGTCCGGATTTTGCAGGGCGAACGCCAGCCGCGCCGGGGTCTGGAAGCGCTTGGCGGGGTCTACTTCGAGGCAGCGCAGGATGATTTCCTGCAGGAAGGGGGGAATATCCTTGCGGATTTTGCGCGGCGGAATGGGGTCGCGCCAGAGCCTCGTCTTGAGCGCCTGTTGCGAACGAGGCAAGCCGAAGGGGCGCTCGCCGGTCGCCAGATGATAAAGCAGCACGCCCAGCGAAAAGATGTCGGAGCGCGGGTCGGCGCGGTTCTGGCGCACCTGCTCGGGCGAAATATAGGGCGCCGTTCCCATCGGCAGCCGGAATTCGGCCTCCAGCAGATCGGGCATTTCACGATGGCGCGAGAGACCAAAGTCGATAAAACACGCCTCGCCCGTGTCGCGAATCATGATGTTGGAGGGCTTGATGTCGTGGTGGATGACCTTCTGCTTGTGCAGCTCGATCAGGGCGGTCGCCACTTTAACGCCAATCGCCGCGACCTCCATCGGCGGCAAAGGCGAGCGCTCGAACGTGGGATAGAGCGTATCGCCCTGCACGAATTCCATCGCGATATAGGGCCGGCTGGCGTAATCGCCGACGCTGTAGACCTTGGGCACATGCACGCCCGACAGGCGCGGCAGGATCATCATCTCCATCTCGAAGCCCACGATCACGGTGGGGTCTTCGCCGTCCTGAATCTTCGGCACTTTGAACAGCACCGGGCCGGGAATGTCGGGATGGCTGGCGCGAAAGATGATCGCCATGCCGCCGACGTGCAATTGCTCGCCGACGAGATAACCGTCGATGGTCTCCCCGGGCGTGACTTCCATTCGGTTCATGGATCACCGCCCGATGAAGAGGCGCGCTGCGAGCAATTGCGGCAGGCCGGCCGCATGGATTTTGCGTGCGGCGCTCTCAATATCGTAGGGCACGCGCAGATAGCTCATCTCGTTGCGCTTCGAATCCAGCAGGCCGTAGGCGGCGGCGGGATTGCGATCGCGAGGCTGGCCGACCGCCCCCTGCACCATGAGCCATTTGCGGCTGGCAACCAGCGGCACCGGCGCGCCATTTTGCGGCTTGAAGCCAATCGCAGGCTTCTGCGGCGCCATATGATAGAGCTGCGGCACGTGGATATGGCCGCAAAAAGTCAGCCGCTTTTCAGTGGCGCGCAGCGAACGTTCGGCGCTGGATCCGTCCGTCACATAGCGCCAGTCGTCAGGCCTGTTGGCCTCGGCGTGAACATAGAGACGATCTTCGTCCTCGATGGCCATGGGCAGCGTGCGCAGATAATCGCGCGCGTCCTCGTCCAGCTCGTCATAGGTCCAGGTGATGGCGGCGGTCGCGTAATCGTTCATGTTCTCGGCGACGCCGGAGGCCGCCGCCGCATCATGATTGCCCTTGACGACGAAGCTCTCGTCGCGCGCCAGTTCTCGCACCTTGTCCACGACATAGGCGGGATCAGCGCCATAACCCACGAGGTCGCCCAGAAACACCCAGCGATCTACGCCCTGGCGCTTGGCGTGGGCGACGCAGGCGTCAAGCGCCTCCCGATTTGCGTGGATGTCCGATATGAAAGCGATACGCATTTTGCCCGTCCAGAAGCGGGAGCCCCTCAAGCTGCACAACGTACAGCTTTCCCGCGCAACTTGCTCTGGCACAAAGGAATGAGAGCGTCACGCCTTTTGAAAGGGCGCCCTGTCCGCAAAGCGGGCAAACAGGGCGCGGTTGACGCTATTTCTGCGGCTCAAACCCCATCGCTAGACCGTTCATGCAATAGCGCAAGCCCGTAGGGGCCGGACCGTCGGGGAAGACGTGGCCAAGATGGCCGCCGCACGCAGCGCAATGGACTTCCGTGCGCGCCATGAAGAAAGCCCGGTCTTCGGACGTCTCGACAGCGCCCTCCAGCGGCTCAAAGAAGCTCGGCCAGCCGGTGCCTGATTCAAACTTTGTCCCCGCATCGAACAGCGCTTGCTGGCAGCCCGCGCAGACGAAGGTTCCGGCCCGCTTCTCGTGATTGAGGGGGCTTGTGCCAGCGCGCTCGGTGCCGTGCTCGCGCAAGACGTAGAATTGCTCAGGCGTGAGATCGCGCTTCCATTCTTCCGGTGTCTTCTCGACGCGAAAGTCCTCGCCCTTGGTCTCTTTCGACGATGACCCGAACATTGAACCCAATCCCATTTCAAATCTCCCTGCGCACGCTGATTTAAATAAGGCGCATGGCTGCAAAAGCCCAGCCGCCTAAAACAGATCGCCCTGCGTTTTGGGCGCAAGTGGCTTGGGGGAAGCCACGCGCGCAGGTTTGGCGCGCAGCGGCGATGAGGCGCCCGATGCGGCGCCCGGCGGCGGCGCTCCATCCCCGCCGGTGGCGATTGCGTCAGCCCGCCCGTCGGCAAACTCCAGCGACAAGCCCTGTCCCGGCGCAATCTGGCTGACGCTGCGCACAAGCTGGCCGCCCTCGACCGCCCGCACCAGAGCGAACCCGCGCGCCAGCACGTTGCGATGATCGAACGAGGCGAACAATTTGCCCAGGCCTGAAAGCGCGTTGCGGCGCTGCGCCAGCCCGCCCGCATAGGCGCGGGCCAAGCGCTCATGCACCATTTTCAGCCGCGCCGCATTGGCCTTGTTGCGCTCGCCCTCGCGCCGCAGCGCCGTGACATGGCCAGCGTTCAGCCGCGCTGAAAGCCCCACCAGCCGCTCGCGACGGCGCGCCAGCTCGGCATAGGGCGAATGGCGCGCCACCAGCGCGCCAAGCTGGCCAAGGCGCACGACATGATCGCGCAGCAAAGCCCGCACGCGCGCAGGCAGCATGTCGCCAGCGCGGTCCAGCCTCTGGCGCGGCATGGCGAGGAGATCTTCCACGCCCGGCATCGCGCGAACCAGCGCCCGCATGTCAGCGCGGCAGCGCTCGGTCAGGCGCGCCATCGCTCCGCGCTGGCGCCGGGCAAGCGCCTCGACCTGGCCGATGAGATCGGCGCGCACCGGCACGCACATTTCAGCCGCCGCCGTTGGCGTTGGCGCACGCCTGTCGGAGGCATGGTCGATCAGCGTCCAGTCGGTCTCGTGGCCGACGGCGGAGACCAGCGGAATCATGCTGGCGGCGGCCGCGCGCACCAGCGCCTCGTCGTTGAAGCCCCAGAGATCTTCGAGCGAGCCGCCGCCGCGCGCAACGATGATCACGTCTGGCCGGGTGACGGCGCCGCCTTCAGGCAAGGCGTTGAAGCCCTCAATCGCGCGCGTGACTTCCATCGCGCAGGTATCGCCCTGCACCCGCACCGGCCACACGATCACGCGCACGGGAAAGCGGTCTTTGATTCGATGCAGAATGTCGCGGATCACTGCGCCCGTGGGGGAAGTTACGACGCCGATGGTGCGCGGCATGAAGGGGAGAAGCTGCTTGCGCCCCTCGTCGAACAGCCCTTCGGCCGCCAGCCTGCGGCGGCGATCCTCCAATTGCGCCAGCAGCGCGCCAACGCCCGCGGGCTCAATGGTTTCAACGATGATCTGGTAGGAGGATTTGTTGGGATAGGTCGTGATCTTGCCGGTGGCGATCACCTCCATACCCTCTTCGGGCTTGACGCGCAGGCGCTGGAACACGCCCTTCCACATCACCGCGTCAATCTTGGCGCCCTGATCCTTGAGCGCAAAATAGACATGGCCCGAGGAATGGGGCCCGCGCCAGCCCGACACTTCGCCGCGCACCCGCACATAGCCGAAGCGATCCTCGACCGTGCGCTTGAGAGCGCTCGACAATTCCGTGACGCTGAGTTCGGGCGCGTTGCCGGTGGCTTCTGACATGGTTCAATTATGCACAGATGGCGACGCGCACGCCAATCTCCATTAACTTCAACTTAACTATAAATTGCGATTTTCGAATGGTCCGCTCTCCTGACGGGACCCCCGAAAGTGACAGCACGCTCGCTTACGTCGCACAACAATCCGAACGCTCCAGCGGAGAGTTTTGAGCTGCGCGCGCCGCGACGTCAGGAGGCGGACGCCTTCCCCGTCCGCCCGTATTCAGCAATGGTGATTCTGGGCGTCTGGTGTTGCGGTGCGGCGCTTTCGCTCGCTGTCGTTCTCAAGTTGGCAGCCTTATGTCAGGCGCTCGTTCATTCGCTGTCTGCGGGCTCGACGTAGAGTTTAGCACGCGCGATCATGTTCGCGCTGACTGACCTCGTGACCTGTGTCACGAGCCCTCGTCGGGAATATTGAGGACGACGCCGCAAGCCTTGCAATGCACGGCGTCCGGCTCATGCCGCTGAAGACCGCATTGCGGGCATGGAAAACGCACTTTGTGGGGCCGGAACAGCACCTGCGCCAGACGCAGAAACAGCGTGACGCCAGCGATCATCACAACGACTGAAATCAATCGTCCCCACGTTCCGGACAGAGTGATGTCGCCAAAACCGGTCGTTGTCAGCGTCGTCACCGTGAAATAGAGCGCATCGACATAATTGGCGATCAGCGGGTTTTTCGCGTGCTGGCTCTCGTAGACAACGCCAGTCATGACAAAGATGAACACCAGAAGATGCACGATCGCGATAATGACGTCTTCATTGCGCCGGAAAAACGCAAAATCTACCCGGAGCCGCGCCAGTAATTGATAGGCGTGCAACAACCGCAGCGTGCGCAATATGCGCAGGAAAGCCGCGCCCTCGCTGGACAGCGGCGCCAGAAACGAGGCGATTGCAATGATGTCCGCCCACGTCGTTGGATGAAGAAGATCGCGCTTGCGATTTTGGCTGATGGCGAGGCGGATCGACAGATCCGCAAGCACCGCAAGGCCGATGACGATGTCCGCCCATTCAATAAAGCGATTTCGCTCGATGAACGAGGTTCCAATGATGAAAGCAATCGTAGCCAGATCGAAGATCAGCAGGCCGTAACGAAAGCGATGGCCTCGCCGCGAATCTCCCTCATACAGTTCCGATAGCCAGTCAAACAGCCTTTGACGAAGCGGGGACGACGCGCTGGCGATGCTCATAACGGCACGGGCCTTGGTTTGCCGGCCTCGTCAATGGCGACAAAGGTGAAGACGGCGTCCGTCACTTTCTCGCGCGTTCGGCTTTCGAACCGGCGCGCCCACGCCTCGACATGGATCTTCATCGACGTCCGCCCCACCGAATCAACCTGCGTATACACGCACAAAACGTCGCCAACCTTGACTGGCGCGATGAAATGCATCGCGTCGAGCGCCACCGTCACCACCCGGCCATGGGAGCGATCAGCGCCCGCAATGCCGCCCGCCAGATCCATCTGCGACAGCACCCATCCGCCGAAAATGTCGCCATTTGCGTTGGTGTCGGCAGGCATTGCGATGGTGCGCACGGTCAATTCGCCGCGCGGCTCCTGTGTCTGACTGGTCATCGCGCATCTTACCGCTTCGCACTCAAGACCGCCACAGAGAGCAGGCATGCCCATGACGAGGGATATCTTCACAAGCCATGCGCACTGCGCATGGCAATAGCTAGTTCCGCTTGACCGCCATGCAAGAAAGGATGATTTTGCTTTTACATTGATCCACGTCACAAAAAAGAGGGTTGGGATGACAGCTGTCGTCAGCGCATCGGAAGACAAGAGCACTCAGGCCGGTCGGCCCATGCTCGAAGTCTGGATCATCACCATCGGCCATGCGCTGACCCATTGGTATCCCGCCACATTCTACATTCTCCTGCCGCTGATCGGCGTCGAGCTGGGCCTCAGCTACGGCCAGATCGGCATGATCCTGACCGCGCAATATGCGGCGGGCGCGATCTCCAACCTGCCCGGCGGCATTCTGGTCGATTCCATGAGCCGCAAGGGCCTTTTGATGGCAGCCTCGCTGTTCTGGATCGGCGTTCCCTATTTCCTGATGGGCTTTTCGGACGCCTATTGGGTGCTGCTGACCTGTTCGGCGCTGATTGGCGTTGGCAACAACCTGTGGCACCCGACCGCCATTCCATGGCTTGGCCGTCGCTACCCCGAGCGCAAGGGGCTGGTCATGGCCTATCACGGCATGGGCGGCAATGTCGGCGATGCGCTGGCACCGCTCGCGGCAGGCGCGCTTCTCACCACCTTCGCCTGGATGACGTGGCGCGACGTGGTGTTCCTGAACATCGCCCCGGGCCTCATCATGGCGGTCGCGATCCTGTGGTATCTGGGCAAGATCACCACCGAGGCCAAGCCAGTTGAGGGCGCCGCCAAACAGCGCCCGCAGCAAAAGAGCCTGAGCGAAGTGCTGTCGGCTTTGCCCGCCCTGTTTCGCAACAAAACGCTGGTGTTTTTGTCCTGCAGCTCGGCCTTCCGCTCGATGACCCAGAACGGCATCATGGCTTTCCTGCCGCTCTATCTGGCCAAGGAGCTGGGCTACAATCCGTTGTGGGTCGGCCTCTGCATGTTCCTGTTGCAGGCGGCGGGCTTCATCGCTGCCCCCATCGCAGGCCATATGTCGGACAGACTGGGTCGCCGCAACGTCATCATGTCGTCGATGATCATGACCGGCCTCGTGCTGGCGATGATGTTCTTTGCCGGCGGCACACCGCTGTTCGTGATGTTCGTGGCGCTGCTGGGCTTCTTCCTGTTCGCCATCCGCCCAGTGCTGCAAGCCTGGCTGCTCGACGCCACCCCCAGGGACATGGGCGGCTCGGCGATTGGCGCCATGTTTGGCATTCAGGCGGTGGGCTCGGCCATCGGCCCGTTCGTCTGCGGCATGATCGCCGACAAATGGGGCCTGCTGGCGACCTTCTGGTTCCTGTCCTTGACGATCATCATCGCCAATTTGCTGGTGTTCTTCATGCCGAAGGGCGAGGGCAAGGCTGCGGCCTGAGCGGGTCGGGATCTGCGTCATCCCGGCGAAGGCCGGGAACCACGGCAGGCATCAAGCTCGTAGCCTGCCGTAGGTGGCGGCCTTCGCCGCCAAGACGTAGATACCCCAACCTTGCAGCCCCGCCCCGGCGCCTTTACACAAGCGGCTCGGTAAAGGGTCGCACATGAATGTTCTTCTGATTGGGTCCGGCGGCCGCGAACATGCGCTCGCCATTGCGCTTGGCGCCTCCCCGCTGCTCACGCGCCTGTTCGCCGCCCCCGGCAATCCGGGCATTGGTGAGGTCGCGCAGAACGTGGCGCTGGACGCGGCCAACCATTCAGCCGTCATCGCCTTCTGCAAGGCGCACGAGATCGACCTAGTCGTGATTGGTCCCGAAGCGCCGCTGGTGGCGGGCCTTGTGGACGATCTGACCGCGGCCGGCGTGCCAGCTTTTGGCCCCTCGAAGATCGCCGCGCAGCTTGAGGGCTCCAAGGGCTACACCAAGGATTTGTGCCGGGAATTTTCAATCCCCACCGCCGATTACGAGCGCTTTTCCGACGCGGAAGGCGCCAAAGCCTATGCCCGCCAGCGCGGCGCGCCCATCGTTGTGAAAGCTGACGGGCTGGCAGCTGGCAAGGGCGTCGTGGTCGCCGAATCCATGGACGAGGCGGAAGCGGCCATCGACATGATTTTCGGCGGCGCGTTCGGACAGGCGGGCGCGGAAGTCGTGATCGAGGATTTTCTGGAGGGCGAGGAGACCTCGTTCTTCGCGCTCTGCGATGGCGAGTGCGCCATACCTTTCGCCTCGGCGCAGGACCACAAGCGCGTCGGCGAGGGCGATGTCGGCCCCAACACTGGCGGCATGGGCGCCTATTCGCCCGCCCCCATTATGAGCGACGCCATGTCGGCCCGCGTGATGGCTGAGATCGTCGCCCCCACAATGGCAGGCATGAAAGCGCGCGGCGCGCCCTATCGCGGCGTGTTGTTCGTGGGCCTGATGATCGGCGCGAGCGGCCCCAAGCTGATCGAGTTCAACGCCCGCTTTGGCGATCCTGAAACGCAGGTCATGCTGCCACGTCTCGATTGCGATTTGCTGCCACTGCTGCTGGCCAGCGCCACGGGGAAATTGCCGCAAGCGCCCGTCGCTTTGAAGCCGCAGTCCGCACTCACCATCGTCTATGCCGCCAACGGCTATCCCGATTCGCCGCAGCGGGGCACGGAAATTCATGGGTTGGACAATGCGCGCGCTCAAGCTGACGTGACCATCACCCACGCCGGAACAAAGCTGCAGGGCGACAAGCTCATCGCCAATGGCGGGCGCGTACTCAACGTCACGGCGTTGGGCGAAGACGTGGCCGACGCCCGGCGTAAAGCCTATGCGGCGCTCGAAATGATCGACTGGCCCGGCGGCTTTTACCGCCGCGATATTGGCTGGCGGGCGCTGGCGCGCTAACGGGACTTGCTGCTAATCTCGCCCGATAAACAAAATATCGGGAGGATTAAATGACCAGCGCGCCCCAACCTGTTCGCCGCATCGTCACCGGCCATGATGCAAACGGCACAGCAAAAGCGATTATCGACGGACCAGCGCAGAACACGCGCCCCGGATCCTCGCCCGGCCAGTTCACGACGCTGATGTGGTGCACGGATTCGATGCCCACCAAAATGCCAATCGGCGAAGACGCAGAGGATATGGGCGCGCGCATTCTGGGCACTTATCCGCCCGTCAACGGATCCCGCTTCATGATCGCAGAATATCCGCCGGGCAATCATCCCCGCATGCACCGCACCGAGACGATTGACTACATCATCGTGCTCGACGGGGAGATCGACATGGAGATGGATGAGGGCGCCATGGTGACGATGAAGCGCGGCGACGTGATGATCCAGCGCGGCACGTATCATTCATGGATCAACAGGAGCGCAGAAGTCTGCCGCATGGCATTTGTGTTGATGGACGCCGAGCCGCTGGGCATCGGCGATCCCGTGCCGCGCGGCGCCATCGTCGGCGACCACAAATAGGTTCAGGCGGGCAGCATCGCCCACAGCCATTCTGTGAGCGCCGCGCCGAAGATCACCAGTGCGACGTTCCACGCCACGCCAATGAAGGCGAAGATGACGCCCACCAAAATCGCCAAACCATCGCGCTCCAGCAAGCCAAAGGCGAAGATGACGATGGCGAAGGCCGGCCCCTGATTACCAAACGGGATCGGCAGCACAAGCGTCAGGCCAAGAATGAAAATCAGCGCCGCGACCACGATGGTCGCGGTGCGATCCGTCAACGCCAGCAGGCGCGGACGCAGAACTCCGTCGAGCTTCGACATGAAGCGCTCCAGCCGCTCGATGGTGGACACCACCGCTTTGCGCGGCAAAGCGCGCTGGCGCAGAAAATCGGGCAGGGTCAAGGCCTCGCGTCCGCCGATCATTTGCATGGCCACCAGCGTCAACGCCGTGCCGAACACCAACCCGGTCGGCAGAGCAGGCACGGGAATGAACGCAGGCAGCGCCAGCAAAAGCAAAACCAGCCCCTGGCCGGAGCGGCCCAGCGCATCCACCAATTGCCCAAGCGTCAGGCGCTCGCCGTCGATGGAGTCAATCGCGCGACGCAAAGCGCGGCTTGTTTCCCCGCGTGGCCACGGATCTGGCGCGGCCTCAGTCATTACGGGCTCCCGATTCAACGAACAAGAACAATGTATACCTCAAAAAAGCGCGCAAACGCCAGAGCTTGCGCTGGAAACCGGTCGCCGACCATTCAAGTGGCGACGGCCTTGCGCTCATTCAAGCAATAGCGTTCACCCTGACACCCGAAACCTGTCGATCATGTGACGAGCCCTTGCTAAAGAGGGACGATTCTGAAAATTGACGTTAATGTTGACGAGAGAGGCGAACGCTATGTCGGACCAGAGAGGGCCAATCGGCAGCGCAGGCGATGCGCTGATCGCCCATCTCGTCGCGCAAGGCTATGAGCGGGCCGAGCCCGCCGTGCTGCAGCCGGCGCCCCTGTTCCTGGATCTGGCGGGCGAGGATATTCGCGGTCGGCTCTACATCACCTCGGATGCGTCCGGTGCCGAATTCTGCTTGCGCCCGGAGTACACCATTCCCGTCTGCCGCGATTATCTGGCGGGCTCCCGCACGGGCCAGGCTGCGGCCTATTCATATTACGGCAAGGTGTTCCGCTATCGCCCGGCAGGCTCGGGCGAGTTTGAGCAGGCAGGCCTTGAGAGCTTCGGGCGCAATGACCGCGAAGCGGCTGACGCGGAGATTCTAGCGCTGTCGCTGGAGGCCGCCCATTTTGGCGGCGCGCAGGGGCTGGCCGTGCGCTTTGGCGATGCGGGCCTGTTCACCGCTCTGCTGGCCGCGCTCGATCTGCCCCCTGTCTGGATGCGCCGCATTCGCCGCGCCCATGCGCGGGGACTTTCGCTGGCCGACCTGCTGCGGGCCAATGAGGACGCGCCGACACCCGATTATTCCGGCATGCTGGCCGCGCTTGAGGGCGTGGACCGGGCGGGCGCCCGCGCGCTCGTCGAAGACCTGCTGTCGATTGCAGGCATTTCAAGCGTTGGCGGGCGCAGCGCGTCCGAGATCGCCGAGCGCTTTCTGGAGCAATCCTCCTTGCAGGCCGGCTCCGGTTTTTCTGCCGAAAAGCAAAACGTGATCGAGGCCTGGCTCGCCATAGCGGGCGACCCCGACACATCATCCGCGCAGATGCGCGCTTTGGCGGGCGATTCAAAGCTTGATCTGTCTGCGGCCCTCGACGCCTTCGATGAGCGCCTCGGCTTTTTGGCCGCCCGCGGGCTCGACGTCTCGTCGATGAGCTTCTCGGCGCGCTTTGCCCGCGATCTTGATTATTACACCGGCTTCGTGTTCGAGGCGCACGATCCCGCCCGCACCGATGGGCGCCCGGTCGTTGGCGGCGGGCGCTATGACGGGCTGGTGCGCGCGCTTGGCGCAAGAGCCGATATTCCAGCCGTCGGCGCCGCCATCTGGTGCGAACGCCTGATCGATCCAAACGCTGGAGCAGCAGAATGAGCCAGACCCGCAAACCCGCGCCGCTGGTGCTGGCCGTCCCCTCCAAGGGACGCCTGCAGGAGAACGCGTTCTCGTTTTTCTCCCGCGCGGGCCTCAACTTTGTGCAGGGGCGCGGCGCACGCGATTATCGCGGCGTCCTGCGCGAAATCCCCGGCGTTGAAGTGGCCTTCCTGTCGGCCTCCGAGATCGTGCAGCAGCTTGCCTCCGGCGCCGCGCACCTTGGCGTCACCGGCGAGGACCTTGTGCGCGAAAGCCTTGCCAATTCCGAAGACCACGTGACGCTGCTCACGCCGCTGGGTTTTGGCCACGCCAACGTGATTGTGGCTGTGCCGCAGGCCTGGATCGACGTGCGCACCATGGCCGACCTTGAAGACGTGGCCGCCGCCTTCCGCGCCAGGCGGGGCGAGCGGATGCGCGTGGCCACCAAATACGTCAACAGCACACGGCGCTTTTTTGCGGAAAAAGGCGTCACTGATTATCGCATCGTGGAATCTCTCGGCGCCACCGAGGGCGCCCCTGCGGCTGGGCAAGCCGAGCTGATCGTCGACATCACCACGACGGGCGCAACGCTGAAAGCCAACGCGCTGAAGATCCTTGATGATGGAATTATGCTGTGCTCGCAGGCCAATCTCGTAGCCTCGCGCGCCGCCAACTGGGACTCCGGCACCCTCGACATGGCGCGCGCAATCCTGTCGCGCATTTGCGCCGAGGAAGACGCCCGCACAAGCCGCGAAGTGCGCGCCCGGATCGGCGGCGACCGCGCTTTGCTTTTGCGTGAGATCGAAGCCGCCTTTGGCGCCCGGGCGCCTTTGGGCGCAAGCACCGAATTGCTGTCGCTGGTGTGCCCTGCCGATAAAGTCTCGCCACTGGCCGACTGGCTGATATCAAGAGGGGCGGAGCACGTGCTGGTCTCAGCGCTCGATTACGTGTTCAGCGCCGTCAACCCGCTGCACCAGAAACTGGTGGACAGCTTGCGGTAATCTTTGGACCGCCCCTGGACCAGCGGACTTCCAGCCCGCATCTTCCTGACTGCCGGGCTCCAACGCACGAGCTCTATCCTGCCGGCGCGCTAATTCGCCGCCGCCTGCGCCACATGGCGGGGCGAGAAAGCGCCGGTCTCTTGCGCGGCCATGTCCACGCGCTCGTCGTGCAGCAACAACAGCGTGCTGCGATGGCCGATGGAGACGATCGTCGCGTTTGGCAATTCGCGCCGCAGCATGCGGTAAATATCGCCCTCCAGCGCCTCATCAAGCGCCGAGGTGGCCTCGTCGAGGAACAGCCAGTCGGGCTTGTCGAGCAAGGCGCGCGCAATCGCCAGCCGCTGTTGCTCGCCGCCGGACAGGCGCTGCGCCCACATCTCCTCGCTATCGAGCTTGTCTGCGAACGCGCCAAGACGTGCGGCCTCAAGGGCGGCGATGATGCTGGCGTCGTCATAAGAGCCCGAAAGGCCGGGATATGTCACCGCCGTGCGCAGCGTGCCGGAGGGAATATAGGGGCGCTGCGGCAGGAGCATCAGCCGCGCCGCGCCCGGCGCTTCGATGCGACCCTGTCCATAGGGCCAGATGTCGGCGATAGCGCGAAACATCGTCGACTTGCCTGAACCCGACGGACCCGTGACCAACGTCGCGCGGCCAACCTTAAAAGTCAGCTCGTCGACCTGCACGATACGCCGTCCATCGGGCAGGAACAGCGACAGATCGCGCAAGACGAGATCGCGCGTGGCCGATTGGCCATGCACGATGTGGGGAGCAATCGTCCCCAGCGCGCGGGCGCGGCCCATCGCCTCGCCAAACGTGGTCAGACGATCCACCACAGCCTTGTAGCTCGCCAGCGATTGGTAGCGCGCAATGAAGAACGTCAGCGAGCCCTCCACGCGCGAGAAGGCGCCCGCCGTCTGCGTCATCACGCCGAGCGTGATCTTGTCGAGAAAATAATAGGGCGCGACGATGACGTAAGGGATCACGACGCTGGCCTGGAAATAGCCCTGCGTGAACGTCGTCAGCTTCATGTTGCGGATCAGGATCGCATAATAATTGGCGACGATGGCCGAAAAGCGGGCGCCCAGAATCTGCCGCTCCGCAGGCTCGCCGCGCAGCAGCGCCACCTGTTCGGAATATTCGCGCAGACGCGCCAGCGAGAAGCGGAAATCGGCCTCGTAACGCTCCTGCTGGAAATCGAGCCGCACCAGCGGGCGGCCGATGCGATGGGTCAGCCATGTGCCGACAGTCGCGTAGAGCAGCGCCACCCAGAACGGGAAGCCGGGAATCACAATGTCAGTGCCCGGCAGCACGAAATCCGCCGGGATCAGCCACAGGATGATCGAGAACGACACCAGATTGCTCAAGGTCGATAGCATGCTCACCGAATAGCCATAGGTGAGGTTGATGAAGGCGCGCACGTCTTCGGCGATGCGCTGATCGGGATTGTCGGCGCCATCCCCCACAAGGTTCATGCGGTAGAGCCCGCCGCGCGCCAGCCAATTGCCCGAATAGCGCTCGGTCAGCCATTCGCGCCAGCTGATCTTGAGCACGTTCTCGAGGAACAATTCGATCAAAACCGAAACGACCGAAATCGCCGCCCAGACGCAGAACACCCAGATCAGCAGATACCAGAACGCCTCTTCGTTCTTCTTCTGGATCGCATCGAAGAAATCGCGATTGAAAAACGACAATCGGACGTTGATGCCGACCTGCGCCTGATTGATGACGACCAGCGTAATGACAAGCGTCTTGCCCAGAGCCGCCTCGCTCATTCGGCGCACGCCGAAGGGACCAAGATGGACGTCGCGCAGACGGTTGGCCTCAAAGAACGGATCGGCCAGCGAAGTGATCTGGCGGATGACGGGAATATAGGAAATCAGCAGCACGATGACGCCAAAGGCGGCCAGCGTGGCGGGCAGACTCGGCGGCGGCGTCAACGGCGCGAGCGCTTGCGGCCAGAAGCCCAGCGAGGCGGCGGCGAAGGCCAGCGCGACGACAGCATATTCAGCGGCGAACACGACCGAGAAAATCCGCAGGAAGGCAGAGATCGCCTGCGCCCGCCATGTGGCGAAAGCCAGAACGAAGCCCGAAGCCGCGACGCTTAGAAGCGCGCCGTCGACAGGCAGGCCCAGAACGGAGCCGCCGCCCTTGACCAGCGCCGCAACGAGACAGGCGGCGGCTGAGGCGGCCACAAAGGCGATGAAAAAAGGCATGAGGAAAATCTCGCCGCGGCGCCCAATGCGCCCAAAGCAATTTTAGACTTAACGGGTCGAGAGCGCCAGATCCGCGTTTTTTGCCAGCATGTCTGCGGAATCGTTCATATCTTCGGATTCAGCGCCAGGATCGGCGTCGCCATTAATGGCGGCCACGAGGCGCGGCGAGGGCTTGAAGGTGAGAACGCGACGCGCGGAGATGGGATATTCATGCCCCGTCTTGGGGTTGCGGCCGACGCGCGGGCGCTTGGCGCGCCCCTGGAACGTGCCGAACGCCCGCAGCTTTACGGCCTCTCCACGCTCCAGAGCGCAGCAAATTTCTTCAAGCGCCGTTTCGACTATGCCCTTTGCCTCGACGCGGGACAGGCCGGGTCCCGCGACATACACAGCATGCAGGAGATCCTGACGGGTAAGCGTTCTGTTTGCCATATTGATGCCGCCCTTCGCCATAACGCTTCGTCAATATGAAACGCCCCAGCTCCAGGTTCCCTTCTTCATGCGGAGAACTCTCATGACTGCATGACTTTGCGTCACGTCGCGCCACGCCCCCGGCTTTTCTGCTACCTTGCAAATTCAACGCCTTTAAACAAGCGCCGTCAAAGGGAAAATACATAGACTTGACTTATAAATAGCTCGTTTGGAGCCGAAAAACCGTGTCTTGAGCAACACGCGATCGCACAAAAAGAAGCGCGCCGGAAACCGACGCGCTTTTTTATTCAGAACCAGACCGGACTTGCCCGGTCTGGTCATATCGACTTTGGTCGGCCCTGGGCTTCTTAGAAGTCCATTCCGCCCATGCCGCCGCCGCCCATGGGCATCTGCGGGCCGGAATCCTTCTTGGGCTTGTCGGCGATCATAGCCTCAGTGGTCACGAGCAGACCCGACACGGAGGCCGCGTCCTGAAGCGCCGTACGCACAACCTTGGCCGGATCAACGATGCCCGCCTTGATCATGTCCACGTATTCTTCGGTCTGGGCGTTGAAGCCGTAGGTTTCCGAAGCATTTTCGCTGATCTTGCCAACGACGATGGAGCCTTCGACGCCAGCGTTTTCGACGATCTGACGGATCGGGGCCTCAAGCGCCTTCATCACGATGTTGATGCCGGCCTGAACGTCCGGGTTGGCGTCTTTCAGCTTCGAGACGGCGCCGCGAGCACGCAGCAGCGCAGTGCCGCCGCCCGGGACGATGCCTTCTTCCACCGCAGCGCGGGTGGCGTTCAGCGCGTCGTCCACGCGGTCCTTCTTTTCCTTCACTTCGACTTCGGTCGCGCCACCAACGCGGATCACCGCGACGCCGCCAGCGAGCTTGGCAAGACGCTCCTGGAGCTTCTCACGGTCGTAATCGGAGGTGGTCTCTTCGATCTGAGCCTTGATCTGCGCGATCCGGCCTTCGATGTCGCCCTTGACGCCGGCGCCGTCGACGATCGTGGTGTTTTCCTTGTCGATACGCACCTTCTTGGCGCGGCCGAGCATCTGAAGAGCCACGTTCTCCAGCTTGATGCCGAGGTCTTCGGCAATCATCTGGCCGCCGGTGAGGATGGCGATATCTTCGAGCATCGCCTTGCGACGATCGCCAAAGCCCGGCGCCTTCACGGCGGCGACCTTCAGGCCGCCACGCAGCTTGTTGACGACGAGCGTGGCCAGAGCCTCGCCTTCGACGTCTTCAGCAACGATCAGCAGCGGCTTGCCGGTCTGCACGACGGCTTCGAGAACCGGCAGCATCGCCTGAAGCGACGACAGCTTCTTCTCGTGGATGAGGATGTAGGGGTCTTCGAGCTCGACGACCATCTTCTCCGCATTCGTGATGAAATAGGGAGACAGATAGCCACGGTCGAACTGCATGCCCTCGACGACGTCGAGTTCGGTCTCAAGGCTCTTGGCCTCTTCAACCGTGATGACGCCCTCGTTGCCGACCTTCTGCATCGCCTTGGCGATCATCTGGCCGATGGAGACGTCGCCGTTCGACGAGATGGTGCCGACCTGGGCGACTTCGTCAGACGAGACGATCTTCTTGGCGCGCGCCTGAATGTCGGCGACGGCCGCGATAACGGCAATATCAATGCCGCGCTTCAGATCCATCGGGTTCATGCCGGCGGCGACATACTTGGCGCCTTCCTTCACGATGGCCTGGGCCAGAACAGTGGCGGTGGTGGTGCCGTCGCCAGCCGTGTCGTTGGTCTTCGAGGCCACTTCGCGCACCATCTGGGCGCCCATGTTCTCGAACTTGTCCTCAAGCTCGATCTCCTTGGCGACGGTGACGCCGTCCTTGGTGATGCGGGGAGCGCCGAAGGACTTGTCGATGACGACGTTACGACCCTTGGGGCCGAGCGTCACCTTGACTGCGTTGGCGAGGATATCCACGCCGCGCAGCATTTTGTCGCGGGCGTCAGACGAAAAGCGGACGTCTTTGGCTGCCATGATTCAATTCTCCAAAAAAGTGTGTCGATAAGGATGCGAAAAAGGCGTGCGGTTCAGCCGACCACGCCCATGATGTCGCTTTCCTTCATGATCAGCAGTTCCTGACCGTCGATCTTGACCTCGGTGCCGGACCATTTGCCGAACAGAATGCGGTCGCCAGCCTTCACGTCGAGAGCGACGAGCTTGCCGGAATCATCACGCGAGCCGGGGCCTACGGCCACAACTTCACCCTCCTGGGGCTTTTCCTTGGCGCTATCGGGAATGATGATGCCGCCCTTGGACTTCTCTTCGCCTTCGAGGCGCTTGACGACCACGCGGTCGTGCAGGGGACGAAACTTCATGAGATCGTGTCCTGTGTTTTGCAGACGTTGCACTGGCCGTAGATGGCCTGCGCTGAACATCGGCTAATACGGTTACAAATGTGTTAGCACTCACAGGTTGCGAGTGCCACGCCATTGGAGATAGGGAGGGGTGTGCGGGGAGTCAAGGGCGGGGGATGGGGGAGGCAAAGCCACGGCTTGCGCCGTTTTGCGGGCTGGAAGCCCGCGGTCCACGAAGGCGCCCTTTGGCCCGCGGGCTTCCAGCCCGCATTCTTCGAGCGCATCTGCTGAAAACGACTATTCCGCTAAACGCTTCTGCAGCGCCCCCACGCCCTCCACCCCACTCCTCTCCGCCCGCGGCTCGGCGGGCTTGTCCGCGCGGGCGAGATTGAACGCCGTGTTCACCAGCGCGATATGCGACAAGCCCTGCGGGAAATTGCCCAGAAACCGGCCGGTGGCAGCGTCGAGCTCTTCCGACATCAGGCCCAGATCATTGCAGGCCGTGCCCGTCAGGCGCTCGAACAGGGCGCGCGCTTCGGGCAGGCGTCCCGCCAGAATGTAATTGTCGGCGAGCCAGAACGAGCACGGCAGAAACACCCCCTCTCCGCCCTGCAGGCCATCGTCGGTCTGCCCCGTGTCGTAGCGCAGAAGAAAGCCGCGCCGCATCAGGCGGCGCTCGATGGCTTCAATTGTGCCGAGCATGCGGGGATCGTCGACGGGCAGAAAGCCCACCAGCGGCAGCAGCAGCAGGCTGGCGTCCAGCGCTTTTGATCCGTAGCTTTGCACGAACGAGCCTAGATCGGGATCGAACCCGTGCGCCAGAATGTCGGCGCGCACCGCTTGCCGGCTGGCGCGAAGCCGTTTCAGATCGCCCTTCAGGCCAAAGCGCTCGATGGATTTCACCGCCCGGTCATAGGCGACCCAGACCAGCGCCTTGGACGACGTGAAGTGCTGCAACGGCCCGCGCACCTCCCAGATGCCCGCGTCCGGCTGGCGCCAGACCTGATCGAGCCGGTCCAGCAGCGCGGTTTGAAGGCTCCAGTCGAGATCGTGCTCGGGCAGCCCGCCGCAGCGGCCCTGATAGAGACAATCGAGCACTTCGCCGAACACGTCGAGCTGCAATTGCTGCGCAGCCGCATTGCCCACCCGCACCGGGCGCGCGCCATGATAGCCTGCCAGCCACGAGGCGGTCCATTCAGGCAAGCGGCGCTCCCCGCCGATCCCATACATGATTTGCGCTTGCGCGGGATCGCCCGCCGCGGCGCGAAACAGCCAGTCGCGCCAGGCGGCGGCCTCTTCGAAATAGCCCGCGTTCATGAGTGCCAGCAGCGTGAACGTGGCGTCGCGCAGCCAGCAAAAGCGATAATCCCAATTGCGCTCGCCGCCCGGCTCTTCGGGCAATGAAGTCGTGGGCGCCGCCACGATGCCGCCCGTGGGGGCGTAAGTGAGCGCTTTCAGCGTAATCAGCGAGCGCCGGACCAGCTCGGTATATGGCCCCGCCGCATGGCAGCGCCCGCTCCAGCCGCGCCAGAAATGGGTCGTGTGCTCCAACGCCAGATGCGGATCCTCGGCGCGCGGCATCGGCAAATGAGACGGCCCCCACGTCAGCTCGAACGCCAGTTCCTGGCCGGCCTCCACGGTGAAATGGGCACAATGGGTGAAGTTCTCGGGTCTCAGAGTAATTGGCGAGCGCAGCACCACGCAATCAGGCCCCGCGACGGCGCGCAGCACGCCCCCTTCAAGCCGGTTGATCCAGGGTTTGCTGCGGCCATAATCGAACCGAAGCAAAAGCTCGGCGCAAAACTCGACCTTGCCGTGCAAGCCGCGCACGATGCGCATGAGATCAGAATTGACCCCGCGCAACGGCATGAAATCAATCACCTCGGCCTCGCCCTCGGGCGTGGTCAAGCGCGTTTCAAGGATCAGCGTTCCATCGCGATAACGCCGCGTCGCGCGCGCCGACTTGTCGCTGGCGCACAGTAGGAAACGCCCGTTCGAGGAATCGCCCAGAAGGGCGGCGAAACAGGCGCCGCTATCAAAGCGCGGCCAGCAGAGCCAGTCAATCGAGCCATCACGCGAGACAAGCGCCGCCGTTTCGCAATCTCCAATGAGCGCGTAATCTTCTATTGGAGCAGGCAGGCGTGGATTCATCGACACGCCTTTAGACTAAGCCTCAATCAGGCGATAGCAAGGCGCCGTGATAACGCCTCACACATGAGGCCAGAAACCCTAACGCACGGCATGAAGCTTCTGCACAAAAAGCTCTGGGCGCGAGGGGGAACCTGACGCTTCAAGGCAAGCAGCGCCGCGCCATTTGCCTCTATTGCGCCGCTTCCATTGTCTGTTTTTGCGTCTGCTTTTCCGCAACGCCGCGCAAATGTGGCGCGACCTCGCTGGCGAACAGCCGCAAGCTTTTCTCGGTCTGCCACGCGGGTTGCGTGGCCACCTGCATCATCGCGATGAGATTGCCAAAGCCCATGTTTTTCTGGTGATGCAGGAACGCGTCGCGCACCGTGCTGGCGCTGCCGCAAATCACCATGCCCATGTCGATCAGCTTGTCGATGGTCTGGTCCGTGGAGCGCAGCGCAAACTTCGTCTCAATCAGATATTTTGCAGACGCTATCGACGAATAGCCCGGCGGCATGCGCATCTCGAGGGGAAAGCGCAGGAAACGATTGAAGAAGGCTTCAATATGCGGCTTCAATTCGGCGCGCGCGATCTCGTCGGTCTCGGCCACGTAGGTGGGCACCGCCCAACCAAGCTGATCGGGTTGCGCCTCATAGCCTTCGCGGTGGGCGATAGTGCGGTAGGCGTCAAAGTTTTTCTGCGCCAGATGCAGCGGGCTGAAGGTTTGCAGATAGGTGTATTTGCGCTCTTTGGCCGCGCACCATTCAATGGTTTCGCTGCTGCCCTGCGAGGGCACCCAAACTGGTGGATGTGGCTGCTGCACAGGACGCGGCCACAGATTCACATAATCAAAATTATAATGACGGCCATGATATTTGAACGGCCCCTCGCGCGTCCACGCCTGCAAAATCAGATCATGGGCCTCATAATAGCGCTCATGCGAAAACGTCGGATTGACTCCAGCAGCGTAATATTCCGACCCGATGCCGCGCACAAAGCCTGTGATGATGCGCCCGCCCGACATCTGGTCGAGCATCGCGAATTCCTCGGCAATGTTGACCGGATTGTTCACCAGCGGCAGAGCCCGGCCCAGAATCGCTATCTTTGCGTTTTTCGTTGTGCGCGTAAGGGCGGCGGCAATCAGGTTTGGCGCCGGCATCAGGCCATAAGCTGTTTGATGATGCTCGTTGACGCAAATGCCGTCGAAGCCCAATTGATCGGCCAGCTCCAGCTCGCCAATATAGCGATCATAGGTGGCTTTGCCCTTGGCGGGATCAAAGTATGAATTGGGCAGCGTCACCCACGCAGTGTCGTGCTTGTCCGCGTAAGACAGATCGAGATCGGCATAGGGCATGAGATGAAAGAAAAAAAGTTTCATGCTTTTGCTCCCTCAATAAATGCGATCATGTGCTGGCTGGCGGCGTCCGGCTTTTCATTATGCAGGCCGTGCCCGCATTCCTCGATCACGCGTGAGACGCTGTGCCGCAGGTCTTTCTTCCAATAAGCCTCGCATGCATAGGGGATCACGCGGTCTTGACGTCCCCATAGCAAGAGCGTCGGCTTGTCGATACGATGCAGCCAATAGGGCAATTGCAGATTGCACAAACGCGGGCTCCAGGCCAGACGCGCAGTGGCGGTTTTATTCTGCAAAACAAGATCGAGATTGGGCGGGATTGCAAGCCGCTTTTCGGCCAGAGCCTGATCGTAAAACTGCGCCCGCGTGCCCTGCTCGTGCGACCACAGGAAGATATCGCCGAACGGTTCTTCAGGCGCAGCGATGCCAGCGGGCGCCAGCAGCGAGACACTGGCCAGCCGCGACGTGTTCCGGATCGCGATTTCGCCAGCAAGCCAGCCGCCCAGCGAATGCCCGGCCAGATGGACGCCGCGCAGATCGAGCGCCTCCAGAAAATCGAGATAGTACAGCGCCAGATCGGCCATCGAGGCCATCCATTCTGGCAGCTCGCAGCGCCCGAAACCGGGATGCTCGGGCGCAATCACCTCAAAGCGCTCCGCCAGCCGGTCGTGCAGCGGGCTCCATGTGCGCCCGCCCGCCCCATGCAGGAAAAGCAGAGGCTCACCCTGCCCCGCCCGCATCACGCTGACGCGCGCGCCCGCTATTTCAACGAATTCTTCGCGAACCTCTGCCATTAGCCCTGATCTCTGTACGTTTCCCTGTCAGCCGCTTGGGGCTTTGAACGACAGGATAGAAGCAGGTTCCCGCATGCACAAGCGGTGCAGCGCAGAGGGCAGAATCAGTCTGGTTTCAGTAGGAAAACGCCGGCGCCCAAGCGCCACAGCCTCATGTCTTGCCGCAGGCTCATTTCTTCTTGTTGCGAAACAGCCACGCGCCCCAGATTGCGCCCGAGGCGATGAGGATAAGCTCCCAATACTCAAAACCCAGCATTGTTTTTCCTGTAAGCCAAAACTGAACGCACACCCTGATGCGGGTGGGAAAGGCTGAAGGTGTCTAACGAAATTCAGGACTGTCTTCCAGAAAATTCCAATTGCAGGCTTTCACCGGACGCGCCCGATCATATCTCCGCCAGCGAATAACTCGTAGCTCTGCAGCCGCCCGCATCTTATGCGGCGAACAAGCGCTTTATTCTCCGCATGCGAGGCAGAACGAGCTGATTGGTGCGGACGGCGGGAATCGAACCCGCACGGGATAACCCGAGAGATTTTAAGTCTCTTGCGTCTACCAGTTTCGCCACGTCCGCGTTGCATCAGGATTAGCCTGTGCGCGCCTCTCGCACAAGCGCTGCCTGGCCTTCTTGCGCCTTCCTTATTCCTTCTCGCGCCTGCGGGAGAAGGAGGAGAAGTGTGCCCTCTAAGGCAGCAACCGCCTGCGCTGGCCGCGCCCCTGCGCATAGCCGTAGATCCAGTCCATGCGGCCCATCATGGCCTCGATGCCGAGGCGTCCCATCACCATGTCGCGGCCGAACGCCAGCGGGCCGGACATGTGGTAGATGGCGCCCTGCCTGCGCGAGGCGATGGCGATATCGGCGGCGCGGGGCATGCGCTCGCCCTCAAAGGCGCGCAAGGTGGCGGGCACGTCGCGGCCATGGGCGGCCAGCATGCGCACCAGCGCCTCTGAATCCTCAATCGCCAGCGCGGAACCCTGCGCCAGAAATGGTAAAATTGGATGAGCGGAATCGCCCAGCAGCGCCACCCGTCCGTCGAGGCTCCAGCAGCTGGCGGGCGGGCGCTCGAACAGCGGCCAGCGGCGCCAGGCGGGGGCGGCGGCGATCAGCTCGCGCGCCTGCCGGCTCCAGCGCGAGGTCGCCGCTTGCAGTGCGCGCGGGTCAGTCTCGCCCGAGCGCCATGGATCGGCATTCCGCTCGTCGCGCCATGGATCTTCGATGATGGCGACCACATTGACGAGATCGCCAGCGCGCAGCGGGTAATGCACCATATGGGCGCGCGAGCCCAGCCACAGATTGGTCTCAAGCTTCAGCGCGTCAGGCGGGGCGAGCGCGCCGGGGATCAGCGCGCGCCATGCGGTGCGCCCTGAATAGATCGGCCTGTCCGCCAGCCCCAAACCCAGCCGCTCGCGCATGGCCGAACGCAGGCCGTCGGCGGCGACCAATAGATCGCCGTCAAAACGCACATGCTCGCCGCGCTCTTTAGCGCCGACCTGCACGCCTGAAGCATGAATGGCAAAGCCCAGAGCCTCAACGTCGGTGCGCAGATCGACGCCCGCCTGCGTACAGGCTTCCAGCAGCACGCGCTGGAGATCGGCGCGATGAACCACGATATGCGGCGCGCCCCAGCGGGCGTCCGCCAACGCGCCCAGCGGCATGCGCATGAGCTGGGCGCCGTTGGAGCCGCGCCGAACGCGCAAAGCCTCGGGCGCCAAAGCAGATAACATCAGTGCATCGAGCGCGCCAAAATCTCGCAAGATACGGGTCGCGTTGGGCGAGAGCTGAATCCCGGCTCCAACTTCATCGAGGATCGGCGCGCGCTCCAGCACGGTGACGCGAACGCCCGAGCGCGCCAGCCCCAGTGCGCTCGTCAGGCCGCCGATGCCGGCGCCCGCAATGATGACGCGCAGCTTTTCGGTCTGGCTCATGCCGGTGCCCCGATCAGGCGGCGGCTGTGGCGTTCCATTCGCACTCGGCTGGCGAGGCATGCGGGCCAAGCGCCGCCTCATAGACGAAGCGGGTCGAGCAATAGGGGCAGATGGTCTCGGTGTCGGAGCCCATATCGATGAAGATGTGGGGATGATCGAACGGCGGCAGCGCGCCAATGCACATGAATTCCTTCACGCCCACGCGCACGCTGGGAACGCCCGGCTGGTTGTGGAAGTGCGGCGTGGAATGGTCGGCGGCCATGGCGGAATCCCTGACGTAAAATCTTGCGCGACCATACGGGAGGACGCGCGGTTTGGGTAGTAGGTTAGTCGTCGCGCAATTAATCGTCGCTTGCAAAATGCGCGGGATCGAAATCGCGCGGCACGCCGCAGAATTCACAGGTAACGCCGATGCGCCCGTCGTCACCCACCATGTCCTTGCGCTCCTGCACGCTGAAGCCGCGCAACATCGCCTCAATGCCGTTGCGCGAGCAGCGGCAGGCGTGACGTAGGGCGCCTGCCTCATAAACCGTGACGCCGCGCTCGTGGAACAGGCGATAGAGCAGGCGCTCGCTTGAAAGCGCAGGATCGACCAGCTCATGATCCTCAACCGTGCCAGCCAAAGCGCGGGCCTCGGCCCAGAAATCATCCTCCGAGAAGGCGGCGATCTGGGCGCCTTCGGGCGCATCGCCCGGATCAAGATCGGCAATGCGGCGCCGCTCGGGCGAATCGGGCAAAAATTGCACGATCAACCCGCCCGCCCGCCAGTTTGGCGCAGCGGCGCCGGGCTCCAGAACTTCGGCGACCGCAAGACGCACCAGCGTCGGGATCTGTTCGGAGCGCAGAAAATACTCGTGGGCGGCGGCCTCAAGCCCCTGCCCGCTCAGCGACACAACGCCCTGATAGCGTGACATGTCCGGCCCCTGGTCGATCGTGAACGCCAGATGGCCGCGGCCCAGCAGTTCAGCCGGGCTGGCCGCATTTTCGGCAAGAGCCTCTGCCAGCTTGTCGGAATTGAAGCGGGCGAAAGCGCGCAGCCGGTCGGGGGCGTCGAAATCCACCACCAGCATGTCGATGACGCCGTCGCTGCGCGTCTGCAATTGAAAGCGGCCCTCGAACTTGAGCGAGGTTCCCAGCAGAGCCGTCAACGCCGCCGCCTCGCCGAGTGCGCGGGCGACGGGGACCGGATAGCCATGGTTCGACAGCAGTACGTCGAGCGATGCGCCAAGCCGCACGACGCGTCCGCGCACGTCGAGCGGGATGACGGCGAAGGGAATGACCACGTCGTCGGCCCCGGCATCGGACGCCGAACGCGTTTCAGGCAAGGCGTTCATGAACTAAAACTCACTCTAATCAAAGGCTGAGATCGCCTCTGGCGCGAGCGCCCAGCAGACGATGCCTTTCTGCGCGTGCAGGCGGTTTTCCGCCTCGTCGAACACCACCGAGTTCGGCCCGTCCATCACCTCGTTGGTGACTTCCTCGCCGCGATGGGCGGGCAGGCAATGCATGAACAAGGCGTCGCGCGCGGCAGCCCCCATCAGCTTTGAATTGACCTGAAACGGCGACAGCAGATTGTGCCTGCGCCGCGCCTCTTCCTCGTCGCCCATCGAAACCCAGCAATCGGTGACGATGGCGTGCGCGCCGTCAGCCGCCTCGAACGGATCGCTCGTCAGATGCAGCCGCACGCCGTTCGCCTTCGCCCAATCGAGGATCGGGCGCCCGGGCGACAATTCGGCAGGCGTGGCCACGCGGATCGAAAAATCAAAGCGCTGCGCGGCGTGAATCCAGCTTGCCAGCACGTTGTTGCTGTCGCCGACCCAGGCGATGGTGCGCTCCTTGATCGGCCCGCGATGCTCTTCGAACGTCAGCACGTCGGCCATGATCTGGCACGGATGACTGCGCTTGGTCAGGCCGTTGATCACGGGAACCGTTGCGCTGGCGGAAAGTTCGCGCAGGTCTTCGTGGTCGAGAATGCGGATCATGATCGCGTCTACGAAACGCGACAACACGCGCGCCGTGTCGCCGATGCTCTCGCCGCGCCCGAGCTGCATTTCCGTGCCGGTCAGCATGATGGTTTCGCCGCCGAGCTCGCGGAAGCCGACGTCGAACGACACCCGCGTGCGCGTTGAAGGCTTGTCGAACACCATCGCCAGAACCTTGCCCTCCATCGGGCGAAAATCAGCGCGCACGCCTTTGCGCCGACGCTTCTTGATGGCGACGGCTGCATCGAGAATGATCCGCAGATCTTCTCTGGAGACTTCCGGCAGATCCAGAAAATGGCGGAGCGGACTAACCGTCATCATTTATGTGCTCCGGCGCTGCTTTGCGCGGCTTCAAGGTGCTGGCATGTTTTGTCGAGGCGGGAAATCGCCTCCTCGATGTCGGAATCGTCGATGATCAGCGGCGGCAACAGCCGCACCACATTATCGCCGGCGGGTATGACAAGCATATGTTGCGCCCGCGCCGCGACCGCAAAATCACTGTTCACAACGTGCAGTCGCAAGCCCAGCAACAGCCCCTCGCCCCGCACCTGCTCGATGATTGAGGGATGCTTTTCCATCAGGTCATTGAGCTTCTGCTTCAGCTTGACGCCTGTCTTCTTTACATGGTCGAGAAAGCCCGGCTCAAGGATCAGATCGAGAGCAGCCAGCCCCACGGCGGTCGCCAGCGGATTGCCGCCGTAAGTTGTGCCGTGCGAGCCGGCCACCATGCCCTTGCCGGCCTCGCGCGTCGTCAAAAAAGCGCCCAGCGGAAAGCCGCCGCCGATGCCTTTGGCGACCGCCATAATGTCTGGCGTTACGCCAACAAGCTCATGGGCGAACAGCTTGCCGGTGCGCCCCATGCCGCTTTGCACTTCGTCCAGCACCAGCAACAGGCCGTGCTTGTCGCACAAGGCGCGCAGGCCGGGCAAAAAGACAGGGCACGGCACGCGAATGCCGCCCTCGCCCTGGATCGGCTCAACCAATACGCCCGCCGTCTCCGGCCCGATGGCGGCTTCAACTGCGGCCAGATCGCCGAAGGGCACCTGATCGAACCCGTCCACCTTGGGGCCGAAGCCGTCTATATATTTGGGGTTGCCGCCCGCCGCGATGGTGGCCAGCGTGCGTCCGTGGAACGCGCCTTCAAACGTAATGAGGCGGAAGCGTTCGGGATGGCCGCTGGCGGCGTGGTATTTCCGGGCAGTCTTGATCGCGCCTTCCAGAGCCTCGGCGCCGGAATTGGTGAAGAAGACATAATCGGCGAAGGTCGCGCCCGTCAGCCGCTTTCCCAACGCCTCAGCCTGGGGAATGCGGAACAGGTTCGAGACATGCCACAATTTGCCGCCCTGCTCGGCCAGAGCCGCAACCAGCGCAGGGTGCGAATGGCCCAAAGCGCAAACGGCGATGCCGGCGCCAAAATCGAGATAGCGCGACCCGTCTTCGGCCACCAGCCATGCGCCCTCGCCTCGTACGAACGCAACGTCAGCGCGAGCGTAAGTAGGAAGGAGGGCAGATTGCGTCAGGTTGGCTGGCTGTGACATTGGATGGAGCCCGGTCTGGGATATCGCTGCGGAATTTGCCGTCTCGAAACGCTGAACCAAAAATCAAACTGCCGCCACAAGGGCGGCAGCAAGGCGAAGCACATCAAGAAGATCTCAAACTTAAGTTCTTATTTTATGTTTTTCCCGGCGGCGGGTCAAATAAAGCCGCAATAGCGATTTAGGCAGCGCCTGAACCCTTGCGCAAACCACTTGTATGGCGGGCCTCTTCCGAACATACCGGTGGGTAAACGCGTAATGCTTGGGGAAAACGCAGTAAACGCATCCTTAAAGAGGCCCGCACGCCTTGCATGCGATTCAACAGGTAGTGTAATTTCTCACCTGTCCACTACAACATTATGTGTGCGGCGGACCTTCATATGAGAGTTTCCCTAGCGTTGAACGACGCCGGCGGGTCCGGCGCATCGTCGCGTCCGGATTCTTGCCACGGACCCCTGAGGAGGACTTATGTCCTGGACCGATGAACGAGTTGACCTTCTGCGCAAGCTCTGGACCGATGGTCTGAGCGCGAGCCAGATCGCCGCTGAACTTTCCAACGGCATCACCCGCAACGCTGTCATCGGCAAGGTGCATCGCCTCGGCCTTTCAGGGCGGGTGAAGGCGAACGCGCCCGTGGTCGCCCGGCCCCGCGTACAACAGGCGGCGGCTGCCCCCCGCGCCGCCAAGCCGGCCCCGTCGCGCCCGATGACCGCCGTGCGCGGCAACACTGTGATGGTGATCGAGGCCCAGACGTTCGAGGCCGCCGCGCCTGCGCCGCGTCCGATGGAAGAGGTCGTCATTCCGATCTCCGAGCGCGTCACCATCATGGAATTGCGCGAGGCGATGTGCCGCTGGCCGCTGGGCGATCCCTCCCAGCCGGACTTTCGCTATTGCGGCGCCCGCTCCGACGTCGGCGCCTCCTATTGCGCGCATCATTCGCGCATGGCCTACCAGCCAGCTCAGGACCGCCGCCGCGAACGCGAGCGCCGCGCCCAGCAGATGGCCCGTCAGGGCTGATCTGCATCAACCTCGATCAATCATAAAGCGGGGCCTTCAGGCCCCGCTTTTGTTTTTCGGAATCCGCACCGCAAATTTGGTGCCCAGTCCCGGCTCGCTCTCGATCACGAGACGCCCGGAATGGCGCACCACGATATGCTTCACAATCGCCAAACCAAGGCCTGTGCCGCCTTTGGCGCGGCTGGATTTGGCGTCGGCGCGATAGAAGCGCTCGGTCAGGCGCGGCAGATGTTCGGGTTCAATGCCCGGCCCCTCGTCCTGCACGCTCAACTCAACATCGTGATCGCCCAACGCAAGGTCAATCGTCACATGCGCGGACCCGCCGGGCTTAGCGCCATATTTGATTGCGTTCTCAATCAGGTTTTCAACCACGCGGATCAGCTCGTCCGGGTCGCCGACAACCCATGCGTTCTGCGGTGCGTTAATGGTGACGACAGCGCGTTCTTCCTGCGCCAGAGGCGACAATTCATCCATTGCGCGGCGCAATATATCGGCCATGTCCACGCGGGCGCTGGGGCGCACATGCTGCGTCTGCTCGATGCGCGAGAGCGACAACAGATCGTCGATCAGGCGAGACATGCGTCGCGCCTGATCGGCCATGATCGGCAGAAATTGCGCATGGGCTGCCGGATCGTCGCGCGCGGGGCCCTGCAGGGTCTCGACAAAGCCCAGTAGCGAGGCAAGCGGCGTGCGCAATTCATGGCTGGCGTTGGCGATGAAATCGCTGCGCATCCGCTCCAGCCGGCGCGGCTCGCTCAAATCCAGAAACGACAACACGATCACCAGCGCGCCCGACAGGTTTGCCGGGGCCACGCGCACGTCAAACAACAGCTCGTGGGGAAAGCGCTCGCTCCACGCGACTTGCTGCGCCTCGGCGCCGCCAGCCACGCAGGCGATGGCGTCAATCACGTCAGGCGCACGCAAGACCATGGCCAGCAGCACGTTTTCGCGCAAGGCTGGCATCAGCGCTTGCGCCTGCGAATTGGCGACGAGCACACGGGCTTGCGCGTCCAGCGCAATAACCGGCGCGTTCATGGCTTGCGCCATTACGGCAAAGGCGGCGCGCTCGGAAGGTTCAAGGGGACGCATGCCAGAGATCATCTAGCGCGCCAGATCGGCGCGCTGGCGCTGGCTCTGGTTCTGGCCCCAATCACGGATTTGCGCGCGCTCCTCGTTTGTCATCTCGGTGAGATTGTTGGGGGGCATTGCGCGGGTGAGGCCAGATTGCAGGCGCACCTGTGCGCTCCAGCGCTGAATACGCTCGGGCGTATCAAGCAAGACGCCGTTGGGCGCTATCGCCAGACCCGGCCAGGCCGGATTGTCGCCATGACACATGGAGCAGCGCGAGACGATGATGTCGGTCACATGATCGGGCGCTTTGGCCAGCCCCGCGACCTGAACGGGAACGCGCTCGGCCAATCCCATCTTCTCGCGCATCACCGGGCTTGCGGGCAGGCTGGCGATGATCGCCAGAATGATGGCGAGCGCGGCGACGATCCACATCCACCAAGCATTGCCTTTGCCCAGATGGCGCAGGTTGTAGAAGTGGCGCACGAACGCGCCCGCCACCAGCACGAGAGCGATGATCGCCACCGCATAGGGGCCGGACCAGACCAGCGGATAATGGCCGGAAATCATCAGGAACACGACGGGGAGCGTCAGGTAATTGTTATGCGTCGAGCGGATTTTGCCGATCTTGCCGTAGCGCGGATCGGGCTCCTCTCCCTTCATCAACGAGGCGATGACTTTGGACTGGTTGGGGATGATGATGAGGAACACGTTCCCGGTCATGATTGTGGCCATCAGCGCACCGGTGTGCACGAAGGCGCCGCGCGCCGAGAACACATGCTGGAACAGCCACGCCATGCCCACGATAAAGGCAAAGCCCACAGCCGCCAGCGCCACCGGCTTTTCGCCAAGCTTCGAGCGGCAGAGCAGATCGTAGACGATCCAGCCAACCGCCAGTCCGCCAAGGCCGATGGCGATGGCGACCGGGGTTGAGATGGCGCGCACGGCCGGATCAATCAGGTAGACGTCGGCCGAGACGTAATAAATCCACACCAGCAGGAAGAAGCCCGACAGCCACGTCGTATAGCTCTCCCATTTGTGCCAGATCAGCTCACTGGGCAGCGCGGCGGGGGCCACGAGATATTTGCGCACATGATAGAAGCCGCCGCCGTGCACCTCCCACGCCTCGCCGCCCTTGCCGGCGGGCATGTCGGGGGCGGGCTTCAACGCCGCGTCCACGTGCATGAAATAAAACGAGGAGCCGATCCAGGCCATCGCCGTGACGATGTGCAGCCAGCGCAGCAGCAGCCCAACCCATTCCGTCGCAACGCCGTCCATCAGAACCCCCGTGGGAACGTGGTCCAGATGGACCCTCGATCAAGTGATTTGAACAAGTGACTCGCAGTCTAGCGCAAAGCAAGCGCGACGATCACGCGCAATTCTGCCTAAATTTTAATCATAATTTTCTGCGTTACTCCGCTAGACGGGCCAATGCCACGCTCTATACCGGTAATACCATTATTTTTGTAAGCAATGCTCACAAACATCTTCGCAGAAAGTAACGAACAGCCCATGATGCCGATGGCCCATGTATTGATCGCCGCTTCCGACGCAGAAGGCAGGGCTGACGTGGCGAGGCGCCTGCAAAACCGGGGATTCACGACGACGGAAGCTGGCAATGTCACGTCCGCCCTTAACTGCGCCTACCGCAACCCGCCTGACTGCATTTTCACCTGCATCGATTTGCAGGACGGGGACTGCTTCCCACTGCTGCGCGCGTTCGCAAACGACCGCCCCGTCGTCGCGGGCGGATTTGAGATGAAGCCGGAGCGGATATTGACGGCTTTCCACCTCGGCGCCGACGATGTTTTGTCGCTGCCGATGGACGCGCAGGAAATGGCGTTGCGTCTGCGCAAGGCGATCAATCGTTTCCAACGGCGCGGAGCGCACCACGTCTCCTTTGGCGGCCTGCGGCTCGACCCCAACGCCCGCGCCGTGGTCAATGAACGCCAGATGCGGGCGCTTTTGACGCAGTCCGAATATGACGCACTGCGGCTGCTTCTGAGCCATGGCGGTCAGGCGCTCACCCGCGCCCAAATCTACGAGGCGGCGGTTGGCGGGCAGATGGACGAGGAAAGCCGCGCCGTGGACATGCTGGTCAGCAAATTACGCAGCAAGCTGCGTCTGCTGAACCGCGAAATTGAAACGAGTCCCCGCATCTCCGCCGTCCGCGGCTCAGGCTATTGCATGGCTCCTGGTAAGGGGGGGGGTAAGCTCCAAACCAGGGGACAGGGCTGCATAGGCTCGTGCGGGGCTGCGCAGCCTCTGCTAATCTGGCTCCATGTTGACGCAGCCAGACGACAAGCGCCCAGCGCCCAAACCACGCACTAGCGAAGGCGCGGACCCTGCTCGCGTGACGCCGATGATGGCGCAATATGTGGAGATCAAGGCGGTCAATCCCGATTGCCTGCTGTTCTACCGCATGGGCGATTTCTACGAATTGTTTTTCGACGACGCCGAAATCGCCAGCCGGGCTCTGGGCATCGTGCTCACCAAACGGGGCAAGCATCAGGGCGCCGACATCCCCATGTGCGGCGTGCCGATCGATCGGGCCGACGATTATCTGCAACGCCTGATCGGGCTTGGCCACCGCGTCGCCGTTTGCGAGCAGACCGAAGATCCCGCCGAGGCGCGCAAGCGCGGCGCAAAATCGGTCGTGCGGCGCGAAGTCGTACGGCTTGTCACACCCGGCACCATCACCGAAGAGCGCCTGCTGGAGCCCGGTCGCGCCAACATATTGCTGGCGCTGGCCCGCACGCCCGCCAGCGACGAGGCGTTTTTATACGGCCTGGCCGCGCTCGACATCTCCACCGGCGCTTTCATGGTGTGCGAGACCAACGAGGCCGGGCTGGCCGCCGAGATCGCGCGCATCGAGCCGTCCGAAATCGTGGCGCCTGATTCCTTCGATGAGACGAAAGCCCTGCGCCGCCTGCTCGATGAAAGCCGCGCGCCCTACACGTTCACAGCGCGCGCGGGCTCGGACGTGACCTCAGAGCGCCGCTTGATGGATTTTTACGGCGTGCGCACGCTCGACGGCTTTGGCGCCTTGACCCGCGCCGAGATCGCCGCAGCAGCAGCCGCCATCGCCTATGTCGAGCGCACGCAATTGAACGCGCGCCCGCCGCTTGGCCTGCCGATGCGCCTGAGCCGCGGCGCCACAATGGAGATTGACGCCGCCACCCGCGCCAATCTCGAACTCACCCGCACAATGGCGGGCGCGCGCGAAGGCTCGCTGCTGGCCTGCGTAGATCTCACCGTGACGCCGGCGGGCGGGCGCCTGCTGGCCGAGCGCATCGGCGCCCCGCTCACCGATGTCTCGCGCATTACAGCGCGCCTTGACGCCGTGCAGCATTTTGTCGAGGCGCCAGCCCTGCGCGCCGACGTTCGCGCCAGCCTGAAGAGCGCGCCCGACATGGCGCGCGCGCTCTCACGATTAACGCTGGGGCGCGGCGGCCCGCGCGATCTGGCCGCCCTGCGCGACGGCCTGATCGCCTGCCGCGCAACGGCGCAGCGATTGCGGGCAGAAGCGGACGCGCCGCAAGATCTGGCTGGCGCGCTAGCGTTTCTCGACGCGCTCGATCCCGATTTGCACACGCGCATGAGCGCGGCGCTGGCGCAGGAACTGCCGCTCAACAAACGCGACGGCGGCTTTGTGCGCGCAGATTATCTGCCAGAACTGGACGAGGCCCGCGCCTTGCGCGACGCAAGCCGGCGCGTCATCGCCTCCCTGCAAGCCGATTATTGCGAGGCCGCGCAAACAAAACAGATCAAGATCAAACATAATAATTTTCTCGGCTATTACATCGAGACCAATCAGGCCAATGGCGAGCGCCTGTTGTCGCCGCCCTTCAATGCGCAATTCATCCATCGCCAGACCATGGCCGACGCGATGCGCTTCTCCACCACGCAGCTTGTGGAGCTGGAGACGAAAATAGCCTCCGCCGCCGACCGCGCGCTGGCGATGGAAATGGGCGTGTTCGACGAACTTTGCGCGCTGGCGCAAGCACAAGCTGAAACCATCAAGACCGCCGCCGCCGCTCTGGCCGCGATTGACGCGGCAAGCGCGCTGGCCGAACTTGCCGTGCAGCGCGACTGGGCCCGGCCGATCGTTGACGACAGCCTCGCCTTCAACATTGAAGGCGGGCGCCATCCCGTGGTGGAAGCCGCGTTGAAGCGCTCAGGGGATGGCTTTGTCGCCAATGATTGCGATCTGTCTGGCGTGGAATCTGGCGCGCTGGCCATCGTCACCGGCCCAAATATGGCTGGTAAATCGACGTTTCTCCGCCAGAACGCGTTGATTGCGGCGCTGGCGCAAGCTGGCTCTTTCACGCCCGCCCGCCGCGCCCATATCGGCGTGGTGGACAGATTGTTCTCGCGCGTTGGCGCCGCCGACGATCTGGCGCGCGGGCGCTCCACCTTCATGGTGGAAATGGTGGAGACGGCGGCGATCCTCAATCAGGCCGGGCCTCGCTCGCTGGTGATCCTGGACGAGATCGGGCGCGGCACCGCCACCTTCGATGGTCTGTCCATCGCCTGGGCCGCCGTGGAACGCCTGCACGAGCACAATCGTTCCCGCACGCTCTTCGCCACGCATTTTCACGAACTCACGCACCTGACCGCAAAGCTGCCGCGCCTCATTAACCTCACCATGCGCGTGACCGACTGGAACGGCGACGTGGTGTTTCTGCACGAGGTGGCGCGCGGCGCCGCCGACCGCTCCTATGGCATTCAGGTCGCGCGCCTTGCGGGCCTGCCGATCGCGGTAGTTGAGCGCGCGCAAATCATTCTGGCGAAACTGGAGGCGGGCGATACACGCCAGCCTGTGGGCTCGCTCATCAACGATCTGCCGCTGTTTGCCGCTGCGCAGGCGCCCGCGCCAAAGCCCGCAGCGCGCGACGAATTGGGCGATGCGCTGGCCGCGATCAATCCCGACGAGCTGACCCCGCGCGCCGCTCTGGATGCGCTCTACGCCCTGAAGCGATTGACGCAGGCGAAAGCAATTGGGAAACCTTAACGACATTATCGGCCCCGTTCGCACGCCGCGTTAAGGCTGCGGAAGGGCGGCTACGCTCATGATGCGTTCATATTTAGCCAAGCGTGGAAGAACGCCCATGAACGGATCGACGAAACTGCTTGCCGCCACCGGCGCCCTCGCGCTTGTAGCCAGCTTCACGGCCTCCAAACTGGACGCCGCCAAACAGGCTGATCCGACCGTGCGCGCCGATGAAAACAAGCGCGCTGCAGCGCTCACGCAGCCCCCGCGCGCGCCCCCGCCCGGTCGCGCCTCGGGCGGGCGGGTCGAGATTGCAGCCGACAGCCTCGGCCAGTTCAGCGCACAGGTTGAGATCGATGGCCGGCGGATGAAAATGCTTGTCGACACAGGCGCAACTTTCATTTCGCTGAGCCACGAAGACGCAAACGCCATCGGCGTGCGCCTCCCCCAATCGGCATATAATATGCCCCTGCACACGGCCAATGGCGAATTGCGCGCGGCCAAAACCACCTTGCGCAACGTCCGCGTCAACGGCATTACCGCTTACGACGTACAGGCCATCGTATTGCCGCGCGGCGCCTCCAGCGTCAGCCTGCTGGGCATGAGTTTTCTGAGCAAGCTGGGGGGCTTTGAAGTCGCCCGGGGCAATCTCATCCTGAAGCCGTAGGCGCCGCCCTTATTTCGCCGCGCTTGCGCTCCAGAGACACAAGCGCGAAATCGTACTATTATAAAAGCCCCTTCAAACCGAGGCCGCCCATGTCGTCTGACGCCTATCCCAAACCCGTTCCGCACCTGATTCCCAATACCTATGCCTATGAAGCCGGACCGATGGTCAAGGCGACGGGTTTTCGCGAATATGACGCTCGCTGGCTGTTTGAAAAAGAAATCAATCTGATGGGCGTGCAGGCTCTGGGCCTTGGCCTTGGTACGTTGCTGCATGAAATGGGCGTGAAGCCGGAGCTGGCGACGGGTCACGATTACCGCTCCTATTCTGCCTCGATAAAATATGCGCTCGTCACCGGCCTTATGGCGGCTGGCGTCAAGGTGCATGACATTGGCCTTGCGATGTCGCCGATGGCCTATTTCGCGCAATTTGATCTCGACGTACCGGCCGTCGCCATGGTGACAGCGTCGCACAACGACAACGGCTGGACCGGCGTGAAAATGGGCGCGCAACGCCCCGTCACCTTTGGCCCCGACGAGATGGGTCGCCTGCGCGATATCGTACTTGAGGGGCGTTTTCGTTACGCAGACGGCGGCGGCTATCGCTTCGTCAACGATTTCCCCAAGCGCTATATCGCCGACCTTACGAACAGGGCGCAATTCAAGCGCAAGCTGAAAGTCGTGGCGGCCTGCGGCAACGGCACGGCGGGCGCCTTTGCGCCGCAGATTCTTGAAGCGCTGGGCTGCGAAGTCGTGCCGCTCGACGTTGAGCTGGATTACACATTCCCGCGCTACAACCCCAACCCTGAAGACATGGAAATGCTGCACGCCATCGCCGCCAAAGTGCGCGAAGTGGGTGCAGACGTTGGACTGGGATTTGACGGCGACGGCGACCGCTGCGGCGTCGTGGACAATAACGGCGACGAAATTTTCGCCGACAAAATTGGCGTAATGCTGGCGCGCGATCTGTCCAAAATCTATCCCGGTGCCACGTTCGTGGTGGACGTAAAGTCAACCGGCCTGTTCGCCACCGACCCCGTGCTGCGCGAGCGCGGCGTGAAGGCCGATTACTGGAAGACCGGCCATTCCTACATCAAGCGCCGCGTGACTGATTTGAAAGCGCTGGCGGGCTTTGAGAAGTCCGGCCATTTCTTCTTCAACGCACCGGTGGGACGCGGCTATGACGACGGCGTGCTGACCGCCATTCACGTTCTCGACATGCTGGATCGAAACCCCGGCAAGACCATGGCGAACCTCTATTCAGAGCTGCCCAAGACCTGGGGCTCGCCCACCATGTCACCCCATTGCGCCGACGAAATCAAATACGGAATCGTCGACGAAATTACGCAGGTCGTGAAAGACATGCACGCGCGCGGCGACAAACTGATCGGCCAGAAGATCGTTGATGTGGTGACGGTGAACGGCGTGCGCGTGATGGTGGAAGATGGCACCTGGGGCCTTGTGCGCGCATCCTCCAACAAGCCGGAACTGGTGGTTGTGGTGGAAAGCCCTGCGGCAGAGACCTGCATGCGCGATATGTTCAAGGCCATCGACGGCCTGATCCGCGTGCATAAGGAAGTCGGCGATTATAACCAGACGATCTGAAGCGCGTATTCTGCAATAGATCAAACGCTCCGGGCTTGAACCCGGAGCGTTTTATTTTGCGACGCCCATGGAGCTGGTGCGGGCCTGCGCCTGCCCGATGGTTTCCGTCATAAAGCGCGGCGCATCGCCAAGACTGACGGTGGGATTGCAGCGCGGCGAGCAATCCCATGATTCACGCTCCATGCCGCGCTGAACCACAATGTTCGTCTTGTTTTCCACGATCCGGATATTCGATTCGCCAACGGATCTTCCCGTGCTGTCGAGCGCAATGAGATTGGTCTGGCCAAAGCCCTTGCCTGTCAGAACCATTTGGTTGCTCTTCTTGATCATGGTGACGTCGGCGACAGATGGATTGCCGATGATGATCGTGACCGCGTTCTGCGGCAATTGTAATATGGTCGCCCTGTCCAGCGTCACGAGAATCGTCTCATTCGCCGCCTTCTGGGCGTTGGCGGCGCCAGCGACGTTGACGAACAGGAGGGTGCCGACGAAACATCTCGATGCCCAAAGCACAGAGGGTCTGGAAAAATGACGCATGAAATGACGCATGGGTGAAATCTCAAATCTTGCGAACAACAATAAGCATGCAGATTGATCGATAATAGTGAAGAAACGCTGAACCAGTCTCTCCCTGGCGTAGAGTCAATCCGCACCATTCGAGAAATGGTGACGTCCTCAGTCGATATTATCATTCAGGCTGTCCGCATGCGCGACGGCTCGCGACGCATCACCCATGTGACAGAAGTGATGGGCATGGAAGGCGACGTCATCGTGACACAAGACCTCATGGTTTACGATGTCGTAGGCGAGGATGAAAACGGCAAGATCATCGGCCGTCACAAGGCGACTGGAATAGGACGCCCGCGCATGTGGGATCGCGCCCGTTATTACGGCGAAGACAAGCGACTGGCGCGGGCTCTCGACGAGAACTCCCAGATTAATTGATATGATGCTGGCGTGGGCCAGGGAGTTCACATGACGCTTTTCGCCATATTGCTTGGAATGGTGTCCCTTGGCGGCATCGGCTATGCATTCATCGCGCCCCTGATGACCGGCGAAGCGAAGTCGGAATCACGTCTGAAATCCGTCGCGCAGGGCCAAACTGCCGCTGCCATCAAACAGGAGAAAGACGCCGCCCGGCGCAAGCAAATCAGCACGGCGCTTAATCCCACAGGCAACAATGACAAAGCCAAGGAAACGCTGGAGACCCGCATCGGACAAGCCGGCATCATCATGTCGCGTTCGCAATACTACCTCTTCTGCGCGCTTGCCGGCCTGGGGACCGGATTCCTCGTGTTGATATCTAGCGGCAATCTGTTCATGGGGCTTTTGGCCGTCCTGATCGGCGGCGCGGGCATGCCTCATTGGTATCTGGCATTACGGCGCAAGAAGCGACTGGATAAATTTAGTCTTGATTTTCCGGGCGCTATCGACGTCATCGTGCGCGGCATCAAAGCCGGCCTGCCGTTAGGCGATTGCATCCGCATCGTTGGCAACGAAGCGCCCGAGCCTTTGGCGGCTGAATTTCGCGGCATGATTGAGGCGCAGCAAATGGGCATGACGATCGGTGAAGCCGTTGAACGGCTTGCGCAGCGGGTGCCGACGCCGGAGGCCAATTTCTTCGCCATCGTTATCATGATTCAGCAGAAGACTGGCGGCAATTTGTCGGAGGCGCTTGGCAATTTGTCGCGCGTTCTGCGCGACCGAAAAAAGATGAAACATAAAATCAAGGCCATGGCGTCGGAGGCGACAGCTTCGGCTGGCATCATCGCTGCGCTCCCCTTTATCGTTAGCATACTCGTCTATCTGACGAGCCCGGCCTACATTATGCTCCTCTTCACCACATCGACTGGAAACGTGACTTTGCTGGTCGCCGGCTTCTGGATGGCCTGCGGCGTTTTTGTGATACGCAAGATGATAAATTTTGATTTCTGAGGCGCGCAAATGATTGATCAAATTGCTGCTAAGATTTTCGATATGCAATTCTTGCTCGCGCTCTCGGTTGGCATTGGCACGATTGCAACTATTTTGTCGATCGGCATACCGTTTCTCGAACGCTCCAATCTCGATGGTCGTATGAAAGCGATCACTGTCGAGCGCGATAAAATTAGAACGAAAGAGCGCGAAAAGCTTTTTAAAGACAAGCCAAAAGTTCGCCACACGTCGGCGACGGGAAAGCTCAAGGATATCGTCGATCAGCTGAATCTCTCCAAGCATTTGCACGATGACCGCGCAAAGACCCTTCTGAATCAGGCGGGACTTCGCTCCCAACAAGCCGAATATGGATTTCTGTTCGCCCGCATGGCGCTGCCAATTGGTCTCTTCATTTTGGCCAGCGGCTACGCGCTCGCGATCATGGAAGGCGACATGTCGATCATGATGCGCCTCGGCATCGGCTTGTTTGCGGGTTACATTGGCCTCCAGCTCCCGATGATGTACCTCAACAACATCGTCCAGAAGCGACAGTCTTCGATGCGCCGCGCTTTTCCAGACGCGCTTGACCTGCTGCTGATCTGCGTTGAAACGGGCATGTCGCTTGAGCCCTCGTTCAACAAGGTGGCGGCGGAAATCGGCGTGCAATCAGTCGAACTGGCGGAGGAACTCTCCATCGTGACTGCCGAATTATCTTATCTGCCGCAGCGCAGAACTGCGCTGGAGAACTTCGCGACGCGCACCGGCCTTGACGATGTAAAGCAGCTCACCACTGTGCTCATTCAGTCAGAGCGCTATGGCACGCCTTTGGGATCAGCCTTGCGCGTGATCTCACAGGAGAGCCGCGACATGCGCATGTTAGAGGCTGAAAAGAAAGCCGCCTCGCTGCCGCCGAAGCTGACTGTGCCGATGATTTTGTTCTTCCTGCCTGTGCTATTTGCGGTCATCATTACGCCAGCCGTCATTCAGATACAGGGCGTGCAGCAATAACCTGAAACGCAGCGGATGCAGTTTTTGCAGCAGCAAAAGACGCCTACCGCGCCTTTTGCTGATCCTGGGTGGCAGCGCCCGGCGCCTGAATTTGGCGCCACGCATCAGACTGAGCGATCATCTGCCGGATCGACGCGACGTTAGCTGCTGCCTGCTCGGGCGGCATGTCTGCGCGCTGCGCGGCTTCAGCTTCCTGAAACTTGCCTTGCAACGCCAGCACCAACGCCAGATTCTGGCGCACCCGGTAATCGGCGCGCGGATGGCTGACCGCCTGCCGCAAGGTCTTCTCGGCCAGCGGCAGCTTCTTGGTCAACGCATAGGACAAGCCCAGATTGGACAGGAGCGAGGGCTCGCCCGGCGCGATCCATAATGCGGCGCTGTAATAATTCTGCGCGTTTTCATGATCGCCCATCTGGTCGGCGATGGAGCCTTGCGCAGACAGGATCGACCAGTCGGGACGCTCCGCCGTATGCGCGCCCTGAAGAACGGTGGCTGCTTCCTGCAGGCGCCCCGAATCGGCGAGCGCCTTGCCGAAGGCGCCGAGCACTTCCATGTCTTGCGAATTCGTCGCCGCCAATTTTTGCAGCACTGCGGTGGCTTCCGGGTGGCGCTGGCTGGCGCGCAGGGCGCGCGCATAGGTCAGCGCAACGTTCTTGTCATGGGGAGCAGCATCGTACCTGCGGCCCCATTCCTCGGCCATGCCACGTGCATTGGTTGAATTTATCAGAGCGCCCGCCTGCAAAGGCGCGCCGGCGCCGCCGGTCGATTTGCAGCCTGAAAGCGCAAGCCCCGCAGCCAGAACAGCAATGGCGAGGGCAGATTTTGAACGCCGCCTGCGGGAAGAAATAGCAAATTGGGCGCTGAAATGGCTCTTCGTCATGAAATCGCCGCCTGAAATCAATTTTCGTAATCATTGTCGAAATGCCTCTCAATCAATAAAGCGTTAAGGCTAACGAGGCGTTAACTCCAAAATCAGGCAGGAGCGAAGACCAATGGCGAAGGGCTCGATGACGATCAGCCAGACAGGCAAAGGCAATAAGGCTGCGCGCGGCGCCCTCCCGATCTGGTTCGCCAGCATCGCCGATTGGGACAGCGTGCGCGCAGACCTGCCTCCGGAGGCCGCAGCCTTCGCAAAAGCCAGCGGCTATGCGCCCAAACCCGGCGCCTTGCTCATCTGCCCCGATTCCAGCGGCGAGATCGCCTGCGCCCTGTTTGGGCTTGAGGCGGAGGGCGCCCGCAAGCCGCATGATCCCTTCCTGCCCGGCAAGCTCGCCGCCGGCCTGCCAACGGGCCTGTGGCGCTTCGCCAACGCGCCCGGCGAGCGACCACACGCATCAATGCTGGCGGCGCTGGCGTTTGAGCTGGCGGGCTATTCCTTCGCTCGCTATCGCAAGCCGCTTCAAGAGCGCGCAACGCTTCTGACCCCCGACGGCGTGGATGCAGCGCGGATCGCGCGCATCGCAAACGCCATGACCATGGCGCGAGACCTCATCAACACCCCCGCCAACGACATGGGGCCGGACGCGCTGGAGGCGGCGGCGCTGGACTTGGCCAAGCGCTATGGCGCCAAGCCGCGCACCATCAAAGGCGCTGCCTTGTTGAAGGGCGGCTTCCCGCTCATTCATGCAGTTGGACGGGCGGCGGCGCAGGAGCCGCGCCTTGTGGACTTCAGCTGGGGCTCCCCCAAGGCGCCCAAGATCACGCTGGTGGGCAAGGGCGTCTGCTTTGACACCGGCGGGCTCGACATCAAGCCCTCTTCCGCCATGCTGCTGATGAAGAAAGACATGGCGGGCGCGGCTACCGCGCTGGCGCTCGCGCAAATGATTATGGACGCCAAGCTCAACGTGCGCCTGCGCGTGCTCGTCCCCATCGTCGAAAACGCGGTTTCAGCGGATTCATTCCGCCCCGGCGACGTCTATCCAAGCCGCAAGGGGATCAGCGTCGAGATCGGCAACACCGACGCCGAGGGCCGCCTGATTCTGGCTGACGCTCTGGCGCTGGCCGATGACGAGGCGCCCGAGCTTTTGTTCGACTTCGCCACGTTGACCGGCGCCGCCCGCGTGGCTTTGGGGCCGGACCTGCCGCCGTTCTATTGCACCAGCGACGAGCTGGCGCACGAGATCGCCGAACACGGCGCGCAAGCGCATGATCCGGTCTGGCGGATGCCGTTGTGGGACGCTTACGATTCCATGCTTTCGAGCAAGATCGCCGACGTCAACAACGTCAGTCCCGGCGGCTTTGCAGGCTCGATCACGGCGGCTTTGTTCCTGCGCCGGTTTGTGGAAAAGACCGGCGCCTGGACCCATTTCGATATCTACGGCTGGACGCCTTCGGCAAAGCCAGGCCGGCCCGAGGGCGGGGAGGCCCAAACCGCGCGCCTGCTTTATGATTTGCTGGAGCGCCGCTATGGCGACAAGAAGCGCAAGCAATGAACGAGAGCAAGAACTTCGACCGGCGCCTGACGCCTGCGCGGCCAGACCTCGCCGCTATCAGCCTGCAAGGCATTGTGGCGGCGCCGCGCTATGTCGCGCCAAGGCGGATGCGCGTACGCGCCGAAGTCGTGGCGTTACGGGCGGAGCCGCACCCTGAAGCGGGCATGGATACGCAGGCGCTGTTTGGCGAACGCATCGACGTCTACGAGATCGACATGGAGGGCTGGGCGTGGGGCCAATTGGCGCGCGACGGCTATGTGGGATATTTGGCCGCCGACGATCTTGCCGACGACAGCGCGGAAGCCGCAGCCACCCATCGCGTGCTGGCGCCGCGCACCTTCGTCTATCCCGCGCGCAATATGAAAACCCCGCCCCTCAGTGCGCTGCCGATGAACGCGCTTGTGCATGCGATGGACAGCGACGGCACCTTTGCGCGTCTGCGCGAGGGCTATGTCTGGGCGCCCCACCTCGCCCCGCTTGATTTTGCGGAAAACGACTTTGTCGCTGTGGCGGAGCATTTTTTGCACGCGCCCTATTTATGGGGCGGCAAAACGTGGCAGGGGCTCGATTGCTCCGGCATGATCCAGATCGCGCTTCAGGCTGGGGGAATTGAGGCGCCGCGCGACACCGACATGCAAGCTGCGCACCTGGGCACGCCGCTGCCGCTGGACGCGAATTTGATGCGCGGCGATCTCATGTTCTGGAAGGGCCATGTCGGCGTCATGCGCGACGCAGATATTCTGCTGCATGCCAACGGCCATTTCATGCAAGTAACGGCTGAGCCCCTGATCGAGGCCCGCGCGCGGATCGCCGCAAACTCGTTTGGCGAGATTACGACGATCCGCAGATTGTAAGTAATCGCTGGCGCTCAGGCGATGCTTACGTTCATGTCGCCGATCTTCTCGATCCATGCGTGCATCACGTCGCCGGACTTCACTTCGCCCACGCCGTCGGGCGTGCCGGTCATGATGACGTCGCCGGGATGCAGCGCATAGACGCGCGAGGCGCGCACGATCAAATCGCGGCAATCGCAGATCAGCGATGCGGTGTTCGAGCGCTGGCGCACCTCGCCATTGACCTCCATGCCGAAGTCCAGCGCGTCCGGGTCGGGAATTTCATCGGCCGTCACAAGCCACGGCCCTAGCACCGAATAGGTGTCGGCGGCCTTGCGGAAGCTGCGGTCCTCGGTGCCGCGCACGGTCATGTCAAGGCCGATGCAATAGCCCGCAACATGGTTCAGCGCGTCCTCGCGCGAAATATTCTTGCCGCCGCGCCCGATCACCATCGTCAGCTCAACCTCGTGATCGTTGCGCCGCCCGTCCCAGTGCAGAACCACTTTCTGGCCAGCGCCGATCACGCCGGTCTGCGACTTCAAAAACAATCCGTATTTGTCGATGGGGGTTTTGAATCCGTCATGGGCGGGCATATGCACGCCATGATTGATGGCGGGGTTTGCGGCCTCCTGCACATGCAGCGGATAATTCAGTGGAGCGGCGATCACGCGGGCGGGATTGGCGACCGGGGTATCAAGGCTCACCTGCGACAAAGGCAATGCGGGCGCGGTCTTTGCGGCCTCGCGCAGTTTGGGGATCATCATGTCGAGATGGGCGATGAAATGGTCGCCAAACGGCGCGGGCCAGCGCAGCGGCGGCAAAGCCTCGAGCGCAGACGTGACGTCCTTCACCTGATCGCCCTCGACGATCCCGACGCGACCCTTATCAAAGCGGCAAATTTTCATGGCGTTCCCTGCGACATTCCCTTCGGCGCATCTACATTTGTACGCCTAGCATGTGCGCCTAAACGATGCGGCGCACATGCGCAAGTAGCCGCTTTTGCAAGGGTCTTAATGCGCCATCAGCACCGGCAGGGTCATCGAGCGCAGCATGTCGCGCGTGGCGCCGCCGAGCATGAACTGGCGAAAGCGTGAATGGCCGTAGGCGCCCATCACCAGATAATCAGCGCCCGTTTCCGCCGCATGCGAGAGCAATGCTGCGGGCACATCGTCGGCGGGCGCCAATTGCCGTAATTCAACGGGCACCCCGTGGCGCGCAAGATGGCGCGTGATGTTGAAGCCCGGCAGCTCATCTACCGGCGCATCGGACGGCGCAATCGTGACGACCTCCACGTGGCGCGCGCGCTCCAGCAGAGGCATGGCCGCGGCCAGTGCGCGCGCCGCCACAAGCCCGCCGTCCCACGCCACAATGGCGTGATCGAGCTTTGCCGGGCCTTGATGGATATAGGGTGTTACGAACACCGGACGGCCCGAACCAAACAAGGCCGCGACGATGAAGCCGTTGTCGTCGCCAGTGGAACTGTCTTCTTCCTGACCGATCACGGTCATATCGAAATGGCGCGCCAGTTCGCCAAGGCGCGCATTGGCGAGGCCCGCCACGGCTTCGATCACGAGGAAGTCGCTCGGCGCATCTTCAGGCGCATAGGCCCGCACGCGGGCGTAGTTTTCCTCCAAAGTGGTGCGCGCCTGCTCCATCGCCTGCGCCATTAAATCGTAGGGATATTCACCGCCAAAGGAGACTGGCGCGACATATTGAATGGCCAGTCCCGCAAAGGTGAGATGGGCCTGCGTTTGTTGCGCCAGCGACAAAGCGAAGCGATGCGCCGGCGCCTGTTTGTCCTCGACATCGAGCACGACGAGCAGATCCTTGATGGACATAAAGAAGCTCCTTTTGATTTCAGCGCGCACGTTTCAACGATAAATGAGAACCGGAATCTTGCTCAGCGCCAGCACTTTTGCAGCCTGGCTGCCGATCAGCAATTGACTGAGCCCGCTGCGTCCATGCGAGCCCATGACGATAAGATCGCAGCCGTGTGCCTGCGCTGCGTCAATAATGGCCTGAGCTGGCCGCTGATCTGCTGCGTGGATTGTTTCGCAGGAAACCCCGCGAGCTTTGGCGCGCGCCGCTACGTCGTCGAGAACCGAGCGCGCGGCTTTGGCCATCGCGCTTTCATAGCGCTCAAGCGGATTGACCACGCCCGCTTCAGCCTTGTGCGCCATTTCAAACACCGACCACGTATCGGTGGCAGCCAGCACGCTGACGCGCGCGCCGAGCACCGCCGCCAGATCAAGCCCGTAATCGGCGGCCTTTTTCGCAAGGTCCGATCCATCGGTCGCAATCAGAATATGCTTGTGCATGTTTGGCTCCCTTATTTGCTGCGCAGACTGAGAATGTAGGCGGCCAGCGCGTCGATCTCGCTTTGCGCGAGCATGATGTTGGGCATGCTTGCGTGTGGCGTTTGCAGAAAGACCTTGATCGCAAGCTCGGTGATCGACGGCATGGCCGCAATGTCGGCGAACGACGGCGCCGCGCTCATGGTGTTTTTATCCGGCCCGGCGCCGATCGCATGACAGGAGGCGCAGGACCCGCGTGCGATGCGCGCGCCCGTCTCAACGAGCGCCGTCTCTTGCGCGTCTGCGACGCCAAGGCTCGCCGCAATAAACCCGGCAGCAATCACGAAACGTGCGCCCATCATCTGCTCCGTGTCAGGCTTCAGTAAAGCCTACGTTACGCTCCCTGCGTCCGCGCGCCTTGATCCAAATCATCCGCCCAATGCGCTCCATAGGCAAGCTTGTGCTGCACTGCGACGCCGTTGCGCTTGCGGTGCGCGCCACAACGGGCTTTAAGAGGGAAGCGGGATTACACGCAGACATCGCAGAGACATTCGGAGGAGAAGTCATGGGTCAGTTCGGGATCGGTCAGCCTGTCCGGCGCAAGGAAGACACGCGGCTTCTCACCGGGCGCGGCCAGTTTACCGACGACATGAATTTCGAGGGCCAGGTTTTCGCCGCCTTCACCCGCTCCTCCCACGCCAACGCCAAAATTCTGGGCGTCGACGTCTCGTCCGCCCTTGAGATGCCCGGCGTGATCGCAATCTACACCGGCGCCGATCTTGAGGCCGCCGGCATGGGCCATCTGCTGAACGACGCGACCTATTCCAATCGCGATGGCAGCCCGATGCACAAGACCAACCGTCAGGTCATGCCGACGGACCAGACGCGCTTTGTCGGCGAATGCCTCGCAATGGTCGTTGCCAAAACGCACCACGAAGCGCGCGATGCGGCTGAAGCCGTGCTGTTTGATTTCGAGACCCTGCCCGCCATCGCCAACACCGCCAAGGCTGTTGACCCGAGCGCCCCTGTCGTGTGGCCGGAGTTTGGCACCAACGTCGTCGTGCATTGGGAATATGGCGATCAGGCCATCATCGAGGACAAGCTCGCCAAGGCGCACACGCGCGTCAGCGTCGATCTCGTCAACAACCGCCTGATCGTGAGCCCGATGGAGCCGCGCGTCGTCACGGCCCTGTGGGACAAGGAGGCTCAGTCGCTCACCGTGTACACGCCAAGCCAGGGCGGTCGGCGCCTACAAGTGGCTCTGGCGCAGGGGCTTTTGAACCTGCCGCAAGACAATGTGCGCATCATCTCCATCGACACCGGCGGTGGCTTTGGCATCCGCAGCAAGATGTATCCCGAGACCGCCGTCGTCTCGTTCGCCGCCCGCGCGCTTGGCGTGCCGGTGAAATGGCGCGGCGACCGCTCGGAGACCTTCGTGTCCGATTATCATGGCCGCGATCAGGTCAACCATGCTGAAATGGGGCTGGATGCCAACGGCAAGATCGTCGCGCTGAAAGTCGAGACGCTCGTCAACGTCGGCGCGTATCTGTCGGAAAATGGCGTGCGCCTGCCCATGGAAGGCGGCGGACGCATTATTCCGTGCGGCTATCACGTCACGGACTTCTATTTCTCCGTGAAGCCCGTGTTCACCAACACGATCTGCACCGACACCTATCGCGGCGCAGGTCGCCCGGAAGCCAATTACATCATGGAGCGGCTGATGGACGCCGCGGCTGAGGCCACCGGCCTGCCGCGCGAGGAAGTGCGCCGCCGCAATTTCATCACGCAAGAGCAGATGCCCTACAAGACGCATCTTGGCTTCACGCTCGACTCGGGCGACTTTGCCGGGACCATGGACATGGCGCTGAAAGCGGCTGACTGGAGCGGCTTTGAAGCGCGCCGTGCGCAATCAGCGGCGCACGGCAAGAAGCGCGGCATCGGCCTCTCGGTGTTCATTGAGGGTGCAGGCTCGCGTCCCACGGAAGGCATGCGCCTGCGCTTTGAAGACAATGGCGACGTGACCGTGCTGGCTGGCACCTATTCGCACGGACAGGGCCATGCGACGGTCTATTCGCAGCTTGTGCATGAATTTCTCGGCGTCGATTACGACAAGGTGAAACTCATCAACGGCGATTCGAAACTGGCGCCGGAAATGTCGGTTGGCACTTTTGGTTCGCGATCGTCGATGGTCGGCGGCATGAGCATCAAGATGGCCAGCGGCAAGATCATCGAGAAGGGCCGCAAGATCGCCGCCCATCTGTTGCAGACGCAGGACGAGAAGGTGACGTTTGAGGCGGGCGTCTTCCGCACGCAAACGGCCAGCGTGACGTTGCAGGAAGTGGCGGAGGCGGCTCGCGATTCGGCCAAACTGCCAGAGGGTATGACACCCGGCCTCGACGAGACCGTGACGTGGAGCGGGACCAGCGAGAACTTCCCCAACGGCGCGCACATCTGCGAGGTCGAGATCGACCCCGACACCGGCGTGCTGGAGATCCTGAACTATGTCGCGGTGGACGATTGCGGCGTGGTGCTCAATCCGTTCATCGTGCACGGACAGGTCTATGGCGGCGTGGCGCAGGGCGTCGGCCAGGCGATCATTGAAAACGTCGTTTATGACGACGAGGGCCAGCTCATCACGGCGTCTTATATGGATTACGGCATGCCGCGCGCGCACCATCTGCCGAGTATCGAGGCTTTGTTCAACGTCGTGCCAAGCAAGTCCAACGAGCTGGGCGTGAAGGGCGCAGGCGAGGCTGGCGCAACCGGCGCTCCTCCTGCGGTGCTGTCGGCTGTAGCCGATGCTCTGAAGGAATATGGCGTGCGCCATATCGACATGCCGCTGACGCCTGAGCGCGTGTGGCGCGCGATAAACGCCTGAAGAAAACTGGCGAGTTGGGCTTTTGCCCAACTCGCCAAAAGCCTAGCGCCCCAGCACTTCCATGACGGCTTCGACAAGCCTGTCTTCGCTTGCTGCAAATTGCGCGCGCTGGCGAAGCTCCAGATAATCGGCGCGGTCTTTGGTTGAGGCGGCAAGCTCCGCCCCCAGCGCCAGATCGCGGATCATGACTTCGCCCTTGTCGCGCTCGTTCGAGCCTTGAATGACCGCGCACGGGCTGTTGCGGCGATCCGCATATTTCAATTGCGCGTTCATGCCAGCCGAACCCAGATAGAGTTCCGCGCGAACGCCTGAAGCACGCAGGCGCGCGACAAAGCCCTGATAGCGGGCGATCTGATCGCGATCCATCACCAGCACGACGACGGGGCCGCGCAATTTATCAACGTCGAGGATCGGCGATTTGATCGCCTGCAAGGCCGCCAGCAGGCGCGAGACGCCGATGGAAAAGCCGGTGGCTGGCACGGGCTCGCCGCGAAAGCGCGCGACCAATCCATCATAGCGACCGCCGCCGCCCACCGAGCCAAAGCGCATCGGGCGGCCATGTTCGTCTTTGGCCTCAAACAAAAGTTCAGCCTCGTAGACAGGGCCGGTGTAATATTCGAGCCCGCGCACGACGGCCGGATCAATCACCACGCGCCCGTCGCCATAGCCGCCCGCATCGCACAATTGCGCCATCTCATTCAATTCCTGCACGCCCTCCAGCCCGCGCGCGGAGGCGCCCACGGCGGCTTCAAGCTTGGCGAGCGTCTCGCCATTATTGGCGCCGCGCGCATCGGTGAAGGCCAGAATGCGCTCGATGGCGGAGGTCGCCAGATCCGCGCCCTTGGTGAAATCGCCCGATTCGTCCTTGCGGCCAGGCCCGAGCAACATCCGCACGCCGTCCGTGCCCAGCCGGTCCAGTTTGTCGATGGCGCGCAGCACGATCAGCTTTTGCGCGGCGCGGCCCTCGCTCTCAAGTCCGGCGGCCTCAAGCACGCCGTCGAGCACTTTGCGGTTGTTGACCTTGACGACATATTCGCCGCGCTTGACGCCAAGGCGCTCCAGCGTATCGGCGGCCATCATGCAGATTTCAGCGTCGGCGGCCACGCTGGCCGAGCCCACGGTGTCGGCGTCAAATTGCATGAATTGCCGGAAGCGGCCGGGGCCGGGCTTCTCGTTGCGGAACACATAGCCCGCGCGGTAGCTGCGATAGGGCTTGGCGATGCGGTCGTAATTTTCAGCGACATATCGCGCCAGCGGCGCGGTCAGGTCGTAGCGCAGCGACAACCATTGATCGTCGTCGTCCTGAAACGAGAACACGCCCTCGTTGGGCCGGTCCTGATCGGGCAGGAACTTGCCCAGCGTCTCGGTGTATTCGATGAATGGGGTCTCGACCGCGTCAAAGCCGTACAGCTCGTAGGTTTCGCGGATCGCCTGCATCATGCGATTGGTCGCGGCGATTTCAGTTGGGCCGCGATCGGCCAGCCCCCGCGGCAGGCGCGCCTTCACGGACGGCTTCTTGTCTTTTGCGTCTTGGAATTCAGTCATCAATTTGCGCCCTGCTATTCGCGCCTTGATAGGCGGGCGGGGCGCGGGCGGCAAGAACGGGCGGGAAGAAAAAGCGTTGGCGACGATTTACCGCCCGCCGACTGAGCAGGCGGAGCCCGCCTTGCGGACCTTCTCGCAGACCTGATCTGCGGCTTCCTGCGTGAGGCCGCTGGCGCGCATCAGCCAGTTCTCGCCCTTGCGGGTGTAGGTGAGGCGCCGCCCGCCCAGATGGGGGCTATATTTGCTCTGCAACGCGTTGATCTGCGCTGCGGCGGCGCGCTGATCGGGGAAGCTGTCGAGATAGACAGACCACGTGGCCCCCTCGCCACCCTTGCGCAGCGCGCTCTCGGGCGGCGGCGGCTCGGCTTTGGCTATTTGCGTGCGCGCGGGCTCGGCGCTTTTGGCCTCGGGTTTGGCCTCGACTTCCGGTTTGCGGGGAAGCGCTCGAACCGGCGGCTCAGCGGCGCGATCATTGACCACACTGGGAGCGGCGGGCGGCCGATCGGGCGCGAATGCGACGCCCGGCGGCTGGGCGGCGATGGGCGCAGCGGCGACGATGGCTGGCTCGCGGGCCACGCGCCCCGGCACCAGTGCGTCTGCGGGCAATACGGGCGCAGCGGAGGCAGGGAGACCGGAGGCAGGAAGACTGGAGGCGGGCGCGGGCGAGGCGGGCGGGTTGGAGCCCACGGAAGCAATGTTGCGCACAATCTCGTTTTGACTGCGCACGATCTCGGTCTGCTTTACGGCTGCCGGCGCCGGCTGAAGATTGGCGCCAAGATTCTGCTTGGGCGCGGTCAATGCGCTGGCTGGATCAGCAGGGCCAAACCGTACGACCATCGCCGCCAGCCCCAGCATAATGAAAACCGCCGACGAGAGCACAATCACCAAAAAATCGCCGCCCTTGCCGCGCACCCGCGCGCGGGGCAGCCAGTCCACGGCTTCATGCTTGACGGTTTTTTGCTTCCTGTCCGTCGGTATAGCCATGACGCCTCCTCAACTTCGCAACGTCGGAACGATCCTGGCAGCGCGCAGACTTTCGCGATTGCAAGAACCCTTCATCGTCGCAGAATATGGCGAGCGCTGGGCGGTGGGGGCTTCTGGAGAAAAAAAGCCGACAGCGCTCAATGCGCTGGCAGCTTGGGGGGCGACAAAGGTCGGGACGTGATCTCGATCTGCGCAATGCCGGCCTTGACCGCCGCCTGCACTTTTTCGAACGCCCGCACTTCAATCTGGCGCACGCGTTCGCGGGAGACGCCGAATTCCTCCGACAATTGTTCCAGCGTCAGAGGCTCGTCGGCCAGACGCCGCGCCTCAAAAATGCGGCGCTCACGCTCGTTGAGCACGCCAAGGGCTTGCTGCAAAGCAGTCAACCGGTTGTCGGTCTCCTCGCGCTGCACCAGCAGGGTCTCCTGACTGGTGGAATCGTCCACCAGCCAATCCTGCCATTCACCCTCGCCCTCCTGACGGATCGGCGCGTTCAGCGACGCATCCCCGCTCAGGCGGCGGTTCATGTCCACGACTTCTTTTTCGCTCACGCCGAGGCGGGTGGCGATGATCTTCACCTGTTCGGGCCGGAGATCGCCCTCCTCAAGCGCCGAAATCTGGCTTTTGGCCTTGCGCAGGTTGAAGAACAGCTTTTTCTGGTTGGCGGTCGTGCCCATTTTCACGAGCGACCAAGAGCGCAAAATATATTCCTGAATGGACGCCCTGATCCACCACATGGCGTAGGTGGCGAGGCGGAAGCCTTTCTCAGGCTCGAACCGCTTCACGGCCTGCATCAGGCCGACGTTGCCTTCCGAGATGACCTCGCCAATCGGCAGGCCATAGCCGCGATAGCCCATGGAAATCTTGGCCACCAGGCGCAGGTGGGACGTAATCAATTTCTGTGCGGCCTGACGGTCGCCATGCTCACGCCAGCTCTTGGCGAGCATGTACTCTTCTTCAGGCTGCAACATCGGAAACCGGCGGATTTCCGACAGATAGCGGGATAGCCCACTGTCAGCGGATATGGCCGTAAGCGCAGCGCTCATCTATTCCTCCTTAGGTTCCCGAAAGGGCGAACCTGATGCGGCCGCATGACGCCAACCGCCGCGTATCAATATAGGGAGCCTGAACCGTGGCTGAAAGAGGGCAAACCACAAATGCTACGGGACAGGCGTCCAGCCAGATCTCAGCCTCCTCAAGAACACGCGAAGAAGCCCGGCGTTCCACACGCTTGCCGGCCGCCTAACTGCAAGGTTACGCTTGCGACCTCAAAAAATGCCCTCGCCCAACCTCAAGGGGAAGCGCCTAATTCCTTGACAAAGAAAGCCCTGCGGAGCTTTTTCGTATGATTGGCCTTCACGCAGACAGGAGGAGCACGTGACGTCCGCCGTCCCTTCCAGTTTCGTCGCAACGCTTGCTGCGGCGGCGATTCTGGCGTTTTCCGCAACGATCTCATTGGCGCAAATTGGAGTGGGCCAAAATCCATCGGCGCAAGTCGCAGGCGATCCGCTGCCTGGCGATGGCCCGGCGCAGGCGCGCGTTCGCGTCGGCCTGTCGGTCTCCGACAATTCCGTTTTTGCGCCCGTGGCGGCCGCCGCCGAGCTGGGCTTTTTCGCAGAAGCAGGCCTTTCCGTGCGTATCGTGCCGCTGCGCGGAGTGGCGGCGGCTGAAGAGGCGCTGGCCGCCGGTCATGTCGATGTGATTGACCACACCGTGGCCTATGCGGCGCGCGCTATCGCCGCCGGATCGCAATTGAAGATCGTGGCCGTCGCGACAAACGGGTTTTACGGCTGGAGCCTGATCGTACGCACCGACAGCCCGGCAAAATCGTTGCGTGATCTTGTCGGCGCCAAAATCGGCGTGGGGCCGCGCCTGACCGTGGCCGACATGGCGGCGCGCAGGCTGGCCGATCTCAGCAGCGCAAGTTTTCAGTTCACGCCAACCGGCCCCGGCGCGCTGGCGCCTGCCCTGCGCACCGGCGAGCTTGACGCAGTTTTGTATTCGGCGACTGTGGCGCAGCGGGAAGTGACCAGCGGCAACGCCCGCACCATTCTCGACCTGACCGACCCTGCGGACCGCACAGCCCTCTACGGCTATTCCGCCTCGCGTAGAATGCGCGAGGCGCGCGGTGACGATTTGCGCGCCTTTCTGGGCGCCGTCCACAGGGCCGCAGCGCATATGAAAAACGACAAGGCCTGGTCGCTGCGCTTCCTGCGCACGTTCACCAGCGTCAACGACCCAGCGCTTGCCGAGATTTTGTTCGAGCGCGTGGTGCGCTACCTGTCAACGGACGGCGCCAGCCAGCCCGAAGACGTGGCGCGCGGTCTTGCGCTGGCGGCGCGCGCATGGAACGCACCGGTGCTGGCGGACCTTGATCCGGCGATGATCGTCACCAACGTGTTTGCATCGCCCGATCCGTGACGCTTTAACGCCTATTTCTTTTTCGGCTTCACCGGATCAAAGCCGTAATCGAACGTCAGTTCCTCGCCCTTCCTGATGGCGCGCAGGGTGTGAAACCATACGCCGCCGCGATGAAACAACGCTTCAAGATTGGGCTTCTTTGAATGATTGATATAGATGGAATCATTACCGCCGATGAGCCCGTCGACGTAATGATCCTCCATGTCGAACAAGAGCGAATAGCCGATGGAGCGATAAAAACGCTCGCGTCGGTCGCCTTCTTTCCGGCTCACCTTCTGACCCGTGTATTGCATCACCCATTTGCCTTCCGCGATCTTTTCCAACGCGAACAGGCCACGTCCCTGAATGGGCGATTTCTGAATCTCGACTTCGGGAAGTTTTTTGGCGGCAAGCTTTTTGGGAGCAGTCTTTTTCACTGAAAGGCTTCTTTCCTTTGGAATGCTGCTTCGATTCTACCTGGCCGGGCTCGCGCGCAGGCCTGTCGCACGCTGCTAAAGGATCGTCGCCGATGTTGCAACCAGTGTCCGCGTTTTAGGGCGCACGCGACCATCCAACGCTTTTGCATAGAATCTTGAGTACGCAGCCGCTCGTCGTCATGCGGCTTTCGGAAAAAGTGATGCGGCTTGCGAAACTCAAATTGCGCTGCGGATCAAAAGCCGTGCCCTCATAGACGCCCGGACCCGCCGGCTTCACGTTGAGCACCAGCCGGTCGCCCACTTTTTCGTCGCCGGGCTCGCGAATCCAGACATTGATGGCGCACAGGGCGTCGCCGCATGGCGCCACTCGCACGCGGGCATTGCCGTCTTCGCGATGCCAGATGCCCTTGGTGATGTCAGCCTGCGCAGGCGCGCCGGAAGCTAGCGTGACGAGGGCTGCGAAAGCGGCGATGCTGGGTAGACCGTTCATCCAAAACTCCAGGCTGCGAACTGCAACCAGAGCATGACAGAGGCCACGTTCCGGTCAAGTAAAGAGCTGCGCTTGTTCTTGCTCGAGGCCAGCTCCAGCGGCAGACTGCGCAGGTTACACGAGGAGAAACACGAAAATGCGCCGCGCTTACTGGATGCTCCTCCCCGCGCTTGCAGGCCTCGCCACGGTTGCAAGCCTGGCCGCGCCCGCCTTCGCGCAGCAGCGCCCGTCCTGCGAGCAGCGCGCACGCGATTACGCCAACATCGTCGCTCCACGCACCGGCGGAGCGCTGGTGGGGTCAGTGCAGGGCGCGCCAGTCGCGGGGCGACGCCCGACCGCACCGGCGGGCGATCAAACGGGCTGGGGCCAGATGGCGCCAAACCAGAACGCCTGGCGCATGGCCTATGAAGCCTGCATGGCGCGCGGACGCTAACCCTGCGCGATAACAACGTCGATGCGCTCAAGGTCTTCGCGCCGCGCGCTGGCGCCGACGTGAAACTGGATCGCGCCGTCGTCAAGGCGCGGCTTGCGGTCTTCATCGAGATAGCAAAGGTCGCGAACCTTCACCACGAAAACGACCGTGCGCGTCTCCCCCTGCCGCAGAGCGACTTTCGTGAAATCGCGCAATTCCAGCATCGGCCGCGTAACCTGCGCCACGGGATCGCGCGAGAACAGGAAGATGGTCTCCACGCCCTCGCACGTCCCGATATTGGTGACGTCCACGCTGACGCTCACCAGATCGTCGAGATCGAGCGCATCACGATCCACGCGCAGATTGGCGCGGGCAAATCGCGTGTAGGACAAGCCCTGGCCAAAGCTCCAGCACGGATCGAACGGGCAATCGTAATAGCCGGTCGTCCATGTATTTTGCGGATCGTGCGGGCGCCCGGAGGGACGCAGGCCGTAGAACAGCGGCATCTGGCCAGTCGTGCGCGGCCATGTAATCGCAAGCCTTGCCGATGGATTGCAGGCGCCTGATAAAATCGCCGCCAGAGCAGGCCCGGCTTCCGTGCCTGCATGCCAGGCGGCCAGAATTGCGTGCGCGCCCTCAACCAGCCAGTCGGGCAGGACAAGCGGGCGCCCGCTATTGATAGCAAGCACCACGGGCGCGCCCGATTCCAGCGCCATGCGCGCAAGTTCGAGCTGTCCCGCAGGGATTTCCGGCTTCGTTCGCGACAGGGCCTCGCCGCTCATCATGCGCGATTCGCCAATGCACAGGATGATCGCATCGGCGCCCGCCAAAGCTTTGCGCGCAGCTTCAAGCTCGTCCTCGTCACGTCCCTCGAACGGGGCGCCCTTGGCGAAGCGCACATCAGCCTGCGCATAAGTCTCGCGCAAGCCTGCAAGGATTGTGACGGCGTCCTGGCCATCGCCAGCCGACGCCCACGGACCAAGCTGATCGTTGGGCGCATCGGCCAGCGGCCCCAGCACGGCCAGACTGCGCGGCGCCTTCAATGGCAACAGGGCTCCTTCGTTTTTCAGTAAAACGATGGAGCGTTGCGCCGCCTGCCGGGATAGCGCGCGACGCTCGGGCGCAAGAGTTTTTGGAATTTCTTCTTTTGAGGCTGACGGCGCCATGTTGCGATAGGGATCGTCGAACAATCCGATCTGCTCTTTGAAATTGAGCACGCGGCGCACCGCCATGTCGATTTCATCCATGCTCACAAGCCCGCGCTCCAGCGCAATGGGCAGGCCATTGAAATAGGCGTCCGACATCATGTCGATATCGACGCCCGCGTTCAGCGCCAATGCTGCCGCTTCGGGGGCGTCCGCGGCTACGCCATGGTTGATGAGTTCGGCGATGGCGTTGTAGTCGCTGACAATCAACCCATCAAAACGCCAACGGGCGCGCAGCATGTCGCGCAGCAAGCGCTTGTGGCCCGTCATCGCCATGCCCGCCACGTCGATGAAGGCGGGCATGATCGCGGCCACGCCCTCGTCCACGCAGGCGCGGAACGGGGGCAGGTAAATCTCTTCAAGCCCGCGCCACGACACGTCGGCCTCGGCGTAATCGCGGCCCGATACGACGGCGCCATAAGCGCAGAAATGCTTGGCGCATGCCGCCAGACGCATAATTCCTTTCTCGTCGCGCGCCTGATAGCCGCGCACCCGGGCGCGACCAAATTCTGCGTTCACCAACGGGTCTTCGCCCGCCGTCTCGACGATGCGGCCCCAGCGGGCGTCGCGCGCCACGTCGATCATCGGCGCAAAGGTCATGTGAACGCCGTCGGCCATCGCCTCAATGGCGGAATCGCGTGCGGTCGCTTCCCACAACTGGCGGTCGAAGGAGCCCGCTTCCGCAATCGGCACGGGGTGGATCGACTTGTGGCCATGCACCACATCGAGGCCAAAGAACAGCGGCACGCCAAGCCGGCTTTCCTCCACCGCCCTGCGCTGCGCCTCACGCACCAGATGGGCGCCCCAGACGTTGAGCAGGCTGCCGACGCGGCCATCCACGATCATGTTGAAAGGATTGTGCGGGCCGGGCGGGCCTGTCTCCACCAGCCCGTCGGCAAGCATGGAGATTTGTCCCAGCTTCTCGCCAAGGCTCATTTGCGCCATCAACGCATTGACGCGCGCGCTTCCCCCACTCAGTTTCATTTTCTTGGCCGCCCCGCTTAACCAACGCGAGGCTTGTGGCTCCTGAAACGTAATCACGCAAGAGGCGTGTTCAGCGGCTGGCGGGCATGCCGGAAAATCAGCGGAGCAGCGTGGCCTTCGCCCACCATTCCGGGTGGTGACGGCGGATCGCTTTGGCGGTGCGCGCGGCAGCCCGGCAATCGGCAAACAAAGCAAAGCATGTGGCGCCCGAGCCTGACATGCGGGCGAGCGCAGCGCCGGGAGCCGCCCCCAGCACGGACAGTGCATAGCCAATGATCGGCGCCAGCACGCTGGCCGCGTCCTCCATGTCGTTGCGCGCCAGCTTCAACTTTGCGCTGAGGCTGGCATAGGTCTCAAGGCCAATGTCCGGGTGCGGTCCAAGGGGCGAGACATCCCCCGGCGCATAGCCCATCTTTGCGAACACGCGCCGCGTCTCAAGTCCGACGCCCGGATTGAGCAGCACCGCAAACAGCGGCGGCAGAACAAGGCGCGCCCCAAGCTCGTCGCCGCGCCCCAGCATCATCCGGGCGTGTGGATCAAGGCAGACGGGAACGTCGGAGCCAATCTCGCCAGCCGCCGCATAAAGGCGCGGATCGTTAAGCGGAATCTCGTTGAGCCGCGCCAGAAGCCGCAGCGCCGCAGCCGCATCCGACGAGCCCCCGCCAATGCCCGCCGCCGCCGGCAGGCGCTTGAGCAGGTGGAAACGTCCCGTCCGCAAATCGGGGATCAAGGCCTGCAAAGCGCGGGCGGCGCGCAGCACAAGGTTATCGTCCAGCGGCCCGGCGAATTGCGCGTTCGGCCCCTCTACGCTGAGCGAAAGCTCATCGCCGGGGACAAGCTGCAAAAGGTCGGCGACGCCTGCAAACGCCACTAGGCTTTCCAGATCATGCCAGCCGTCGGCTCGCCGCGCGCGCACGTGCAGGCTGAGGTTTATCTTGGCAGGCGCACGCTCGATGAGAACCATTTTAAGCGCGCTCAACCACCATCTTTTGTCGGCGCAGGATCAGCAGGCGCAATTCCGGCTGCGGGCTTGCCTTTCTCGTCCTCAAGCCCGACTTCGATCTTGCGCAAAATCTTGGGCAGATCTTCAGGCTCGGGGTTAAGGTCGCGGGCATGGTTCCACTGGAAGCGGGCCTCCAATTGGCGGCCTACTTTCCAGTACACGTCGCCAAGATGGTCGTTGATGACAGGATCAGAGGGCTTCAGCTCAATGGCGCGTTCAAGTTCGCGCAAAGCGTCCTCGTAGCGGCCAAGGCGGTAGAAGGCCCAGCCCAGCGAATCGACGATGTAGCCGTCTTCAGGGCGCAGATCGACGGCGCGGCGCAGCATTTTGAAGGCTGCATCGAGGTTGATGCCCTGATCGACCCATGAATAGCCCAGATAGTTCAAAACCAGCGGCTGTTCGGGATAAAGCTCTAGCGCCTTCTGGAAATCAGCTTCCGCCGCTGGCCAGTTCTTCGAGCGCTCGTGCGAGACGCCCCGGAAATAATAGGTCGTCCAGTCGGATCTGCTGGCGCCTTTGGTGAGCGCCAGCGCACTGGTGTAGGTTTTGGCGGCCTCCGTGAACAGCTTGCGCGAGCGTTGCAGATTGGCGAGCGCGAGCAAAGCGTCGGGGTCGTTCGGCGCGGCTTTGATGATGGCTTCCAGATGCTGCTGCGCCTCGTCCTTGCGCTCCAGCGTCTCCAGCACCAGCCCGATTTGCAGATCGCCGCTGGCGCGCAGGGGCGATTCCTTCGGGATGCTCTCGTAAACGTCGATGGCGCGCTCGCCCTGTTTGATGCGCTCGTAAAGATCGCCAAGGCTGACGGCGGCCAGAGCGTGGTCGGGCGCAAGATGCAGCGCAAGCCGCAGATAGATGATCGCGGCCAGCTCGTCGCCCTGCCGCACGCCCGCCGCCCCCAGCCCGTAGAGCACCTCGCCCGCGCCCGCTATCGCCGAGCGCACCAAAGGCTCAAGCGGCTGGTTGGCCTCGATCCGCGTGATCGCATCGACGATCACGGGATGGCGCGGCAGAAGGTCGTCGAACGCGCGATAGGCGGCCAGCGCTGAATCGCGGCGGCCTTGCCGCGCCTCCATCCGGGCGAAAGCATCCACCAGCCGCAGCGTGCTTTTCTCCTGCTCGTAGGCCGCGCGCATGCGGCGCGCCGCCTCTTGCGGGCGCTTGGCCAGATCGTTGATGAGCGCTGCATGGTAATCGCGGAACAACGCAAAAGACTTGTCGCTCAGCCTGTCCGTGGCTTCGAGCGCTTTGGTGAAATCGCCCGCGCCAGCCCATGTCCATGCGGTGAGCAGAATGGCTGTGATGTCGCCGCGCCGGGTATTGCCGCCTTTGCCAAGATGTGTGCGGGCCGTGCCGAAATTGCGGGCGCGAATGGCGCGCACGCCAAGCGCCAGATGGGCGAGGCCGTTTTTCGCATCCTGCCGCACCAGCCGCTCGGCGAGATCGAACGCCGGACCCATATCGCCATTGGCCAACGAGGCCACAAACGCGCGCTCGATCAGCACGGGATTGCGCGGATCGGCCCGCAGCGCCTCGCGGAAGAAGGTGGAGGCGGCCCGCGTATCACGCTGGGCGCCGGCCACCAGCGCGGCCAGGTAATTGCCCGAAAGGCTGGCGCTGACTTCAATAGGGGCGGCGTTTGAGCGCGATTCGCGGGCGCTGGCGCCTAAAGCGGTCGTGAAAATAACCGCCACAGCAGCCATAGCGCCAATTGCAGCGCGATTCTTCAGGGCGCGAACCGCCTTGTGCTTCAAAATAGGCACGGATCGTCTCTCTCAATGGCTCGCGCAGAGCCCGTTCTCGCGCGCCATTGGCCAACGGCGCGGGGGTCGGTTGATAACAAGATGAACATGGCGCTTTTGAGTTTATGGAGCAAGGGCGCTTGCGTCCCGCAAACGCAAAGCTCGCCCGATCGCGCTTGTAGATCGCAGATTCCTGCGCTAGCCTGCGCAAATAGCCAGGGGTGCCGCCGGATTGTCCGGCGGCTGAGATCATACCCTTAGAACCTGATCTGGGTCACGCCAGCGGAGGGACGGCAAAGATGCAAGCGGCGCCTGCCCGCCCATCAGCGCGATTCCTCTCCTGTTTGTCCTGTCCGGTTCCGGCCAACGCGCGCCTCAAGGCGCCAAGAGGAAACGGCCATGAATGTGCAGCCCAAACGCAATTCGCTTGTCCCCGAAACCGTGACCACCGGTCCGCTGACCGGCTCGCGCAAGGTCTACGCCACCCCCACTGGCTGGAACGACGTGCATGTGCCGCTGCGCCAGATTTTGCTGTCCGATCCCGCCGAGCCGGAGCTTTACGTCTATGACGCCTCCGGCCCCTATACGGAGGTTGACGCCCGAATCGATCTGGCAAAGGGCCTGCCGCGCGTGCGTGAGCCCTGGATCGCCCGTCGCGGCTTCAAGCCCTATACGGGCCGCTCGATCAAGCCCGAGGACAATGGCGACGCCTCCGGCGACAAGCTGGTGCCCGCCTGCCCGGCCAACACCAATCCGCTGTCGGGCGAGGGCGCCAAATACGTCACGCAATATGAATTCGCCCGCGCCGGAATCATCACCGAAGAGATGGTCTATGTAGCCGCGCGCGAAAATCTTGGACGCGAAAAGATGCTGGATTGCGCGCACGCGCAAATGGCGCAGGGCGAAAGCTTTGGCGCCGATATTCCTGGCTTCGTGACGCCCGAGTTTGTGCGCGACGAAATTGCGCGCGGGCGCGCCATCATCCCCGCCAACATCAACCATCGCGAACTTGAGCCGATGATTATCGGCCGCAATTTCCTCGTGAAGGTGAACGCCAATATCGGCAACAGCGCGGTCACGTCTTCGGTCGCCGAGGAAGTTGAGAAACTTGTGTGGTCGATCCGCTGGGGCGCCGACACTGTGATGGACCTGTCAACAGGCCGCAACATCCACAACATCCGCGACTGGATCGTGCGCAATTCCCCCGTGCCGATTGGAACCGTGCCGATCTATCAGGCGCTGGAGAAGGTTGGCGGCGATCCGTTGAAGCTTGATTGGGAAGTGTTCAAGGACACGCTGATCGAACAGGCCGAGCAGGGCGTCGATTATTTCACCATTCATGCGGGCGTTCGCCTAGCCCATGTGCCCCTCACCGCCAACCGCACCACGGGCATCGTCTCGCGCGGCGGCTCGATCATGGCGCGCTGGTGCCTTGCGGGCCATCGCGAAAGCTTTCTCTACGAGCGCTTTGACGAAATTTGCGACCTCATGCGCAAATATGACGTGTCGTTCTCGCTCGGCGACGGCCTGCGTCCCGGCTCCATCGCCGACGCCAACGACGCTGCGCAATTTGCCGAACTCCAGACCCTTGGCGAACTCACGAAAGTGGCGTGGGACAAGGGTTGCCAGGTCATGATCGAAGGCCCCGGCCATGTGCCGATGCAAAAGATCAAGGTCAATATGGAAAAGCAGCTGCGCGAATGCGGCGAGGCGCCCTTCTACACGCTCGGGCCGTTAACGACCGACATTGCGCCGGGCTACGATCACATCACGTCAGGCATTGGCGCGGCGATGATCGGCTGGTTTGGCTGCGCGATGCTTTGCTACGTCACGCCAAAAGAACATCTGGGCCTGCCTGATCGCGACGACGTGAAGACCGGGGTCATCACCTATCGCATTGCAGCCCATGCGGCGGATCTGGCCAAAGGCCATCCGGCGGCGCAATTGCGCGACGATGCGATGAGCCGTGCGCGCTTCTCGTTCCGCTGGGAAGACCAGTTCAACATCGGGCTCGATCCCGACACCGCGCGGCGCTATCACGACGAGACGCTGCCGAAGGACGCGCACAAGACCGCGCATTTCTGCTCGATGTGCGGGCCGAAATTCTGCTCGATGAAAATCACGCAGGATCTGCGCGTCGAGGCCGCCGCCATGCTCGACAACGAGAAGGCGGCGCTGGAAGGCATGGCGCAAAAGAGCCGTGAGTTTCTCGAACAGGGCGGCCAGCTTTACGTGAAGAGCTGAAGCCTTCGACCTGCGCGAGCGCTTGAGGCGCTCGCGCAGCTTTGTTTCCAGCGTCCGAAAGATAATCTCATGACTTCGCCCACACGCCGCAACCTTCTCACCGCTTCCGCAGCCGCAGTGGTTTCCGCACCCTCGGTGCTTCGCGCGCAAGAGGGGCCAATCGTCTGGCGCATGGTGACGTCATGGGCCAAAAGCCTGCCTGGCCCCGGCGTCTCTGCTGATCGCCTTGCCCAGCGCATCAATGCCATGAGCGGCGGACGCCTGCGCGTCGACGTGTTTCCCGCCGGCCATATCGTGCCAGCCTTTGGCGTGATGGAGGCCGTGTCCACAGGCGCCGCCGAAATGGGCCATACCGCTTCGTTCTTCTGGGACGGGCAATTGCCGGGGGCTGCTTTCTTCACCACCGCGCCGTTTGGCATGAGCCCGCTTGGTCATCAGACATGGATCGAGCAACGCGGCGGCCAGCAGCTTTGGGATGAACTTTACAAACCGCGCGGCGTGCGCGGCCTGCTGGCGGGCAATACCGGCCCCTCAATGGGCGGCTGGTTTCGCAAACCCGTTGAGAGCGTGCGCGATCTGGCGGGCCTGCGCATTCGCGTGCAGGGCATGGGCGGCGAAGTCTATGCGGCGCTTGGCGCGGTGCCGCAATCCATCGCGCCGGGCGATATTTATCCCGCGCTCGAAAAAGGAACCATCGACGCAGTGGAGATATTGGCGCCCGTCAACGACCTGCCGCTCGGGCTGCATCGCATCGCGCCTTATTATTATATGCCCGGCTTCAACAAGCCCAATGGCGCCGGCGAAGCGCTGATCTCGCTGGCCGCATTTGCAAAGCTCACCCCAGACTTGCAGCGCGTGATCGAAAACGCCTGTCAGGCGGAGCATTCCGCCGCTTTGAGCGAGGCTGAACATCTGAACGCGACGGCCATCGTCGAGCTGGTGCGCGCCGGCGCCAAAATCACTGCCTTTCCCGCCGACGTTGTGAAACTGGCGCGCGAGAAGACCGTGGGCGTACTGGACAAGAAAGCAAAAGCATCGCCGATAGCCGGACGCATCGTCGCATCATGGCGCGACGCGCTGACCGCTGGCAGCCAATGGGCGCGCGTGGGCGCCTATATGGAACATGCGCTGAGGGGTTAACTGCATTCTGGACCGCGCGCGGTCCAGAGCGGTGCGCTACAGCGTACCCTCAATCGCGCGGCGCAATTCAGGCGTCACGTCAGGCAAAATTCCAAACCATTTCTGGAACGCTGGCCGCGCCTGATGCAGCAGCATGCCGAGCCCGTCCACGCCCACATGCCCGCGCGCGCGGGCGTTGGCGAGCAGCTGCGTTTCCAGCGGGGCGTAGACGATGTCGCTGACAACAGCCTCCGTGGGCAAATCGTCGAGCGCAATCTGAAGCTCCGGCTGGCCGACCATCCCCATACTGGTGCAATTGACGAGCAGGCTCGCGCCCGCCAGCGCTCCTTCGCGCTCGCGCCATGTCACCGGCTTGACGCGCGCGCCAAACTCGCCCGCCAAAGCCTGCGCGCGCTCCAGCATGCGGTTGGCGAGCAGGATTTCCGGCGCGCCTTCGGCCAGCAATCCGGCGATGATCGCGCGCGAGGCGCCGCCCGCCCCCAGCAGCACGCAGGGGCCAGAACCCGCCCGCCAGTCCGGCGCCTGTTCGCGCAGGCTCGCGATGAATCCAAACGCGTCGTAATTATAACCTTCAAGCGCGCCGTCGCCGCCAATTACCACGCAATTGATCGCGCCGATGCTTGCCGCCAGCGGATCGATGCGGTCGACGATTTTCAGCGCCAGCTCTTTGAGCGGGATGGTGAGATTAACGCCGGAAAAACCCAGAGGGGCCAACGCGCGCAGCGCTTTCTCCAATCCTGCGGGCTCCACCAGCAGCGGCGCGTAATGGCCGATGAGCCCGTGTTCGGCGAGCCAAAGATTGTGAATTTTGGGCGAGCGCGAATGCATGATCGGGCTGCCCATGACACCCGCCAGCAAATAGCGATCCGGATGCGCCATCAGCCCTTCTCCTCGATCCGCTCGACATAGATCACGAGGCGATGATCGAGGATGCGATAGCCATGGCGGGCGGCGATTTCAGCTTGCAGGGCCTCGATCTCGGGCGCGTGAAACTCGATCACCTCGCCGCTTTTCACGTTGACGAAATGATCATGGTGCTCCTGCCCGCCATGCTCATAGCGCGCGCGCCCCGTGTGAAAAGCATGGCGCTCGACGATGCCCAATTGCTCGAACAATCGCAGCGTGCGGTAGACGGTGGCCAGCGAGATGCCGGGATCGAGCTTTTGCGCGCGCCGGTGCAATTCCTCGACGTCGGGATGATCGACGGCTTCCCCCAGCACCCGCGCAATCACCCGACGCGGCGCCGTCATGCGTGCGCCGCTGTCCTTCAACTTGATCTCAAGCGCGTCGGCTGTAGTCTCCATCCCTGAGTTTTAACCGGGAGCGGGCGCGAAGTCGAACCGTCCAAAAGTCGGCAGCGCCGCAAGTTCAAAGGCTGCAAGTTCAAAGGCGTTCCGCTTCAGGTCGCTTTTGCTGTAGTATTCAGGAGGAATCACTTCGGAGATACGTCCTTTGGCCAGAGAAAAAAGCGAAGACAAGCCAGACGTAGCGAGCCTGAGTTTTGAACAGGCGCTGGGCGAGCTGGAGAACATCGTCGGCGCTCTGGAGGGCGGCCAGACCGCGCTCGATCAATCCATCGAGCTTTACGCGCGCGGCGAGGAGTTAAAAAAACGCTGCGAGGCGCTGCTGAAAGCCGCCGAAGCCCGCATCGAGAAAATCAAACTCTCTGCCGACGGCAAGCCCAAAGGCGTCGAGCCGCTGGACGTGGACGAGTGAGGAGCAGGCGATAAATATCAAGGCCTGCCGCGCGGTTTAATGCGATAGAAATTGCTCGAAAGCCGGACGAATAATCGCCGGGCTCGTAACCCACACCGACAAGATCAGTCGAGTGATGGTGCTCCCTGCGGGAATCGAACCCGCCTTTGCCGCGTGAGAGGCGGCTGTCCTGAACCGATAGACGAAGGGAGCAGGTCGCCCGAACGGCGACGAAACTTTCTTAGCGGCGCAGGCGCGCGCTCGCAAGCAAAAGGAGGCCTGAGAGTGCGTTTTTTGCAGGATTATTCCCCTGCCGCCGCCGACCGCCCTCGATTTGGAGCCGACGACAGGCTGGCCGGGCCTGATTTCGGGGCGACAGGCGAGCCTCTGGCCGGGACTTTGCGGGAATTAGCCACCCGCAACATTTTTGCGCCGAGTTCGACGATTGCCTTGCGCAACAAATCATCGCCCTCCGCCGACTTGTCGTCGAGCGCTGCGGAACCGGATCCCCGGCGCAGGCTCTCCGCCTCCCGGCGCGCCGCCTCCAGAGCGCCCGCCAACGCGTCCCGCTCCACCCGCATCGCCTGCCATTTGTCGGACTGAAGGCGCGCATCCTCGCGCGCATGCAGAGCTTGTTTTTGCGCCTGAGCCGCAGCCTCCGCCTCGCTCATGCGCGCCAGTTCGAGCGCATGCATGGCGTCGGCGGCCTCGCGTGCAAGGCGGGTCTTGTCGCGGCGCAGCTCGCGCAATTCCCCATCTTGCTCGTCTGCTTTGGCGTGCGCTGCCTCAACGGCGCCTTGCAGGGCGTCGCGCCGGGCGCTGGCTGCAGCCAGATCGGTCAGGACGAAGGCGCGTTCGCGCTCAATATCTTCGAGCGCGGCGCTCGCCTGCTCCAGCCTTGAACGCGCTTTGGCGAGTTCGTCTTCAAGATCGGAATTGGCGAGGCGCAAGCTCTCGACGCCTGTTTCAAGCGCGCTGATCTCCAGCTGCCCCGCCTGATTCAAAACATCAAACTGAACCTGCGCCTGCTCCGCCTGCGCCTGTACGTTTGCGGTTTGGGAAATCGCGACGCCCAATTGCGTTCGCAGGTTTGCGATCTCACTCTCCAGCGCTCCAATGGAGGCCGCCCGACGTCCCAGTTCGACCATGTCTTTGGCGCGGGTGTGTTGCAGGGCCTCATGCGCCTGTTCTATGCGGCGCCTGTCGCTGGCAAATTGCGCGCGTAATTGATCCCGCTCGGCCACGATCTCGTCCATCGAGAGCGGCATCTGCATTTCCAGCCGTCTGCGCGACAGCCGCAATGCGCGCCGCCAAAGCGCCGGCAGGAAAAGGAGCGCCAGAAGTCCCGCGAGGAGAAACCCGGCCGCAAACACCATGGTTTGTTCGATCACGCGCGCAGCTTGTAAAAAGGGATATGCCTGACGTAACCATGCCATGGACTATCGCCGAACGCAAAGCGGCGCCGCGCGTCATTTGCGCAGCGCCGTCTTTTTCGTCGGTCCAGCGTCAGGGCGCCGCCAAAGCGCCCCGCCTGCGCAAGCCTCAGAACGGATTCCAGGTCGAGCTGTTCGTGAATTTCAAATAACCAAGGTTCACGCCCAGCCGCGCGCCAAGGCCCGCGCGGATCGGCACCACCACGACGTCGTCCGCCGTCAGCGCCGTAAAGCCGAAACCACCCACCAGATAGGCCGACCCATCGACCCCGCCGAAGCGACGGTAGATCGCGTCGCGCGAGGGCAGATTGTAGACCAGCATCATGGTGCGGGCGCCGTCGACGCCGGCGTCGAAGCCAAGCGAAGGCCCTTGCCAATAGAGGCGTTGATCGCCCGCGTTGCGGGTGTACATGACGCCCTCGCCGAAACGCAGGCCGGCGACGAACGCGCCCGATGCCTCCTGTCCCAGAATATAGGCGTTGGGCTGGCCCCAGCGGCGCGTGGCCTCCTCGACCACGGAGGCGAGCCCGCGCGAAACCGTGCCAAAGAACTGGTGTCCATTGTCCACCAGTTCGCGGCTCGTGAAGCGTTGCGGACGCGCCCCTTGCGCCAGAGCGGGGGCAGCTATGAGCGCGGCTGCGGCGCCGGTCAAATTCTTGATTGCGTCCCTGCGCGAATGTGAGCGCATGCATGTCTCCCGAAAAACCTCAGCCTCCGCTTCTACACGGCGGGCAAAGGCGAAACTGCGGGCGAAACATGGCCGCGCAAAGGCGCCGCCAGACGTTTCACGCCTTGCGGGAACGATGCAGCAAGAGGGTTAACGATCCGTTGTCGACCTTTACGCCAGCGCCTGAAAACAGACGCTGTTTCAAGCTGTTTGGGGCAGTTTCAATCCTGCTTGCCAGGCTTTTGGTCTGGTCTTGCGCCCCAGGCGATAAAACAGGGACTGCGGAATCCCTCTTCCGGGCGGCCATAAACCAGCGGGCGCCCGGCCTCGTCGAGCACGATTCCCCCCGCTGCCCGCAACAGGGCGTCGCCAGCCGCAATGTCCCATTCCATCGTCGGCCCAAAGCGCGGATAGACGTCGGCGATCCCTTCCGCCAGCAAGCAAAACTTCAACGACGAACCGACCGCGCGCCGTTCGCGCACGCCCGCAGCATCGAGAAACGCATGGATGCGCTCATCAGGATGGGATCGGCTGATCAGCGCCGTCAGCTCGCCCGGCGCGGGCGCGCGGGCGCTGATCGGGTGCATCGCCTCAAGCGTCGGCGCCGGGCCGCCGGGGACCGCGTCGCACGCCATAGCGAGCGGGTCGGCGGGATCGAGATCCGAGCCGATCCACAACCGCCCGAGGAGCGGCGCGTAGACGGCGCCAGCGCGCGGCGCCCCGTCGACGATCAACGCAATGTTGACGGTGAAATCCTGCGATCCGTTCAGAAACTCGCGCGTGCCGTCGAGCGGATCGACGAGAAAGAACGCGCCGCCCATGATCATCGCGCCCCCGCGCGAGGCGGCCTCCTCGGCGACGACCGGAACCTGAGGGAAATGCTCCTGCAGACCGGCCACAATGATCAGCTCGGCCGCCTCGTCGGCGTCGCACACCGGCGAATCGTCCGTCTTGCGACGAACGCGGGGTCCGATCGCGCGCGCCTGCATGATGGCTCCGCCCGCCAGCACCGACAGCCGCGCCATTTCATTCAGGAGCAAATGGTTCGAAAACAGATGATGACGATCCTGCGCCTCATCGACGCCAGCGCGCACATTCATGCGTCAGAATCCTTGTCCACAACCGCCCCGGCGCCATCTACGTTCATATTCAGCGCAAGGGCGCGCTGGTCAAGGCGCCTGCGCATGTTTAGACCAAAGTGCGTCGCCGGGGTTCTGCGAAAGTGATTCGCGCCGATCCCCGCACCAGTTTGCGTTTTGGCCAACGGCCCCCTGTTGGCCTCTGTTGGCCCTCTGTCGCCCGCCACGCTCACATTCGGACGGAACCCATGCCGGTCATCGAACTCGACGCCCTCGATCTTTCAGCCCTGCTCTGCTCACGCGTCTGCCATGACGTCATCAGCCCCGTCGGCGCCATCGTCAACGGCCTTGAGGTACTGGAGGAGGAAAGCGACCCGGAGATGCGCAGCATCGCCACCGACCTCATCAAGCGCAGCGCCCATAACGCCTCCGCCAAACTGCAATTCTGCCGTCTGGCCTTTGGCGCGGCCGGTTCGGCCGGCGCCCTTATCGACACCGGCGACGGCGAGCAGGTGGCGCGCAATCTGTTCGCCGACGACCGCACGAAATTCGAGTGGAACGTCCCGCGCATTTTGATGCCCAAGAACAAGGTGAAATTACTGCTCAACATGTGCCTGATCGCAGCCGCCTCGATTCCGCGCGGCGGTCTGTTGAAGGTGGACGTGACGGGTGTCGACGACGCTACCTGCCTCACAGTCACCGCGTCAGGCCCCAATTTGCGGCTTGCAAGCTCGGTGAGCCCGCTGCTGTCCGGCGAGCCGGAAAGCGGAACCGTCGATGCTCATGGCGTGCAGGCCTATTACACTGGCCTTGTGGCGCGGGCGAGCAATCTGCACGTCAAGGCGGAAACGCTGGAGGCCAGCGTCGTCGTCAGCGCAACGCCCGTCGCCGCAGTGGAGATGGAGACTGCCACGCCCGAGCCTCAAAGCGCCGCCGCGCCCGAGGCGACAGGTTCGCAAGCAGCCACGCAACAAGAGGCCACGCAACACGCCACCACTTAAGCGAGACAAGAAAACCTCCTCTTAACGAACATCAGCCATATTGACTCCGTCGCGCGTAGTTTTAAGCGGCGGAGTTGGTTCGTATGGATGAGTTGCTCCAGGATTTTCTGGCTGAAAGCGCCGAAAACATTGACGCTTGCGCCGCGCAGCTCGTTGATTTCGAGAGCGACCCGTCAAATCCGGACGCCATCGCCGACATTTTCCGGCTTCTGCACACGATCAAGGGAACCTGCGGGTTTCTGGACCTGCCGCGCCTTGAGCGATTGACCCATGCCGCCGAATCCCTGATCGGCCGCGTCCGGCAAGAAGGGATCGCAGCTCCCCACGTCGTCACCCTCATTCTTGAGGCCATAGATAGAGTCCGCGTCATTTTGGCAGGGATTGAGGCCGAAGGCGTTGAGGCCGAAGGCGTCGAGCCCGCCGGCGCCGATGCCGACCTGATCGCAAGGCTTGAAGTCGCCGCCGGACCCAGCGGGGAGACCCGGTCAGCCCTCGAAGAGCAAACGCGGGACACGTCCAGCGCCGCAGAAATCCGGGACGCGCCGCCCGCGCGCACGCCCTATCAGGAAGCGGCCAGCATTCGCGTCTCGGTCCATTCGCTTGAGCGCATCATGCGGCTGGTCTCGGAACTGGTGCTGACGCGCAATCAATTGCTGGACGCCGCCAGCCATCACGCCAACGCGCGCATCGACCCGCCGCTTCAGCGCCTCTCCGCCCTGACCAGTGATTTACAGGACGGCGTCATGCGCGCCCGCATGCAGCCCATTGGCCGCATTTTTTCCAAACTGCCGCGCCTTGTGCGCGATCTGGGCGCGGAACTGGGCAAAAACATCCACCTCACGATAGAGGGCGCAGAGACCGAACTTGACCGGCAATTGATCGAAATTTTGAGCGATCCGCTCACCCATATCATCCGCAATTGCGCCGATCACGGGCTGGAAAACCCGAGCCAGCGGATTGCTGCCGGCAAGTCGGCCACCGGGCGCATTCATGTGCGCGCCTGGCATGAGGCGGGCTCGCTGATCGTGGAGATCGGCGACGACGGTCGCGGGCTCGACGTCGATAAAATCCGCAGCGCCGCCCTGCAAAAAGGACTTGTCGGCGCAGAAGCGCTGGCGGCGATGAAGGACGCGGAAATTTTCCGCCTGATTATGGCGCCGGGCTTCTCGACGGCCGCCGCCGTCACCAACATTTCTGGGCGCGGGATCGGCCTTGACGTGGTGGCCAGCAATGTCGCGCGCGTTGGCGGAGCCATCGAGATCGCCAGCACGCGGGGCGCGGGCGCGCGTTTCACTTTGAGATTGCCGCTAACGCTGGCCATTGCGCCAGCCCTCGTGGTGCGTTGCGCCGGGCAGCGTTTCGCGCTGCCGCAACAATCTGTGGTGGAGGCGATCTCCACGCACCAGAACGGCGCCAGCCGCCTGACGCGCGCTGGCGGCGCCCTGTTTGCTCGATTGCGCGACGAGGTTTTACCCATCGTCGATCTGCGCGCCGTCCTGCGTCTTGAGGTGCTGGATGATGCGTTGAGCTTCAACGGCCTCATTGTCCTCATGCGGACGGGCGCGGCAAGTTATGGCTTGCTGATCGACGAAGTGTCGGACGTGCAGGAGATCGTCGTCAAGCCGACGGACAAGACGCTGTCCAGCATCGGCGCCTATGCCGGCAGCACGATCCTTGGCGACGGCGCGGTCGTGCTGATCCTCGATCCATCGGGACTGGCGGACCTGAGCGGGCTGGAAAACGTCTCTGACGGACAGCCCGAGATCAACCGCCCCGCAGCGCACGGCCCCTCCAACACCTCGTTATTGTTGTTTCGCGCGGGCGATGGTCCGCAGAAAGCCGTTCCACTGTCGCTGGTTTCGCGCATCGTGATGGCCAAACCGGACTCCATCGTGCGCGTCGAAAGCGGACTGGCGCACAATTATTGCGGCAAACTGATGCCGGTGATCCCGCTTGTAGACATGGCTGACGAGCCCGAACGCGACGAATGGGCGATCATGATTGTTGGCGTGAGCGGCGAACCCATGGGGCTCGTCGTCTCCAGCATCGTGGACATGGTGAGCGAACGTCTGGAGCTCGACGTCGCGGGCGGCTCCCGCCGTATTCTGGGCTCTTGCCTGATACGGGGAGAAACCACCGAGGTGATCGACCTCGCCCATTACATGGAGCTGGCGCGCCCCGAGGCGTTCCAGCGCCGCCATTCGCGCAAGTTCGCCGTCCTGCTGGTGGATGATCGCGAGTTCTTTCGCGAAATGCTTCGCCCCGTTCTGGCCGCCGCTGGATATGACGTCATCGTCGCGCACGGCGCGCGCCAGGCCTTTACGATGGCGCGCGAGGGTGCAGTCTTCGACGTCGTGCTCACCGATATCGAAATGCCCGACATGGACGGCTATGGCCTGGCGGCGGCGTTGCGCGAGGATCTGCGTTTGCAGGTTCCCATCATCGGCATGGATTCTTACGCGGGCGCCGGCGTGTCGCAAACGGCGAGCGCGGTCGGGATCGGCGCGGTCGTTGGAAAGTTCGACCGGCGCGGCCTGATCGGCGCCCTCAACGCCGCGTTGCAGGAACGCCCGTTCAAAGAACATGCGCTTGAGCAGCGCGTGCGCAAGGAGATTGCCGCATGAATCGCGCCGAGCTTCTGCGACGCCCCACGCTTGAGGCAAGGCCCGCTCCCCGCGCGCCCGCATCCAGCGAACAATTCTTCACGGTGCTGATCGGACGCGAACGGTTCGGCCTGCCGATCGGCAGTGTGCGCACGGTGTTTCGCGCACAAGCCATCGTACCCGCGCCGTTGACGCCGCCCTGGGTGCGCGGCCTGATCAATCTGCGCGGACATATCGTCACCGCGATCAGTCTGAGCGTGCGCCTTGGAATGGAGTCCCCGGCTGCTGATTCCAGCGAAGCCAATCCTCTTGCGGTCGGCGTCGAGATCGAGGGCGACACGTTCGCGCTGATCGTGGACGGGGTGGGGGACGTTGCGGAAATCTCCGCCGACGATTCCATCGGCACACCTGCGGGGATGACGCCGATGGCGCGCCGCATGACCACGTGCGTCTACATAACTCCCTCGGGAATTTTGCCCATCATTGATCTGCACGCGGCGGTTTTCAACGCGCCGGAACGCGATTGCAAAATCGAATCCATTTCTTAAGGAGGCCACATGAAGCGCATACTCATCGTTGACGATTCCCTCGTCATTCGCAAAGTCGCCCGCCGTATCCTGGAAGGGATGCATTTTGAAATCGTCGAAGCTGAAAACGGCCAGGCGGCTCTGGACGTTTGCGCCCTGGCGATGCCTGACGGCATTTTGCTCGACTGGAACATGCCCGTCATGGACGGTCTGCAATTCCTGCGCGAATTGCGCCGTCAGCCCGCCGGCGGAGCGCCGAAGGTGATCTTTTGCACCACCGAAAACGACGTCGCCCATATCGCGCGCGCCGTGAACGCGGGCGCCGACGAATACATCATGAAGCCGTTTGACCGCGAGATCATGCAATCAAAGTTTCGGGAAATCGGGCTTTGCTGAGCCAGGCGCAGGCCGAGACCGACGCTGGAGCTGCGCCCACGCCTGCGCATCCCGTGCGCAAGACCCGGATCCAGATTGGCGCCATCGCCATCGGCGCATCCACGGGCGGCCCGCAGGCGCTGGTGCAAATTTTGCGCACGCTGGCGGGCGGCAAACTCAATGTGCCTGTTCTTGTCGCCATCCATACGCCGGCTGAATTCTGTCAATCGGTCGCCGCCATGCTGGAGCGGGAGAGCGGCCGCGAGGTCGTTGTCGTCAAAGCCCTTCAAACGGTACGGCCGGACGTCATCTATTTGCCGTCCGGCAATATGCATTTGCGGGTGATGAAACGATTGGGCGCCGCTTACGTGGACAGCTGCGCGGCCCCCGGGAACGTGCGCTACAGGCCGTCCGTGGATGTGCTGTTTGATTCGGCTGCCTATGTTTATGGCCCCCGACTCATGGGGATTGTGTTGACCGGGATGGGCGAGGACGGATTGCAGGGCGCACGCGCCATAGCAGCGGCCGGCGGCTGTATCTTCGCGCAGGCGCTGACGACATGCGTGGTCGACAGCATGCCGGCGGCGATACTCGCAGCAGGCCTGACGCACAAATCCGACCCGCCGGAGGAAATCGCCGCGCAGATTCTTCTTCGCACAGGGCAGCAATCTCATGTCAAATGACAAGCCCCATCATATGCCAACGTGGTTTGACGTTCTGCGTCGTGAAATCAAACAATCGACCGGCGTCGTGATCGACGCTGATCGCGCTGCGTCCGTGGCCTCGCGCCTCTCGCCACTGGCGCGCGATCACGGGTTTCCCGACATCGCCCAATTATGCCTTGCGATGATGGGGCCGCGTCGCGCACAGATCCACCGTGCCGTCGTTGACGCCATGATGATCAATGAAACCTCGTTCTTTCGCGACCGGCTTCCCTTTGACGAATTCCGCTGCAAGATCATGCCGCAATTGCTGGCGGCGCGAGCGGCGTCGCGATCCTTGCGGATATGGAGCGCGGCTTGCGCCACAGGTCAGGAAGCCTATTCGCTGGCGATGATGTTTGACGAGGACGCGCGCCTGTTTTCAGGCTGGAGCATAGAAATCCTCGCCACCGACGTTTCGCAAAGCGCCATCGAGACGGCGCGGGCAGGTGTCTACAACCAGTTTCAGGTCCAGCGCGGCCTGCCCGTCTCGCAGCTTCTGCGCTATTTCACCCGCGCCAACGACACGTGGACGATAGCCGAGCACATGAAATCGCGCGTGCGGTTCGAGCAGAGGAACATTCTTGAAAACGGCCCCTCGACCGGCTCCTTTGACGTCATCTGCTGCCGAAACCTGATGTATTATTTTGACAGCGAGGGCAAAAAGGCATTGCTGAAGCGACTGCATGAAGCGCTTGCGCCCGACGGCTTTCTGCTGCTGGGTGCCACGGAGACGCCGCTTGGCGTCAGCGACGAATTCGCCGTCTCATCGCACCATCCCTGGTTGAGCGCGCGCAAACTGGATCGGGCGCAATCTCAGATCATGCGCCCGCAGCTGCGGCTGGTTCGCGGCTAGGCTTAACAAAAAAGCGCTCCGCAATGCGAAGCGCCTTGTTTGACCGGGCAGGTAGGACCGGGCAGGTGGGACCGATCGAAGACAAAAGATCAGGCGGTGATGCGCTCTTCCGCTTCATTGGGCTCGCGCAGCACATAACCGCGTCCCCAAACTGTCTCGATGTAATTGCAGCCCTGGCTAGCGTTGGCGAGCTTCTTGCGTAATTTGCAGATGAAGACGTCGATGATCTTCAATTCAGGCTCGTCCATGCCGCCATAGAGATGATTGAGGAACATCTCCTTGGTGAGAGTCGTGCCCTTGCGGAGGGAAAGCAGCTCAAGCATCTGGTATTCCTTGCCGGTGAGGTGCACCCGGTTGCCCGAGACCTCAACCGTCTTCTGATCGAGATTGACGACCAGATCGCCCGTGGTGATGACCGATTGGGCGTGACCCTTTGACCGGCGCACGATGGCGTGAATGCGCGCCACCAGCTCGTCCTTGTGGAAAGGCTTGGTGAGGTAATCGTCGGCGCCGAAGCCCAGACCCTTCACCTTGTCTTCAATTCCGGCCAGCCCTGAGAGAATCAGGATCGGCGTCTTGACCTTTGCGACGCGAAGCGTGCGCAGAACTTCATAACCCGACATATCAGGCAAGTTCAGGTCAAGCAGAATAATGTCGTAATCATAGAGCTTGCCGAGGTCGATGCCCTCTTCGCCCAAATCCGTCGTGTAGACATTGAAGCTTTCGGATTTAAGCATCAATTCGATGCTTTGGGCCGTAGCGCTGTCGTCCTCGATCAATAATACCCGCATGTCAGGTCCCCACCCCTACCCCGTTGAAAAACGATCGCTGGCCATTCATGCTTTCGTTACGTCGCCGATGAGGCGAGCTCCACATCCGTCATCGACGAACGTTAACGCGCAATGGTTAACAAACCGTGATTCACCATGGCAAGCGCTGCTTTGCAATGATCGCTCCAAAATCGACCAGGACCCTCTAAAAACTGAAGAGGAGCCCGGGCGAGCTGTCGCTGTGCCCGTTTCAAATCAGCACGCCAACTTGCTTCATAATGAAGCCGGTACGCGGTCGGGCTGATGACACATTCTTAACCGATCAGGTTAAGGAATCCTTACCGGGCGATAAAAATCATAAGCCTGTCTATAAAATCTGGTCTGATTGCGGCGGAAGGTAACGAAAGAGCAACTTTGATTGCGCATACTTGATTTGTCTCGCGGGTTTGTCGTCGCTGCGTATTGCGCAGTCTGTGTTTAGTTTGCGTTGGAGTATGCGTAATGAAATCGCGGGATAGTCTTGTGCGTCTCAAGAGATTCCAGGCGGAAGAGAAACGTCGCCGGGTCGCCCAGATCGAGGCAATGATAGCCGAGTTCTCGCGTATGGCCTCAGACCTCGACCGGGAAATTGCGGCTGAAGAGCAAAAGTCCGGCATCACGGATTCAGCCCATTTCGCTTATTCCACCTATGCGCGCGCCGCCCGGGGCCGACGCGACAACCTCAGCCAGTCAGCCGGCGAATTGCGTCAGCAGCTCGACGAAGCGCGCGCCGCCCATGAGGAGGCGCTGGAGGAAGTCACCCGCGCCCAGAGCCTTGAGGGCCGCGACAAGGTTGGTGAACTGCTGCCCGAAGCAAGTCGCGAAATGGACGGCCTCCGGGCACGCCCGCTCGACATGGGTCCGATCGGCATTTAGCCTGAATAGTGCGCCTGTAAACGATCTCTCGCGCGGCTTTTCGTCAAGCCGCGCGACATGCGCACTTGAAACCCGCCCGGGACCCGTGCACGGATGATTTGTGTCGGAACGCCCGGAACGGGGTCTGACCGAATCATCGGCCGTCCCGCCTTGGCTCGCCCTTGAGTCGAGTGTCGCCACGGTCTGCCGCGAGGGGAACGTGAAGCGCATTAAGGACTTCTTTTGGCCGACCGTCGGCCTGATCGCCGTCGTCTGGTCTGTTCGCCTGCTGTATTTCAAGCTTCAGTCCGAGGTCGCCGCCGACCCCGCCGTAAAGGCAAGGCTCGAAGCGGGCGGGCTGTGGGCCGACATTCAGGTCATCGCCTCCGTCATCGCCGAAAAACTGACTGGCCTTCCCGCCAGCGCCTATGTGCTGGCGGGCCTGTCGACGCTTCTGGCCTATGCGGCGCTGGCCTGGTACGACCGGATCGCGCTGCTGCATCTCAATCGCCATCGCGGAATCTCGTGGCTGTATGTCGGCGTGTGCTCGTTCGTCACCTACGCGCTGTCGCATAACATCGGCGCGTCCGTATTTTCCGGCGGCATGGTGCGCTTCCGCGCCTACACGGCCAAAGGCCTTTCGGCTGCGGAAGTGGCTGTGCTGGTGGGTCTTTGCTCGTTTACCTTCGGATTTGGAACGATTCTGCTGCTGGGAGGGGTTCTGGTCTACGAGCCCGAAATCGTGGCGCCGCTGGCGTCGCTGTCAGATTCGGTTGCAATTGGAACGGGCGCTGCGCGCTGGATCGGAATTGCGCTGCTGGCCTTCTGCGCCCTTTATGTCGTTGGCGCGTGGCGTCATCTGCCGCCGCTGAAGATCGCGGGTTTTGAGCTTGTTTATCCGCGCATGCAGGTTGTCGCCCGCCAGCTTGTCGCTGCGCCGATGGAGCTGATCGGGGCTGCGGGCATCATCTATTTCGCGCTCGCCCATGAGAACGTCTCGTTCATGCTGGTTTTGGGTGCGTTTCTGCTCTCGTTCTCCGCCGGCCTGCTCTCGCAGGTGCCGGGCGGCGTTGGCGTGATGGAGGCGGTGTTTCTAGCGGTGATGCCGCAGGTGCCGGCGACCTCGGTGGTCGCCGCACTGCTGATCTGGCGGCTGTTTTACCTGATCCTGCCGCTGATCCTGTCGCTGCCCATCGTGCTGCTGTTCGAGCGCTCGCAATTGGGCAAGGCCACAAAGGGCGGCGCCCCCCCGCCGCAGCTCCATTGAGCGCGAGCAAAAGGACGACGCAAAAAGGCGGCTCTTGAGCCGCCTTTTTTATTGCCTTTAATTCCGTGACCTACTGACGATATTGCTGGATGCGCGTCGTGCGCAGGCCCGCAAGCCCATGCTGGTCTATCGACATCTGCCAGCTCAGAAATTCATCGACGGTCAGCGTGTAACGCGTACAGGCTTCCTCAAGGGACAAGAGCCCTCCGCGAACCGCCGCAACGACCTCGGCTTTACGCCGGATCACCCACCGCTTGGTATTCGGGGGCGGCAAATCTGCAATCGTAAGAGGACTTCCGTCGGGTCCAATGACGTATTTGACCCTCGGGCGATAGGGCTCAGTCATGATCTACTCAAACTCCAGCACCACTCAACTAATGACAACAATAGCGTGCACGGTTTAAGAAAGGTCTAAGCAGGCATTGTGGCGACACCACAAAAATCGCTGGAAAACCATCGTTTTATTGGCATTCCGTTAGGAATTGGCTCCGCTACGTGCCCTTTTGGGACGCCTTGAGAGATTGCATTAACCATAACCTTGATCGCAGCCGTGACGCTGGGCCTTTCAAGCTAATCGGGCGAATCTTGCGCGTGCGCCTTGCAATTCGCGCCCGGCATGCTTTTCTGCAAAATGCGCAGGCTCGAGGCGACCGCCCTCGTGCCAGGACAGATTCATGACCGACGCCACATCAGGCTTTGACACCGCACTCCGCTTTGACGCCGCAATCAGCGTGGACGCTGTTGCAGCCTCAAACGCGCCCTTTGCCGGCCTGAACTCACTGGGTCTGCCAAAGAGCCCAGGCCAGACGCGCGTCGTCGTGGCCATGTCGGGCGGCGTTGATTCGTCGGTCGTCGCCACCATGCTGGCGCGCGAAGGTTATGACGTGATCGGCGTGACGCTTCAGCTCTACGATCACGGCGCCGCCGCCAAGCGCAAGGGCGCCTGCTGCGCTGGGCAGGACATTCTGGACGCCAGCCGCGTCGCCGAGCGCGGCGGCTTTCCCCATTACGTGCTCGATTACGAAAGCCGCTTCAAGGAGAAGGTGATCGACCCGTTCGCGCGCTCCTATGCGGCGGGCGAGACGCCGATTCCGTGCATCGCCTGCAACCAGCACATCAAATTCGCCGATTTATTCGACACCGCCCGCGACCTTGGCGCGGACGTGCTCGCCACCGGCCATTACATCTCTTCGTCAGCTTTGCCTGAAGGCGGGCGCGGCCTGTTCCGCGCCGCCGATTCGGAGCGCGACCAGAGCTATTTCCTGTTCGCCACCAATCGCGCCCAGCTGGACATGCTGCGCTTTCCTTTGGGAGACCTGCCCAAGGCGCGCGTGCGCGAGATCGCGCGCGAATGCGGCCTGTTCATCGCCGACAAGCCAGACAGCCAGGATATTTGCTTCGTGCCGACCGGCAAATACACGCAGGTCATCGAGCGCCTGCGCCCTGACGCCGCCGAGCCGGGCGACATCGTGCATGTGGACGGGCGGGTGCTGGGCCAGCATCAGGGGATCATGCGCTACACAATCGGCCAGCGCAAAGGCCTCGGCCTGAGCGACAGCGCGATCTCGGGCGGGGATCCGCTGTTTGTGGTGCGCCTTGACGCCGCCGCCCGCCGCGTCTTCGTGGGCCCGCGCGAGGCGCTGGCGACCCGCGTGGTGCACCTGCGCGACGTCAACTGGATCGGCGAGGGCGAGCTTTCCGACATCGGCCACGAGGGCCTGGAGCTTTTCGTTCGGCTGCGCTCCACGCGCCCGCCCGCCGCCGCCTTACTCTTCCACAGCGCCGAGGGCACGATGGTGGAGCTGACCAGCGGCGAGGAAGGCATATCGCCGGGACAGGCCTGCGTATTCTACGACGGCGCCGGAGCGCGCGCCCGCGTGCTCGGCGGCGGCTACATCAGGTCGACAGAAGCCGCGCTTTAGCGGACAAACGTTATTTCAGGGGGGAACCATTGAGTCAGACCAGCGACCGGCGCGGGGCCGACATCACCAACGCCAACGTGGAGGCCGCGTACGCGCGCTGGGCCCCTGTTTACGACGCCGTTTTCACGCTGGTGCTGAAGCCAGGTCGCAAGGCCGCCGCCGAAGCCATTAACCGCCTCGGCGGACGGGTGCTGGACGTTGGGGTCGGCACCGGGCTTGAATTGCCGATGTTTGACTCAAACGTTCGCCTCGTCGGCATAGACCTCTCGGACCCTATGCTTGAGATCGCCCGCAACCGCGTGGCGCGGCAAAACCTCGCCAATGTCGAAGATCTGCGCGTCATGGACGCCATGAACCTCGAATTCGAAGACGGCGCGTTTGACGCTGTCGTTGCGCCCTACGTCGTCACCACAGTTCCCGATCCGCGCCGCACCCTTGAGGAAATGGCCCGCGTCGTGCGGCCCGGCGGAGAAATCGTCATCGTCAACCACATCGGCGCCGATTCCGGTCCCATCGCCGCCATTGAGGCGCTAATGGAGCGGCGCGCCGAGAAACTCGGCTGGCGCCCCCAATTCCCATGGTCAGTGATCGGCGACTGGATCGACGCCCGCCCCGATCTGGCGCTTCTCGAGCGCCGCCGACTGTCGCCGCTGGGCCTGTTCACGCTGGCGCGCATACACAAGAGCTGACGCGCAGAAGTAAGCGCGGAACTTGGCGCGCTTCACTTGACACCCTTCCCGCCCGGCGACTATATCCGGCTCGTCCCGCGCAGCCAAAACGCGCAGCGCGGACGGGGCGGAGTAGCTCAGCTGGCTAGAGCAGAGGAATCATAATCCTCGTGTCGGGGGTTCGAGTCCCTCCTCCGCTACCATTCAGGCGCTACCAATCAATGCGTTAGGTTTTGGACACCTGCTGTCAGCGTCCCAAAATCTTGTTGGACACTTTCAGGACACTTCCTAACCATACCGCGCCTGCTTCACTGTGTTGCTCCCCAAAATCTCACGTTTGAGCTGAAGCAACGCTAAAGTCTTATATTTCCTATTCCTACCGATATAAGCCAAAAAAATAGCCGTAATTTTTTCAATGACTTAGGGAACAATGTAAGAGAGTATGCATAACCTGATATTTTGGGTTTGGGGGATCAGATGGCTAAGCAACCTAACAAGCTTGATGATCAAATCCAGCAACAGCTAAGGGAAAGGAATCGTGCGGAAGCGACAATAAGAGAAATATCAACGCGAGGAGATCTTCTTGAATTCGCAACTCGCCTCAACAAGCACCCCCATCTAGCGGACTTGATTGATGTGTGTTTGGACAAATGCATTGACGAACATTTGATTAATAAGAATGCGTACAAGCTTCGTCCCCCATTGGCGGAAGACGTTGAGCGTGTTGATTTACATCGTGCTTGGCTTAGGGCTGTGGCTATTAGCAATCAATGCAGCCTGTCAACGTTGAACAGCGTAAAAGTGCGTGGTTATCTGCAAGCCATGCTGCAACAAATTGAGAAGTTGGAAGACATCGGGATTGGCGGCTTTGCTAGATTGAAGAGATCAAATGCGCTGCAATATTCTGCAGAGTATCTTATGCGAAAGTATTATAGCGACATGCTTTCAGCTGAGCAGATAGAAAAAATTGACGGACTTTTGAAGCGCAATGGAATTGAGATATAAAAAAGCCCCGCACAAGGCAGGGCGTTGACTGAGTTGCTTGAAGCAACACTATTTTCTTTCAAGCACAAAGTCCTCCAAGCCACGCATCATGTCCCTGATGCTGCCTGTGCCTGAAGCCAGCAGAGCGTCCAACTGGTCATCAGTAAATTCAACGCCCTCAGCATCCAAGATGGTCGCAGCAGCATCAAACCACACATCCGTGTTTGCCATTGGCATCTCAATATCGTCGCAGCGATCTACGAGCGGCTCATCAAGATTGTGTATGTGATTGGTAGTGAGTATGACATGCCCGTAGTCTATTTCGTCCAGGCTGGCTCTTAACTTCTGCTGGAGGCTCTTGGACAGCTGGTCAGCTTCTTCTATGACGACATATGTCCGTCGTCAGAACATTTGGCTCAGATTGGGGCTTAGATTAGCGGAGTTTCGGCCTCATCATGG
>CAMCUC010000003.1 GCA_945878875.1 Rhizobium sp. Q54
ACGCCGAGTGCGTTCGAGCTGCTGAACTGGTTCTTAGCGGGGACGTAAGCATAGTCGGCGCGAATACGGCCGCCGAACTTGAGGCAGGTGTCGGTGCCGGGGATGAAGAAAAAGCCAGCGCCGTAGGCGGAGCAGACCTTCACGTATTCAACCGGAGCCGACTTGCGGCTCGGCAGATCAGCAGCCGAAGCGGCGGCGATGGAAAGAAGCGACGCGGCGGAGCCGAGCAGGATTCCCTTGGTGAAATTCATTTTAGTACCTCCAGAAGCCCCTAGTCTCACTCAGAGACAAAAGCTGTGCTTACCCCTCTGAGCTGCCAGCCGTTGGGCTAGCAATGGGGATTACTCGGAGTACCCTTTGAAACATTTCTGTTGCGGTTACAAATGCCAAGCCTGCAGCCTTCGGGCGGGCTAGTGGCGAAAATATCGCTTAAGATAAAGATAATCGTCACAAAATGGCCTTTTATCGCCAAAACTTTAAGCAAATTCATCAATCAATGGAATTGATAAGCGGCGACGCAGCGACCGAATCTTGCCTGATTCTGCACGATGGCCTTGCTGGAGATGCTATATGGAGACCGCAAGGCGGGCGCTTTTTCGCCTCTTTCGAAGGAGAGACGATGCTGAAGGGCAAAGCCGCGTTCATGGCGACGGTGATTCTGGCGGTGGGAAGCGCAGGCCCTGCCCTCGCCCAGACGCCGGGCGACATAGCCAAAGCGCCGCTCTCAGCGATGTTGCAGGCCGCTATGCTGGAAGGCGTGCGAACGCAGGTTATCTTCAGCGCAGACGTCAAAGTGCAGCCAATGCTGCATTTTCCGCCGCAAAGAGGCGACAATGGACGCGTTTGCGGCGAGGTGATCGAGAACACGCCCGAGGGAGAGCGCGTGCGCGCCTTCTACGCCAGCTACACCCGCTCGGGCCGCGTTCTGATACGGCTTGAGGATATGCGGCTGGCGGATTATCTGGAACAGGACAAAGTGTTCAGAAATTGCGGCCCCCGCCTGTGACCGATCTTTCCAACGTCCACGACATCGAAAAGCTGGAAGCCCGAATCGAGGCGCTGGCTGAAAAAGCCGCGTCCTGCGCCAAGATCGCACTGATCGCCCGCGCCGCCGCCGTCATCGGCGCAGTGTGGGCTTTGGCGCTGTTTACGGGCGTGCTGTTTTTCGATCCGGTGCAGATGGTGGCCTCGATCACGCTAGGCCTCGGCGGCATCGTGGCGATGGGCTCCAACGCCAGCACGCTTGAAGAGACACGAGCGGCGATTGCGGAGGCCGAGGCGGAGCGCGCCAGCCTGATTGGCAAGATGAGCCTGCGGCTGGTGGATTAGCGGAGCATCAAACCCGGGGTTCCGCGTCATGGCGGCGAAGCCCGCCATGACGTGTTTGGGATATAGAGCCCATATCTGCGAACGTGCAAAAGGAAAGCGGGGCTCCCGCTAATCCTTCCGTCCCGACGTATGCCCGCGATTGCCCTCGCCCGGCGCGCCGACGTCCACGCGGGCGTCGATCACGTAGAGCGCCCCTGCCCGCACTGCCGCCTCGCCGCGCTTGAGGGCCTCGCGGAAATCGGCGGCGTTCATCACCGGGCCCTCGCCCTGCGCGCCCTGCGCTTTAGCCAGACCGATGAGGTCAATCGTCGGGTTCACCATTTCCTGACCGACGAACTTGTTCTCGACAGGGCGGTCGCGGACCACCGCCATGCGCTCCTGATGCGCCACGTCGTTGTAATAGACCTGGTTGTTGGCGATCACGATCAGCAGCGGGATGCCCATGTGCGTCGCGGTCCACAGCGCGTTGCAACCCATGGTGAAGTCGCCGTCGCCCAACACCGTCATCGGGAACCGGTCAGAACCCTTCAGCGCCAGCGCGGTACCGATGGCGTTGGAGGGGCCGGAGCCCACGCCGCCGCCGCCGTCAAAGCCCACGTAATCGAGCGGATGCTTGAAGTTCACCGTGTCCGACGGCCAGCCCAGCGCAAAGCCGGCCATCGTCACGTCGCGCCCGTCGCAGAACTCGCGCACCACCAGCGCCAGATCGCGCAGGCCCATCATGCCCTCAGTTCGAGGAGCCGCCAGCGCGGGCACATTGCGCACCGGGAATTTCGGCTCGGCTTCGACGCTCGTGCCGCGCAGGCGCCGCACGGCCTCCAGCAGCGGACGGATGAGCTGATCCGGCGACGCCAGAATCTTCAGGTCGGCTGGCGGCAGGCCGAAATAATCCATGCTCCAGCCGTTGTGCAGGTAATCGTCGACGCTGCAATGGATGACCTTTGCAGTCACCTCCACGTCCTTGCCGAGCGTCTGGATGAAGTGACCCTTCAAATCCATCCAGTCGAGCGAGAGGATCACGTCGGCCTCTTTGGTGATCGCGGACGTGCCCGGCGAGGGGCGGAAGCGCGGCTCGCAGACGTGCAAGGGGTGCTCGGTCGGGAACGCAGCCGCCGTCTTGGTGTCGGTGAGCACGGCGGCGCCAAGCACTTCGGCCAGCTCGATGCGCAAATCCCAATCTTCCATCCCGCGACAGACGCGGCCCATGAGGATGACAGGCTTTTTGGCGTCCACCAGCAATCTGGCGGCTTGCTCAACCGCCTCGCTTGACGGCGCAGGGGCAGCGCCCGGCTTGAAGCGGGCCATGTCGGGGAATTTGATCGGCTTGTCGAGCTTTGATTCCTGCAGGCCAACGTCAAGGCAGACGTAGGTCGGGCCAAAGGGATGGGTCGCGGATATCTGGTAGGCGCGCATCAAGGATTCCACGGCGGCGGGGGCCGAGCGCGGCTCGTCATCCCATTTGGTGTAATCGCGGATCAGGGCGCCCTGATCCTTTGAGGTGTGAATCCAGTCGATCCACGGACGGCGCACGTCGGCGTCGCCGGGGCCGGTCGCGCCGATGATGACCATGGGATTGCGCGCGCACCACGCGTTGAAGATCGCCATCGTGGCGTGCATCAGGCCTACATTGGAATGCAGCGCAACCGCCATCGGGCGCTCGGTGACTTTGGCATAGCCTTGCGCAATGCCAACCGCATGTTCCTCATGCAGGCAGACCATCATCTGCGGATCGCGATTGCCCAGATAATTGACCAGCGAATCGTGCAGGCCACGATAGCTGGCGCCCGGCGTCAGCGCGATATAGTGCAGGTCTAGTTTGCGCAGCGTTTCGGCCATGGCGTCCGACGCCCAGGCGAGTTCGCCATTGGCGGGCTTGGCCAGCGGGTCCTTGCCCTCAAAACGCGCATTTCCGACTTGCGACTGCGCGCCAGCGCCAGACTTGTTCATGAACGTCTCCCAAAGTGTTTTTCTCGGCGCCAGAGACGCCCCGGGAAAACGTTTAGACTGGAGCAGGCCAGCTTGCAAAGCAGGGCCAAACGCTTCAAAAGTTTGCCGCTCCTGTACGCGTCCTGAAAAAGCGAACTTAAAACTATGGCCCATACGGATCGTTTCCTGCTCGCCGCCGTCATGGGCTGGCCCGTCATGCATTCGCGCTCGCCGTTGCTGCACAATCACTGGCTGGCCGAGCACGGGCTCAGCGGCGCCTACGTACCGCTGGCGATTGCGCCCGGCGCGCTTGGGCCTGCGTTGCGGGCGCTGCATCCGCTGAATTTTTCAGGCTGCAACCTGACGATTCCGTACAAGCAGGAGGCGCTTGCCATCGTCGACGAGATCGACGAGACCGCGCGGCGTATCGGCGCCATTTCCTGCGTCACCGTGCGCGCTGACGGCTCGCTGCACGGCGCCAATAACGATTGCTACGGCTTCATCGAGAACATAGCGGAGGCCGAGCCCGGCTTCTCGTTCGATTCCGGCCCCGTCGTCGTGATGGGCGCAGGCGGGGGCGCACGCGCTGTGGTCTGGGCGCTGGCGCAACGCGGCGCCAAAGAAATCCGACTGGTAAACCGCACGTTCTCGCGCGCGCAAAAGCTGGCCGATGATTTTGGCGCTCCCGTGCGCGCGATTGATTGGGCGCAGCGCCATGCAGCGCTTGAGGGCGCCTGCCTGCTGGTGAACACGACCAGTCAGGGCATGGTCGGCATGGAGCCGCTTGATCTGGCGCTGGAGACTTTGCCCTCAGCCGCGCTCGTCGTCGATATTATCTATACGCCGCTGGAGACGCCGCTGCTGGCTGCTGCGCGCCTGCGCGGCAATCGCACGCTGAACGGTCTTGGGATGCTGCTGCATCAGGGCAGACCGGCATGGCAATCATGGTTTGGCATTGTGCCGAAGGTGACGCAGCGCTTGCGGGCGCTGATCGAGGCCAGCCTTTAGCGTTCCCGTATTCTTAACCATCGCGGGCGGACTTTAAACAAATTGTCGGCAAATTACGGAACCGGCTCCGGGGGGCCGCGTTGTGTTTTTGTTGATGCAGCGTCATCAAGCCGCTGCATTCATAAAGCCCCGATCCACGCCCCCCGGATCGGGGCTTTTCTTTGTTTCAGCCCGTGACCTTGGCCATGTAATGGTCCCACGTGCGCTGGAACAGGCTCGCCGACCAGAGCTTTTCCTTCGCCATTGCGCGGTCTTGCCCGTCAAACACATAAGGCTGGCCGATCTGCAACGCCATGTATTGGCGCTGGGCGTTCTCCTCCAGATAAACCGCGAGCACGAAGGCCTCGATAATGCTGGCGCCCACCGTCACCGCTCCGTGCGATTTCATCAGCGCCGCAGGGCGATCTCCCAGCACCGCCGCAAGACGGTCCGCCATTTCGACAGTGTTGATCGAGGTTGGCGTATCCAGCACCGGCGCATCGCCGGGCAGCACGCCTTGCGCAAACACGGGCTCATAAGCGCGCCCGACCATGGTCAGATAAGTGGACCATTTGGGGTGCGCATGCACCACGGCTTTCACATCCTTGCGGGCGCGATAAACGCCCGTGTGAAGATGAAACTCCAACGGCGGATTGCCCGCGCCCTCGATCAGATTGCCCTGCATGTCGATGGTGACAATGTCGGCGGCGGCGATCTTGTTGCGCTGGCAATTGCCCTGATTGATGAGCACGCGGTCATCGCCAATGCGAATGCTGCAATGGCCGTTGAAGTCGATGATATCGGCCTTCTCCAGCATGCGGATGCAATCGGCGAGCTGGCGCTTCAGGGCGCCGACATCGGTCTGGGAGTGAAGCCCAAGAGCGCCAAGCGAAGTCGTCATGTATGTCTCCTCTATACTCAAACCGCGCCGACGCGCTTCTTCCACAAATCCCATGCGCGCGAACCCGCGCCCAGATTGACCGCGTCGGCCAGATCGGCCTCCTGCGCATTAAGGCCAGCGATAGGGCCGCCGCCGCCAACCAGAATGGCCGCCGTCTGCACGCGCGCGTTCACTTCCGTATAGACCGCGCGAAACACCGCCATCGGCAGGCTTGGACCAACCGCGACGCTGCCGTGCGCGCGCATCAGCGCGACCGGATGATGGCCAAGGCATTTGGCCAGCGCGACGCCCTTGTCGTTGTTGCCGACCAGCATGTCGGTGGCGCCAAAGTCTTTCGAGATGTCGAACACCGGCACGCCTTCGCTGAGGAAAGCCGCGTTATGAAACATCGCCCGCATCGGCGTAGCCACGAGGCTGAAGGGAATCACGGACGGCGAATGGCTATGCACCACCGACATCACGTCAGGCCGGGCCTTGAAGATCTGGCCATGGATGAAGCGCTCCAGAAAGCCCGCACGCCCCTTGTCCTCGCAGGCGACGCTATCGAGCGTGAACTCCATGATGTCGTCGGCGGTGACGAGCGCTGGCGCCAATGAGCGCGACATCAAGAAGCGTTCGGGCTCATTGGGATGGCGCATGGTGACATGACCAAAGCCGTCAACCACGCCCTGATCGGCCAGAATACGGCTGGCCGCAGCCAGATCCTCAAGAACAGAACGGGCTACGAGACCGCCTGATTTGGGAACAGAGGCGGAAGCGCCGCCTGCCTCAGCTGCTGAATAGGCTGCGAAGGAGGTGCCGTAGCCACAGGCGCAACCGCATGAAAAGAGACGCATTCATCCTCCAGAAGTTTCTTGTCCGGCGCCCTTTCTGGCAGGAGCGGGCGATCCGCGCAATCTTTGGACCGCGCGCTTCTTTGCAGCACCCCAAGACCGCGCGAGGCCGCGCGCGCTCCAGATTGCGCCCAAAAAAAGCCCCGCAACTATGTGCGGGGCTGATCGAATTTAAGAAAGACCGGTCCTAGACGGCTTCCTTCAGCTCCTTGGCGGCGCGGAAGGCGACCTTCTTGCTGGCCTTGATCTTGATCTGCTCGCCGGTGGCGGGGTTGCGGCCCATGCGGGCAGCGCGCTTTTTGACCTGCAAGATGCCCAGACCCACGAGACGGACGCGCTGGCCCTTCTTGAGGTTCTTGACCACGAGGTCGATCATGCCGGTCAGCATGCCTTCGGCCTGCTTCTTGGACACATCGTGCCCGACCGCCAGTTCAGCGGCGATATGCTTCAGTGTTACGGTCGCCGCTGCCGCGCCGGCGGCCTTTGCGGGCGCCTTTGCGGCTGCCTTGACGGCCTTCTTTGCTGCGGGCTTCTTGGCTGCCTTTGCCGCTTTCACGGGGGCCGCCGCTGCTTTCTTAGCCATGTCTCATCTCCAGAATAATCGAATCAGCGAAGCAGATCATAACCGAAAACGCACGGCTGAAAAGCGTCTCGATCAAAGAAAACCCCTGTTTGCAGGCGTTTTCAGCCTTCATGACGCAAAAACATAGATTTAGCCACTTCAGAGAGCGCCCTTCCGCACAGACTTCTCTCAACCGGAGGCCGGAAAAGCCTGCGGAGACGGCTTTAATCGATGCGTCTTGGTACCTCCCGCCCGGCGGCAAAGGCGCTGATCGCCTCAACCGTATCGGTGAAATATCCGCGGAAATTGCCCTGCGACGCATAGCCCAGATGCGGCGACAGAACGACATTGTCCATACTCCGCAACGGATGATCCACGGGCAGAGGCTCAACATTGAACACGTCGAGCGCGGCGGCGTGAATGCGCCTCTCCCGCAGGGCGTCCAGCATCGCGGCCTCATCGACGATCGGCCCGCGCGAAGTGTTGGCGAGAATGGCGGTGGGCTTCATCAGGCCAAATTCGCGCGCCCCCAAAAGGCCCCGCGTGCGCTCGCTCAGCACAAGATGGATCGTCAAAACGTCTGCGCGCGAGAGCAATTCGTCTTTCTCCACGCGCAGGACCCCCGCCTCCGCAGCCCGCTGCGCCGTGAGATTCTGGCTCCATGCGATCACGTCCATGCCGAACGCTTTGCCCACGACCGCCATCCGCGCACCCAAATTCCCGAGGCCGATGATTCCAAGCGTTTTGCCGTGGAGCGTGAAGCCCAGCCGCTCCTGCCAGCCGCCCGCGCGCATCAGGGCGTCCTCGCGATTGAGGTTGCGGGCCGCCGATAAAATCAGGCCCCACGCGATGTCGATGGTGGGCGCCGGATCCAGGCTGCGGGTGCCGCAAACCACAATCCCGCACGCCGTGCAGGCCTCAATGTCGATAGAGCGGTTCTTGCCGCCGGTGGTGACGACCAGCTTGAGATTGGGCAGACGATCAATCAGCGCTTTGGGGAGCGGCATACGCTCGCGCATCAGGCTCAGGACATGAAACGGCGCCAAGGCCGCGGCGGCCTCTTCAATGTCAGCCATGTTTTTGGTAAAGAAGACGGTCTCGACCTGCGGGCCAAGGCTGGCCCAATCCCCATATTGAGGGACGACGCCCAGATAATCGTCGAGCACCGCCACTTTGATTATGTCCGCCATAAAGACCTCCCCGGGATAAGCTTTATGCTTCATAGCACAAGCTTTTCCCACGCAAAGAATGCGGGCTGGAAGCCCGCGGTCCAAAGGGGCGCTGATCTGGACCGCGGGCTTCCAGCCCGCATTGGATGCTGAACACAGGCCCGACATGCCCGCCGTTTCAGGCGCTCAGGCGTGCGTTTTCTGCAGCCGTCTGGCTGTCCATCCCGCTATCGCGCAACAATACCGCAAGCAGCAGCGACTGGCGCGCAGCCTCTTCGTTTTCCTCGGCGCAGCATGAGGCGTGGGCGAGCTTGAGATAGCGTCCGCTGGCGACCACGGAGGGATCGTAGCGACATCGTCGCGCGTCACCCCTTCTATGAATCGCCGAGCGAAGAACGCTATAAACTGTTTAGCGCGGCGCCCAGTTGAACATGCACACCCAAGCGCCAGCGGCTCCAGCGGCTTCGGCGCCACACCGCTGGCTCATCATCGCCCTCCTCTTCCTCTTCATGCTCATCAATTATGCAGACCGTGCAATTCTGGGGCTCGCGGCCGGGCCTGTCATGCGTGATCTCGGGTTGAACCATCGCGAGTTCGGGCTTGTTGGCTCCGCCTTCTTTTTGTGCTTTTCGGTGTTTGCAATCGTCATCGGGTTTCTCGTCAACCGGCTTGAGACGCGCGGCATCTTGTTGACGCTGGCGCTTGTCTGGTCGCTTGCGCAATTGCCGATGGCGCTTGGCGGGGGCTCTGGCCTGCTGCTGGCCTCGCGCATGTTGCTGGGCGCTGGCGAGGGGCCGGCCTATCCGCTGGCGATTCACAGTGCCTATAAATGGTTTCCTGACCACCACCGCACCTTGCCGACCGCCATCATCACGCAGGGCTCTGCGTTTGGCGTCATCGTCGCGGCGCCTGCGCTCAACTGGATCATCGGCGCCTATGGCTGGCGTACGGCCTTTGGCGTTCTCGTCGTCGTCGGGCTGGTTTGGGCCGCGGTCTGGCTGCGACTTGGCCGGGAAGGTCCGCTCGGCGAACAATCGCACAGCGAATCAGAAACCCTGGCGCCGCAGCCACAACAACCTGCCCCCTATCGGCGCCTGCTGCTGAACCCCACGATCCTGAGCGCATGGTTTTCTATGTTTGCGGCCTATTGGGCGCTGGCTTTGCTCATTGTCTGGTTTCCCTCCTATCTGCGCACCGCCATCGGCGCAACGGAGGCAGGCGTTGGTTGGTGGAGCGCGCTGCCCTGGCTGGGCGGGGCGGCGATGATCCTGATCGTCGGCTGGGCCTCGCAAGCATTAATGCTGAACGGGCGTTCGAGCCGTTTGGCGCGCGGCATTTTGCCTTGCGCGCTGGGGCTTGCGGGCGCGCTCTGCCTGCTCGCCCTGCCGTTTGCCGCAAGCGCGGGAGCAAAGCTGGCGCTCGCTTGCTTCGGCGTTGTTTTGCCAAACGCTATCGTGGCGCCGGCGCAAGCGATCATGGGCGAATTGTCGCCCGTCGCACAGCGGGCGGCCGTCCTGTCGGTTGGCAACGCCATCGCGGGCACGGCTGGCATCATCGCCCCATTCATCACCGGCGCGCTGATCGAGGACGCGGAGTCTCAAGCGGAGGGCTTTGCCATCGCCTTCGCGCTTTGCGGGCTGGTGGTCGCAATTGCAAACCTTTTGGGGCTCGCACTCATCCGGCCTGATCGCGAGGCGGAACGGCTGGCGGCGTATAGACCCGCAACGCATGGCGGCGCAGCGTAAAGACTGCGGGGGTGTTGCACTCTCTGGACCGCGCGCGGCCTCGCGCGCATCTTTGAGCGCACGCAAGAGCGCGCGGTCCCGTTAGCGGCGCGCCCGCTCAATCGCTTCCCACACGCGCAAAGGCGTGGCGGGCATGTCGATATGGGTGACGCCAAATTCGGCCAGCGCATCGACGACCGCGTTCATGATCGACGTCATCGAGCCAGCGCAGCCAGCCTCGCCGCAGCCTTTGGCGCCCAGCGGATTTGTTTTGGCCGGATCAGGCAGCGAGAGATAGGCAAATGGCGGCGAATGATCGGCGCGCGGCATGGCGTAATCCATGAACGAGCCCGACAGCAATTGCCCGTCGTCGCCGTAATGGGTTTCCTCCATCAGGCATTGGCCAAGCCCCTGCACGACGCCGCCCTGCACCTGGCCCTCGACGATGACCGGATTCACGACATTGCCGAAATCCCCCACCATCGAATAGCGCGCGACCGTCGTGATGCCCGTCTCCGGGTCGATCTCGACCTCGCAGATATGGCAACCGTTGGGATAGGTCGCCGCGCCAGCGCTCCCAACGTGATCGACGTCGAGCGATTGCGGCGCCTCTTCCGGCAGGCCCCCTCCCGCATGTAGCTTTTGCGCCATGTCCATGATCGAGATTGAGCGATCCGTGCCCGCAATCGTGAAGCGGCCCGCCTCAAAGCCGATGTCCTCGACGCCAGCCTCCAGCATGTGCGAGGCGATGATGCGGCCCTTTTCGATCACCTTCGCGCTGGCCTCGACAAACGCGGTCCCTGAACTCATCAGAGACTTCGAGCCGCCCGTTCCCGTGCCGCTGACGAGCTGATCGGAATCGCTCTGCATCAAGCGGATCTTGTCAAACGGAACGCCAAGCTCCGTGGCTACGATCTGCGCAAACGTGGTGCCGTGGCCCTGCCCGTGATCGTGCGAGCCGGTGAGAATTTTCACGCCGCCATCGGCCTCAAAATGCACGCCGCCATATTCGGCCTGCAAGGGCGCGGTGACTTCCAGAAACTGCCCGATGCCGCGCCCGCGCAGCTTGCCGCGCTTTGCGCTGTCGGCCTTGCGTTTGTCGAATCCATTCCAGTCGGCAAGCTCCAGCGCCTTGTCGAGGATGGCGGGGAAATTACCCGAATCATACGTCGAGCCCGACGGCGCCTTGTAGGGAATTTGCTCGGGCTGGACATGGTTGCGGCGGCGCAGTTCGACAGGATCAATCCCCATCTCGCGCGCGGCGGTGTCGATCAGCCGCTCCATATAATAATTGCCCTCGGGGCGCCCGGCGCCGCGATAGGCCGTTACCGGCACGGTGTTGGTGAACACGCAGCGCGTGCTCACTTCCACCAGTGGCGTTCGATAGCAGGAGTTGACGTGCTTCACGATGTTGAAGGTGGAGAACAGCGGCCCGATCTGCGTCATGTAGCCGCCAAGATCGCCAAAGCCCTTGCAGCGCACGGCTAAAAACGTCCCGTCTGCGGCCAGCGCAAGCTCGCACGCAAACTCCTGCGCGCGGCCATGATGATCGGACAGGAACGAGTCGGAGCGCGTATCGGTCCATTTCACCGGGCGGCCCAGAGCGCGCGAAGCATGCAGCGCGCAGATGTATTCGGGAAACACCGAACCTTTCATTCCAAACGAGCCGCCGACGTTTGTCGCTATGAAGCGCACTTTGTCGGGCGTCACCTTCATCATCTCGGCGACATTGGCGCGCGATCCGGTCACGCCTTGCGTGGGGGCCCACAGCGTGAAGCGACCGCTCGCTGGATCATAATCGGCGACCGCCGCGCGCGGCTCCATCGCGTTGATGACGATGCGGCTGTTGGTGATATGGAGTTTGGTGACGTGGGCGGCATTGGCAAAAGCCTCAGCCACCTTTTCGCTGTCGCCAAAATGATAATCGAGCGCGACATTGCCCGGCGCCTCGTCGTAGATTTGCGGCGCCTCGGCCTTCACGGCGTCCGACATGGCGACGATGGCGGGCAGCGGCTCAATGTCGAGCGTCACGGCCTCGGCTGCATCCTGCGCCTGCGCGACTGTTTGCGCGATCACGCACGCCACAGGATCGCCGACAAAGCGCACCCTGTCTGTGGCCAGCGCAAAACGCGGCGGCTTTGCCATGGCGGTGCCGCCGCGCCCTTGCAGCGCAACGCGAAACGGCATAGCGCCATAGCCAGCGATCGCCAGATCGGCGCCGGTATAGATGGCGATCACGCCGGGCATGGCGCGCGCGGCCTCAATATCGATGCCGCGCAAAATCCCGTGCGCCTGTTGCGACCGCACCATGGCGCAATAGACCTGGCCGGGCCGATTGACGTCGTCGGTATATTGGCCGCGACCCTGCAACAGGCTCGCATCCTCCACCCGCCGCACGGGCTGGCCGATGGCAAATTTCATGATCGCCAGATCTTCGTCCTTGACGCGGATATTCATCGGGCCATCGCCTCCAGATTGCGAACGCTGTTGTTGAAACAGATATGAACCCGCGCGGGGCGCAGGGGCAAGGCCTTACCGGAAAATGGAGAAACGCCTCAAACCTCGGCGAGGCGCTCCAGCCGGGCCACGTCCAGCAGGCGGACGCCGTCGGGAACGATCACGATGCACTTTTCGCGAGCAAGGCGCGTCATGATGCGGCTCACGGTCTCGACCGTGAGGCCCAGAAAATCGCCGATATCCTGCCGCGTCATCGGCAGCAGCACATGCACCTGATTGCCGTTCACGCGCATCCAGCGATTGCGCAGGCCGATCAGAAACGCCGCGATCCGCTCCTCGGCGGTGCGACGGCCCAAAATCACCATCTGGTCCTGCGCCAGGCTCAGCTCATGGCTGGCCATGGAATGCAGACGCCGCAACAGGTGCGGTTTGGCGTCCAGATAATCCGAATAGGCTTCGCGCGAGAAGCGGCACGCGGTCGTGGGCGTAATCGCATCGGCGCAAAACACGTTGCGCTCGCTCATTGCAAGGCCCAGAAAATCGCCCGGGAGCGCAAAGCCCACGACCTGACGGCGCCCGTCGGGGAGCAGCTTGTAGAGCCGCACGGCGCCAGCGGTGACATTGTAAACCGAATCCGAGGGCTGATCCTGCTCGAACAAAGTCTGGCGCGCGGCAAAGCTCAAAGTCTGCGACAATCTGTCCAGCTCATGCAATTCATCAGGTTCAAGCGCATCGCACAGGCTCAACGCCCGCACGCGGCATTGCGCGCATTCAATCGGCCCCTTTGAATTGGGACACAGGCTGAGAGCAGGCGAACCCGCCAAGGCCTTGCTTGCTGTCGCTTCCATAGCCGTGATCCCGCAAGAGTTTCAACGAGGGTTACAAAGCGCCAGATCACACTGCACGCGCCCACGATGATTGGCAACCTGAGAGCTGCTCCAGCCGTCGTTAAAAACAGTCGCCGCTCTTGACCTCGACTTGACCTGCGTCAATGTGAATATGGGCCGATTGCAGAAATCTGTCTCATGCGTCCACAAAAACTCATGCGTCCACAAAAATTCCCGCCGAACGAACCGCCCCTGTTCCACACTGTGACAGTCGACCGGCGCGTTGCGCTGCGGGCGTGGCCCCTTGTGCAATCGTCACGCCCCGCCGCGCGGCTGGAGGATTGGCGCGCCTATGCTGCGGCGCTGGGCCGGCGCGTCGGCAAATCAGCCGGGCTGGTGGCGGTGGAGGATGAGCGCGGCTACATCCATGCCCTGTTCGCATGGCATGTTCACCGCGCCATCGGGCGCCCGCGCGAGCTACGCGTGAGCGATGTTGTGGTGGGCAATCTGCCGGGCCGGGAATTGGCGCAAAGCATCGTGGTCGCCATTCGCCGGGTCGCGACGACGACCCGCGCCGACAGCGTTCTGGTGGAGATCGGCGACCGCCAGATCGCGCCGGACGCCTTGTTAAGCGATGGTTTCGAGCGGCTGGTGATGGATTGCATGCACACCAATTGCATCGCCCCGCGCTGAGCGCGCTTTCCCCCGGCCGCGCGGGCGGCTATGTGTGCAAGGCGCGCTGAAGCGGCGCGCGGGGACACGAACATGAGCGCACCCACAAAGCTCGGCGACGGGCGCATCGCCTTTCTCTCCTCCGGCACGCCCGAGGCGGAAGACGCGCGCGTGCTGTTCGTCAAGCGCTACGGCGAGACCGATTGCGCGGACGCCGACGTGATCGTCGCGCTTGGCGGCGACGGCCTGATGCTGCAAACCCTGCACCGCTTCATGGGCTCGAAAAAGCCGATCTACGGCATGAACCGGGGCTCGGTTGGTTTTCTGATGAACGAATATCAGGAAGACAGCCTACGCGAGCGGCTGGCGGCGGCGCTCGCCTCAACCATTCATCCGCTGACGATGAAAGCAACCGACGTGAAGGGCGCCGTGCATGAAGCGCGCGCCATCAACGAAGTCTCGCTGCTGCGCCAGACCTATCAGGCCGCCAAATTGCGCATATCAATAGATGGTCAGGAGCGGCTGGCTGAACTCATCGCCGACGGCGTTCTCATTGCAACGCCCGCCGGGTCCACCGCCTACAATCTCTCGGCCAATGGTCCGATCCTGCCGCTCGATGCCCCGCTGATGGCGTTGACGCCAATCTCCGCCTTCCGCCCGCGTCGCTGGCGGGGGGCGTTGTTGCCGGACAAGGCCCGCGTCACCATCGACATTCTGGAAGCCGACAAACGGCCCGTGTCTGCGGTCGCGGATCACTACGAAGTGCGCAAGGTCGCCAGCGTCGACATCGCGATGGATCATGCGACCGGCTGCATGATCTTGCACGATCCCGGTCATTCGCTGGAAGAGCGAATCCTGCGCGAGCAATTTGGCGCTTAATGTGCCAGCGCATCCAGAACGCGCGCCCAGCTGCGCGTACCCTTGTGGAAGGATTTCAGCTCGTACTTCTCGTTGGGCGAGTGGATGCGATCATCGTCCAGCCCGAAGCCGATCATCAAGGCGTCCATGCCCAGGTCGCGCTTGAAATTGCCGATCACGGGAATCGACCCGCCGCCGCCCGCCATCACCGCCTCAACGCCCCATTCGCGACTGAGCGCGCCGCGCGCCTTTTGCAGATAACTTGAGTCAAACGGCAACGAGATCGCAGCCGAGGCGCCATGCGAGACGAACGTCGCCTTGCAATCGGCGGGCAGGCGCGCGCGCACGAAGGCGTGGAAGCTCTCCAATATTTTGTGCGGCTCTTGTTCGCCCACAAGGCGGAACGAAACCTTGGCGGACGCGCGCGCCGGCAGCACCGTCTTTGTGCCCTCGCCCGTATAGCCGCCGATGATTCCGTTGACGTCGCATGTCGGGCGAGACCACACATGCTCCAGAACGCTGCGGCCTTTCTCGCCTGCGGGAACGCTCAGGCCCACTTCGCCCAGAAAGTCGCTCTCGCTGAAATCAAGCGCGCGCCATTGCGCGGCCACATCCGCAGGCAGCTCCTCCACGCCCTCGTAAAAGCCCGGGAGAGCCACGGCGCCATTGTCGTCGTGCAAATCGGACAGAATGCGGGTCAGCACGCGGATCGGATTGATCGCGGCGCCGCCGAACAGGCCCGAATGCAGATCGCGCGAGGCGGCGTCGATCACCACTTCTTCCAGCACAAGCCCGCGCAGCATTGTGGTGATGGCGGGCGTGTTCCTATTCCACATATTGGTGTCGCACACGAGCGCCACGTCTGCGCGCAGCTCGTCTTTGTTGGCGGCCAGAAACGCAGGCATGGACGGCGAGCCGCATTCCTCTTCGCCCTCAAACAAAATGGTGACATGGCACGGCAAGCCGCCATGATTCATGAAGGCGCGGCACGCCTCAACGAAGGTCATGAGCTGGCCTTTGTCGTCAGCGGCGCCGCGCGCAACGATGCGCTTGTCGCCGCCCTCCTCCACCATGTGCGGTGCGAACGGATCGCTGTGCCACAGGCTCAAAGGGTCCACCGGCTGCACGTCGTAATGGCCGTAGAACAACACATGCGGCGCATCCGCCTGCCTGGCTTTTGCGTGCGCCACCACCATCGGATGGCCCGCCGTCTCGCGCACGCTCGCGTCAAACCCTATGCCTGATAATTGCGCGACCAGCCAATGAGCGGCGCGCGCGCAATCGTCCCTGAACGCAGGATTGGTAGAGATAGACTTGATGCGCAAAAGATCGAACAGGCGCTCAAGCGAGCCGTCGAGATCGGCGTCGATTTGGGCGAGGACTTTGTCGAGGGCCATGGAATTTTCCGCTATCGTTTTCCGCCCAGCATGCCGCCGAGCACGTTGCGCAAAATAGCGCGGGTGATGTGCGTGCCAATGGAACGCGCGGCCGATTGCGCGGCGGACGCGATGATCTTCTCGCCCATGGATTGCCCGCGCCTGCCCGGCAGCGGCTTGCCAGTGCGCGGATCAATCTTGGGCGCATCGTTACCGAAGACGCCGCCAAGCATGCCGCCAAGCTGGCCTATGATGCCGCCCTCTTCAACAGGCGGCGCAGCGGCGATCTCGGCGCGCTTGGCCAGCATTTCAAAGGCTGACTCGCGGTCAATCGTTGTGTCGTATTTGCCACCCAGCGAACTCTTGCGCTGAATGGCGGCGCGCTCATCGCTCGTAATCACGCCGACGCGGGCGGCGGGGGGCGCAACAAGCGTGCGCGCCACTTCCGACGGCGCGCCCTTGTTTTGCAGCGTGGAGACAAGCGCCTCGCCGACTTTCAATTCCATGATCGCTTTGGCCGCGTCAAAACCCGGCTTCTGGCGGAAGGTTTCAGCAGCCGCCTTCACCGCCCGCTGATCACGCGGGGTGAATGCGCGCAGCGCATGCTGCACGCGGTTTCCCAGCTGTCCCAGAACAGCTTCGGGCACGTCGAGCGGGTTTTGCGTGATGAAATAAACGCCCACGCCCTTCGAGCGGATGAGGCGCACCACTTGCTCAATCGCGTCGAGCAAAGCCCTCGGCGCATTGTCGAACAACAGATGCGCTTCATCGAAAAAGAAAACCAGCTTTGGCTTTTCAAGATCACCGACTTCCGGCAGATTCTCGAACAATTCCGACAGCATCCAGAGCAAAAACGTCGCATACAGACGCGGGCTGCGCATCAGCTTGTCGGCGGCAAGCATGTTGATGACGCCGCGCCCGTCGCGATCCTTGCGCATGAAATCGTTGAGATCGAGCGCGGGCTCGGCGAAGAAAGAACTGGCGCCCTGATTTTCCAGCACCAGCAGCGCGCGTTGAATGGCGCCAATGGTGGCGGGCGCGACATTGCCGTATTTGGTTTTGATCTCGGCTGCGTTGTCGGAGACAAATTGCAGCATCGCCCGGAAGTCTTTCAGGTCGAGCAGCAACATGCCGTTATCGTCGGCGACACGGAACGCGATGTTGACCGCGCCTTCCTGCACGTCGTTGCACTCCAGCAGGCGCGAGAGCAGCAGCGGCCCCATTTCTGAAATGGTGGCGCGCACGGGGTGTCCCTGTTCGCCAAACAAATCCCAGAACACGACGGGAAACTCGTCCGCCTGCCATTCGAATCCCAGATCCCTGGCGCGCTGCGTAAAATGCGGCTTGGGATCGCCCGCGAACGCAATGCCTGAAAGATCGCCCTTCACGTCAGCGGCGAACACCGGCACGCCCGCATTGGAAAACCCTTCCGCCAGCACTTGCAGCGTGACGGTTTTGCCCGTGCCGGTGGCGCCAGTCACAAGGCCATGGCGGTTGGCGAGCGGCAGGTTAATGAATTGAAAGGCGTCTTCGCCTTTGCCAATAAGTATTTTTCCGATCTCGCTGCGCGGATCTGCGGCCATTGCGATCTCCCGGCGTTTGAAATGTCGTGGGGTGTTATAGGCGATAGCCGGGCTATGGACCAGCGCCCGTGTGGGCTGCTGATCGCCGCTTTGCGCTCAATGATCCACCCACGCGTCATGGTCGCGAAGGCGGCCATCTACGGCAGGCCGCCAGCTCGTTGCCTATCGTGGGTCCCGGCCTTCGCCGGGATGACGCGGAGCGTGACTTCGGGCTTGCAGCCCAATCTCCAAAAACATTTACGCAGCAGGCTTTTGTGCATAGCCCAATCGTCCGTTCAGCTCTTCCAGCAGCCGCTCAGCGCTGTCGGCCACCGGCGTTCCGGGCGGGAAGATCGCAGCGGCGCCAGCCTGGCGCAGCGCTTCAAAATCCTGCTGCGGGATCACGCCGCCCACCACGATCATTACGTCGCCGCGCCCAAGCTTTTCAAGCTCAGCCTTCAGCTCCGGCACCAACGTCAGATGGCCAGCGGCAAGCGAGGATACGCCCACCACATGCACGTCGTTTTGCACCGCCAATTGCGCGGCCTCCGCAGGCGTTGCAAACAGCGCGCCCACATCCACCGCAAAGCCCAGATCGGCGAAAGCGGAGGCGACAACCTTCTGGCCGCGATCATGGCCGTCCTGACCCACTTTCGCGATGAGGATGCGCGGCGGGCGGCCCTCGTTTTCCGTGAACGCCTGCGTCAATCGCTGCACGCGCGTCACCGCTTCGCTGGCCTCGCCAGCCTGCGCGCGATAGACGCCCGAGATCGTGTGGATGGTCGCGACATGGCGATTGAACGCATGTTCGAGACTCAGCGAAATCTCGCCCACCGTCGCCTTTGCGCGCGCCGCCTTCACCGCCAGATCGAGCAGATTGGCGCCCCCGCGCGCGCCATTGGTGAGCGCCTCCAGGGCAGCGTCAACGTCGCCCTGATTGCGCTCGGCCCGCAAGCGCCGCAGCTTCTCGATCTGCTGCGCGCGCACGGAGGAATTGTCGACCTTCAACACGTCAATCGGCGCCTCGTCTTCAACGCGATGCTTGTTGACGCCGATCACCGCTTGCTGGCCTGTATCAATGCGCGCCTGCGTTTTGGCCGCAGCTTCCTCAATGCGCATTTTGGGAATGCCCGCGTCAATCGCCTTGGCCATGCCGCCGAGCTGTTCAACCTCGTTGATATGCGCCATGGCGCGCAGGGCCAGATCGGCGGTGAGGCGCTCGACGTAATACGACCCGCCCCATGGGTCGATGATGCGCGTCGTGCCGCTTTCCTGTTGCAGGAAAATTTGCGTGTTGCGCGCGATGCGAGCGGAGAAATCGGTCGGCAAAGCCAGCGCCTCGTCAAGCGCGTTGGTGTGCAGCGATTGCGTATGACCCTGCGTTGCAGCCATCGCTTCAATTTGCGTGCGCACCACATTGTTGAACACGTCCTGCGCGGTCAACGACCAGCCCGACGTTTGGCAATGGGTGCGCAGCGCCAGCGACTTTGGATTTTTCGGCGCAAACGGCGCCAGCAAATTCGCCCACAACAGGCGCGCGGCGCGCAGCTTGGCGACCTCCATGTAGAAGTTCATGCCAATCGCCCAGAAGAACGACAAGCGCGGCGCAAACGCGTCAATATCCATGCCCGCCGCAATCCCTGCGCGCACATATTCGACGCCGTCGGCCAGCGTATAGGCCAGCTCCAGATCCTGCGTCGCGCCCGCTTCCTGCATGTGATAGCCGGAAATGGAGATCGAGTTGAACTTGGGCATATGCGCCGACGTGTAGGCGAAAATATCGGAGATGATGCGCATCGAATGTTTGGGCGGATAAATGTAGGTGTTGCGCACCATGAATTCTTTGAGAATGTCGTTCTGAATCGTGCCCGACAATTTATCCTGTGAGACGCCCTGCTCTTCGGCGGCCACGATATAGAGCGCGAGAATGGGCAGAACCGCGCCGTTCATCGTCATCGACACCGACATGCGATCCAGCGGAATGCCGTCAAACAGCGTGCGCATGTCGTAGATGGAATCAATCGCCACGCCCGCCATGCCCACATCGCCGGACACGCGCGGATGATCGGAATCATAACCGCGATGGGTCGCCAGATCGAACGCGATGGACAGGCCCTTCTGGCCCGCCGCCAGATTGCGCCGATAGAAGGCGTTGGAATCCTCCGCCGTCGAGAAGCCCGCATATTGGCGGATCGTCCACGGCTGGTTCACATACATGGTGGGATAGGGGCCGCGCAGAAACGGCGCGATGCCGGGCATGCCGTCGAGATGCCCCATGCCCTCAAGATCGGCGGGGCCATAGGCGGAGCGCACCGCAATGCCTTCTGGCGTTAAAAACGGGGCGCCGGAGGCCAGCGCTGCGGGCGCTTGAATATCCGTCAAAGGCTTGTCGGCGAAGGATGGAATGCGCGTCATCATCGGCCCAAAGTAGATGTTTCGATCAGTATAGTTTTTAACGACGCTTCCGACCATCCTTCGTTAGGGGGATGGTTTTCTAGGATGCGATCCGCTCCGCCTGCCATTGACCCCGGCAATTGCGCGAGGGTACGTCGAACGAGCCCGACGCCAGATTGCGCTCAACCTTGCCGCGCACGGCGCCGTAATCATCCTGCGTGCGCCCCGAAGCCACCAGATGACCGCCGCGCGAGACCGTGAGCTTGTACTTGATCTGCGGCCCCAGTTGCGGCTTGCCGCCGCGCACTTCGCCAATGCGGGTGGTGCTGAAATAGCAGAACACATGCGGCCCCTGCCCCTCCACCTGCACGCGCCAGCGCCCGTCGGGCAAGCGCGAACGCGGATCGGCGGCGGCGGGAGCGGCGAAGGCAAACGCGGTTATCGCCGCTGCGAGCGTGAGGGATATGGTCTTGAGCATGTGCGACCCGAGCTTACGATTGGCGGATTTCATTTTCGCCATCGCACGCGTTTGGTCAAGCGCCCCTAAAGCATCATGCCAGCTTTTCGGCACGCCAGCGGCCAGCGCAGGAACGGTTGGGCAATACCCAAGCGCCCGAGCCTGTTTTTGCGACGATTGCGCCCGTGACCGACATCACGTCGGAGCCACGCGCAAGCTGCACGCTGACGCGGCCTGTGCGATCAATGCCGCCATTGGCGATGGCGCCGGGCGCGCCAACCGCGACGACGCGGCCCCCGGCCACGCCAATGTCCCAGCGGTAAGCGTCGCACCAGCCTTTTTCGGTAACAATCTCGACGGACCATTTGCCGTCGTGCCCGGGCTCAGCGATTCCCAATGTGGGCAGGACGATTGCAGACACGGCTGTCAAAGGCATGGCGATAAACGTCGCCAGCAAAGCGGTGCGGGTCATCATGTACGAACTCCGGGGTGGTGCGCCCCGCAGACTCATTGTCCGTGCGCAGCGCGATGAGCGCTATAAAGTGTCAGTTTGCGCCATTTTCAAGTCAGCGCGGACTGGGCTTTTGCTGCATCAGGCTAAACCGAAACCGCTTGCGCGGCCTGCAGCGCAGCCACAACGTCAACGCCCATATAGATGAATTCGCTTACGCCCGCAGCGCGCAAAGCCGCCTGCGCTTCTCCGCCGCGCCCTGCAAGATACACGCGCTTGGCGCCAGAGCGCACAAGCTCGCGCGCGGTGCCTTCCGCGCCTTGCACATAAGCCTCGTCCGTCCCGCAAATACAGGCGAGGCTTGCGCCGCAGTCTGCAAATGAAACGCCGACGATTGTCTCAAACCCGCCGGACTCAAAGAAGCCGCGCGCAAAATCAATGCGGGCGGCTGCCGCCACAGGCGAACCCAGCACAGCCAGAAACACCTGTGGACGTGAGCCTTTTGCCGCCAGCCGGGCATCGCTGGAATCGCGCAAAAGCTCGAAAGGTTCAGTCAATCGCATCCGCTCAAAAGGACCGGCGCCGCGATGGATCAGCTCCAGCGGCGCGAGCACGCTTTGCTGCAATTCATGGAGATCGGGAAAGGCGCTTGTGCCGGTGATCGGCTCCTTGCGGCGGGCGACGTCGTGGGCGCGTGCCTCGCGCGTCTGCCCAATCGCCTCCAGCAGCATTGGCTGGGCCAGCTGCAACGAGCCCGCGCGCTCGATTTCCTGAAACAGGCTCCAGGCCTTCTCGCACAGGGCTTTCGTGAGCGCCTCGAACCCGCCCGCCCCTGCCGCCGGATCGGCGACGGCGCCGATGTGCGCCTCTTGCGCCAGCACCAATTGACTGTTTCGCGCGAGCCTGCGGGCGAACGCATCCGGCAGGCCAAGCGCCTGCGTGAACGGCAACACGCTGATGGAGTCAGCACTGCCGGCGCCGGCTGCAAAAGCGGCGACGGTGGCGCGCAAAACATTCACCCATGGATCGCAGCGAGTCATCATGCGCCATGCGGTTTCAGCGTGAACGCGCACCGGCTTTGGCTCCAGCCCGCACGCGCTTTCCACCTGCGCCCACAGGCGACGCAGCGCGCGCAGCTTGCACATGGAGGCGAAGAAATCTGCATCCACCGCAACTCGAAACGCAATTGCGTCGCGCGCAGCTTCAAGCGTGAATCCCGCACCCTCAAGCGCACGCAAAGCAGCAATACCTTGCGCCAGCGCATACGCCAGCTCCTGGCCGTCAGATCCGCCAGCGCCATGCACGATGCGCGCGTCCGCTATCGTCAGAGGTCCCGAAAAGCCTTGCGCGGCAAGGGTTTTTGCACGCACAGCAAAACCTGAATCGGGCGCGCCGTTTTCGTCCAGAGCGCACAGGCCAAACGAGACAGCGGCACTCCCGGGCGCGATGCCTTGTTGCTGGATGAGGGCCGCGACAGGCAGCGCCATATCCTGATCGGCCAGATCAAGCTCCAGCGCCAAACCTGAAAGGTCCACGCCCGCCAGCGCCTCTCGCAACGCGCCCGCGTTTGCGGGAAGCCCGAAGCCATACGCGCCGACAGCGCCCGCAAACGCCAGATGCAGCCCGCCTGCTCCGCCCGCCAAATCCGCCTTCGCCTGCTCATTGGCGAGCTGCGGATCGGCATGGTCGATGCGCGTCAACGCCCGCCAATCGCCCGCCTGCGCGCGCGCCAGCGGCGGGCCGCCATCGGTGTTGCGGCCATAAAGCGGCTGGATCTCAATGCCGTCGAGCGTGCGCGAAATCAGGCGGTCGAAGGCACCGCCCTTCAGCGCCTTGTCAACTTGCGCGCGCCATTGCGCCTCGTCGGGCGCCGGGAAGCTCGCCGACAAACTCACCAGATCGTCGCTTTTGGCGTCAGACATGAGAGGACCGCATGAGAGAACCGCATAAAAAAACCCGCAGCGCCCACACGCTGCGGGCAGATGCCCGTTTTGGCATTGTTTGAGACGGTCTGCCACCCGTCCTTCGTCGGATGCTCAGACGTATTGATCAAGGCCGGGAATGGCGGAGGCGATCTTCTTCATCTGCTCCTCGCCGATCATTTCGTTGCCCTTGGCGAAAATATCCTGCGCCAGGCCCTGAATGTCGCCCATTCCAAGGCCAAGGTCCTGCAATTGTCCGGCCAGCCCCATCAGTCCACCAGCGCCGCCGCCGCCCATCAGGCCGCCGAGGGCGCCCATAAGTCCGCCGCCGCCAGCTGCGGGCGCAGCGTCAATCGCTTCCTGCGATCCGGTAAGCTTCTCAAGCAAAGTGCCAGCTTCAGCCGGTGCATTTTCCTTCAGGAAGCGCAACACCGCGCCAATAGCCTGCTGCGCGACATCGGGCTCAAGCCCGAGCGATTTGGTGACGCTGGCAATCAATTCATCCATGGAAATCTCCTCAAGCAAAAATCTCAAGCAAAGGTCGCCAGCATACCTTTGGCTTGAGAGGGCCGGGGGATCAAGCCCCTCGGCCCTCAAAATCTCGCCTGCTTTGGCGCTCAATAATATTTATTCATGATGACCTGCTTGACCTCTTCCCGGCGCTCCTTCGACAAGCCGCCGCCCAGAATGCGGTTGACGATGGCGCTCATGTCTTCGGGCGCCCCATAGAGCGCAGGCTGGTTCCTGGCGGCGAATTCCTTCAGCGCTTCAGGATCGGTGAGAATCTCCTTCATCACCCTGCGCAAAATCGTCGCCTTTGCCGGCTCCATATCCGGCGGACCGACCAGAACGCGGCCGACCTTGCGAACGTCTTCGCGGAAATCCAGCCACCACGCAGCTTCTTCGCCGAGCTTCACGGATTCATAAATGGTGGGAACGTCGGGCATGATTTTCGAGCGTTCGCGCGCCATCACCATCACGCCGCGCAATTGCCCGCCCTGCGCATAGCGGGCGGCTGAATCTTCAACAAGAATAGTACCGTCCACTTCGCCGCGAATGGCGGCCAACGCAAAATCGGCGGATGATTTGTAGCCGATGGTTATTTTGCACGGAATTTTCAGCGCATGGCAGAACATCGCCGTCGTGTCCGACACGCCGTCGACCTTGCCGTTGGATCCGATTTGCAGGGGTTTCTGCGTATTCAGAATATCTGCGACGGTGTTATAGGGCCCCTTGGGATAGACGATCATCACGCGCGGCGCAGTGTTGACGCGCGCGATCATCGTATATTTTGAAAAGTCGAACCGCAGCGATTGATCGTCCACCAGCTTGGACAGCACGGCGCCTTCGCCCGGCGCCAGCATCATGGTCAGCCCGTCGGGCGGCTGAATCCATGTGTGGTTCATCGCCGTCATCATGCCAGCGCCAGGCCTCGATTCGACGATCACGGTCGCACCCAGCTTTTTCTCGATCCATGGCGCCAGCATGCGCGAATAAAGATCATAGCCAGACCCGGCAGCGCCGCCGTTGACAAGCCGCACGGTCTTGCCCTTGTAAAAATCGAACGCTGGATCAGCCGCAGCGCTATTGGCGCAAAGCGCGCCCGCAAGCGACAGCGCGCATGCGGTCAAAACTGGCCTGAAGACCATATATTCCTCCCATCGCGCTCGAAACGGCGCTTAGGGAACAAGGCTAGTCCGGGTAGCGCGTTATTGGCAAGCGTTCAGGCAAACCTTCATCTGGCCAGATCGCCCATTGGCGCGTGAGTCGGCGACAGCGCCGCCCGAAAGCGTTCCACAAGGCGGGCGAGATCGTAGGGCTTGGCCACCAGCGGAGCTATGTCGACCAGATCGGGCGGGGCGTCGTCCGGCCGCACGAAGCCGGACGTAAGAATGACGGGCACAAGCGGCAGATACGCCCGCACATGGCGCGCGATGTCGAAACCATCCAGATCGCCTGGAATCTGCACGTCGGAGAAGACGAGGCTCACAGGTGTTTGATTCAGAATCTGGAGCGCCTCCGCCCCGTCGGCGGCCTCGAAGACCTGAAATCCGAATTCACGGAGACCATCCGCAACATCCATCCGGATCATCGGTTCGTCTTCCACAACCAGAATGGCGGGAGCGGGAGCGCCGCAATCAAAAGAATCTGTCATGATAGAATTGGCCATTTCCAAAAAATGCAAAAAAAGCGTACCGCAGAAAAACAAAGTGGTTTGGTTACATAAAACGCATTGCTACAACATCTCAAACTAGCCTGCTTGAGCGTTGGTGCAAAGCAAGATTATCGAATGGTAACGCCACCGTTAGTTCCCGCCGGGCTACACATTCGCCGAAAGAACGTAAATGAATGAAAACACAGGCGGGGACAGGCCGCAGACGGCCAAAGAACTCGCCCATGACCGCACGGCGCTGGAGCCGGGGGCTTGCCGAACAGTCTCAAAGCTCGTGCGCCGCATTGTCGCGCCCAATCCCTCGCCGTTCACCTTCACGGGAACCTGCACCTATATCGTTGGGGCTGGCGACGTGACCGTGATCGACCCCGGCCCTGAAAACGCCGATCATCTGGCGGCCTTGCTCGCCGCCACGAAGGGCGAACGCATCGTCCATATTCTCGTCACCCACACCCACCGCGATCATTCGCCCGCCGCGCGCGCGTTGCAGGCGCTCACTGGCGCAGACATACGCGGCTGTGCGGCCCATGCGCAGATTATGGATCATCCCTCCGGCCGCGCGGACACAAGCCACGATCTGGCCTATGCGCCTGATGTTGAAATGCGGGAAGGCGATATGCTGGAGGGCGAGGGCTATACGCTGACCGCCGTTCACACGCCAGGCCATGCCTCGAACCATTTGTGCTTTGCCCTGCGCGAGGAGGGCGCGCTGTTTTCCGGCGATCACGTGATGGCGTGGTCAACGACCGTGGTTGCGCCGCCCGATGGAAACATGCGCGATTATATGGCTTCGCTGGAAAAGCTCGCGGCTCGCAGCGATGTGCTTTACTGGCCCGGCCACGGCGCGCCGCTGCTTGCGCCCCAACGCTATGTGCGCGGACTGGCCAGCCACCGCAGGCAACGCGAACGCGCCATTCTTGAGCGGATAGCGGCAGGCGATTCGCAGGTTCCAGCCATCGTCGACAGCGCCTATGCGAGCCTCAACCCAAATCTGCGCAACGCCGCAGCGTTGTCTGTGCTCGCCCATCTGGAGGACATGACGGAACGCGGATTGATCGTATCGAACGAGGGCCCGGCGACGCTGGGCGCCCATTACAAACTGGCGTGAGACCGAAGCCGACAGCGTCAAGCCACAGCTTGCGCCGTTTTGCGGGCTTCCAGCCCGCATTCTTTGTCCAAGCCCCAGCCGCTCACCTTCCGTCGAGCTGCGTCTGCATTTCTCTGGCGAAGGTTTCGATCCGTTTGGCGTTGACGCCGAAATCGTGGCGGCCATAGCGCGAGACCGAGCGGACGTCGATACGCGTCTGGCCCACGAGCGGGCGTACGCGGATAGCCAGATCATCTGGAAAGCGCATGACAAGCGTTCGCTGCACGGCATCAATGCGCCCGTCGCTGTCACCGCGACGGGTGCTCGGCGCCACCTGATCGACGACCTCCCAGCCCAGCGCGCCAGCCGCTTTCAGCACCAGTTGAAACGCCTCGGCGGCCTCAAGATCGAGCGTGATCGGCTGCACGTTTGGATAGGCACGCGCCTGCTCCCGGCGCAGCTCTTGCCCGATTTCGCCCGGAACATGGCCTTTGCGCGCCGCGAGCGCCTTGGCCGAGCGTGAAAAATAGGGAGGGTCGTTCAGGTCTGTCGTAACGTCGTTGAGCATCGGCAGGCTGGCCGCCTTAACCACCAGCCAGGTGGGCCACGCCAGCACCAAAGCCGCAAGCGCAATTCCAATTGTCACAACGCCCATGCCCCTGCGCCCCGTTCGCCAGATCGTCGCCGCTGCGGCGCCCGCCAATAATACGGCCGCGCACGCCGAAAGGATCGCAAAAGCGAACACGCTCATGCTGGCCGACAGCTCGGAAGCGCCGCTGCGCACGAGCCCGATCGCGATCACGCCCAGCGCAATCGCGAACAGCGCAAGCCTGCGGCTCCAGATCGCGGCGGCGGAAAACGGTTCTTCGAGGATTATCCGGCGCATGAGTTTCCTTTCGCACATTGGACAGGAGAGCGCACACCCGCGTCAATCCGGTACACTATAGCGCTTGTGCAAAAGCGCAGCCTTAACGTGATTTTCAGCCCGGACATGGAGAGTGGCGGATGCTTGCGTTCAAAACCCGTGTGGAGAGTTTCGATGATGAGGCGCCCCGATGCAGCCCCGCAAAATTCGGCCCTGGCGCGGCTTGAAGCCAGCGCTACTCAGGCGCGCGCGGAATTGGCCTCGTTCTACAACGAGGCCGCGCTTGCGGCAGTCGCCGCCGCCCTGACGCTGGCGCCAGACCAGACGGCACCAGATCCCGCGGATCAAAGCGAGGTTTCAAGCCAGGGACATAATCCCGCCCTGCTGCGCGACGATCATCTGGCGGCGTGAGCGCTGCGGCGCAGCCGCCGCCCGATCAGGACCCGCCAAAGAAGTGTGTGCACATAAATGAACCTGACCAGACGCGGATTCATCATGCGGGGAGCCGGCGCCATATCGCTGGGCACGCTTGGCCTCGGCGGCTGGACCTTTGTGCTCGAACCGGGCTTCCTGCTCGACGTCACTCGCTATTCAGTCACGCCGCCTAAATGGCCCGCCGGGCTTGAACTGAAAATAGCCGTCATAGCCGACGTTCACGCTTGCGATCCGTGGATGCCCGCCGCCCGCATCCAGCGCATTTGCGAAGCCGTGAACGCGCTCAAGCCCGACGTGATCGTGCTGCTGGGCGATTATTACGGCGGCACGGACGTTATGACGCAGGCCGTGCATCCCGACGAATGGGGCGAGGCGTTCAGCACCCTGCGCGCGCCCCATGGCGTGTTCGGCGTACTCGGCAATCACGATATCTGGCATGGCCCCTTGCCCAACATGCCCGGCGACGACGGCGAGACCGTCACCCGCACCTTGCGGCACGCATCAGTGCGCGTGCTCGACAATCAGTCCGTACGGCTGGTGAAGGACGGAATCGGGTTCTGGATGATGGGGCTTGCCGACCAGATGGCGCATCGCGTTTCACGCGGACGCTTTATCGGCCGCGACGATCTCGATGGCACGCTGGCCAGCGTCACCGACGATGCGCCCGCCATTCTGCTCGCCCATGAGCCATTCATTTTTCCGCGCGTGCCCGAGCGCGTATCGCTGACCCTGTGCGGACATACCCATGGCGGACAGGTGGATCTGCCAATCATCGGCAATCCGTTCCTGCACAAGCGCCTGCCGCGCGAACATGTTTATGGTCATGTCAGCGAAGGCGGTCGAAACATGATCGTTTCGGCGGGCCTCGGCGTCTCTATTATTCCGGCGCGGTTTATGCGGCCGCCGGAAATCGTACTCGTGACGCTGGGCACACCCGCAATCGCGTGAAAACGCTAGCGAACGATGACAGTCGCGCCGATGGGCGTGCGATTATACAGATCTACGACGTCGATGTTGCGCATGCGGATGCAGCCTGCCGACGCATTGCTGCCAATGGAATCAGGTTCATTGGTGCCGTGAATGCGATAGAGCGTGTCGCGATTGCCCTGATAGAGATAGAGTGCGCGGGCGCCGAGCGGATTTTCGGGACCGCCCGACATGCCGCCAGCGGCCAGCGTGGGGCGTAGATGGGGCCAGCGTTGCACCATTTCGGCCGGCGGCATCCAGCGCGGCCATTCAGACTTGCGGGCGACTGTCGCCTTGCCGGTCCAGCCAAGCGCTTCCGTTCCAGTTGCTACGCCGTAGCGCATGGCGCGCTTGTTTTCGAGGACGAGGTAGAGAAAATTCGCCTTGGTGTCGACGATGATGGTGCCAGGCTTCTCGCCGGTAAGATCATCAATCTCGTAGCGATCATAATTGACGTCGATCAAGTCGAATTTCGGAGCAAGCGCAATAAATTCCTTGTCGCGCGCAGACAATGCGGGGTCTGGAACGCTTTTGTAATTACAGCCGCCCAATATAGCAGCCAGCGTCACAACCGACGCCAATCTGAAAAACATAATGCCCCCGAAACCCGATTCGCCGTGTAACCGCTACGCTCTCCTTACCATATGGATTCGGGGCGACAGCCAGTTCGTGAAAAAGTGCTCAATGTGTGGCGCCGCAGCAACAATCGTGTAAATTACGGCACTGCATGATTACGTTGGCTTGGCAATAATTCGTGAGCCCGGAGACGCGTTTTGACGACCCTTTTTATAAGCCATCCATCCGCCTTGCTGCACGACATGGGGCCCGGCCATCCCGAACGCCCGGACCGGGTGCGCGTCATAGAGCGCGCGCTGGAGGCTGAAGCCTTTCAGATGCTGGCGCGCGAGCGGGCGGCGCGCGGCGATTTCGAGCAGATTATCCGCTGCCATCCCGAAGCCTATGTGCGCAGCCTTGAGGAGGTGGCGCCGCAGCACGGCCTGCTGCATCTGGACGGCGACACCTGCATGAATCCAGGCACGTGGGAGGCTGCGCTTTATGGCGTGGGCGCCGCCTGTCAGGCGGTGGACGAAGTGATGGGCGGCAAAGCGGCCAACGCGTTCGTGGCGATGCGCCCGCCCGGCCACCATGCGGAAATCTCGACGCCGATGGGCTTTTGCTTTTTCAACAACGCCGCCATCGCCGCCCGTCACGCGCAGGCCGTGCAGAGCGCCACCCGCGTCGCAATTATGGATTTCGACGTTCACCACGGCAACGGCACTCAAGACATCTTCTGGGCCGACGGTTCGGTGATGTACGCCTCGACGCACCAGATGCCGCTGTTTCCCGGCACCGGCGCCGCCAACGAGATCGGCGAGATGAATACAATCGTCAACGCGCCGCTGCAGGCAGGCGATTCGGGTCCGCAATTTCGTCAAGCGATGGAGATCGCGATCCTGCCCAGGCTCATCGCTTTCCGCCCCGATCTCGTGATTATATCGGCCGGCTTTGACGCCCATCGGCGCGACCCGCTGGCGCAGATCAATTTGCTGGAGGAGGACTTCGCCTGGGCGACCGCGCGGCTGATGGACGTGGCGGACGCAAGCGCCGGCGGCCGGCTCGTGTCGCTGCTTGAGGGCGGGTATGATCTGACCGCGCTGGCCGGCTCCGTCAGCGCCCATGTCTCAACGCTGATGGGGCGGTCGCCGGGCGCTGCTTCTGGATCATGAGACACGTCAAGACTTGAATGCTTTCGAGACTTGTCTTAGGCGATTTCTCCCTATTAAATAATATCATGGAACAACGCGCGATTTTTCATGCGTTTGCCTTCGTCGCCGCACTCCTGTTTGCGGGGCCTTCAGTGCGCGCACAGACCGGCGCGGTGCCCGAGCCATGCGCCAATCGCATGTTTGAGGGACGCAACTATCTTGTCTGCGTCGCGCCGCCTAAAGGCGACCTGCGGTTGTTCTTCACCGGCCCGGACGGAGAGCCCTTTGGCGCGTTCGCCAATGTGCGCGAGGCGCTTGCGCTTTCGGGAGAGCGTCTTGTATTTGCGATGAACGCGGGCATGTACAATCCAGACTTTGCGCCGTCCGGCCTTTATGTGGAGCGCGGCGTGCAACGCAAGGCCGCCAACCAGCGCCCTGGCGCCGGCAATTTTCACCTGAAGCCCAATGGCGTGTTCTGGGTCAATCCGGACGGGCAAAGCGGCGTCACGGAGACCGCGCGCTATCTCGCCCAACGCATTCAGCCCGCCTACGCAACGCAATCTGGCCCGATGCTGCTGATCGACGGCAAGCTGCATCCGCGCATTCGCGAGGACGGCACTTCGCGCAAAATCCGCAACGGGGTCGGCGCCTGCGAGGAAGGCCGCACATCGTTCGCGATCTCGAACGAGCCGGTGACGTTCCACGAATTCGCGCTGCTGTTCAAAGACGACTTGAAATGCCCCGACGCGCTTTATCTCGACGGCTCGATCTCCGCCGTCTACGCGCCCTCGCTGGGTCGCCACGACCGCTGGCGCCCGATGGGGCCCATCGTGGGCATGGTGGCGAAGGGGAAGTAGTTCGATCTGGACCGCGCCTGGCCGCGCGCCAGCAACAATGTTTGCAGCTTATCCGCAATACCCAAGCCACGTCATGGTCGCGAAGGCGGCCATCTACGGCAGGCTACGAGCGCGCGGCTTGCCGTGGGTCCCGGCCTTCGCCGGGATGACGAAAGATTGCGACTTGCAGAAGCAATCAGCCGGAAACCAGCGCGCTCGCCGCTTCGTCCACCTGCATGCCTGCTGAATCAACAACAGCAGCCAGCGCGTCCACGCGCGCGCCGTCAATCATCCAGTCCGGCGCGATTTCAGCCAGCGGCGCCAGCACGAATGCGCGCTCGCTCATGCGCGGATGGGGGAGCGTCAGCGCCTCGTCGTCCCAGCGCACGTCGTCATAGGCCAGCACGTCGATGTCGATAAGCCTTGGGCCCCAGCGCTCAAGGCGCACGCGGCCCGCATCTGTCTCCACGTTCAGACACAGAGCCAGCAGATCGCGCGGGCTCAGCTGCGTCTCCACCAGCACGCACATGTTCAGAAAATCAGGCTGGTCGGTCTTGCCCCAGGGCGGCGTGCGCCAGACGTTTGAGCGGGCGACCACGCGCAGGCGCCCGCCCGCTTCAAGAGCTTCAAAAGCCGCAACGAATGCGCTTGCGACGTCGCCCATATTGCCGCCCAGCGCCAGCGCCGCGCGATGGATGCTCATCAAAGATCGGCGCGTGCGAGCCGCAGGTCTATGCCCACGGCTGCTATGCGCTCGGGGATCGGCGGCTTGAGTTTACGCACGCGCACATGCACCGCGACGACGCGCGGAAATTGCGCCAGCAGGCCTCGCGCCAAGGCAGCCGCAGCAGCTTCCACCAGCTTGTAGCGCTTCTCCACGAACAGCTCGCGCGTGATGCGCACCACGGCGGCGTAATCCAGCGCGTCATGCAGATCGTCGCTGTCGGCCTCGCGGCCAAGATCGGCCTCAAGTTCAAGATCAACCGTGAACGGCTGGCCGAACTCTTTCTCATGCGCATGCCAGCCGTGATAGGCGTGCACTTCAAGCTGTTCGATGATGACGCGTCCCGCTAGTTTCATGGCCCGCGACCCTTAATGGCTGAAAGAACGTTCAACGCCTGCGCATGTTCTGCGACGTCGTGAACGCGAATGATGTCGGCACCGTGCATGGCGCCAAACACATGCGCCGCGAGCGAGCCCGCAACGCGCTCTGCTGCAATGCTTTGTCCTGTTGCCGCGCCGATGCAGCGCTTGCGCGAGGCGCCAAGCAAGACCGGCAGATCAAATGCCGCGCGCAGTTCGGCAAGCCTGCGCATCTGCTCGAAACTCTGCTGATGGGTGCGGCCAAAGCCGATGCCCGGATCGATGATGATCTTGTCGCGCGCCACGCCCGCAGCCAGCGCGATCTCAATGGAGCGGGTAAGGAACGCACACGCATCTTCGTAGATGTCGATGGCGGGATCTTCGCTCGCCCGGTTGTGCATCAGCACGCAATGCACGCCTGTGCTCGCGACCACGCGCGCCATGTCGGCGTCAAACTGGAAGCCCCATACGTCGTTGACGATTGTGGCCCCCGCTTCAATCGCGCGCGCGGCCACGGCGGCTTTCATCGTGTCGATAGAGATCGGCAGCCGCGTTGAAGCGTTCAATGCGCGAACGACTGGAACCACCCGCGCAATCTCGTCTTCAACGCTGACGGGCGCGGCGCCGGGGCGCGTCGACTCGCCGCCAATGTCGAGAATATGCGCGCCTTCGCCCGCAAGCTTCTGGCCATGCGCGATGGCGCGCTCCTGATCGAGATAAAGCCCGCCGTCTGAAAACGAATCCGGCGTGACGTTGACCACGCCCATGATCTGCGTCGAGCCGGTCCATTTGAGCGCAATTCCCGGCAAAGCGGGCGCCTCAAGGGCAGGCGCGCGCGGGGTGACGTCGCGGGCTTGCGCCGGATCGGCGGGCTCGGGCTTGTCGTCGAGCGCGTTCATGGCGCTGCGAACGCCGCGACCCAAAGCAAACATGTATTTATCGAACATGGACCAGCCTCGCTCGCTTAACGCGGGAACGGCCAACGCGGCGCCCCTGCCCCGGTTTGGGCGCGGTGACGCAGGAACGCGTCGGCCAAAACAACGGCCATCATCGCTTCCCCAACAGGCACGGCGCGGATGCCAACGCAAGGATCGTGACGACCCTTGGTGCGAATATCGACCTCGGCGCCGAAACGATCAACCGAGCGGCGGTGCGTCAAAATCGACGACGTCGGCTTGACGGCGAAGCGCGCCACGATCTGCTGGCCGGTCGAGAGCCCGCCGATGATGCCGCCCGCATGGTTGGAGAGAAACAACGGCGCCCCGTCATTGCCCAGCCGCATCTCGTCGGCGTTTTCCTCGCCTGACAGAGCAGCGCTGGCCATGCCGTCGCCGATTTCGACGCCCTTCACAGCGTTGATCGACATCAGCGCCGAGGCCAGCTCTGCATCAAGCTTGCCGTAAAGCGGCGCGCCCCAGCCGGGCGGCACGCCGTCGGCCACCAGCTCGATCACCGCGCCGCAGGACGAGCCGGACTTGCGCACGCCGTCGAGATAATCGATCCAAAGCGCAGCAGCTTTGGCGTCCGGGCAGAAGAAGGGGTTCTCGTCCACCTGCGCCCAATCCCAATTGGCGCGGTCGATTTTGTGCGGCCCCATTTGCACGAGGGCGCCGCGAATGGTCACGCCGCTCATGAGCTTGCGCGCAATTCCGCCAGCAGCGACCCGCATTGCGGTTTCGCGCGCGGAAGAGCGCCCGCCGCCGCGATAATCGCGGATGCCGTATTTCTCGTCATAGACGTAATCGGCGTGGCCGGGCCGGTATTGGTGAGCGATCTCGCCGTAATCTTTCGAGCGCTGATCCACGTTCTCGATGATGAGCCCGATGGAGGCGCCGGTGGTGAGCTGGCGCCCGCTGGCCTCGTCCACCATCACGCCCGAGACGATCCGGACCTGATCGGGCTCCTGGCGCTGGGTAGTGAAGCGCGACTGGCCGGGGCGGCGCTTGTCGAGGTAGCCCTGGAGATCGGCCTCGCTCAGCTCAACCAGCGGCGGGCAGCCGTCAACGACACAGCCGATCAGCGGCCCGTGGCTTTCGCCAAAGGTAGTGAACCTGAACAAATGGCCGAACGTGTTGTGGGACATGGAAGGTTCCGCAAAAGACCGCGACCAGCCTGCGCGAGTTTTGAGCGCGCGAGCCGCTTTACATGCAGCTTTTACTAGGGGCCGGGCGCGGCGCGGTCAAATCAGGCCGCCGCGCGCCCCTCCTGCTTGTCAGCGGCGAGCGCCGGAACGAACGGCTCGGCTGGAGCGCCAACCCATTGCGTGTTGCCGGGTATCGCCTCGCCCTTCATCACGACCGTCAGGGGCCCCAATAGCGCCCAGTCTCCGACTACGGAATCATAGAGCACCGTAGCGCCCGGCCCAACCGTGACGCCGCACCCCAGATGCACGCGACCGACCTTCATGATGCGATCCTCGTAAAGGTGCGTCTGCAGGCAGGACATCATGTTCAGGGAGCAATAATCGCCCACCGTCACGCAATCGAACTCGGTGACGTCAGTCAGCTCCATCCAGACGCCCTTGCCAATCCGGCAGCCGTACAGCCTGAGCGCCCACGGCAAGAAAGGCGTGCCGCGCAGAAACTCGCTCGACGCCTTGCCCACCAGCCCTCCGTAGAGCACGGCGATAGCTTCCGTGCGCATGGCCCAGAACGACCACATCGGTTTCATGACCGGCTTGTAAACGCCCATCAGCACCCATTTGATGGAAGCGCAGAACACAATCGCCACTATCGCCATAGCTATTCCAGACGCCAGGAAATAGGCGATCGCCAGCCCCCAATCGCCTGTCTCCAGAGGCATGGCGATAACGTCGGCGGTGATGTAGGCCATCGAGATGAACAGCGCGGTCGGCAAGGACGTATGCAGCGCTTCGAACACATACCGGAACGCCTTGAACCACATCGGCGGCTGGTAGGTGAAATTAGCGGAGATCGCCACCTTCTGCCGGTTGGGGATCGACATCGCGGGCGAGCCAAACCATGTCTCTTTTTGCCCGACGCGCTTGCCCTCGGGCAGTTTGGACTTCACGCCAATCAGCGCGTCGTCCTCGATCACGGCGCCGGCGGAAATGACGCAATCATTGCCAAAGAACACGCGGTCGCCGGTCTTCATTTTTTCGAGAACCATCCAGCCGCGATGCAATTCCTCGTCGCCGAACACCGCTTCGTCGCCGATGAAATTGTCGGCGCCGATATCCACGAGATCATAACGCCCGGCAAGATTGGTCGAGATTTCACTACCCTTGCCGATCTTGGCGCCCATCGCGCGATACCAATGGCGCATGTAGAGCGTGGCATAGAGCGACGACAAAGTCTCCAGCGTCACTTCAGTGGCGAGCCCCACAATCCATTTGCGCAGATAGAAGTTGGAATGGATCGAGTAAACGCCGGTGGAGACGCGCGGCAAAATCATCCAGCGCACGGCGACGATGACGACCATAGCCACCACGACCAGCGCGAACGCCGTCGGCCACGTCAGCATCGGCAACATCGACCACGGAATCTCGTAATCGACCACGCCTTTGCTGTCGATCCAGTTGTCGAGATTGTAGAGGACGTAGAAGGCCGGGAAGATCGGCAACAGCCCCAGCATCAAAATGACGATGTAGGACAGAACGTAAATCACGCCATGGACGGAGCGGCGCAGCGCGCTGGCCTGCGCCACAGGCGGCAGGGCGGCCACGTCCACCATGCCGGTTTTGCGCGCGGGCGAGCCGTCCCATATCTCGGCGTCAGGTACGATGGTTCCCGAAAGCAAAGCGGTGAGATCGCCAATTTGCGCGTCACGCCCGATGTGAACGTTGGGGCCAAAAACCGAGCAATTACCGGTATAGGCACCGTCGCCAATCGAGATCGGGCCGATATGCATCTTGTCGCCGATCACTTGCGTGTTGGCGAACTTGGTCTTCAGCCCGGTCGAAACGTTGTCGCCAATCGTCAAAAGGTCGATGGCGCCGGCTTCGAACTCGCCGATCATGGAATCTTTGCCTATTTTGGCGCCCAAAGCCCGCATGTACCAGCGCATCAACGGCGAGCATTGCAGGAACTTCAGGGCGGTGACCTGAACGAGGCGCTGCACAAACCAGACGCGGAAATAATAGACACCCCAAAGCGGGTAAACGCCCGGCTTCGTGCGCCCGATCACCGCCCATTTCAGCGCGACGACAAGCCCCTTCATCCCGATATTGGTGACGACGTAAACGCCCATCAACGTCGCCATTTCGACCCATATCGACGCGTCTGACGAGACAATCCAGATCGAGGCCAGAAACAGGCCGAGCCATTGGATGGTCACGAAGCTGAAGATCAGCACGAGAGCTGCGGCCTGCGCAGACCCACACAGAAAACGGCGCATGAGGGGGGGCGGCGTGAACGAAAGGTCCAGATTGGCGCGCTCGCCCATCTGCGCCGCGCGCCCGTCCAGCACGTTTCCCAGATTGCGCAAAGTGCGCGTCGAATAAAGCTCCTGAAGGGTGACGGTGGCGAAGGCCGGCGTCTGGCGCAAGATCGAGACGAACCGCGCCGCCAGCAGCGAATGACCGCCCAGATCGGTGAAAAAGTCAGCGTCGAACGCAATGGCCTGCGGCGGCAGCACCGCTTTTGCCGCCTCCAGCAATTTCGCCTCTGTTTCCGTTCGCGGATCTTCCTGCGCCTCAAGCGCTTCCTGAACCGACAGCTGGCGCTTCTTCAATTCGTTGCGATTGACCTTGCCGGAGGGCAGGCGCGGCAATTCCGTCAGCGCCTCAAACCGGGCCGGCACCATGTAGGCGGGCAGAGTCTCGCGCAATTGCGTGCGCAGCGCTTTGGGCTCCAGCTCGCTGGAACCCGCGCCAGGCACGACGAAAGCAACCAATTGATCGAGCCCGTCGTCGGTGCGCAGCACAACAGCGACCTGCCCTATGCCCTCCAGGTTGGAGAGCCGCGCCTCGATCTCGCCCAGCTCGACGCGAAAGCCGCGAATCTTCACCTGATCGTCGATGCGGCCACGGAAAAGAATGTCGCCCTTGTCGTCAAGCGCCACCGCATCGCCCGAGCGATAGAGAATGGGATCGCCGCCGTTTTGTCCAAACGGATTGGGAATGAACTTCTCAGCCGTAAGGTCTTCGCGCCCAAGATAACCCATGGCCACGCCCGGCCCGCCAATAAGCAATTCGCCTTCTTTGCCCGGCACGGCAAGCGTCATGTCCTCGTTGACGACGTAGCAGGTGTAATTGGGAATCGGCTTGCCGATGGTGACTGCCTCGCCAACGCGAACTTCCGATATGGTCGCCACCACCGTCGCCTCGGTGGGGCCGTAGCTGTTGAAAATCTTGCGGTGGGGCGCGCACCAGCGGGCGCCCAACGAGGGTGGGCACGCCTCGCCGCCCAGAATGATGATGCGCAAACCCGGAACATCGCGCGACAGCATCGAGAGCAGCGTCGGCACGGTATCGAGCACGGTCACGCCAGCCGCATCCATCACGTCGGGCAGAGCGTCCGCGTCGCCCATGATCGCGGGCGTGGCGACGAACAGGCTGGCGCCGACGAGATAGGGAACCCAGATTTCCTCCATCGACAGATCGAAGGCAACGGAGGCGCCCTGAAACACAACATCGGAGGAGACAAGTTCGTACACTTCGTTTGCCGCGCGCAAATAATGGCAGATATTGCGCCCGGTAATCACAATGCCCTTGGGCTTGCCCGTCGAGCCGGACGTGTAAATCATATAGGCGGGATGATCGGGCGTGCAGCCCAGCGCGCGCGCGTCGATATCGGTCGCATCGTCAGGATCGACCAGCGTCTCCGCCATAAGCACGGGGCAAGAAGCGTGCTCTGAAAAAGAAGCATGCTCTGAATTTGCATGGCCCGAGGCCCGCGCAAAATGATCGGGGCCGACCAGCAAAGCCTTCGCCTGACAATCGACGAGGCATTCTGAGACGCGCTCCACCGGCACGTCGGAATCGAACGGCAGCCAGGCGGCGCCGGTCTTGGCGATTGCGATCTGGCTGATGAGCAATTCAGGACCGCGCGCCATCCACAGGCCGACGACGCAGCCCGGACCTATCGCATGGCGACGCAAGCCGCGCGCTAGCGCATTGGCCTTTGCGTCAACCTGCGCATAAGTCAGCCGCTGCTCACCTGAGACGATGCAGATGGAGTCTTTGAAAGCGCTGGCGCTGGCGGCGAAAATCTCGGCCAGCAATTCATCGCGCAGCAAGTGCGGCATGGCCGGACCGTAAAGGGCGGCTGGAATGGATAAATTCTGGTCAAAAATTGCGTCATCGCCATCTAGGCCGTCACGCAGTCCGTGAACGTTCGTCATGATAATGTTGCGCCCGGATGTGGAGGGCATAGCTGTTGTTTAATCGCAACAACGTCCCCCCAGACGATTGCGCGATAAAACTCGCGCTAATGTGGATAGCATAATTGCCGAACTGCGTCTTGTAGCCGATGCACCTGAACGGGATCTGAACGCAAACAGCGTTAAACCCAGTCAAAGCGACCATTCGCGAACACCAACACGCGGCCTTGCCAGATGTCAGCAAGCGCGGCGCGTTCAGTGGCGAGCCCGCCAAGCATGGCCATCAGCGCGCGTGCGACGCCGCCGTGCGAAACCGCCACCACGTCGCCCTCAAGCGATTCAACCCACGGCAGAAGGCGATCCGCCAACATTGAATAGCTTTCGCCATTGGGCGGCGTGAAGCTCCATTTATCGCCCTCACGCCAGGAAGCGGCTTGCGGTGCGCGCGCTTTCACCTCCGGCCATGTGAGCCCCGCCCAATCGCCAAAGGTCAATTCGGCGATCAGCGGCTCAATCGCATAATCTTGCGGCGCCAGCCCCATCGCCGCGCGGGCAATCTCCATCGTATCGCGCGCCCGCCCCAGCGGAGACGAGACGAACGAATAGGCGCCCGAGCGAACCGCTTCGGCGCCAAGCAGTTTCAGCACGGTCTTACCCGCCTTCTCCGCCTGAAAACGCCCCGTGTCATTGAGCGGAATATCCATCTGCCCCTGAAGCCGCCCTTCAGCGTTCCAATCGGTCTGCCCGTGACGGAGGAAGACGAGGCGATGTTTGAGCATGGGGTCCTGTGGGGGAGTAGCGAGTAGCGAGTGGCGAATAGGGAAGAAGAGAGAGCCCTCAAAGGTGGCGCGCAAAGCGCGACGGATGAGGGATTTCTACTCCCTACTCCCTACTCGCTATCCGCTATTCGCTGCTAACAACCGAAATATCCGGCGCCGCAGGGTTCTTCATGCCCACCACATGATAGCCAGCATCCACGTGCAGGATTTCCCCGGTGATGCCGCGCGACATCGGCGACAGCATGAAGGCTGCCGTCTCGCCGACTTCTTCAATCGTGACCGTGCGGCGCAGCGGCGAATTGTACTCGTTCCACTTGAGAATATAGCGGAAGTCGCCGATGCCTGACGCGGCCAGCGTCTTGATGGGACCGGCGGAAATGGCGTTGACGCGGATTTGCTTCTCGCCAAGGTCGGCGGCCAGATAGCGAACGCTGGCTTCCAGCGCGGCTTTGGCGACGCCCATCACGTTGTAATGGGGCATCCATTTTTCGGCGCCGTAATAGGTCAGCGTCAGCAGCGATCCGCCCTCGCTCATCAGCTTCTCGGCGCGCTGGGCGACAGCCGTGAAGGAATAGCAGGAGATCAGCAACGATTTGGTGAAATTGGCCTCGCTCGTCTCAACATAGCGACCGGTCAACTCGTCCTTGTCGGAGAAGGCGATGCAATGGACGACGAAATCAATCGAACCCCAAAGCTTTGCCGCCTCGTCGAACACCGCGTCGATGGTCGCGGGGTCGGTCACGTCGCAATGGCCCAGCACATGGGCGCCAAGGCTTTGAGCGAGCGGGCGCACGCGCTTCTCCAGCGCATCGCCCTGGTAGGTGAAGGCGAGTTCCGCGCCCTGATCATGGGCTGCCTTGGCGATTCCCCATGCTATGGAGCGATTGTTCGCCACGCCAAGCACAAGGCCGCGTTTTCCTGCGAGGATTCCTGTGGCAGGGGTGTTGGTTATCGGCATAGTCATCGGGCTTGTCCGTCGAGGGCTGAAACCGCGGCCCCCTGGCGCGCGCTGCTCGCCGTTTAAGACGTGCGCTGCGGGAAGGCAAGTTCGTCACGGCAACCGCCGCGGAAGCGAGGCAGGGCTCGATCCGCTTTTTATCGCCGTTTTGTTCAGAAAAACAGCGGCAAAGCTCGTAAATGACCATTGCCGGAGCCCTCGCGCGCGCTACCCTAGATTAAATAGGGAGACCATTTGTGGTGGCGCGCATCTCCTCGGACGCATTCGACGATCAACTTGAGCTGGGCCTACGACGGTTCGCGCAAGCTGTGGGTTTCGACCCCGGTCAGGTTGACCGCGCGGTTGAAAGCGGCCTGCACAGAGCCCGGAGCCTGCAAGGCGCGGGCGCCATCACGCGCGAGGAGGGGCGTCCCGTCGCCTATGGCGTCATCGCCCGGGCGTTTCTGGTCCATGCGGCGGCCCGGCATGCGATGGCCCGGCGACAGACCCCCGCCAGCTGCAAATCCGCGCGGCTGACCCCCGTGACGGTCGACCAGCCGCCCTGCAGCGAGGTTGAAAGGCTCCGCGTCGGCCTGACCAGCCTGCCGCCGCTGGAGCGCGCGGTTCTGCTGCTCGTTGTGCTGGAGGGTCTGAGCTATTCCCAGGCTTCCTCGGCACTGGGAATTGGGCGCGTCGAATGCGCGCAGCTTCTGGCGGCCGCCCGCAGCGGTCTCGCGCTGCGCCTCGAGCCGGCCCGCGCACGCACGCCCGCTTCTGGGCGACCGCAATTGCGCCTCGTCACATGAGCGATTCCGGCAAGCGCGGCCAAGCCCCGGACGCAGACCTCTGCGCCTATCTTGACGATGAATGCGGCCCGGGCCAGCGCCGCCGCGCCGACAGCGCGCTGACGCAAGACCCCACCCTCGCCCGCAAGCTGGCCGTCTGGCGGCGCAACGATTCCACTTTGCGCGCAGCCTTCAGCGCCCACCCCTCGCAAGCGCGCGCGCCAAACTCAACAAATCCGCCAATCGGACCACTGGAGATCAGCGGCGCAGGCACGCAAAAGCGGCGGATGGATTTAGCGATTGCAGCCGCCTTTCTGGCGGGCGCACTGTCGGCAGGCGGCGCGTTCGTAGTTGTAAACCTGATCGTAAACTAGGGGCAGGCTTTACCCCGCCTGAAAACAATGAGAACGTCAGTTGTATTAGCGGCAGATTCGCCACGAAAAATATCGTTAAACGCTTAATTCTGGACTTTCATGCGCCGCCCGATCCGCCCGTTCACCGTTGAAACAAAAAAAGGCATCCGCCGCGCTGACAAGGCCGAGGGGACCCCGACGCCTTTTCTGGAGCTGGAGCCCGAACCTGTCGCCGAACGCCGACGCAGCACGCCGCAAATGAAGGCCGCGCAAGCCTTGTTCGACAAGCCCGCGCCTGCCTCCGCCCAGCCAGGCGCTCCCGAAGCTGGCGCCCGCATTTTGCGTAGCCTCATTGATCCGCCGACGGTTTTGCCGGTCTGTGACGATTTTCCCGGTGAAGCCGTGCGGCCCGGCCGCAAGCCCGGCTCCAAAAACAAACCGCGCGAGGGGGTCTTGCCCAAAAATCGCGAGCGCCCGCTCTGGCCCGATTTCATGACGAATGGCGACGCAGGCGCGCCCGAAGCCACGAGCGCGTCCGAAGCCGTTTACGAGCCATCGGCCATATTGACCGCAACGCCGCTGCAATTAACCAGCTTGCTCCGCAAGGGCCGCCTCGCGCGCGATCAATTTCCGCGCGGTGAGCGCTGGAAGGCGCGGCTGCCGCGTTTTGCGCGCGGCGCCAGCTCGTTCAAACGAGTTCAACGGTGATCGGATTGTAGGAATACAGCCATGTGTTGCGATCGGCGCCCTCGTCCCGCTTTGAGAACGCGGCGCGGATTTCAGCCTGCGACTTGAGGTGAAATAATTCCCGGTTGGCGGTGGACTGGCGCACGATTCGCGCTGTGCGGTCGATGCGGTTGCGCTGATAAATTTGCAGGCATTCGGACACGTCGTCGGACATGCCCATCGCGCGCGCCAGCACCGCTCCATCTTCAATCGACATCGCCGCGCCCTGCGCCAGATAGGGCAGCGTGGGATGGCAGGAATCGCCCAGCAGCGTGACGCGCTTTGTGCTCCAGTTCATCAAAGGCTCGCGGCGGAACAGCGACCAGCGATAGCACATATCCTTGTCCGCAGTGTCGATGATGGTCTGGATCATCGGATGCCAGCCGGCATAATCGGCTTTCAGGGCTTCCCAGGGGAACTTCATCGTCCACGATTCTTCCGAAGGCTCGTCCTTTTCGACAAGCCCCACGAAATTGAACAATGAGCCGCCGCGCAGGTAATAGGCGACCACATGGCCGCCCGGCCCCATGAACACCGACATCACCTGTTCCATCAGCCCCTTGGGCAGACGCTCCGTCGGGATCACCAGACGCCATGCGGCGTCGCCGGTGTAGACGGGATTGGATCCGCCCGACATCTGGTTGCGCACGACCGATTTGATGCCGTCTGAACCCACGAGCACGTCGCCGCGCGCAACGCTGCCATCGGTGAAATGCACTTCGACGCCGTTCTCGTTCTCCACATAGCCGGTCGCGCGCTTGTTGAGACGCACGACGTCGGGGCGCATTTCCTGCGCCTTGCTGGCCAATATGTTGTGGAAATCAGCGCGATGCATTTGCGTATAGGGCGCGCCGTTTTTCTGCTCATGGTCTTCCGCCAGCGAGAAGCGCTGAATCACTTCGCCCGTGTCGTGCAGGCGGAACACGTAGGCGCCGGGGCGCACGCCAAGCCGGTCGATTTCGGGACCAAGCCCAAGATCGCGCAGGACATGCTGGGCGTTGGCGCTGATCTGGATGCCGGCGCCGATCTCGCCCAATTGCGCCGCCTGCTCGTAAACCTCGACCTCGTGGCCAGCTTTCATCAGGCACGAGGCGGCGGAAAGTCCACCAAGGCCGGCGCCGGTGATGATGATCTTGCGCTTTGTCATTGGTCGAGTCCTCAAGTTTGGCGCCGGGTTCAGGCTGCGCAAAGACGCATTTTAGCGTCTACTCCGCTCTCCCGCTTGTAGATTTTATTGTGTCAAATTCATGCGTTACATGCCCTTGCGCGGATCGTAGGGCTTGTCGGCGCGCCAGCGTTTCATCAGCGCCTCAAATTCCGGGTCCATAGCCTCGGGCAGCGCGATGCGCGGGGTCACGAACAGATCGCCCGCAGCCTTGTCGCCCGATTTTGGCAAGCCCTTGCCGCGCAGGCGCAACGTCTTGCCCGCAGATCCGGGCGGCAGCGACAATTCCACCAGCCCGTCGAGCGTGGGCGCCTGCACGCCGCCACCCAAAGCCGCCTCGTAGAGCGTCACCGGCAGATCAAGCCGCAGGTCGCGACCATCCACCTTGAACGCCGGATGGGGCGCGATTTCGATAGTCAAAATCACGTCTCCGGGGCGCCCGCCCATGGCGGAGGGCTGGCCCTGCCCGCGGAGGCGGATTTGCTGGCCAGCCTCGACGCCAGCAGGAATCTTCACGTCCAGCGTTCGGCCCGTGGGCAAAGTGACGCGCGCCTCGCCGCCCTTGACCGCCCGCTGCAGCGGCACGGTGACGACCGCCGTCAAATCCTCGCCTTGAGCTGGAGGATTGGCGCCGGGACGCGTGCGCCGTCCACCGCCAAACAGATCGGCGAAAATATCGGAAGGATCGAACCCGCCCGCATTGCGCCCGCCCGGAGCGCCCGCCTCGAACTCGAAATTGCGCCAATTTGCGCCGGCTCCAGCTCCTGCGCCCGCTCCCGTGGGCCGCCCGCCGGGGCGCGCACCGCCAAAGCCCTCGAACCCGCGCGGCCTGCCGTCGGCGTCAATCTCGCCGCGATCAAATTTGCCGCGCTTTTCGGCATCGCCCAGAACTTCGTAGGCGGTGTTGATTTCAGAGAACTTGTCCTTGGCCTTCGGGTCGCTCGTGTTCTGGTCGGGATGGAGCTTTTTGGCCAACCTGCGATAAGCCTTCTTGACGTCGTCCGCCGAGGCCGATTTAGAAATTCCCAGAACGCTGTAAGGATCGCGTGTCGCCATAATGTATCCGGTCCCGCAGCCGCCCGGCAAGGCGCGGCCGCATGTGTCTCGATGAAACTCGTGTCTGTTCCCATTTGGGGAGGTTCGCGCGCTGTTGCAATTGATTTCGCGCACAAGCAGGAGTGGACGAAAGCGTGACCAGACGCAAATTCCTCTAGCCGGCGCGGCCAACCCACGGCTTCACGTCGCCAAGAACCCACTCGCCAGCCTTGTCGCGGCAGGCGGTTCCCTGAAGCGAACGGGCGGGCGCCGCGCCGCCAATTTCAGCCAGAAAGGCGCGGCAGATCTTGTCGTCCACCGGCTTGGCGTCTGCCACCGGCGTAAACGCGCCGCGCGCGCGCGAGCGGGGATTGTCCCACGACACCGGCGCCCCGTTGCCTTGCGGATCAAGCGCCAGCCCCATAGCGCCCTTCGCGCGCCGCCAATCCTCCTGATCGAGGAATGGCGATAACGCCGCCGAAGGCGGCGGAATGGATCCGGTCACGTCGTTAGCCGTCCCTATGCCCATAAAAGAAGGCAGCGGAATTGCAGTCGCGCAACCGCCCGCGGCCACTATCATCGCCAGCGCGCAAAGGCGGGCGCCTCCCGCGACAAGGCGGCGCGGGCGTCCTATATTGCGCAAAATGGTTTGACGGCGCTCAGGCAAAGTGTGACTCACGGTCATCGGCGGGCTGCAATCATCAGCAAACTGGATGAAAGCATTGAATCAGTTAACACAAAGTGACTTCACCGAGACAACGCAGCCCTTCGCGCTGTTCGACGAATGGTTTGCGCAGGCCCGCGAGAAGGAAATCAACGACCCGTCCGCCATGGCGCTCGCCACGGTGGACAGCGACGGATTGCCTAACGTGCGCATGGTGCTCATGAAAGAGCACGACGAGCGCGGCTTTGTGTTCTACACCAACCGCCAGAGCGCCAAAGGCTGCGAGCTGGACGTCAGCTGGCGGGCGGCGATCAATTTTCACTGGAAATCTCTGCGCCGTCAGGTGCGCGTGCGCGGCATCGTCGAGGAAGTGACAGCAGCCGAATCAGACGCATATTTTGCCTCGCGCCCGCGCGACGCACGAATCGGCGCCTGGGCGAGCGAGCAATCGCGCGCGCTTGAATCGCGTTTTGCTTTTGAAAAAGCCATTGCGGCGACCGCTTTAAAATATCCGGTTGGCGACGTTCCCCGCCCGCCCCACTGGATCGGCTATCGCATTCGCCCGGTGGAAATGGAATTCTGGCACGACCGGCCCTACCGCCTGCACGACCGCGTGGTGTTTCGCAGGCCGGAGCCGGAGGGCGGCTGGACCCGGCATCGTCTGTTTCCGTGACTTAAGCACGAAGCGGCTGTTACCCGGCCGTCTTCACGCGCACGATGACGTCGGCGCTCAGAATCGTCATGCCCTGCGGCGCGTCCGGCATCTTCACAAGACTCAACATCTCTTCCGGGATGTCGAGCAATTGGTCGCGATCCTCATCATAGAAGTGATAATGGGGACCGATATTGGTGTCATACCAGATGCGCGAGCCATAGACGGCGATCTCGCGCAGGAGGCCCGCGTCCGAAAACTGCCGCAGCGTGTTGTAGACGGTGGCCAGAGACAGCGCGGTATTGCAATTGCGCGCTTCCTCATAAAGATTTTCGGCGGTGACGTGCCGCTCGCCCTTGCCATACAGCAGCCAGCCGAGCGCCATGCGCTGGCGCGTGGGGCGAAGGCCCGACGATTGCAACCGCTCATGCACATTGCGGAACGAGCAGCCGCCGCCTTCAACGAGCATTCTCGTCGCCGCAGCCTGTTGCGCAAAGGCGGTCGATCTCGTCATTGCCGCAGCCTCCAGAATTTATTCTTGAACCCCAACAGAAAGCCTGTTGCGATCTATTCTCATCTATGTCGTTCTGTAATACAGCTTGCGCGCGATTGGCGCAAGGCGCCTTGATTAAGGTCAAGAGTCCGGCACGCCACCAGATAACGAGCCGCCTATCGCGCCGGACCGGGGAAATGCTAGCGTGCCGTGAAGATGGATTCAGTCCCCAGCATGACGCAAACCGATCCCGATAGCCGCGACTACCCCGCCCGCCCAATTTTATGCGCCAGCGCAGCGGTTTTTCGCGCTGGATGCGTATTGCTGGGCGCGCGCCGTAATCCGCCCTACGACCAGATTTTCAGCCTGCCGGGCGGATTGGTGGAAACCGGCGAATCGCTGGAAGCAGCGGCCCTGCGCGAGCTGGCCGAAGAGACGGGCGTCATTGCGCAGATCGTCGCCTTCAACGGCTGGCGCGAGGTCATCGCCCATGACGAGGCCGGACGCGTGAAGCGTCATTACGTCATCGCCTCGTTCGTTGCCCGCTGGCTCAGCGGCGAGGGCGAGGCGGGAGAGGAATTGAGCCGGCTGATCTGGGCGAACGAATTGCAGGCCCGCGACCTGCCGCTGACCGACGGCCTGCCCGCCCTTTTGGCGAGCGCCCGCGTACTGATCGCAAAAACATGAGCGCAAAACGTTTTCCCTCGATGATGGGCGCGCTGGCCATGACGCTGACATTGGTTATGACGCTGGCATTGGGCGCCAACGCGTTCGCGCAGCCTGCACAACAGCCCCGTCGCGCGGCGCCGGCTCCTGCCGAAATCCCTGCTCCGGCGTCGCTGGAGACTCCGCCGCCCTATGAGCGGCAATTGCTGCGCCTCTCCGAGATTCTGGGCGCGCTGGAATGGCTCACCTCGGTTTGCGGCGAGGATTCGGCCGCCAAATCCAGAGGGCAATGGCGCGCCCGCATGGCCGCACTGATTGAGAGCGAAGGTGCCACAACGCAGCGGCGCGATCGGTTGGCGGGCGGCTATAATCGCGGCTATCGGGGGTATGAGGCCACCTATCGCGCCTGCACGCCCAACGCGCGCCTCGTCATCACCCGCTTTCTGGACGAGGGCGGACAGATAGCCCGCGACATCGGCAATCGCTACACTGATTGAGCGTTAACTTTTCCCGGTTAACCTTTCCTTCACGGATTGGTCGCGCAAGCCAGACCTTTTGAATAGGGTCCGCTCATGACGACGAACCTCCTCACCGACGAATTCATGGCCGCCGAAGAGCGCCGCGAAGCTGTAGCCTACGTGATCGAAGCGTTCACGGAAGCAATGCTGGCCGGCATCGACGGCGACAGCCTCGCCTATGCCGCGCTGGAAGCCGCCCTGCAGGAACTTGTGGGCGCCCACGGCGAAGACGCCATTGCGCGCATCGTGGAGGAATTGCCGCTGCGCATTCGCCACGGCGAGTTCTCGTTCGCCAGCAGACATTAGAATTGGTGGTTCGGGTTTGAGCTTGCGCGCCGAACCCGGGCGCGCTCAAATCGCAAATGGCCAAAAAGCCCACGCCCGTTAGCGAGACGATCTCAGCCCCCTCAACCGATGTGCGCGCTTTGCCGCCGCGCGTACAGGAGATGCGCGAGGCGATTCTGGCCGCCGTGCAGGCGCGCGACATTGAGGCGCTGCGCCCGGCTATCGAGCGCAACGAAACCCTGCCAATTTTCGCCAGCGGACCACAGCGCCCCAAAACATTCGCGCAAGCCGTGAATTTTCTGAGATCGCGCTCGCAGGACAAAAAAGGCGCCGAAATTCTGCACGTATTGGAGGCGATCTTCGCGCAACCTTACGTAAAGAGCGCGCGCGGCCAATCTGTGACCTATGTCTGGCCCGCCTTCACGCTAACGCAAAAAGCGCCTGCGACAGAGGAAGAATTAGCCCAGCAATGGCGTTGCGTAATGTTTTCCAGCCTGGCCGGCAATCTGGACAAGCCGGTCGCCGTGCAACGCATTGGCATCGGCGCCGATGGAACGTGGCATTATTTTTGGGGCGGGTTGGGGGAATAGGGAGTGGGCAGCAGGAAGTAGCCAGGGGTATTCTTGCTCCCTATCGCCTATCGCCCACTCCCCCCGCCCCACAAATCTTTCCCTTCCGCCCTTTCACAAAACCCTGCGACCGCCTATATTCGGTTTGTCTTCGCAAGAAGACTATGGCGATAAACGGACATCGTAATAAACCATCCGGACCCGGGGGCGGTACCCGGCGCCTCCACCCCAGCCCGCGCGCGTCGCGGGTTGCGGCGGGGGCGAAACAGGATCGACGGGGGTGTAAAAGGTGGTCTTTTGCCCGGCATGATACCGCCGTTATCGGGTCAATCCTATAGTTGCCAATGACAACTATGCTCCGGTCGCCGTCGCCGCTTAAGCAGCGCCGTCACCGGGAATCAAGTCCTGTTGGTTAGCACTTTCAGGCGGGGCTCGGAGGCGCCTGGCAACAGAAGCCTCCACTTTTTTGAGTCACGACGCTTCTTCCGGATCCCACATGCAGCACGCCATTCGTTACGATCTTCTGGTTCAGGACGCTCTGCGGGGCATGGTGCGGGATTTGATGTCGAAGGCCGCCCGCGAGGGGTTGCCGGGCGACCATCATTTCTTCGTGACGTTCAAGACTCATGCGCCGGGCGTGCAATTGTCGTCGCGCATGAAGGCGCAATACCCCGAAGAGATCACCATCGTTCTGCAGCACCAGTTCTGGGACCTCATCGTCTCGGAGCGCCAGTTCGAGGTCGGACTTTCGTTCTCCAACATTCCTGAACGCCTCGTCGTGCCGTTTTCGGCGCTGACCGGTTTTCATGATCCTTCCGTTCCCTTCACTATGAAGTTTGAACCCAAGGAAGAGGATTTGCAGGCGCTGGAGCCTGTGCGCGCGGGTCCGCGCGACGTGGCGGCAGGCCCGGTTCCAAAAGTTGCGCCGCGCATGGCGCAGGAGAAAATCGCAGCCGAAAAGCCGGCGCTTCAGGCTGTCCAGGAGCCTGCCGGGGGCGAGACGAAACCGGCCGATGGCGAGCAGAGCGCGACCAAGGTCGTCTCCATCGACGCCTTCCGCAAAAAGCCCTGAGAATGGGCGAGATCGTCAACCTGCGTCGCGCCCGCAAAGACCGCGCGCGCACGCAGGCGAGCGAACAGGCGCAGATCAACCGCGCTGCTTTTGGCCGTACAAAGACCGAGCGCAGAACAAGCGCCGCATTCAGCGAGCTTGAGGCGCGCCGCATCGACGGCCACAAGCGCGAACTGACCGAAGATGTTTCCATAAACAAAAATGAGCCCTGATCCGCAAGCGCAAATTGAAGCCGGCCTGGGCGCGCAAAGCGCGGCTGATCCCACGCGCATGCGCAAACACTCGCTCGTCATCGCCGGACATCGCACCTCGATTTCGCTGGAAGACGCGTTCTGGTTCGCTCTGCGCGACATTGCTCAGGCGCGCGGCATTCCGTTGGCGCGGCTGGCGGCGGAGATCGACGCAAAGCGTGGAGAGGGTAATCTTTCCTCTGCGATCCGCGTGTTCGTGCTGAGTACGCTGCGTCGCTAGTTCGGGCTGATGTTCATTGGCAGACCTGAACCGGGCAGACCTGAACCGGGCTCCTCAAGGCTTCGCTGGATCAACGCTTTCAGTGCATCGCTGGCCGCTTTGGCGCTTTGCGCGTTTTGAATCTCCTGCTCGCGGCGCATGCGCGCTTCTTCCAGACGTTTTGCCTCTTCAATCCGCCGGGCCTCTTCGCGCTTGAAAGCCTCAATCTCGACTGCGCGCACGCGTAGCCATTCCTGCGCTTTCCAGCGGCGGTTGAAGGCTGCCCGCTCGCGCATGTCGGCCTCCATTGCGGCGATGCGCGCGGATTCGCGCACGATGGCGCGGGTGCTGAGCGTGTTGACAAGCGCCCCGGCTTCGATGCCGCGCACAGGCTTTTCGAGCGGCCCGCTCCATGTCACACGAATGCGCGGGGAAGCGCCTGACCAATTGGGCAGTGGCGTTCTGCTGGAGATTTCAACGCCAGCATCGAGGCGCTGGTCGCGCAGATCGAGCATGCCCCAGGCGCGGGCGGAAGCGGCGGCGCCAGCGCCGCCCTCAATTGCGCCCGGTTGCAGCCGCGCCACGCCGCTGGCGATCAGGGTTTCAAAACGCGCCTGCGGCACAATGAGAAAACCGCGTTCCAGTTCGCGGCCCAGCGCGGCGACGACGTTGGCCTCATCAACGATAAGGGCGTCTTTTTCGGCAGCCTCGATCACGCGGTCGAGAGCGCCGGAATCTGTGCGCAGCACCCGCGTGTCGTAAAGGCGCGTCTCACCGCCGCCCGCCAGACTGGCGATCAACGCATTTTCGCTGGTGCCGACGCCCGCGATTTCAACCGAACCGGCGATCCGCCCTTCAAGGCCAGCGCGCCCACCCGTCGGCGCATCAAAATCAAGCCGTCCCGACAATGAGCCAACGCCCTTGTCGCGGCGCAAACTCACACGGCCTGCAAGGCTGGCTTGCCCCATGCGCAGGCTCATGTCTTCAAGGTTCACCTGTCCCGGCACAATGGAAAGGCGCATGGAGGCTTCCTGTCCGCCAGCGCCGCGCACATCAAACGCGCCGATCCGCAAATCAATGCTGGATGAAAACGGATGCGTTGGCGCAGGCGCAAACATCTGCTCCGACCACAGCGCGCCAGCCTTTGGCGACGTTGACGCGCCCAGCGCAAATCCTGTGAGGCTCGATAACGACAGCTTGTCCACCAGCAGCGAACCGTTGAGCGCGAGGCGTCCCCCGCCAGCAGGCCGGGCGAGGCGCAGCGCACCCGAAACGCCTGAGCCAAGAACGTTTCCTGAAAGGGCGCTGAATTCCAGCCGTCCATCGCGCAGGTCCGTGTTGGCGCTCAAATCCATCGGCGCGGCGCCCGTCAGGTCTGGCGCAGCCAGCCCGAGCGTGCGCAACAAAGGCCCGGAATCGGCAGCGCGCACACGCGCCTTGCCAACGCTGCTTAAATGCTCGCCCTGCGTATTCAGGCGCCCCTCAAAAGCGATTCCCGAACCCGCGACGTCGCCTGATATGTTGAGGCCATAGCCTTCCGCAGGCCCGCCCTGCCCGCGCACGATGACGCGGGCGCGCGGCAGGCCGGGAACCGGCGCAGCGTCAAACCCGAACTGCCGCAGCAACATCGACGCATCGGCGGAGGTGAACTCCAGCTCGCCGTCGATACGCGCGCCATCGGGCGCTACGGCGCCGACAATGCGCGTGCCGCGCGCGCTGCCGTCAATCTTGAGGCTGCGCAGCGCAAAGCCGCCCGAATCTGGCGCGGCCTGCGCCTCAAATTTCACGCGCGCTGGCGACAAAGCGGTGGCGCGCTCTGAAATCAGATCGGCGACGCGCCCCGGCGCAATACGGCGCAAGAGTGCGGCCAGCTCGCCGAGACGCTGGGCGTCCAGCGCCAGCTCGATCCGGGCGCCCGATGAATCGGCCTGTCCGCTCGCCTGCAAATTGGCGCCGCCAACGTTCTGGATCGACAAGCGCTCAAGCTGCAAAAGGTCGCCCTGGCGCAGCACTTTGGCGCTGATGCGCCCGGAATCGACCATGCCCTCGCCAATGCGCGCCACCCGCACGGCGCGCGCATCAAACACCAAATTGAGATCGACGCCAGCAGCGGCGCGCGCAGGCCCGGTCAGGTCAGGCAGGCCTTCAATATCCAGCGCCGACGACGTGAGATCGGCGAACAGGCGCGCACGCTCTGAGCCAAACGCGCGCGTGAAAGCGGCGGCCCCCGTAAAGGTGGAGCGATCCGCCTTGACCACAAGCTCGCGCGCCGCAATCGCCGCGTGCGATAATTCCACCTTGCCCTCAATGTCGATGGCGCGAAACGGCATGGCGCGCAAACGCTCCGCCAGATCAACATCGACGCGCCCGACCCAATCGGCCAGACGCGGCAAATCGCGCGCGCTGGCCGACAGGGCGCCGGAGAATTGCGCCGCCAGTCCGGATTCGATTTTGCCGTCCAGCGACAGGTGCGAACGGCCCGGCAGGTTCGCCTTTACCGCCAGCGCGCTCCCGGTCAGCGCGTCCCCGCTGCGCGAGCCAAAGCGCAGGCGAACATCGCCCAGCGTCTCGCCGCCAATCTGGAGCGCAGGCGTTGCGAACTCGAGCTCAAACGGCCAGTCGCCAGCCCTGAAGCGGCTGGCCAGAGCATCGGCGAGCGCACGGCCCGCCAGCGCGATGGGTTGTTCGGAATCTGGTCCCTCTTGCGCGCCCCCTTGCGCGATCAGGCGATCAAGATCGAGCCGGGACGCATTGAGCTTCAGGCTCGCAAGGCCGCTCGCTGCATCATAATGGGCGGCGCCCGCCAGCGTCGCGGTCCGCTCCTCCCCGCCAAGGCGCAACTCCAGGGCATCCAGGCTTGCTCGCCCGGGTTCAATTTGCGCCAGTCCCGCAGCGCGCCATGGCAGCGTCACGCCGCCAGCGCTCATACGCCCCGACAGCACGGCGGCGCCTTCAAGCTGCAAGCGCGTGTTGAGGCCCATGGCTTGCGTCCCAAGCGCACCGTCGAACTCGATGTGCGGGGCAAGCCCCACCCCGTCCACGGACGCCTTGAGGCGGAGAGCCCCATTTTCCTGCACGCCGCTCCCAAAGCGAAACGCCAGCGCCTGCCCGCCTGTGCGCAACGAGCCCGCGCCCTTGAAGGGGCCTTGCAGCGACGCAGCTTCCGCATTCATCGTGACGTCGCCGAGCAGCAGCCTTTCGCGTCCCGGCCGCGTGATCTCGATTTGCCCGCCATGCACTTCGATGCGCTCAAACGCCAATTCCTCCGGCGCATTGGCGGGCGGCCTTGGCAGCGCAAGCCCGCCGTCCTCGCTCAAGGAGAGCGTCATGCGGGGTTGGTCAAGACGGGCTTCAACGAAACGCACGGCGCCCCGCAACAGCGGCGCCGGCGCCATTTCAAGCCGCAGCCGCTGCGCAAACATTTGCGGATCGCCGGGCGAGAGTCCGCGAACCGACACCTGACCCAGATCCAGAATCGGCGATGGCAGCAGCTTGACGTCGATAGCGCCGGTGACTTCAACGCGCGCGCCCAGAGCCTGAGACAGGATGGATTCGACCCAGCCGCGCCGCGCCGTCCAGTCCACGACATGCGGGATCGCCAGCGCCGCGCTCAACGCGACGATGATGAGAACCGCCAGAAATGTCAGCGCTTCGCGAAAAAATGCCAAAGGCGGAACGGCTCCGTGCGCAGCAATGATTTGGGGCCAGCATACAGGTTTTTCCAGCCTGTTTGCGCGGTTCATTTGCAGGAGCATGACTTGAACGGGAGCGGTGAGGAATTATGTCCTAACTTGATCTCAACCTAAGTGGAAAATTGGCATGACGAGGACTTTTGTCAGCGCGACGATGCACGGCGGCGGGCGATGATTGCGCTTTCGCAGAGCGATCTTCGTAGCCTGTTCCCCAAAGGCTCACCAGCGCTTCTGGGCGATATTGCAGAAAGGGCGCCGCTCGTTCTTGGGCCTATCGGCGTTCTCGATAAACCCGAAAGGCTGGCGCATTTTCTGGCGCAGGCGAGCGCGGAAACCGGCGGGCTTTCGCGCGTCGTGGAATCGTTGCGCTATTCGGCCAGGCGCATCGTGGAAGTCTTTGGCCCCGGCGTCCATTCGGCGCGCATTGGCGCGGCTGAAGCGCGCAGGCTGGCGGGCGATGAATATGCTCTGGGCGAGCGCGTCTATGGTTTGGGCAATCCAAAGAAAGCCTCTGAGCTGGGCAATGTGGAGCGAGGCGACGGCTTTGCTTTTCGCGGGCGCGGCTACATTCAAATCACGGGCCGCTATAACTACGCACGCTTTGGCGACATCATCGGCAAGCCGCTGGAAAATGATCCCGATCGGGCCAGCGATTTGGAAACCGCGCTGGAAATCGCCGCCGCCTATTGGTCGGCGCGAGGCATCAACGCGGCCTGCGACGCCGCCGACATTGTGCGGGTGACAAAGCTGGTCAACGGCGGACGCCAGGGCTTGCGCCATCGCGAGCGGGAATTTGCGCGGCTGGCGCCGCTCATTGGCGCCATTGCCGACAGGCAGATTGACATGGCGAGATCAGAAACCGCCGACATCATCGCAGCGGCGACCGGCACGCCCGGCGATTACAGCGCCGTGATCGCCGAGCTGCAACAAAAACTGGACGCCGCATTCCCTGAAGCCCGGTCCGCGCCCGCCAACGACAACGGGCACGCGAAGGCGCCGGAGCGCGCGTAAAGTTCGCTTCCCCGCCGTCATTGTTCAGGCTAAGCTGCGCGACATTATTTTTTGTTTTGTTGCAGGATTCGCCCCGATGCATTGCCCCTTTGCTTGCTTTCATGCTGGCCGCCGGGCGCCGCCATGCGGATGAACCCTTCGGGCGACGCGCTTTTTTATGGCGACAACCTCGACATTTTGCGCAACCACATCGAGGACGAGAGCGTCGATCTCGTCTATCTCGATCCGCCGTTCAACTCGAACGCCAATTACAACGTGCTGTTCAGAGCGCCCGACGGCAGCCAGAGCCAATCGCAGATCGTGGCGTTTGACGACACATGGCACTGGACCGATTCAGCGGAAGCGGCCTTCGACGACGTGATGCGCTCGGGCCATTCGGACGCGGCTGAGATGCTGCGCGCCATGCGGGCGGTGCTGAAGGAAAACGACATGATGGCGTATCTCGCCATGATGGCGGTGCGCCTGATCGAATTGCACCGCGTGCTGAAGCCCACAGGCTCGCTGTATTTGCACTGCGACCCGACGGCGAGCCATTATTTGAAGATACTTTTGGATGCGGTGTTTGGTATGAGGAGCTTCCGTTCAGCGATTAGCTGGAAACGCTCGTCCGCGCATAACGACGGCAAGCAGGGCCGCAGACAATTCGGAAATGTACGCGATGAAATTTTATTTTACACGAAATCGTCAACTTGGATCTGGAACTCGCAATTCACTGATTATTACGAGGAATACAAGCGATCAGCTTATCGGCTTCTAGATGAAAATGGTCGGCGCTTTCGTAGAGGTGATTTGACCGCAGCCAAACCCGGGGGCGATGTTTCCTATCCTTGGCCTATCAAGAGACCAATTGGCGGGAGCTGGGAGGGCGATCTCAATGACGAATTTCTCACTCCACGCAAGGGATGGGAGTATAAATGTGCCCTACCATATGTTGGGCGCTTTTGGGCGTATAGCCGGGAGAACATGGCGAAGTTCGAGCGCGAAGGGCGCATAGCTTATGCCAGTACGGGGACGCCTGAATATAAGCGATTTCTTGACGAGATGCCCGGAGTTCAATTGCAGAATGACTGGGACGATGTAGCGCCAGCCTTGGGAAACGAGAATCTCGGCTATCCCACGCAAAAACCCGTCGCGCTTCTTGAGCGCATTCTCAAAGCATCCTCGAACGAGAACGATCTTGTGCTCGATCCTTTTTGCGGGTGCGGCACGACGATTCACGCCGCCGAAAAACTCAACCGCCGCTGGATCGGCATCGACGTTACGCATCTGGCCGTCGGCCTTATTCGCGACCGGCTGACAAGCGCGTTTCCGCAAGCGCAGTTCGAAGTCATCGGCGTGCCACGCGATCTGGCCGCCGCGCGCGAACTGGCGCGAGCGGACAAGCACGAGTTCCAACTCTGGGCGCTATCTATGATCGTTGGCGCGCAGCCTTTCAAGGGTGGACGCAAGGGCGCCGACGGCGGCGTGGACGGCTACATCTGGTTCCAGCCCGACGGGAAAAAACACGAGAAGGCGGTCGTCTCCATCAAGGGAGGCGACAATGTGGACGTGAGGATGATCCGAGACCTTATCGCCACGGTTGACCGCGAGAACGCCAAGGTCGGCGTGTTCGTCACGCTCGCCAAGCCAACGCGCCCGATGATAAGCGAGGCCGCCGCCGCAGGCTTTTATGAAAGCCCGCTGCATGGCCGCGTCGCCAAAATCCAGATTCTCACCATCGAAAACCTGTTCGAAAAGCAACAGCCCGACCTGCCGTGGATCGCCCCCTCCTCAAAATCCGCCAAGCGCGAAGCCAGCACAAAACAGATCGGCCTCGACTTTTAGGCTGGCCCCTTCCTTCTCCCGCGCGCGGGAGAAGGTGGCGCGCAAAGCGCGACGGATGAGGGAATTGCGCCCCCAAGAAGCGCGCTATGTCGGGCGCGGTCCAGAGCGGCGCTCTTCTAAAAGCCTCTAGTTCAACTTGATCGCCTGATACACCGGCAGCGAATCGTCCAGCGTCCATTCGGCCATTGAGCCGTCGTACATCAGGACCTTCTTGTTGCCGATCACTTCATGCGAGGCGAACCAGCCCAGAGAGGCCCAGTGGCCGGTGTTGCAGAAGGCGATCTGCTCGACGTCGCTGGCCACGCCAGCCTGACGATAAAGCGAGGTCAGCAATTCCTTCGAGCGCACAGTGCCGCCATTGTTGCCGGTGATCCAGCTCTCGGGCACGTTCTTGGCGCCGGGGATGGTGCCGGCCTTCTTCACGGTCGGAATGACCGTCGCGCCGACATAATGATCGTTGGGGCGGTTATCGACCAGCGTCACGCCGCGCACGCGGGCGCTTTCAACGTCGGCGACGGTGATGAGCATTTCCTTGCGCACGTTCGCCTTGAAGGTCTTGGCCTGCGGCGTCACGCCGCCGGAAGCCAGCGGGTTCAACGGCTTTTTGGTCGCAGCGTCCACGTCCTTCGTCCAGCCGAGCCAACCGCCGTCGAGGATCGACACTTCGTCATGACCCATGACCTTGAAGGTCCAGTACAGACGCGTCGCCGCGCCCATGTCGAGCGCCTGACGGCCCATCGGCACGATCACAACGTGGCTCTTGTTGTCGATGCCAAGGGCACCGATCACCTTCTCAACCTTGTCGGCCGGCGGCAACATGCCAACCACATTGCCAACCTTCTCGCGCCAGCCGTCGTTGGCGTAGTCGGAGAACACGGAGCCGGGAATGTGCTCCTTCACGTAATCCTCGCGAACGGCGCCGCCGCCGCTGCGCAGGTCAACGACCACAAGACCCGGCTTGCCGAGATTGTCCTTCAACCAGCTGGAATTAACCAGCGGCTCAGCCGCCATTGCGGATGCCGATGCGGCAAGGCTGGCGGCGAAAGCAAGGGAGGTGATCCACGAACGCATTCTATTCTCCAAGATATAAATGTTATATATAATAATATACATCCTTTGATGCGATTTGCAAATCGCTGGAGTGCTGGCCGTTTTCAGGACTGCGCGCGGCCTCGCGCGCAGTTGTCAGGACCGGGCGGGGCCTCGCGCGCATGCGGGCTGGAAGCCCGCGGCCCAAAGAGCGGCGTCGTCACCCGCCCAGCGCTCTGATATGTACGGGCGCAGAGCTAACGAGATCACCAGCACGTCAGGACTCGACCATGGGCATGTTCAGGCGCATCGGGATTATTTTCGCCGTCCTGACGCTGGCGGCCAGCGCCCGTGCCGACGAGCAGAGCGCGCCGAAAATGCCTGCGCCGGAGCGGGCCGTCTCAATGCCCGCCTACGCCGACGCCGACCCTAAATGCCTGGAGTGGACGAACGCCTGCAGCGTCTGCGCCCGCAATGAGGCAGGGGCCCCGCAATGTTCGACGCCGGGGCCAGCATGCTTGCCCAAAGCGATCGTCTGCACGCGGCGGTAAGGGGCGCCATGGCGGGATTACCGCCATCAACGGCAGGAATTGAGCCCACCGCCTGTCGTGGTTCCCCGCCGTCGCGGGGATGACATTGGGGCGGCCCGCAAAAATTCGACATTCTCCGCCCGCGCCCCCACATTACCCTCGATGATTCGCCTTTCGTTCTAGTTTATGGTCCACAAGCCTCGTGACTGATCCGTTTGAGAATTTCGACGAGACTGACCTGCCTGTCGCCCGCGCTCCGCGCGTCGGGGGCATCGCTGCGCGCGCTCAGGCCGCCATGCAGGCAGGCCTGGCGCCGCCGCGCTACCTTGACGTTTTGAACCCCGAACAGCGGGCAGCGGTTGAGGCTATGGACGGCCCCGTGCTGGTGCTGGCTGGGGCTGGCACCGGCAAGACGCGGGTGCTGACGACGCGCATCGCCCACATCATCGCCACGGGCCGCGCGCAGGCGCATGAGATTCTCGCCGTCACCTTCACCAACAAGGCCGCGCGCGAGATGAAGGAGCGCATCGGCGCGCTGGCCGGGCCAGTGGGCGAGGGTATGCCGTGGCTCGGCACGTTCCATTCCATCGGCGCCAAAATCCTGCGCCGTCACGCCGAGCTGGTGGGGCTGAAGTCCGGCTTCACGATTCTCGATACGGACGACCAGATCCGCCTGATGAAACAGGTGCTGCAAGCCGAAAACATCGACGAGAAACGCTGGCCTGCGCGCCAGCTCTCGATCCTGATCGACGGCTGGAAAAATCGCGGTCTTGAGCCCGCGCGCGTGCCCGCCGGAGAGGCCGAAGCGTTTGGCAACGGCAAAGGGCGCCGGCTTTACGAATTTTATCAGGAGCGGCTGAAAGCCCTGAACGCGGCGGACTTTGGCGATTTGCTGGTCGAAGGCCTGCGGCTCTTGCGCGAAAACCCGGACGTTCTGGCCGAGTTTCAGCGTCGCTTCCGCTATATTCTGGTGGACGAATATCAGGACACAAACACGGTTCAATATTTGTGGTTGCGTTTGCTGGCGCAAGCGGCGCGCGAGGGCGGCCAGCGCAACATCTGCTGCGTGGGCGACGACGATCAGGCGATCTACGGCTGGCGCGGCGCCGACGTCGACAACATCCTGCGCTTCGAGAAGGATTTTCCTGGCGCAACGGTTGTGCGTCTTGAGCGCAATTATCGCTCGACCGGACACATTCTGGCCGCTGCCGCCAGCCTGATTTCGCACAACGAAGGGCGGCTTGGCAAAACGCTGTTCACCGATGGCGAGGCGGGTGAAAAGCCGACCGTTCAGGGGCTTTGGGATTCGGAAGAAGAAGCCCGGGTGGTGGGCGAAGACGTCGAGCAATTGCAGCGGCGCGGCCATTCGCTTGAGGATATGGCGATCCTCGTGCGCGCCTCGTTTCAGATGCGCGAGTTCGAAGAGCGCTTCATCACGCTGGGCCTGCCCTATCGCGTCATCGGCGGTCCGCGCTTTTATGAGCGGGCGGAAATTCGCGATGCTCTGGCCTATATCCGCTGCGTGGCGCAACCCACCGACGATCTGGCGTTCGAGCGTATTTTCAACACGCCAAAACGCGGTCTTGGCGACGCCGCTCTGGCGCTGATGCACAATTGCTCGCGGCGCGAGGGCGTGCCGCTGATGCATGCTGCGCGGATGCTGATCGAGACCGAGGAGTTCAAGCCCAAACAGCGGCAGGCTTTGCGCGCGCTGATGGGCGATTTTGACCGCTGGTCGTCGCTGCTCGAATCCAAACCGCATAACGAGCTGGCGGAAATGGTGCTGGAGGAATCCGGCTATACCGACATGTGGCAGAAGGACCGCTCGGCGGACGCTGCGGGACGGCTTGAGAACCTCAAGGAACTCGTGCGCTCGATGGAGCAATTCCCGGACCTCGCCTCGTTCCTTGAGCACATCTCGCTGGTGATGGATGTCGGCGACGCGAAAGGCGAGGCCAGCATCAGCATCATGACTTTGCATGCGGCCAAGGGGCTTGAGTTCGACACTGTTTACCTGCCGGGCTGGGAGGAGGGATTGTTCCCCCATCAGCGCGCTTTGGACGAACAGGGCCGCTCGGGCCTCGAGGAAGAGCGGCGGCTTTGTTATGTTGGCGTGACGCGCGCGCGCAAACGGGTGAAGATTTACTTCGCCACCAACCGACGCATCCGCGGCCTGTGGCAGACGACGATTCCCTCTCGCTTTCTCGATGAATTACCCCCCGATCATGTGGACGTGGTGGAACAGGCCAGCGCCAGCTATGGCGGCTATGCGGCCTCGCGGTTCAACTCTGTGGATACGTTCGGCTCGTCCTATTCAACGCCGGGCTGGAAGCGGGCGCAGCAACGCGGCGACGAGGCGACGAAACCCGCTGGCGGCGCGGGGCCAAAACGGGGTCCGCTGACCATTGAGGGCGAGCTGGTCGCCAAATCCACCGGCGGCTCGGCCTTCAGGCCGGGCGTGCGGGTGTTTCATCTCAAGTTCGGCAATGGCAAGGTCGCCAGCGTCGACGGCAACAAGCTGACGGTGGATTTCGACAAGGCTGGCCGCAAAATGGTGCTGGACAGTTTCGTACAAAAGCCGGAATAGAGACGTATGTAACCAGAGCGTGACTTTGGATTCGTCGCCAGCGAGGTGGCGCTCGCCCCTCGTACAGAGTATAGCAAGCCATCTTTCGGAGTCGGCATCCGCCCCGGCGTCGAAAACAGATCCGCCGCAGCGCTTGCGCGGATTGAAATTCGCGGCGGCAAGGAGAGCTAAATGACGACCAAGACCAAAGCCGAAGGCGGCGCTGTGAAGAGTGCAGGTTCGGCCCTTCAGCGGCCTGTGACCCCTTCGAAGGAGCTGGCCGCGGTTGTTGGCGCAGACGCCATTCCCCGCACGCAGGTCGTCAAGAAGGTGTGGGATTACATCAAGGCCAACAACCTTCAGAACGAAAAGGACCGCCGCTCGATCGACGCGGACGCCAACCTTGAGAAGGTGTTCGGCAAAAAGCAGGTCACGATGTTCGAGATGACCAAGCTGATCAACCAGCACCTGAAATAGGCTTTTCAAGCTTCATAAAAGCCGCGCGCTGCACAGGCGCGCGGCTTTTTTGTTTGCAAAAAGATGCGGGCTGGAAGCCCGAGGGCCAAGACTAAAAAGCAAACATGCATCTCTCCGTGCGTCATCCCCGCGACGGCGGGGATCTACGGCGGGCTGCCAGCCCAATCCCTGCCTTGGAGGGCGGCCTTCGCCGCCATAACGCGTGCTTGACCTCCAGATCAAACGTCCCCCCGGCTGTCCTTGGCCGCAAAACATGCTAAAGCCCGCCCATGCTCGAAGGTTTGCCCCCCAATAACGCCGCCCACATGATGTCCCTCGCCTGCCCGGAAGGACAGGCGCGCAACATCGCCGATCTCATCGTCGAAATGTTCGACCCCGCAGAAGCTGCGGCCTCGGCGTTCGAGCGCGAGCCCCAGACCAACGACTGGTCCACGGGCGAATGGCTGGTGGAGGCCTATTTCGGCTCCCCGCCGGACGAAGCCTATGTGCGCGAACTCGTCGCCGCAGTCGCGGGACTTGAGGCCGCCGCCGCCGTCATATTCTCGCGCGTGGCCGAGCAGGACTGGATCGCCGCCTCGCTGCACGGGCTGGCCCCCGTGCGCGCCGGGCGCTTTCTGGTGCATGGCTCGCATGACCGGGACGCCGTGCGCGAGAACGACATTGCGCTGGAGATTGAAGCCGCGCTCGCCTTTGGCACCGGCCACCACGGCACCACGCGCGGCTGCCTGCTGATGCTCGATTATGTCCTCAAGCGCCGCCGCCCCTATTCCATTCTGGACGTGGGAACCGGCACCGGCGTACTGGCCATCGCCGCCGCCAAGGCGCTGCGCCAGCCTGTCGTGGCTGGCGACATTGACGCCATTGCAGTGGACGCCGCGCGCTCCAACGCTATTTTGAACGGCGTCGCGCCTTGGGTGCGCCCGGTGACGGCGCCCGGGCTGGAGCATCCCGTTTTGCGCAATGGCGGGCCGTATGATCTCATCTTCGCCAACATTCTTGCGCGCCCCTTGCGGGCGCTGGCGCCCTCCATAAGCCGCGCCGCCTGCCATGGCGCAGACATTGTGCTCTCGGGCCTGCTCGCGCCAGACGTGCCCGGCGTGTTGACGGCCTATGGCGCGCAGGGCTTCTCGCTGGCCCGCCGGATTGATCTTGAAGGCTGGGCGACATTGCTCATGCGCGTTGGCGGAGCCGCACCGCGTCGTTGATTGGGGACAAGATGTTTCAGGCCCTGTTCCAATCCTTCACCGAATCCGCCGATCCCTCGCATGGCGCCGCGCGCGCAAAAGCATTGCGCGCAGAGCTGCAAAGGCTTGGCCTGCACGGGTTTATCATTCCGCGCGCCGACGAGCATCAAAACGAATATGTGCCCGCGAACGCCGAGCGCCTCGCCTGGCTCACCGGCTTTACGGGCTCAGCGGGTTTGGCGATTGTGCTGGCCGACCACGCCGCGATTTTCGTTGATGGCCGCTATGGATTGCAGGTGCGCGATCAAGTGGACGCGCGCGTGTTCAAGCCGCTCGACAGCGGGCAGGTTTCGCCTGATGCATGGCTTGAAGAGAACCTGCCCAAAGGCGCCATGCTGGGCTTTGATCCGTGGCTGACGACGCCCGCAAGTCTGGAGCGCTACGCCAAAGCCGCGCGCAAGGCGGGCGCTGATCTGGCGCCCGTTTCCGACAATCCAATTGACGCAATCTGGGCCGACCGCCCTGCCCCGCCGCTTGCGCCTGTGCGGCTGCACCCCAGGCGCTTTGCGGGCGTGGAGGCGAAGAGGAAGCTGCCAAACATTGCGCGCGCTTTGGAAGATTGCGACGCCTTGCTCGTCAGCAATCCGCACAATGTGGCGTGGGCCTTCAACATTCGCGGCGCCGACGTGCCGCATACGCCTCTGCCGCTGTGCTTTGCGTTGATCCGCGCCAATGCAAACCCCACGCTCTATATCGACGGACGCAAGGTGAGCGAGCCTGTGCGCAAGGCCTTGTCTGCGCTGGCTCTGGTGCAGGAGCCCGGCCAGCTTGCCGCTAATTTGCAAACGCTGGGCGGCGCTGGTGCGCGCGTACGCTTTGACGCTGCAACCGCGCCCGTCAAACTCGTCGAGGCGCTGAAAAGCGCTGGCGGACAGGCCGATATTGGCGCCGATCCGATCACGCTGATGAAGGCGTGCAAGAACACGGCTGAGATCGCCGGCGCCCGCGCCGCTCATCTGCGCGATGGCGCGGCGCTCGTGAATTTCCTGTGCTGGTTCGACGCGAACGCGCGCGGCAGCAAGCTGACCGAGGTTGAGGCCGTGCAGGCGCTGGAGAGCTTTCGCCGCGACACCGGCAAGCTCAAGGAAGTCTCTTTCCCAACAATTTCCGGCGCCGGCGCAAACGGCGCCATCGTGCATTACCGCGTCACCGAGCGCACGAACGCTAAGATCGGCAAGGGCCTTTTCCTGCTCGACAGCGGCGCGCAATATGAGGATGGCACGACGGACGTGACGCGTACGATCAGCGTGGGAAAACCAAGCGCAGAGATGCGCGACCGCTTCACCCGCGTGCTCAAAGGCCATATCGCAATTGCGCGCGCTGTGTTTCCCAAGGGCGCGAATGGGGCGCAGATCGACAGCTTTGCGCGGCAGGCCTTGTGGGAAGCGGGCCTTGATTACGACCACGGCACCGGCCACGGCGTCGGCGCTTATCTCTCCGTGCACGAAGGCCCGCAGAACATCTCCAAGCGCGGCGCCTGCCCGCTTGAGCCGGGGATGATCATATCAAACGAGCCCGGCTATTATAAAACCGGCGCCTATGGCATCCGCATTGAAAACCTTGTGCTGGTTGAAAAGCGTCAAATCTCTGGCGGAGAGCGCGAAACCTACGGGTTTGAAACGCTCACCCTTGCGCCGATTGATCTGGCCTGCGTCGAGCCAAAGCTGTTAAGCCACGATGAATTGCGCTGGCTCAACGCCTATCACGCGCGCGTGCGCAAAGAGCTGTCCCCGCTTGTCTCGCCCCCGGTGCGCAAATGGCTGGCGCTGGCGACAAAGCCGCTCACGCGCGGCGCTTAATCAGATCGCGAATACTCTTTCTTTCCCTTCTCCCGCAGGCGAGAAAAGGAAGAGCGCCTCCTATTCCGCCCCAACCCGCACAAACCAATCGTCTTCGCTGATCACTTCCACGCCAAAGGTCTCGGCCTTTGCGAGCTTGGAGCCGGCGCCCGGCCCCGCCACCACGAGGTCTGTTTTCTTCGACACTGAGCCCGCCACCTTTGCGCCGAGGCGTTCGGCCATCGCCTTGGCCTCCTCGCGCGTCATCCGCTCCAGCGCGCCGGTGAAGACGATTGTCTTGCCAGACACGGGGGACGCAGCGGCCACGGCCTCCATGGGAACCGGCGTGACTTCACGCAGCAGCGCGTCAAGCGCTTGCTCGTTGTGCGGCTCGGCGAAGAAATCCGCCAGAGCCTCAGCCACAACATCGCCCACGCCTTCAATGTTTTTCAACTCCGCGCGCGCCTCGGACGCTTCCTCGCCAGCTGCGCGCGCAACAACACGCAGCGCCTCGAAGCTTTCAAAATGCCGCGCCAGCCTGCGCGCGTTCGTCTCGCCCACATGGCGAATGCCGAGCGCAAAGATAAACCTGTTCAGCGCCACAGAGCGCCGCGACCTGATGGAGGCGAACAGATTGCGCACCGAGGTTTCGCCAAAGCCCTCGAAATTACGGATTTTCACAAGGCTTGCAGGATCGCTGTCGCGCAATTCAAGCGTGAAAATGTCGGCAGGTGTCTTGATGAGCCCCTTCTCATGGAAGAACTCGATCTGCCTGTCGCCCAGCCCTTCAATGTCGAAGGCGTTGCGCGAGGCAAAATGCTTCAGCCGCTCCACCGCTTGCGCCGGACACACAAGGCCGCCCGTGCAACGACGCACGGCGTCCATCTCGCCCTTGCCGTCCACCTCGCGCACGGCGGCCGAACCGCAGGCGGGGCAGACATGCGGGAACGAATAGGCTTGCGAATCCGCGGGTCTTTTATCAAGTTTCACCGCAACGATCTGCGGGATCACGTCACCCGCGCGCTGCACGATCACGCTGTCGCCGATGCGCACGTCCTTGCGCGCGATCTCATCCTCATTATGCAGCGTGGCGTTGGTGACGACGACGCCGCCGACAGTGACCGGCTCCAGCCGCGCAACGGGCGTCAACGCGCCGGTGCGGCCAACCTGAATGTCGATGCCGCGTAAAAGGGTGATCGCCTGCTGCGCAGGAAACTTGTGCGCCACCGCCCAGCGCGGCGAGCGCGAAACAAAACCAAGCCTCTGCTGCAGGCTGATCTCGTTGACCTTGTAGACCACGCCGTCGATATCATAAGGCAGCGCGGCGCGGCTTTCCTCGATAGCCCGGTAATGGGCGATCAGCTCTTTGGCGCTGGTGCACAGCACTGTTTCTGAATTGGTTGGCAGTCCCCAGCTATGGAATGCAGCGATCATGCCCATTTGCGTGTCGGCGATTGGCGCGCTCAACTCGCCCCAGGCGTAGGCGAAGAAATGCAGCGGACGCTTGGCGGTGATCGACGAATCCAGCTGGCGCAGAGAGCCCGCCGCGGCATTGCGCGGATTGGCGAACAGCTTGTCGCCAGCTTCAAGCTGACGTTCGTTGAGCGCTGCAAAGTCGTCGCGCCGCATGTAAATCTCGCCTCGCGCTTCCATGTTTTCTGGAAAATCGCCGCGCAGAATATGCGGAATTTCAGCTATCGTGCGCACGTTGGCGGTGACGTCCTCGCCCTCATAGCCATCGCCGCGCGTGGCTGCCTGCACCAGCTGGCCGCGTTCATAACGCAAGGTGCACGACAGACCGTCAATCTTCGGCTCTGCCGTGAAGGCGATGTCCTGCTGCGCCCCGGCGCCAAGAAAGCGGCGCACGCGCTCGACGAATTCTGCGGCGTCTTCATCGGAGAACACATTGCCCAAGGACAGCATCGGCACGCGATGCTGCACTTTGGCGAATTTCTCGGACGGGGCGGCGCCCACTTTGCCGAAGAGCGAGCCTGTTCCGACAAGCTCGGGAAAGCGCGCTTCAATCGCCTCAAAGCGCTGGCGCAGAGCGTCATATTCAGCGTCCGATATGACCGGCGCGTCTTTCTGGTGATAGGCGATATCGTGCGCCGCGATCTGCTCGACAAGCTGGACGTGCAGCGCCCGCGCTTCCAGCGGCGTCAATTGGTCGATGTCGAGCGGCTTGTTCATGGGCGGTTTCATCAGGTCAGCGATCCATCAACCGGCCTGCGCGGCCTCGATCAGCCTGCGCGCAGCGGCGCGTGCTTCCTCGGTGATCGTGGCGCCGGCCAGCATGCGGGCGATTTCTTCGCGGCGTGCGTCCGGCTCCAGAGGCTCGATGCGGGTGGCTACGCGTTTGCCGCGCTCGGTGGCCGCTTTCGCGATCCGCAAATGTCCCTGTGCGCGTGCGGCAACTTGCGGCGCGTGCGTGACGGCGAGAACCTGCACGCGCGCGGCCAGGCGCGCGAGGCGCTGGCCGATGGCGTCAGCCACGGCGCCGCCGACGCCTGTATCAATCTCGTCGAACACCAGCGTCGGCGCTGAGCCGCGATCGGCCAGCACGACTTTCAGCGCCAGCATGAAGCGCGCAAGCTCGCCGCCGGACGCCACTTTCATCAGCGGGCCGGGGCGCGTGCCCGGATTGGTCTGGACCCAGAATTCCACGCGGTCCACGCCCTCGGGGCCAGCGTTCTGGGGATCGCTGTTGACCTGCGTCATGAACACAGCGTTTTCAAGCTTCAGCGGCTTCAGCTCGCCGTTCACTTTTTTATCAAGCGCGGCGGCGGCCTTCACGCGCTTCTTGCTCAGCTCAGAAGCAAGCGCGCGAAAATGCGTATCTGTCTCTTCCGTCGTCTTGCGCAGCTTGATGAGCAGCGCCTCGCCCGCATCCAGTGCGGCCAAATCCGCATCGTAACGCTCGGCAAGCGCCGCCAGATCGTCAACCGGCACGGAATATTTGCGCCCGGCGGCGCGCAACGCAAACAACCGCTCCTCAATCCGCTCCAGCTCGTTGGGATCGAACGCGCAGCCGCGCAGCGCATCGTCAACCACTTGGGAGGCGGTGTCGATGGCGTGCAAAGCGGCGTTGAGCGCCTTCAGCGAGGGCTCGATCAAATGCGGCGCCTGCTGGGCGCGGCGCTCCAGCCGGCGCATCAAGCCATGGATGATTGGGCCGGGCGCCTTGTCGCCGGACAGGGCGTTGTCGGCGTCGCGCAATTCGGTGACGACTTTTTCAGATTGCATCATCGCCGTGCGGCGGGTGGCCAGATCTTCCTCCTCGCGCGGCTCAGGCGCGAGTTTTGTGAGTTCGCCATGGGCGTGGCGCAGCCAATCGGCCTCCTCGCGCGCCTTGGCGATCCGCGCCTCTTCGCTGGCCAAAGCAAGACGGGCCTCGCGCGCAGCGCCAAACGCGCGCCGCACCGCCAAAGCGTCCGCCTCAAGCCCGCCCGAAGCGTCGATCAGCGCGCGATGCATGGCCGGATCGACCAGAGCGCGGTCATCATGCTGGCCATGGATTTCAACCAGCGTGCCCGACACAGCGCGCAAGGTCTGCGCGCTCACAGGCTGGTCGTTGACGAAAGCGCGGGTGCGGCCGTCCGCCATTTGCACGCGGCGCAAAATCAGCTCGCATTCGGCGTCAATGTCGTTCGAGCGGGCAGCGATAACGGCGGGGTGATCGGCAGCCAGCGAGAACACCGCCGTCACCTGCCCCTGCGGCTGGCCCTCGCGCACAAGCGAGCCGTCGCCGCGCGCGCCAAGCGCCAGCGCAAATGCATCAAGCAGGATCGATTTTCCCGCACCGGTCTCGCCGGTAAGCACAGTCATCCCGGTCGATGGCTCAAGGTCGAGCCGATCGATCAGAACGATATCGCGGATTGATAGCTGAACGAGCATTGGGAACCCAGAATCAGGCGTTCCCGAACCATATCAGGATTGCGTGGTCGTTCGGAATAGACGTGACATCCACGAGCTGCGGTTTTCGCTGGGCGCAAGGCCGCCAGTCGCAAGGCGGGCATAGGCGTCCTTGTACCACTGGCTGTCGGGGTAATTGTGGCCCAGCACTGCGGCAGCCGTCTGCGCCTCATGCGTGATGCCCAGCGCCAGATAAGCCTCGGTGAGGCGGAACAACGCCTCCTCCGAGTGGCGCGTTGTCTGGTACTTGCCCAGCACTTCGCGGAAGCGATTGACGGCGGCGGTGTAGTTCTTGCGCGAAAGATAGAACCGGCCCACCGACATTTCCTTGCCGGCGAGCTGATCGCGCGCCACCAGAAGCTTGAACTTGGCTTCTTCGGCATATTCCGACTTCGGGAATTTCTGCACGAGATCGTTGAACACCTTCACCGCCTGCTCGGCGCGATCCTGATCGCGCGAGATGTCGGGGATCTGGTTATACATCGACATGCCAATCAGATAGAGCGCGTAGGGCGTCTCGGGCGTCGAGGGATAGAGATTGACGTAACGATTGCCTGCGATGACGGCGTCGTCGTATTTGGCACCTTCAAAGTTCGAATAGGCCACCATCAGCAGGCCTTTTCGCGACCATTGCGAAAACGGGAACTGCTTTTCAAGCTCTGCAAATTTCTTCGAGGCGCCCTCGTAATCGCTGCGCTGCAGGCGCGCGAGGCCCTGATCGTAGATCTGCTCGGCCGGCTCGTCGGCCAGCAGCTTGGTCTCGTACTTCTCTCCGCCGAACGGGTTCAGAGAATCAAGCGTCGCGCATCCCGCAATTGGCGCGATCAGCAGCAGCAGCGCGCAGGCGCGGGAGATTGCGCCGCCAGCCATGCGGATTTTCGAAGAGCCCGATTGCGGGAAACAGGCTTGCGGGAGAATGGGCTCGACGCGATGCATTGGACACTCGCCTGAACGTGAGAGCGGCGGAGGCTGAACCCTCCGGGCCGGAACGACGCAAATTTGATTTGGCTTCTACAACAAAAGCGGCGATCACGCCACTCGCTGAAAACGCCAGGAAAATCGTCAAGAAGATCGACAGGCGAATCGGCCGACTAGATATGTCCGGCCCTTGGCCTGACTATTATCTTCACCTTGCAATTGTGGCTAAATCCCGTCCGGAGCAGCCCATGCGGGACATGTCGAGACCTAATTGATCTCTGCCGAGTAAGCCGGCGCCGCCGCAAAAGCGTTCTCGGCGCGGGCGCCAAGGCGGCGCTTGGGGGCTTCCACGATTTCATAGGCGCTGCGATCGCTGAACAGCGCCTCCAGCACGGCGACATTGGTGCGATGGCCGCCGCAATAGGAACGATACACGCCGATCAGCGGCAACCCGGCCAGCGCCAGATCGCCGACGGCGTCCAGCGTCTTGTGGCGCACGAATTCGTCGGGAAAACGCAGGCCTTCGGGATTCAGGATGCGGCCTTCTTCAAGCGCAATCGAATTTTCCAGCGAGGCGCCAAGAGCGAAGCCCGCCTTCCACAACCGCTCCACGTCATGCACGAAACCGAAGGTGCGGGCGCGGGCGATGTCACGACGGAAGGTCTTGGCGTCTAGGTCGATCACCTTCTTCTGACGGCCAATAACGCCTTGGGCGAAATCGATCTCGACTTCGAGGCGAAAGCCCGACGAAGCCGGACGCAATTCGGAGAAGGCGCGGCCATGCTCGATGCGCACGGGCTTCAACACCTTGATATAGCGGCGCGGAGCGGAAAGTTCGACGAGGCCGGCCTGATCAATCGCCTCAACGAAGGCGGCGGACGAGCCGTCCATGATCGGCACTTCCGGCCCATCGACTTCAATGAGGACGTTGTCGACGCCAAGGCCAGCGAAAGCGGCGAGCAGATGTTCGATGGTGGAGACGGCGCCGGTGGAGGAATCGCCGATGACGGTGCACAATTCGGTGGTGGAGACCTGCGACCAGCGCGCCTCGATGGAGCGCTCGCGCCCCCCCTCAAGGCCGGTGCGCAAAAACACAATTCCGGAATTGGCTTCAGCAGGATGAAGAACCAGTTGAACGGGGGCGTTGGAGTGCACGCCGGCCCCGCGAAGAGCGATCTGGCGTTTCAACGTTGTCTGTCGTGCCGGCATCATATGCTTCTCGCTTTTATTGGCGCAACGTCATGACGACCAGCGGCCCGAAGACCGAAAGCCGCACGTAACTGACGCTTACGCTTTCCCTTGAGTGCGCCGACGCTTCCCAACCCCAAAAGGCGGAAAACTGAACCTGCGCTCACTTGCGTGATCCGTTCGTTGAACGACGAATCCTAAACTGCATGGTCAATTTACGCCTTGGTTCCGCCACGACAAAATCACGGTTTCTTACGCCATGTTACAGTCGCTTCTCATATGGAATAATCTGAAATAGATTAATGATTACATAAAGATAAAGCCCGCGCCTTGAGGGGCGCGGGCTCTTGTCGGGGCTTGGCTAGCGGCTGACTTCAGCTCGACTGACGCCGCAGGAAGGCCGGAATCTCCAGGTGATCGTCCTCCATCGAGCGCGTCGGAGCCGCGCGCCCGTGCAGGTCGAGCTGCTGCTGACGCGAGGGCGCCGGGGCGACAGGAGCCTGCGGACGGCGGGCGTATTCGGCGTGGGTCGGGCTGGGCGGTAGTTGCGCACGCGCCGGAGCCGGAGCCGGGGGCGCCATGGAAGGCATGGGCGCGCGCGGACGGGCTTGCACGGGAGCAGGCTCCTCGCTCGCCCTCATGCCGAACGAGGCCAGACGCTCCAGCAGGCTGCGGCGTTTGGATTCGGGACCGGCTTCCGCCGGAGCTTCACCGCGCTGGGCTGCCAATTGCTTTTGGATCTGCGGCGGAAACTCGTCGTGCGTGGGCATGCGCGGGCTGCGCATCACGCGCTCGGGAGCGGGCGGCGTGAACGGGCCGGGGGCATGCTGGGGCGCATAGTCGACCGGTGCGGAAGGCGGCGTGAACATGGTCGGCGCCGGGCGGGCGCGGAGCTGGTGCTCAAGCTGCACGTCCTCGATCGAGGGCGCAGACGCGTAGGTCGGCGCAGGAGCTGTCGCAGGAGCTGGCTCGTAATAGGTCGGCGCGGCGGCTTCCGGGGCCTGTTCGGGCTCGGACGCTGCAGGAGCTGCGAACGATTGCGGCTGATAGCGGTCCAGCTCAGGACGGGCGGCAGCCGCCTGCACGCGCAGCTTCTGCGCAGCTTCGGCGATGCGCGCTTCGGCGGCGTTGATCTGCTTGGCGGGCGTATCGATGCCGGTGGCGACCACCGACACGCGCACGATGCCCTCAAGGCTCTCGTCGAACGTGGCGCCCAGAATAATGTTGGCTTCCTCGTCCACTTCCTGACGGATGCGGCTGGCGGCCTCATCCACTTCATAAAGGGTGAGGTCATTGCCGCCGGTGATCGAGATCAGCAGGCCGCGCGCGCCGCGCATAGAGGTTTCGTCGAGCAGCGGATTGGCGATGGCGGCTTCCGCCGCCAGAATCGCGCGACGCTCGCCGGTGGCCTCGCCGGTGCCCATCATCGCCTTGCCCATTTCGCGCATGATGGCGCGCACGTCGGCGAAGTCGAGGTTGATGAGGCCTTCCTTGACCATCAAATCGGTGATGCAGGCCACGCCCGAATAGAGCACCTGGTCGGCCATCGAGAACGCATCGGCGAACGTTGTCTTCTCGTTGGCGACGCGGAACAGATTCTGGTTGGGGATGACGATCAGCGTATCGACCGACTTTTGCAATTCGGTGATGCCGCTCTCGGCCAGCCGCATGCGGCGCACGCCTTCAAACTGGAACGGCTTGGTGACGACGCCCACGGTGAGGATGCCCATTTCACGTGCTATGCGCGCCATCACAGGGGCTGCCCCGGTGCCGGTGCCGCCGCCCATGCCCGCCGTGACGAACACCATGTGGACGCCAGCGAAATGATCACGGATTTCATCCATCGCTTCTTCAGCGGCGGCGCGGCCGACTTCGGGCTGGGCGCCGGCGCCAAGACCCTCGGTGACCTGCATGCCCATCTGGATGATGCGGTCGGCCTTCGATGAGGTCAGCGCCTGCGCGTCAGTGTTGGCGACGACGAAATCGACGCCCATCAGGCCGGACGTGATCATGTTGTTGACCGCGTTGCCGCCGGCGCCGCCGACGCCGCAGACCATGATGCGGGGCTTCAATTCCCTGAGTTCGGGCGCCTTGAGATTGATCGTCATTTTGGCCTCTCGCTTGTTAGGGGCTGCGCCCGTCTGTCTTGTTTCGTTTTGCTCTTGTCCGGCGCAGCCTCCGCGCCACGCCGGACAAGAGCGAATTCGTTAGAAGTTCGTTTTCAACCAGCGCACGACGTTGCCGACGTAGCCGTCTCCCGTTCCCGTCGAAAGCATGGGCATGCGACGGGGCTCAAAGAACTCAATGCCTGCATATTGCGGGAATACGACAAGGCCGATCGCGGCGGCGAACGCCGGATTTTTTGCAGATTCAGGCAGACCCTGAACGCCAAGCGGGCGACCCATGCGCACCTGGCCTGAAATGATGCGGCGCGCCGCTTCGGGCACGCCCGTCAACTGGCTTGCGCCGCCGGTGAGAACGAGGCGCAAGCCTGCTTGCGGCGCATAGCCCGCTCCCGTCAGCCGGTCGCGCACCAGCTCCAGAATCTCTTCAACGCGCGGCTTGATGATGCGCACGAGATGGGATTTTGGCAGGTGCGTGACATGATTGCCGTCTTCGCCTACCTGGCTCACCGCAATCGTTTCGCGATCATCCGACGGCGAAGAGATGCAGGCGCCGTAATAGGTTTTCAGGCGCTCGGCGTCTGACAGGCGCAACGTCAGGCCGCGCGCAATGTCCATCGTCACGTGATTGCCGCCAACCGCAATGGCGTCCACATGCTCAAGGCGGTTCTCGGCAAACACCGCGATGGAGGTCGTGCCGCCGCCAAGATCTATAACGGCGGTGCCCATTTCAGCCTCGTCATCCACCAAAGCGGCAAGGCCCGCCGCATAAGGCGTGGCGACGACGGCTTCGACGTCGAGATGGCAGCGTTCGACCGCCAGCATGAGATTGCGCACGGGCGCAGAATCAATGCTCACGACATGCATTTGCGCACCAAGCTCCTCGCCGATCATGCCGCGCGGATCGCGCACGCCGGTGGCGCCGTCGAGCGCGAACGAGCGCGGCATCGAATGCAGCACCGCGCGCCCCTGCTGGGCGGTGCGCGAGGCCGCGGCCTCCAGCACACGATGCACGTCCGACTCGCTAACCGAATTATCGCCGACGCGCACTTTCGCGCCGTAGAAGCTTGAACCGATGCGCCCGCCGCTGATGCTGACGATGACGCTCTCGACCTGAACGCCAGCCATACGCTCGGCAGAATCGACGGCGAGGCGGATCGCCTTCTCCGCCTCGTCCATGTCGATCACCACGCCGCCCTTGAGGCCGCGCGAGCGTTGATGGCCGATGCCCAGAATACGGCAGCGATGGGTGCGCCCGCGCAGCAGGTCCGATTGCTCGGCGGGCATCAGCCGCGCAATCAGGCAGGCGATCTTTGACGTGCCCACATCGAGCGCGCACAGGATCGCGCTTTTGCGTGCAGACAGCGGCTTCATGCGGGGCGTGAAATATTGAGCGCTCATATTGCGCCTCTGCGAACTGGCTTTTTGGCCTGCGCCTCGGCGCGCACGCCTGCCGCTTCTTCGCCAAGGCGGGCGGCGATGCGACCGGCCACGCGCATGTCTATCGAGATGATGTCCTTGTCGAGAATCTGCTGCGTGCGAGCGAGCTTCGCCAGCGATGCGATGGCGCCTTCCGGGTTCAGCTCAGGCAGTTTCACGTCGACGCCGTTGACGAGCTTCACGTTCCAGCGCCGGTTGGTGACGAGAACGCCAGCGCGGATTTTCGATTTGAAATCTCCGGCGGCGTCCACAATGCGCTGGAATTCGGCGACGCGCTCATTGGCGCCCTCGCCTACCACGAAAGGCAGATGAATGAAGCGCTCGTCGCGCAACACGTCAATCGCCTTACCGTCCTGCGCCACAACGAAAATCTGGCCCTCACTCTGCCACAGCGCAAATTCGTCGCGCTCCGTCAGCTCGATCACAAGCTGGCCAGGATAGAGCTTGCGCACGCGGGCGTCCTTGATAAGCGGCGTCGCCATCAAGCGCTCGCGCACCGCCAGCGCGTCAAGGAACAGCAGCGAATGCCTGTCGGTGACGGCCGCTGCCGCCAGCGCTTCATCGGCGCTGAGGCTGCGTTGTCCCGAAATCGTAATCACATTCACGCCGAATCCCATCGCCTTGGCGAGTACGTCGGCGGGCTCGCCATGGGCGGCCACAAAGCGGTCATATCCGCCTCCGATCATCACGCCATACGCGCCGACCGAACCGAGAAAAACAACAACGAGCAGAGCGCCAAAGCCCCGCCCAAGAATGATAGCGCGCAAGCCCTCGACCAGCCGATTGCTGCGACGGCGGCGACGGCGCCCCGGCGTTTGCAAACCAACCCGGCCGAAGTTCGCCCGGTGATCGGCGTCAGGACGCACGTCCGCGAACCCTGCGAACGCTGTCTGCGTCGTCGCAAGCGGAGACAAGGACCCTGTCATCTGTCGCAGGAGGCGTCTTCCACCATCCATCGGACCAACTCACCGAAACTTAAACCGGCATAAGCCGCGAGCTCCGGCACAAGGGACGTCTCGGTCATACCCGGTTGGGTATTCACCTCCAGCACCACAAGCTCCCCCGAACCGTTGGGGGAATCGTCGTACCGAAAGTCGCTGCGACTCACGCCGCGACACCCGAGCGCTCTGTGCGCCGTTAGGGCTAACTGTTGGATGTCTTGGTAAATATTTCCTTTAAGTTTGGCCGGAAGGATGTGAATTGATCCACCTTTTGCGTATTTAGCTGTGTAATCGTACCAGCCGCCGTCCGCCGACCGGATATCGATGACGTCCAGCGCCCGGTCGCCCATCACAGCGCAGGTTAATTCGCGTCCGGCGATGAATTTCTCAGCAAGAAGAGATTCGCCGTATTTCCAGCCCGGGTCGGAAAGCTCGGCCGGGGGATTTTCATCGCTCTCGCTGACGATGAACACGCCATAGGACGAGCCTTCCGCCACCGGCTTCAGAACATAGGGACGCGGCAGAACATGCGCCCTGGCCGCCTCTGCCCGGCTGACGATTTTGCCCACAGGCACTGGCACGCCTGCCGCCGCCATCACGATCTTGGCCATCGGCTTGTTCATGGCCAGAGCTGAGGCCAGCACGCCTGAATGCGTGTAGGGAATGGCCAGCAGCTCAAGCACGCCCTGAATAGTCCCGTCTTCGCCAGCAGGACCATGCAGCGCGTTGAACGCCACGTCGGGGTTCAGCGCGGCAAGCACGTTGGCGACATCCCGGCCCACGTCAACGCGCGTGACGCGATAGCCCTCGCCCTCCAGCGCTTTGGCGCAAGCCTCGCCCGAGCGCAGCGAGACCTCGCGCTCCGAAGACCAGCCGCCCATCAGGACCGCGACGTGTTTGCTCATGACTTCGGCCTTTCGGGGTTTTGTCATTAAGGTTTTAGCGCAAACAGCGTTACCGGATCATGAATCGGCTAGTCCGGGTGCACGGGATCAATCCATTTCACGCTCTCGGGCTCCTCCACCGGCTCGATGTCGAGATTAACCGCAATCGCCTGCCCGTCGCTGCGCACCAGCACACATTCGAGCGTCTCGTCGTCGCTGGCGTTAATTTCCTGATGAGGCACAAATGGCGGCACGAAAATGAAATCGCCCGGCCCGGCCTCGGCGACAAATTCGAGCCGCTCGCCCCAGCGCATCCGCGCCTGTCCGCGCACGATGAAGATCACGCTCTCCAGCGGCCCATGATGATGGGCGCCGGTTTTGGCCCCCGCATGGATCGACACCGTGCCCGCCCATAATTTTTGCGCGCCAGCCCGGGCAAAATCCACCGCCGCCTTGCGATCCATCCCCGGCGTCTGCGCCGTGTTGGGATCAAGCGAGCCTGCGGGGATGACGCGGACGCCATCGTGCTTCCAGGTTGAGTCTGACTCGTTCATGCCGCGCTCCTGTGGCTGGCGTTCAAGCGATCCCGATGCGCTTGATCTCCCATTGCAGCTCGACGCCGCTGGTCTCTTTCACGCGGCGGCGCACCTCTTCGCCAAGGCCTTCTATGTCTGCGGCTGTGGCGTTTCCGCGATTGATGAGGAAATTGCAATGCATCTCGCTCACCTGCGCGTCGCCGCTGACAAGCCCGCGACAACCGGCTGCGTCAACAAGCTTCCAGGCGCTCTCCGGCTTTGGGTTCTTGAAGGTTGAGCCGCCCGTTTTTTCGCGAATGGGCTGCGTGGCCTCGCGCGCGGCGGTGATGCGGTCCATCTCCGCGATGATCTCTTCAGGCTTTCCGGCGCGGCCCTGAAACAAAGCGCTTGTGAAGATAACGTCGTCCGGCGCCTGACTGTGGCGATAAGAAAAACCCATGTCCGCGTGGGAGAACACGCGCACATTGCCTGCGCGATCGACGCCGCGCGCTTCCATCAACACGTCCGTCGTCTCGCCGCCATGGGCGCCCGCGTTCATGCGCAGGGCGCCGCCGATACAGCCGGGGATGCCGCGATAAAACGCCAGCCCGTCTATGCCAGCCTCGGCCGCAGCGCGCGCCAATTTCATGTCCGGCACGGCGGAGCCCGCGCGAATCCGTAAATCCGCCTCAACGGAGATTTCGCCAAAAGCCTTGCCGCTCAAGCGGATCACAACGCCCGGCACGCCGCCGTCGCGCACGATCATGTTGGAGCCAAGCCCAATTGTCGTAATCGGAATCTCTTGCGGCAGACGCTTGAGAAAATAAGCCAGATCGTCCTCGTCGGCCGGCGCGAACAGAGTTTGCGCCGCTCCGCCAACGCGAAACCATGTATAGGGCGCAAGCGCACCATTGGCGACAAGGCGCCCGCGCAGCTGCGGCATGAGGGCGCGCAGATCATCGCTGATGTCGGGAAAGCTCACGCGCGCAGCTCCGCAAGCTCGCCGGGCAGCGCCTGCGCCCATTGCGTGATATTGCCGGCACCAAGGCAGACGACATAATCGCCCGGCCCGGCAAGGCCTGCAACAGAAGCGGCAAGCGATTTTGGATCGTCAAGCGCAATCACGTTGCGATGCCCGTGCGCCTTTATCGCAGCGACCAGGCTGGCCTTGTCAAAACCCTCAATCGGCTTCTCGCCAGCTGCGTAAACATTCGTGACTATCACGCTGTCGGCGTCGTTAAAGCAGGTGGCAAAATCATTGAACAAAGCTTGCAGGCGCGAATAGCGGTGCGGCTGCACAACAGCGATAACTTTCGTTTTCGTGGAAGCGCGCGCCGCCCGCAACACGGCGGCGATCTCGACCGGATGGTGGCCGTAATCGTCGAATATCAACGCGCCGTTCCATGTTCCCGTTTTCGTGAAGCGCCGCTTGACGCCGCCGAACGCGGCAAGCGCCTTGCGTATTTGCTCGACGCTGACCCCCAATTCATGCGCCACCGCAATCGCCGCCGTCGCGTTTAGCGCATTGTGATGTCCCGGCATCGGCATCACCAGGTCTTCAAGATACACCGCCTGCGAGGTCGCCCGATCACGAATGATGACGTTGAACCGCGACGAACCTCCCGTGAGGTCAACATCGAGCAAACGCACGTCCGCCTGCGGGTTCTCGCCATAAGTGATGACGCGCCGATCCTCGATGCGGCCCACAAGCTCCTGCACCACAGGATGATCGAGGCACATGACGGAGAAGCCATAGAAGGGGAGGTTTTCAACAAGCGCGCGGAACGCTTCCTTGATGGCGTCGAATGTTTTGAAATGATCGAGATGTTCAGGATCGATATTGGTGACGATGGCCACGTCCGCAGGCAGTTTCAAAAACGTGCCGTCGCTTTCGTCCGCTTCAACCACCATCCATTCGCCCGCGCCCAGGCGCGCATTGGTGCCGTAGGAATTGATGATGCCGCCGTTGATGACGGTAGGATCAAACCCGCCAGCGTCCAGAAGCGCCGCCACGATGGAGGTTGTCGTCGTCTTGCCATGCGTGCCCGCCACAGCAATCGAGCGCTTGAGGCGCATGAGTTCGGCCAGCATTTCGGCGCGGCGCACCACCGGCAAACGCTTTTCGCGCGCGGCGACCAGCTCAGGATTGTCCCGGCGAATGGCGGTGGAGACCACCAACACCTCGGCCTCGCCAAGATTGCTGGCGTCATGCCCGATGAAAATTTTTGCGCCTCGCTCGCGCAGCCGCAGCACGTTGGGGTTTTCCGAAACATCAGAGCCCTGCACCGCATAGCCCTGGTTCAGCAGCACTTCTGCAATGCCCGACATGCCAATGCCGCCGATGCCGACAAAATGAATGGGGCCAAGTTCGCGCGGAAGTTTCATGACAGCTCCTTAAAACTTAAATCTGACGCATTGTCGCCAACACCAGATCGGCGAGGCGAGCGGCTGCGTCAGGAATACCAGCGCTTTTGGCTGAAGCAGCTCGCGCACCAAGGCGCGCAGGATCTGCGAACGCGGCTTCAATTTCCAAAGCCAAACGCTGCGGGGTGAAATCATCTTGTGGAATAACCATCGCCGCGCCGCTTTGCGCAAGCTGTTCAGCGTTGGCCGCCTGATCCTGATCGAGCGCAAAAGGAAACGGAACGAGAATGCTGGGGCGCCCGATTACGGCCAGCTCGGAGACAGTGGAGGCGCCTGCACGCGCGATGACCAGATGCGCATGCGCGATCTTTTGCGGCAAGTCAGCAAAGAACGCAGCGACCTCCGCCTTGACCTCAAGACGCTGACAAGCGCCGCGCACCCGCGCCTCATCCTCCCCGCGCGCCTGCTGCACGAGATCAATGCGGCTGCGCAGCTCAGGCGACAGAAGCTCAAGCGCCGCCGGCACAATGTCGGACATGACGCGCGCGCCCTGCGAGCCCCCCGTAACGAGAAGGCGTAAGCGTCCGTCGCTAAAATCAGGATATGGCGTGCTGCTTGCCTCGATCACGCTTGGGCGAACCGGATTGCCAACATGCACGCTGATTGCGCGCACGTTTTCACTAACGCCTTTCAGCATCGCAAATCCGGTCGCCACGCGATTGACGCGCCCCGCAAGAAAGCGGTTTGCCCGCCCCATCACCGCGTTCTGCTCGTGCAAGATAGAAGGTGCGCGCAAGAGCGATGCGGCCAGCAGCGGGGGTACGGTTGGATAACCGCCAAAGCCGACCACGCACGCGGGCTTTATCGCCCGTAATAAGAAAAAGGCCTGCGCTGCGCCCATTATCAGCGCTAGCACCGCGCGCCCCTTACTTATCGGCGAACCGCCCGTCGGCGTTCCCGCCTGCACTGAATGAATAGCGCGCGCCGGAAAATGTGCTGCGTACTTCAACGCGCGCTCATCCGTCGCCAGCTCCACAACGCAGCCACGTTTCAGCAATTCATCAGCCAGCGCCTGCGCTGGAAACAAATGACCGCCGGTGCCGCCGGCGCACAGCAAAATCGGGCGTGTCGCACTCATCATTCAACGCGCTCAAAGATTTCCGAGCGCGGCCGCCGACGCGTCACCGCAATCAAAAAGCCCATCGCTATTGCAAGCGACAACAACGACGATCCGCCGTAGGAAATGAACGGCAGCGTCATGCCTTTGGCAGGCACGAGATGCAGGTTCACCGCCATATTGATGGCGCTTTGCAAGCCAAACAACATGACGAGGCCAGCAGTCGCAAAACGGCAAAACGGATCTTCGTTGCGCGCGGCAATCAAGAATCCACGCAGTACGATGAACGCAAACACCGACAGCAGAAAAAGGCAGGCCACCAAGCCAAATTCTTCGCCTGCCACCGCGAATATGAAATCGGTGTGCGAGTCCGGCAAAATGCGCTTCAACGTGCCCTCGCCCGGACCCTTGCCAAGCCAGCCGCCCTGCACAAAACTTTCAACCGCAATATCGCTCTGAAACGAATTACCCGGGTTGGTCGCCACCCCGTCGCCAGCGTTCAGAAATTTGTCGATACGCACTCGTACGTGCGGCAAAAACTTATAGGCGCCGATAGCGCCAATTGCACCAATGCCGCCGATGCCCGCCACCCACAGCCAATGTAATCCAGCCATGAAAAACAGCCCCGCCCATACCGCGCAAATCAGCACGGTCTGGCCAAAGTCTGGCTGCAACATGAAGGGGATGATGGTCGCTGGCAGCAGCAGAACCGCAAACGTCGTGCCTGGCACGTCAGACCGGCGCGCACCTTCCGAAAACGCCCATGCAGCAAGGATAACAAACGCCGGCTTGACGAATTCAGAAGGTTGCAAACCCATGATCCAGCGCCGCGCGCCCTTTACTTCGACGCCATATTGCAGGGCTGCGAAAACGCCAATCATGCCAGCTATAAATAACAACAAGGCTGCACGCCGCACAAGACGCGGCGAGAGGAATGAAATGATCGTCATAATGACGATGGCCGGTCCCAAAAACATCAGGTGGCGGTTAACGAAATAAAACGTCGAAAGCCCCAGCCGCTCGGCCACGGGCGGCGAGCCCGCCATCGTGAAGACAACGCCCATCACCATCAAAGCGCCAAGGCTCGACAGCAGCCAGCGGTCCACCGTCCACCACCAGCCTGAGAACGGCGATCTTTCGACGCGAGAAACCATTGCCGTCTCCTTAGCGAACCTTGAGGGTCACAAGCCCCGCCATGGCGAGCACGAATGAGAAGATCCACATGCGGATGACGATTTGCGGCTCGGCCCAACCCATCTTTTCAAGATGATGGTGGAACGGCGCCATAAGGAAAATGCGGCGCCCGGTCATTTTGAAATAACCTACCTGCATGATGACCGACACCGCCTCCAGCACGAACAGACCGCCAACGATCGCCAGCACGATTTCATGCTTGGTGGCGACCGCAATCGTGCCCAGCATGCCGCCCAGCGCCAGCGATCCCGTATCGCCCATAAAGATCGAGGCCGGCGGCGCGTTGAACCATAAAAACCCTAGCCCCGCACCGATAACTGCGCCGCAGACCACGGCGAGTTCGCCGGTGCCGGGGATAAAATTAACGCCCAGATGCGTTGAGAAAATCGCATTGCCGACGACCCACGCGATGACGCCGAACGTGCCAGCTGCGATCATCACCGGCACGATTGCCAGACCGTCGAGACCGTCGGTCAGATTGACCGCATTGCCTGCGCCAACGATCACGAACACGCCGAACAAAATAAAGAACAAACCCATGTCGAGCACGAAGCCGTTGACGAGCGGCAGAGCCAGACCAGTGATGTTGGCGGGGCCAAAATATGTCATTGCGGCGCAGGCGATTCCAGCGATCAGCGCTTCAATGGCGAGGCGCGCGCGGCCTGAAAAACCATCATGTGTCTGGCGCGTTACTTTCAGGTAATCGTCGTAGAAACCAATCGCGCCAAAGCCCAAAGTCACCATCAGCACGATCCAGACGAACGGGCTTTTGGGATTGGCCCACAGCAAGATTGAGACGATGGCGCCAAACAGGATCATCAGGCCGCCCATCGTCGGCGTGCCTTTTTTCGTCAGCAAATGGCTTTCTGGTCCATCAAGCCGGATCGGCTGTCCCTTGCCCTGCTTCAGGCGCAGCGCGTTTATAATAGCCGGCCCAAACAGAAACACGAGCAGCAAAGCCGTGACCGTCGCGCCGCCGGTACGAAACGTAATATAGCGAAAGACGTTCAGGCCACCGAAAGTCTGCGAAAAATCAGCCAGAAATGTCAGCATGATGGCGCCTCGGCCTTGAATTGATCGGCATGTTTACGAATGGCTGCAACGACAGGCGCCATTCTGGCTCCGTTGGAGCCTTTCACCATAACAACGTCGCCGGAGCGAATGGCGTTTGGCAAATGTGACTGGAGCCCAGTTGAATTTGGCGCCCATGCGCCGCGACGTTTTGCAGGCAGCGCGTCATACATGTGCTTCATGAGCAGCCCAGAAGCATGTACGACGTCGGCGCCCGATTCAATCACGGCGTCGGCCAGTTCGCGATGCAAATCAGCTTCTCGCGGTCCAAGCTCCAGCATGTCGCCAAGCACAGCGATCCGTCGCCCGCCTTTGCCGACAGGACTTGCGGCGAGGACGTCAAGGGCTGCGCGCATCGAGACGGGATTGGCGTTATAGGCTTCGTCGATGAGCAGAAAGTTCCCGTCCGCCAGCGGCAAACGTAATTGCGCACCGCGCCCGTCAGGCGCCATAAACCCGGCCAGCGTATCTGCCGCAAAGTCCACGTCGAGCCCGATGGCGTGCGCACTCAGCAAGACGGCGAGCGAATTCATCGCCACATGAACACCGGGCGCGCCGATCTGGTATTGGTATGTCTTGCCCATGATGAGAGCTTCAACATGGCTCATGTTGTCGCGTCGCCGCGCAAAGTTCAGATGCGCGTCCGCATTCTTGTGCGCGCCGAACGTGAGAATGCGGTCGATGCCTGCAGCGATTGCGCCGGCGCGCACGCGCTCAAATTGCGGCGCGTCATGATTGATGATCGCCGTCCCTCCCGGCGTGAGGCCGGTAAAAATTTCAGCCTTGGCGTCGGCGATAGCCTCCATTGAGCCAAGATGCTCCAGATGCACAGGCGCAATCGTAGTTACGATCGCCACATGCGGGCGCACCATATCAACCAGCGGAGTGATTTCGCCCGAATGGTTCATGCCAATTTCGAACACGCCAAACTTTGCGTCCTCGCGCATGCGCGCCAAAGTGAGCGGCACGCCCCAATGATTATTGTAGGAGGCGGCGGAGGCATGCGTTTGCCCAAAACGCCCCAGCGTCAGGCGCAACATTTCCTTCGTCGATGTTTTGCCTACCGATCCGGTGACGGCGCAGACCCATGCTTTTGTGCGCTGGCGAGCCGCGCGCCCGAGTTCTTCCATCGCGACCAGCACGTCGCGCACAACGTAAAGCGGACCAATTCCACTGAGCTGATCGACATGCGCCTCATCGACGACCGCAGCAGCGGCGCCCATCGCCATCGCTTTGACGACGAAATCGTGACCGTTGCTGTTGTGGCCCTTGATGGCGAAGAACAGATCGCCCTGCTCCAGCGTGCGCGTATCAATGGAAACGCCGTTCACGCCCTGCGGTATGCGCCCGACGACCCGCGCCTTTAACGGGGTGACGAGACCAAGCCCAGACCAGAGAAAATCGTCTCTCATTGCGGCTCCCATCACCCCTGCGCCAACGCCGCAAGCGCGGCCTCTTTATCTGAAAACGGCAGCTTTACGCCGCCGATAATTTGCCCGGTTTCATGGCCCTTCCCCGCAATCACCAAAGCGTCACCGGCTTGCAACAACGCAATCGCGTGCGCAATCGCCCTCCCGCGATCGGCAATTTCAAGCGCGGCGGGCGCGGCGGACAGGATTGCTTTGCGAATGGCGGCGGCATCTTCCGAGCGAGGGTTATCGTCGGTGACGATTACGACATCAGCGTTGCGCGCGGCAATGTCGCCCATGATCGCCCTCTTGCCCCGGTCACGGTCGCCGCCGCAGCCAAACACGAGGATCAATCGCTCTTGCGTCAACGGGCGCAGGGCTTTCAGCACTTTTTCAAGCGCGTCGGGCTTGTGAGCGTAATCAATAAAAATCGGGGCTTCGTTGCACGCGCCAACCTGTTCAAGACGGCCCGGCGCGCCTTGCAAACGCTCCAGACTTGCAAAAACCTGATCGGCATCGCTGCCCGTGGCGATGCAAAGACCTGCGGCCACCAGCGCGTTGGATGCCATGAAATCTCCCGCCAATGGGAGTCCTGTTTCACGCAGTGCGCCTGCATACGAAATCTTGAGCTGCATCCTGGCGGTATAAGCCGCGCAGTCCAGAATGCGAATGTCGCGGCCCGCGCGCCCGATGGTGAAAACCTTTAATCCGCGCGCCTTGCAGCGCGCAATCACGCGTTCGCTATAGGGGCCGTCAGCATCTACGATTGCGGGTTGACCCGGTGCCAGAAGCCTTTCGAACAAGCGCATTTTGGCATTGAGATAAGAGTCAAGATCGGCATGATAGTCGAGATGATCGCGCGACAAATTCGTGAACGCGCCTGCGCTTAGACGCACGCCGTCGAGGCGATGCTGGTCGAGGCCATGGGAAGAGGCCTCCATCGCCAAATGGGTGATTCCTTTTTGGCTCAGCGCGGCGAGGGTTTTGTGCAATGAAATCGGATCGGGCGTCGTCAGCGCACCCTCGTCCACGCCCTGATCCGTCACCAATCCGGTGGTGCCAAGCGCGGCTGATTTTTGTCCCGTCATCGACCATATCTGGCGAACGAATGCAGCGACCGACGTCTTGCCAGAGGTGCCGGTGACAGCGATCACATGCTCAGGCTGGACGCCATAAAAGCGTGCGGCAGCTTCCGCCAGAGCGATGCGGGCGTCGGCCACGATGACGCAATCACCCTCGTATCCGGGCGCAAAACGCTCAGCGACGATGGCGATGGCGCCCGCGTTCATCGCGGCTTGCGCATAAGACAGGCCATCGTCGCGCGCGCTGTGCAGCGCAAAGAAAACAAAGCCCGGTTCGACAAGACGGCTGTCAGACGCAAGGCCAGAAACCTCGCGCGACATCAACGCGCCGCTGGCCTCAAAGTCTGGCAGAAGGTCCGCGAGCCTCAACGCCAATTGCTCCCGCTGCTGGGCAGGCCGACGCCGAGGCGCGCGACGCTGGGGAATGAGCCAGTTGGCGTGTTCTGCCTGGGCGGCAAGCCTAACAAAGGCGTCACGCGCTCGATGATACGCCCTGTCGTGGCGCCTGCGTTCCAGGCTGCAGTGCGCTGGTTCTGCGTTTCGGGCACGCCTTGCGGCTCGTCATAGACTGTGAGGAAAAGATATTTTGGCTTGTCGGACGGCGCCACCGCCGTGAACGTCGTGAACACGCGTTCTTTGGAATAACGACCGTTGACCACCTTTTCAGCCGTTCCGGTTTTACCGCCTGCAAAATAGCCAGCGACGTCGATGGTGCGCGCGGAGCCGACTTCGGCGTTGAGGCGCATGAGATAGCGCATCTGCTCGCTGGTTTCCGCGCGGATCACTTGCGGCGCATCGGCCTGCGCCTCCTCGATGCTGCGCAGACGGAACGTTGGGTTGACGAGTTTGCCGCCGTTGACCATCGCGCCGACCGCCATCATCGCCTGCAAAGGCGCCACCGCCAGACCGTGGCCGAAAGCAATCGTCATCGTGTTCAATTCGCCCCAGCGCCTCGGCACAATAGGCTCCGCGCTTTCAGGCATTTCGGTGCGCATGCGATCAAGCTGGCCGAGCTTTGAGAGGAAGGCCTTGTGGCCATCCACGCCCACCATCAGCGCAGCGCGCGCCGTGCCCACGTTGGAGGAATAGGTGAACACTTCCGAGACCGTAAGCGCGCGATTCTGCCCACGGAAATCGCGAATGTTGAAGCGGCCGTAACGCAAGGCGCCGCGTGCGTCGATTCGGGTGTTGAGGTTCACCTTGCGCGCGTCCAGCGCCATCGCCAGCGTGAGCGCCTTGAACGTCGAGCCCATTTCAAACACGCCCACCGTCATGCGATTGATGCGGTTTGGATCATGCGCATCAACCGGATTGTTGGGGTCGTAATCAGGCACAGATGCGATGGCGATGATCTCGCCGGTATCCACGTCCATCACCGCCGCCGCTGCCGCCTTGGCCTGATAGCGCTCGAGGCCTTTCATGAGTTCGTCGCGCACCGCATGTGTGGCCTTGATGTCGAGCGAGAGCTTGATCGGCGCAAGATCATTGGCCGACACGCGGAAGCCGGCGCTTCCCAGATCGGAAATGCCCAGCGTATCTATGTATTTCTCAATGCCTGCGATGCCGATATTGTCGGTGTTGGTGAAGCCCAGCACATGGGAGGCGATGGGGCCGTTGGGGTAAACGCGCTTGTTTTCGGGCAGGAAGCCGACGCCGGGCAGGCCGAGGCGGAACACCTCCTCGCGCTCCTTGGGGCTGATGGCGCGCTTCACCCACACGAAGCCTTTGCGTGAGCCCAGCTTTTCGCGCAATTCCTTCGCGTCAAGATTTGGCAAAACCGCCGTGAGCAATTCTACGGCCTCGTCCTTGTCGACGATGTTGCGCGGCTCGGCGAACACGGAATCAATGCGCACGTCGGAAGCCAGAATTTCGCCGTTGCGGTCCACGATCTCGGGCCGCGCGCGCGAGCTTGCTTCCTGCGCCACGCGGCGCAAGCCCTGCGGCTCAGGCTTGAACCCGAGCCAGACGAGCTTGCCGCCGATCACGCAATAAAGCGCGACAAAGCCCAGCGCCACGATGCGAATGCGCATCCCGCTCTTGGCGATCCGGGTGCCAAACATCGCACGCAGGATACTTTTGAAACGCTGTGCACGAGTACGCGTCGATACTGGTGGCGCAATGTCTTGCTGCAAATCGCCGTAATCTGCGTCGTGGCCTTTGTTCGCGGTGCGCTCAATTGGCTTGCTCAAGTCATGGCTCCCGCGCATTGCGTGCAGCAGGGGTTGCGGCCCCGCTGCGGACCTTGGCGCCGTTCGTATCGTTGCGCGGCGTGTTCGTCGGTTCCGACAATCCCAGAAGCTCCAGCTTGCGGCCAATCGAATCCACCTTGGGCGCACGATCAGGCAAATCCGTGACCTGAACGATCTGGTCGACGCTCAATTGCTTCATGTCCAGATGTTGATCGGCCAGCGCCTGTATCCGCGTGGGGCGGATCAGATGCGCCCATTCGGCGCGCAAAACCGCGATGGATTCGCGCTCGCGCTTGTTGAGATTTTTCAGTTTCACGATCTGCTCGGAGGTCAGGATCGTCTCGTACTTGATCGAATAGGCGTAAACCGCCGAGCCAAGCAGCGCCAGAACCGCCAGCACATTCAGAAAGCGCAGCATCAGCGCCCCCCGCTCTTGTTGGGGCGGCCTTTGCCGGGAGACTGGCTGGAAGCGGATCGGTCGGAGGTGGACCTGTTATAGGCGGGATCGCCCGGCGCGGTCTTGGTCGAAACAGGCTTGCGCGCGGGCAAACTTGCAAGCTCCGCCCAGGCGCCGACGAGCCCGAGGGCTGGCGCATCCGTGCGACGCGCAAAACGCAAACGCGCCGACCGCGAGCGCGGATTGGCCTCCAGTTCAGCCGCCCCGGCCGACACAGGCTGGCCTGGTTCAAGATCAAACGTGGGTTTTGGCGGAACCGGTTCGCCCGGCAACAGGCGCGAGCGCGCCTGCCCGCGACCCGAACGCTCCGCGAAGAATTGCTTCACAATGCGATCTTCCAGCGAATGAAAGGTGACGATGGCGAGGACGCCGCCCGGCGCCAAAGCCCGCTCGGCGGCCGCCAATGCGCGCGTCAGCTCGCCCAGCTCGTCGTTGACGGCGATGCGCAGCGCCTGAAACGTGCGCGTGGCGGCGTGAATTTGCGTCGGCTTGGTGGGAATGACCCGCTCGCACAACGAGGCAAGCTGGCGCGTGGTGGTGAAAGGCGTCTGCGCGCGATCATTGACGATGGCGCGCGTCAGCCGGCGCGCCTGCCGTTCTTCGCCAAAATAAAACAGAATGTCGGCCAGCTCTTCAGCGTCAGCGGTGTTGATAATGTCTGCGGCGCTTCGGCCAATCTGGCCCATGCGCATGTCGAGCGGGCCTTCAAAGCGGAAAGAAAACCCCCGCACCGCCTCGTCTATCTGCATCGAGGAGACGCCAATGTCGAGCACGATGCCTTGCAGCGCCTCGCAACCGGCCTCGCGCGCGATCACGTCAAGCTCGCTGAATACGCCGGAAACAAGCGTCAACCGGCCCTTTGATTGGGCGACAAGCGCCTGTCCGGCGGCGATGGCGTCCGGATCGCGATCAATCGCGATGACTTTGGCGCCTGCAGTCTCAAGAATGGCGCTGGTGTAGCCGCCTGCGCCGAACGTGCCGTCGACAAACGCAGCGCCCTCGCGCGGTTCAAGCGCGGCGATCACTTCTGCGAGGAGCACGGGAATGTGCCGGGCCGGTCCGCCAGCGGGAAGAGAAGACTCCTCGCCGCGACCCGATGTCATTCCCGCGCTCCCCGAGGCTGCGGATTGTCCGCGCCCCTGGCGCCCAATAGTTTCCTCAAGTTCCGCACCTGGTTTCTGGCCTCTTCCAGGTGGGCGCGGAAACGCTCCCGCTCCCAGATTTGAAATTTGTACCCCTGCCCTACAAACGTCACCTCCGCGCCAAGACCCGCATAGGCCTTGAAGCGGTCCGACAGGAAAATCCGGCCCTCCGGATCGACCTTCAAGATTTCGCCGTCGCCCAGAAGCGCCGTCGAATACACGTCGTGTTCGGCCGAATAGGCTGCGAACCGGCTCAATACCGCGTCGATCTCCCGCACCAGCGCGAAACCGCCGCAATCCAGCGCCTCCGCATCCAGAGAGGGATGAACGTAAAGCCCCTCGTATCCGTCCCGCGTCAGCACCGACCGAAAGGACGCAGGGATGGAAACCCGCCCCTTTGAGTCCAGCCGATTGGTGAAATGCGAAACGTACCTGTCCAACGCACACACCCGCCTTTAGCCACGCTCCCGCAGGGCCTGAATCCGGGGCGCAAATGGATGGCAAACGGGCTGCGCGAACGCGGCCCCGCTTTTTCATGTGCGCACCTGGGAAAACCCACGGGATGATTTGGGATAGCATGGGATTACATGGGCCGTCAACGAGAGGCTGGATCGAAATGAGACAAAGGCTCGTCTTCCCCCATTAAGGGCCGTTAACGTTAACGAATGCTTATCGAGACCCCGCAAAATAGGGCTCCCGCGCGTCATGCCTGGGTTGATGAAGAAAAAATTTGTGCAGGACGCCTCGACAAGCGCCCCTTGCGCCCGCTAAACCGCAAATGACGGGGCGCAGAACGTCATGGATCAATTTACAAACCGACCGAAGATCCTCACAGCGACCGTCCCGGCCAAGGTCAAGGGGACGCGTCCGCCCAATGAAATCGACTTCTGGCGCGGCTATGCGCTGGTTGCGATTTTTCTGAACCACATCCCTGGCATCTGGTTTGAGAATTACACACACAAGAACTTCGGCTTCTCCGATTCGGCTGAATTGTTCGTGCTGCTCGCCGGCTGGTCGCTGCGCTCGATGGTGGATCGGCAATCGCGCGACCTGACCTCGCTGGGCCTGTTCTTCCGGCTCGGCTCACGCGCCGTCGTGCTCTATGTCGCCCAGCTCGTGATTACGGTCATCGCCATCGCCATTATTGCGAGCACGGCTTTTATCTCGGACACCAACCTTGTTCTGCAATGGAACAATGCGGCGGCTATTTTCGAAGATCCGGTCACAGCCCATATCGGGCTTGTGCTCCTGAGCCATCACCTTGGCTATTTCGACATCCTGCCGCTTTATATTGTACTTATGGCGATGACGCCGTTCATGGCGGTTCTGCACCGGGCTCTTCCGTGGGCGCTCCTGCCCGTATCCTTCGCGATCTGGGCAGCAACGCTGGGCACGGCGGTCAATCTGCCGACATGGCCGGTGGAGGGCCGCTGGTTCTTCAATCCCTTCGCCTGGCAATTAATACTTGTCATCGGGTTTTTGCTCGGCGGCGACAGCGTCATAACGCGCATCGCCGTCACCTGGCGGGGAAT
>CAMCUC010000004.1 GCA_945878875.1 Rhizobium sp. Q54
CGCGCAGTGCGAGCTGATCGTATTGTGTTCCCATCGCAGCAACACCTTAGCAGGTGTTGCACTTGTCTCGTGAACCCAAGCCACCCACGGCAGGCGACGAGTTCGCGGCCTGCCGTGGATGGCCGCCTTCGCGACCATGACACACCCCCACCATTGTCATCCCCCCGCGCCTGAGGTAGCCAAGAGGCAACAAACATCCCGGGGAGGACACGCCATTGGCCATCAACACAATCGAATCCGGCACCATCGCCGACGCCTATATTGAGCTGCTGGTGGATCGCGGCATAGAGTTTCTGTTCGCCAATGCGGGCACGGATTTCGCGCCGCTGATTGAGGCTCTGGCCAAGTTCGAGGCGCAGGGGCGCCAGGTTCCCAAGCCCATCGTCGTGCCGCATGAGAACGTCGCGGTTCATATGGCTTTGGGGCATTATTTGCAGAGCGGGCGCCCGCAATTGGTGATGGTCCACGTCAACGTCGGCACGGCCAATTCCATGTGCGGGCTCATCAACGCGTGGCGCGGCAATCTGCCGGTGATCTTCACCTCCGGGCGCACGCCCTATAGCGAAGAAGGCAATGTGCCGGGCGGGCGCTCGGGCGAAATTCACTGGCCGCAGGAAATGCGTGATCAGGGCGCGATGGTGCGCGAGATTGTGAAATGGGATTACGAAGTCCGCAATTCGCAGACGCTTGAGGCCGCCGTCGACCGTGCGATAAATCTGGCCATGACCGAACCCAAGGGGCCGGTTTATCTGTCGCTGCCGCGCGAAGTTTTGGCCGAGCCCATCGTCAATTTCAGCTATGCCTCGCCCTCGCGACATAGCGCCGCCACTGCGCCGTTTCCCGATCTGGACGCTATCGAGCGCGCCGCCGACATCATCGCAAAGGCCGAGAACCCGCTGATTATCACCGCAAGCTGCGGGCGCGATCGCGATGAGCCTGCGCGTCTGGCTGCATTGGCGGAATTGTTCGCCATTCCTGTTACGCAGCGCAAGCCGCGTTATGTGGCGCTCGATAGCGACCATCCGATGCATCTGGGCTACGAGCCCGATCCTTTTCTTGGCGATGCAGACGTAATTCTCGTGCTGGAAGCGGACGTGCCGTGGATTCCCAACAAGAAGGCGCCACGCGCGGACGCAAAGATCATCCATTTTGGCATCGACCCGCTGTTCACCAATTATCCGTTGCGCGGCTTCCCGTCGGATCTTTCGATCACGGGCGCACTGGCGCCGGCTATGGCTGCGTTGACCCATGCGCTGGAGACCCGGCTTGCAGGCGCGCGTGATCGCGTTGAGGCCCGCCGCAAGCGGCTTGCCGAGCGCCGCGCGACGCAGCGCGAACGCTGGGCGGCCAATCTTGAGAAGGCGCGGCATGAGACGCCTATCAACCCGGCGTGGGTGACGCATTGTCTCAATGAATTGAAGGGTGAGGACGACATCGTCATCAAGGAAGGCCCGATCACATATGAACATTTGAAACTGAAGAAGCCTGGCACGATGTTCTTCACGGGCGCCGGCGGCGCGCTGGGCTGGGGCCTTGGCACCGCGCTTGGCATGAAGGCGGCGGCGCCCGACAAGCGCGTGATCTGCTGCGTTGGCGACGGCGCTTATATGTTCGGCAATCCGCTGCCCGCCCATTACGTTTCAAAGGCCGAAGGCTGGCCGATCCTGACGCTGGTGTTCAACAACGCGATGTGGGGTGCGGTGAAACGCAACACGCACGAGGTTTACCCCACCGGCTATGCGTCAAAAAGCAATCGCGAACCGCTGACCTATTTCACCGAACATCTGGCTTTCGACAAAGCGGTGGAAACCGCTGGCGGATATGGCGAGACGGTGAGCGACCCCGCGCAAGTGCCGCACGCGCTGGAACGCGCGATGAAGGTGATCGACGTCGAAAAGCGTCAGGCGCTGCTGAACATCGTGTGCAAGGGGCCGTAGGGCGTTCCGGAAGCCCGCGGTCCAGTTAGCGCCCCTTGGACCGCGGGCGGCCTCGCCCGCATCCTTCACGCTGCCGGTGTTCGGGACAGCTGCTTAAGGCAGAAACCTGCGGCTTGCGCCGTTTTGCGGGCGAGGCTGCCCGCGGTCCGTGGAGAGACCCTTTGGGCTTCCAGCCAGAAACTTCCCAAGCTCTGCCATTGTGTAATTAAATAATTACGATTGTTGCAAAAGCACGAAATCATGCAATACTCACAGTTACGTTTAGCGTGGCCGTGGAGTATGCCATTGACGCTGGGGAGTTCGCATCGGGAAGGCGTCCGCCTATTCAGCGCGATGTTGGCGAAAGCGCGTCCCTGGAACGTGTGGGCAGGGCCCGGTATTGCGGCGGCGCCTGTTCTGGCGCTGGGCTTTTTACTCACCTTCGCCTCATGGCGGTCTGTTTCGAGCGCCGATACGCAGGCTGGGGCTGAGCGGTTTGCGTTTATTGCCGCCAAATTTCATGACGCCATAGCAAGTCATCGGCAGGTGCATGCGCAGGAGCTGCTCGCCTCTGTAGCGTTGGTGCAAACACTTGGTGCCATCACCGCCGCTCAATGGCGCTCCATGTACGAACATCTGCGCGTCAGCGAACGGCATGCGGGCATTCAGGGTCTGGGATTTGTAGAGCTGGTGCAGGCGCACAATCGCGACGACCATGAGGAAGGCCTTCGCGCGCAGGGCTTCTCGAAGTATACTATCCATCCCCCCGGCGAACGTGAGGCCTACGCCAGCGTCGCCTATATGGAGCCCGATCACGTTCGCATCCCGCGCGTTCACGGCTTCGATATGTTCACCGATCCGGTGCGGCGCGCGGCGATGGAGTTGGCGCGCGATACGGGCAAGGTCGCCACTACCGGGCGCGTGACGCTGTTTCACGACAAGGAGCTCGCGACCGGCTTTCTGCTTTACCTCCCGGTTTATGGGCCGATGGGGATGGGCCCCGACATTGAAAAGCGCCGTCGCGCGCTGCGCGGGTTTGTTTTTTCGCCCGTACGCACAGCGGATTTCTTTGAGGAGATCGCGGCCAGCTTTGAGGCGAACCTTGGCTACAATCTTGCGGTTGAGGTGTTCGATGGCGCTGAGGCTGGTCCAAAATCCCGGATCTTCGAGCGTAAAGTCTCACAGACGCGGGATGGCGCCCTGACGCATGTTGGTGCGTACGATCTTTTCGACCGGCCCTGGACCGTGCGGATCACCGCGCTGCCAAAGTTTGAGGCGAAACCCGACCGGCGCACGGGCCTCACGATTGCGCTTGCTGGCGGCGCCATTACGCTGCTGATGGGGGCGCTGGCGGCCTCCACGGCCTCGCGCAATCGCGCACAACAGGACATCGCCAGCAACAAGGATATGATTGCGCGCGAGCTGTCCCATCGCGTCAAGAACCTGCTGTCCGTCATTCAATCCGTGGCCTCGCGCAGCTTTTCGGAAGGGCGGTCGCTGCCAGAGGCAAGGCGCGTGTTCGCGGACCGCATCGCGGCGCTGGCTCGGGTTCACTCGGCGCTTGTGGACGCGCAATGGTCGGGCGCGATGCTGCACGATCTGGTCAACGGCGAACTCGCGCCTTTCGGCGCCCGCGTCATCGCGGTTGGGCCTGCGGTGCATGTGAATGCGCAAATGTCGCAGCATCTGGCGATGGCGCTGCACGAGCTGGCCACCAACGCCGTCAAGTATGGCGCGCTTTCACAAGCCTCGGGATCTGTGCGCGTTGAATGGCGGGTGTTCTCTCGCGAGGAAGAACAAAGGTTCAGGCTTTGCTGGCGCGAAACCGGCGGTCCGCCGGTGTGCAAGCCGGCGCGCGAGGGCTTTGGCCAGAAGCTGCTGCGCCGCCTGCTGGGCTCGGCGCTCTCGGCGCAGCCCACCATTGAATATGCGCCGGAAGGGCTGCGCTACAGGTTCGAATGCGAGTTATCGCGCATCGGGACGTTGCCGGTTTTCAAGAAAGTCTAGACATCCAGCTTCCTGCCCATGCGTCCGGCCAGCTCCTGAATGTATTGCCACGCCGTGCGGCCAGACCGGGCGCCGCGCGTCGTCGCCCATTCGAGCGATTCAGCGCGGATGATCTCGCGCTTTTCGTCGAGCCCGAAATGGGCCGCGTAGCCAAACACCATGGCGAGGTAATCGTCCTGGCTGCATTTATGAAAGCCCAGCCACAGGCCGAAGCGATCCGACAGCGAGACCTTTTCCTCAACCGCCTCGCCGGGATTGATGGCGGTCGAGCCTTCGTTCTCCATCATGTCGCGCGGCAGCAAATGGCGACGATTCGACGTAGCGTAGAACAGCGCGTTTGACGGGCGCCCCTCAATGCCGCCCTCCAGCACCGCCTTCAGCGATTTGTAGGTCGTGTCCTGCGCATCGAACGATAGATCGTCGCAGAAAATCAGCACCCGCACCGGGGCGTGGCGCAAATGGTTCATGAGGGCGGGCAGGCTCTCGATGTCTTCGCGGTGAATCTCGACCAGTTTCAGCGCCTCACTGGCTGGCAGGCTCTTGTTGATCTGCGCGTGGACAGCCTTCACCAGGGAGGACTTGCCCATGCCGCGCGCGCCCCAGAGCAAAGCGTTGTTGGCGGGCAGGGCTTTTGCAAAACGCTCTGTGTTCTCGTGCAAAAGATCGCGCACCCGGTCGACGCCTTTCAGCAGCGCCATATCCACCCGGTTGACGCGCAGCACGGGGGAGAGCCCTTGCGGCGCGGCGTGCCAGACGAAGGCGTCGGCGATGGAGAAATCAATCGCGGCGGGAGAGGGAGGCGCCAAACGCTCCAGCGCATTGGCGATGCGCGTGAGCAAAGCGAGCTGATCTGCGGGCAGGGTCATGACGGTCCCGTTCAAGAGGAGATAACGGCGTTTTGTCTAGCCCGGCTGCTGCCCTGCGTCCATGCGGGCTGGAAGCTCGCGGTCCGAAGGGGGGCATGGACCGCCGACTTCCAGCCCGCAAAACGGCGCAAGCCATTGCTTTCGTCCATGTGCTCAGGCGCGCCATTGCTTTCGATGCGGGCGTCGGTATAGTCCCCGCCACTTTGGCCGGCATGATCGCCTGGCTCGTGCTTCGGAGCTATCAAGACCATGAATTTCATCACTCCCGCCTTCGCACAGGCTGCCGGCACCCCCGGGCAGACTGACATGCTGATGCAGCTCGCACCGTTCGGCATCATCCTTGTCATCATGTACTTCCTGATTCTGCGTCCGCAGCAGAAGCGGGCGAAGGCACATGCCGAAATGATCAAAGCCGTTCGCCGCGGCGATACGGTGGTGACGTCGGGCGGCTTTATCGGACGCGTGACCAAGGTCATCGACGACCACGAAATCGAAGTTGAGCTGGCGCCCGAAACGCGCGTGCGGCTACTGCGCGCCATGATCGCCGAAGTGCGCACCAAGGGCGAGCCCGCCTAGGCTTGCTTGTTGCGTCCAGGCTCTCTTTATGCTCGCCCTTCCAACGCACGCCCCTGCAGGGACTAACCCATGTTTCGCTTCCCACGCTGGAAAATCGCTTCGATCATAGCTATGACCGTGCTGGCGTTCCTCGTGATCGTCCCGAGCTTCCTGGCCAAAGATGTGCGTGAGGGGATTGCCAAAAAGCTTCCCTCATGGGCTCCCTTTTATAGCGTCGTTCTGGGACTGGATCTGCAAGGCGGTGCGCACATTTTGCTTGAGGTGGACGCCGCCGACGTCGCGCGCACGCAGGTTGAGGCTTTGCGCGACGACGTGCGCCGTATTTTGCGCGAAGAGCGAATCCGTATCACCGGCGGCATCGGCGGATCGGGACGCACGGTGCAGGTTCGCGTGCCGGACGCTGCTGATCGCCAGAAAGCCATCGCCCGTCTGCGCATGCAGGCCCAGCCGGGTGGGGTTAACGCGCTTGGCGCCACGACCCCGCCGACGTTCGAGGTTCGCGACACGGCAGACGGGCTCGTGCAATTGACGCTGACCGATCCGGCCGTGCTGGAGCGCGTGCGCCGCGCCGTCGATCAGACTATCGAAGTCATTCGCCGCCGCGTCGATGCGCTTGGCACGACGGAGCCCAACATCCAGCGGCAGGGCGCCAATCGCGTGCTTGTTCAGGTGCCCGGACTTGAGGATACCAATCGCCTCAAAGAGCTGTTGGGCACGACGGCGCGGCTTGAATTCCGCCTTGTGGCCGATCCTGGCTACAATCCCGGCGACATTGATATGCTCAACGAATACGATCGTGAGGGCAATCCGACCGCCTCCTATCCCGTCGAAAAACGCGTGATGGTGCAGGGAGAAGACCTCACCGACGCGCAGCCGGGCTTCGATCAGCGCTCGGGCGAGCCGGTCGTCAATTTCCGCTTCAATCTGCGCGGTGGCCAGCGTTTTGGCGAAGTCACCAGCGCCAACGTCGGCAAGCCTTTCGCCATCGTGCTCGACAACAAGGTGATCTCCGCGCCGCGTATCCTGAGCCCGATCACCGGCGGTTCCGGGCAGATTTCGGGCCGCTTCACGGTGCAGCAGGCCAACGATCTTTCGGTGCTTCTGCGCGCAGGCGCCTTGCCCGCCAAGCTCACCATCGTTGAAGAGCGCACGGTTGGCCCCGGCCTTGGGCAGGATTCGATTGACGCTGGCCGGACCGCCGCCTATGTCGCAGCCACTCTTGTCGTCACCTACATGCTGACGACGTATGGCATCTTCGGCCTGTTCGCCAATATCGCGCTCCTTGTGCATATCGTGATGGTGTTTGCGGGTCTGGTGTTGCTGCAGGCGACGCTGACATTGCCGGGCATCGCGGGCATCGTGCTGACGATTGGCATGGCGGTGGACGCCAATGTGCTGATCTATGAACGCATCCGCGAGGAGGGGCGGCTAGGCCGCTCGATCATCTCGGCGCTGGATGCGGGCTTCAACCGCGCCTTCTCCACCATTGTGGATTCGCAATCGACGACGATGGTCGTCGCCATCATCCTCTATTTCCTGGGTTCAGGTCCGGTGCGCGGCTTCGCCGTTTCGCTGGCGCTTGGCATCGTGACCACGATTGTTACGGCAGTCACCATGACGCGATTGATGATCGCGCTCTGGTACCGCTGGTCGCGGCCGACCCGCATTCCGATTTGAACGGACCAGCCATGCTTCGTTTTCGCCTTGCGCCAGACAACGTCAAACTTGGGTTCATGCAGCTTCGCAGCGTGACCTATCCTTTGTCTGCTTTGCTCTCGATACTCTCGGTCGTCGCGTTCCTGACGCTAGGGCTGAATTACGGCATTGATTTTGCCGGCGGCACCTTGATGGAATTGCGCGCCAAAACCGGGCAGGCCGATCTCGTGAGCCTGCGCGCCCTTGGCGACAAGCTGCAATTGGGCGAAGTCGAGGTGCAGGCGTTCGGCGAAAACCAGGACGTGACTGTGCGCGTGCGCCTGCAACCGGGTGGTGACGCCGCGCAGCAGGAGATTGTGCAGAAGATACGCGTCGCCGTTGGCGATAATTACGAGTTCCGCCGCGTCGAAGTTGTGGGGCCTCGCGTCTCCGGTGAGCTGGTGCAATCGGGCACGCTGGGCGTGGTGTTGTCGATTTTGGCGGTGCTGACCTACCTCTGGTTTCGATATGAATGGCAACTGGCGGTGGCCGCCGTTATCGCGACGATGCACGATCTGTTGCTGACCATGGGCTTTTTCGCGATCACTCGGCTTGAGTTCAACATCACGTCCATCGCCGCCATTTTGACCATCGTCGGTCTCTCGCTGAACGAAACCGTGGTGATTCTGGATCGCATTCGCGAAATGCTGCGCAAGTACAAGCGCATGCCAATGCCCGAGATCATTGACACCTCGATCAACGCCGTGCTTTCGCGCACGATCATGACGTCAACCACGACGCTGATGGCGCTTGCAGCGCTGGCGTTCTTCGGCGGTCACGTCATCCAGTCGTTCTCGCTCGCGATGATGTTTGGGATGGTGATTGGCGCCTATTCGTCGATCTTCATCTGCTCCCCGATCTTGATCTACCTTGGCGCGCCGTCGCAGGCTGAGCCGGAGAAGAACGGGAATTAGGGAGCAGGCAGCAGGTTTTAGGGTTGCGATGGAGCCGTCATCCCGGCGAAGGCCGGGATCCACGACACGCCGTTTGCTCAGAGTTGTGCCAGGCCTCTCGTTGACTGCGTATCCTGATTGCCCGCCCGAGCTTGTAGCCTGCCGTGGGTCCCGGCCTTCGCCGGGATGACGCGCACTTAGCTTTCGGCATACCTTGACTTGAATCTCATTATTTCTACCCAATAATCGCCAGCCACTTCACCCCCAAAGCGCCCCATGACCAACCCGGCATACGAAGGCTTCCTCCCTGGTCTGCATCCCATCGAGGGATACGGCGCAGGCGGCTTTCGGTTTGCGGGCATGTCGCATCGCGGGTCGCTTCTGGTTACGCCGGCGGGGCTGCGCGCAATCAGCCCTGTGCGCGTGGGGGAACTCGACGCTTCCGCGCTGGCGCCCTTGCTGGACGAGCCGCGCGGCGCAATTGATTTGCTGGTGCTGGGCACGGGGCACAGCCTTGTGCCGCCGCCGCGCGCTTTGCGGGAATTGTTGCGGGCGGCTGGCATTGGAATAGATCCGATGGCGACCGGCCATGCAGTGTCGACCTACAACATACTGCTGGCGGAGGGCCGCAAGGTGGCAGCCTTGTTTCTGGCGGCGTCATGAGCCAATCCAGCGATCTGTCAGCCGCCTATGCAGCGTGCGAAAGCCTTGTGCGCGAATGGGATCGTGACCGCTGGCTGGCGTGTCTGTTTGTTCCTGCATCCGTGCGCGCAAACGTACTGGCGCTTTACGCCTTCAATGCCGAGATTGCGCGCGTGCCCGAAATTGTCTCGCAGCCCACGCTTGGCGAAATCCGCTTGCAATGGTGGGTTGAAGTGATCGAGGGCGAGCGGCGCGGGGAGGGCGCGGGACATCCGGTCGCAATGGCGCTGATTGACACGATGGAGCGCTTTCATCTGCCGCCTGCTGCGCTGATCGGCCTCATCGAGGCGCGTCGTTTCGATTTGTATAGCGACCCGATGCCAAGCCTCAACGATCTTGAGGGCTATCTTGGCGAAAGCGTATCGGCTTTGTTTCGCCTCGCCTCTATCATCATCGCCAATGGGCAAGACCCCGGTGGCGCGCAGGCAGCCGGTCATGCGGGCGTGGCTTACGGTCTCGTGGAGATTCTGGGGGCCATGGGTGAACACGCGGCGCGCGGGCAATGCTTTATCCCGCGCGATGTTCTTGCCCGTTCTGGCGCTCTGCCGGAGGCTGTGGCTGACGCACTCGCCTCGCCCGCACTGGAAGGCGCCCTGGCTGAATTGCAGGCGCGGGCGCGTCATCATGAGGCTGCGGCGATGGGCGATGCGGGATTGTTAAACGCGCCTGTGCGCGTTGCGCTTCTGCCTCTGGCGCTTGTTCCGGCGCGATTGAGGCTGCTCGGGAAAGCGGGACGCGATCCGTTTGCGCCCGGGCAAGATTTGTCGCAATGGCGCGCGCAATGGAGTTTGTGGCGAGCCGCGCGAAGGTTGTGACGCCATAAAAAAGGGCGGGGAAGACCCCGCCCGTTCGTGTCTGTTTGCGGCCTAGTAGCGCGCGAACAGGGTGCTCGGCAGGATGTCGCCGCCAAACTTGTAGGCGACACCCACGCGCACCGCATGGAAAGCGTCGGTGCTGCTGGTTGAGGCGTTCACAGTGCCGATGGGGAGGTTCGCGCACGCGTTGCCTGCAGCTGCTCCGTCTACGCAAGTTGCTGTCGAGCTGGCGCTGCCCTTGTTTTTGCCGAAGTTGGTGTAGCGATAGTCTGCGCGCAAGGTCCACGATTCCGTGAGCTTGTAATCTGCGCCGGCTCCAACAGTCCAGCCAAGACGTATCTTGTTGGATTCTGATTTGCTCGAGAAATTATGAGTGGCTTGAGCGCCACCACCATAATCCACGAAAGAGACAGTTCCGTTTACGCCGGTGCTGCGCTCAACGCGACCGACCGCGACGCCGCCAGTTGCAAAGACCAGCAGGCTGGGCGCCGCAACCATGCCGATGCGGGCGCGCAGCGAGCCGTCCCAGTTTATGCGGTTTGTTTGGGAAATAGCCAGAACGCCGGCGGCTGTGTTGGTCTCGGCAGTGGTGTTTGCAACGTCAGCGTACTGCCCGCCAACAGTGAGTGAACCCGAACGCGCTTTTGAGCGATCATGCGAATAGGTGATATCGGCTTCGACGCCGTAAACGAAGCTGTCGACCTGGACGTTATAGCCACCAAAAAGAGTGCCGCCGAACGTATTGCCGCCCTTCTTGCCGCCGAGCGCGCCAAGCGTGTTTGTCTGCGACGTGCGAGAGTTGGTCGCGCCGTCAGTACCCACAGCCGGCAGTGCGTAGCTGACGTCGCTCAGGCTGTTCTTGCCGGCATCGCGACGAGCGGCGAGCGCGCCGCCGACGTAGAAGCCGGACCAATCCGGGGCGCCGGGCGCGGCGAACGTCGGGAGCGAAGACGGGGGCAGCGGGGCAGGAGCCTCGGTGCGCGCGGGAAGATCGGCTGCAAAGGCGCCGATGCTGGAGGCGATGAGCGCTACAGCTGATAATGCGATTTTCATAGAATGCGTCTCCAGAAGGAAGAAAATTTTGTAAGCAACTGGAGCTGACATTCGTCGTTTATGGTTAAATAATAGTTTAGGTCACGTTATCCAGATTGATCGATTTTGGTGTTGGGGCATAAAAAGGCAACAGCGATGCTGGTCGCCCTTCTTGCGATCAAGACCGTAAAACTTCAGACTTCTGCCCGCGGTGCAGTTCAATCTGGCGCAGTCCGGCAATCCCTTGCGATCCAGTCCTGCAGATCTTGCTTGCCGCGTGCGGTCAGCGCTTTCTTCTTCGCCGCCGCTTTGTCCGGGCCGCGCATGCGCTTGCCGTCCGGGCTTTTGATCGCCTCGGTGAGCGGCGGGAATAGGCCGAAGTTCACGTTCATAGGCTGGAACGAGCGCGGGCCGACTTCAATCGTCTCGATATGCCCACCGGTTATGTGGCCGGTGAGGGCGCCCAGAGCGGTCGTGGCGGGCGGCATGGAGAAATTTTCACCCAGCCGTTCAGCAGCCGCTATCCGTCCGCTGATGAGGCCAATCGCCGCGCTTTCCACATAGCCCTCGCAGCCGGTGATTTGCCCGGCGAAGCGAATGCGCGGATTGCTTTTCAGCCGCAGCATCGGGTCCAGCAGGCGCGGGGAATTCAAATAGGTGTTGCGGTGCAGGCCACCGAGGCGCGCGAATTCCGCGCTTTCAAGTCCCGGTATCATGCGGAACACGCGCGTCTGCTCGCCGTGCTTCAGCTTAGTCTGGAAGCCGACGATGTTATAAAGCGTGCCAAGCGCGTTATCCTGCCGCAATTGCACCACGGCGTAAGGCTTGTCGGGGCTGCGCGGATTGGTGAGGCCCATCGGCTTCATTGGGCCGTGCCGCAGCGTTTCGCGCCCTCCCTCCGCCATGACTTCAATCGGCAGGCAGCCGTTGAAATAGGGCGTGCCTTCCCATTCCTTGAAGCTGGTTTTGTCGCCCGCGATCAGCGCGTCGATGAAGGCCTCATATTGGGCGCGGTCCATCGGGCAGTTCACGTAATCGGCGCCGGTGCCGCCGGGGCCGACCTTGTCATAGCGCGATTGCATCCACGCGATTTCCATATTGATGGAGTCGCGATGGACGATGGGGGCGATGGCGTCAAAAAACGCGAGGCCTTCCTCGCCGGTCATGGCCGCAATCTCCGCCGCCAGCGGGCCGGAGGTGAGCGGACCGGTGGCTACGATCACGATCTCCGAGGGCAGGGCGGCGACGCTGGGAACCTCCTCGCGCACGATCTCGATCAGCGGGTGAGCCTCAAGCGCGCGGGTGACGGCTGCGGAAAAGCCGTCGCGATCCACCGCCAGCGCGCCGCCTGCGGGCACCTGGTGGGAATCGGCGCAGGAGAGGATCAGCGAATTGAGTTGGCGCATCTCCCAATGGATGAGGCCGACGGCGTTCTGGTCCGAATCGTCCGAGCGGAAGGAATTGGAGCAGACAAGCTCGGCCAGCCCGTCAGTCCGATGGGCCTCCGTGCCGCGCACCGGGCGCATTTCATGCAGGCGAACAGGAACGCCTGCTTGAGCAAGCTGCCATGCGGCTTCCGATCCGGCGAGGCCGCCGCCGATGATGTCGATGGGGAGGGGGGATGATGACGGGTTTTGTGATGACATAAGGGTTTGTGAAGCCCCGGAGCCCTGCGCGTCAAGCTTTTGCGGTTTGAAAACTAATGCACCCGCCGGGGGAGGACCGGCGGGCGCCAAGAACTTGCGGTTTGAAAGCTAATGCGCCCGCCGGGGGAGGACCGGCGGGCGCTTAGGGCGCGGGAGCTGAGGGAGGGGAAAGCTCCCGCGCAAACTCGTGTTTTTAGATGCCTGCGCTCTGGCGCGCGACGTTTTCAATGTCCTGACGGGTGAGGCCAAGTTCAGCCAACTCGCTGTCGTTGAGCTGATCCAGCTCAGACACTGCGGTGCGGTAACGGCGCCATGAACCAATCCAGGAAACCAGTGACTTGATCGACATTTTCGCTCTCTCTGCGGCCGGGCCGCTCTTATGCAATGCAATATGCTTGTGTGCACCGCAAAAGACTAGGCCTATTTTGGTCGGGTCGGGTATGCGTTCAGTGCATGCCTCGCGTTTACCTGCCGGAAACTATAATGGTAAACATACGGTGAATGCCCTTTACCTTTTGGTTTACGCGTCGATGTCTGGATTGGATCACTCCAGCGTGTGCAATGAGCGCATTGCGGACACAATTATTGCGCTGCAATAATTGTGTTGTTCAGTTTAAGGGATTCTTGGCTGATGTGTGAGGCGCGTGATCAAACAGTCAGCGCAGATGACGAAGCGCCGCGCATCATGTGACGCGCGGGTTTTCGCCCGGAGAAGGTGCTAGGGGACGCTCGCGGTCCAGATTTCGTCAGCCTACCCGTACAGCACCTTGGGCAACCAGAGTGCGAGGCCGGGGAACATATAGAGGACCAGCATCGCCAGCAGCACCAGGAACATGAACGGCATCACGCCGGAGAAAATCTGGTTGATGGTGACATGCTTGGGGGCGACGCCCTTCAGGTAGAAGGGCGCCATGGCCACAGGCGGCGACAGGAACGAGGTCTGGATGTTGAGCGCTATCAGCACGCCGAAGAACAGCGGGTCGATGCCATAATGCTGCAACAGCGGCAGGAAGATAGGCACGAAGATGATGATGATCTCCGTCCATTCCAGCGGCCAGCCCAGAATGAAGATGATGACCTGCGTCATCAGCAGGAACGTCAACGGCGAGGGGTTGACCCAGTCGACGAAATTCTTGATCGGCTCGTGGCCGCCCATATAGGCGAAAATCGACGAGAAGATGAACGAGCCGACGAACAGCCAGCACACCATGGCGGACGTGCGCGCGGTCAGATAAACGGATTCGCGCAGCTTGACGAAGCTCAGCGACCGGTAGGCTGTGGCCAGGATCAATGATCCGAGCGAGCCCATGGCGGCTGCCTCAGTCGGCGTCGCCAGCCCGAAGAAAATCGCGCCTAACACTGACATGATCAGCAGCGCCAGCGGAAAAAAGCTGGTGAGCAGCGCGATTGCGATTTTGAGCGTGGAGACGTTGCGCTGCTCGACGGGCAGTTTGGGCGCCAGCGAGGGGTTCATCGCGCAGCGAATAATCACGTAGCCGATATAGAGAAAGGCCAGAAGCAGGCCCGGCAGCAGGGCGCCCGCGTAGAGCTTGGGAACCGATACGCCGGCGGTGGCGCCATAGAGGATCAGCATCACGCTGGGCGGAATGAGAATGCCGAGGCAGCCGCCCGCGCACACAACGCCCGCAGACAGCTTTATGTCGTAGCCGGCGCGCAACATGGCCGGGAAGGCGAGCAGGCCCATCAGCGTCACCACCGCGCCGACAATACCGGTGGCGGTGGCGAAGATCGCGCAAGTAGCAAGCGTGGCCACCGCAAGCGAGCCCGGCACCCAGTGCAGCGCCAGCTCCAGCGAGTGAAACAGCCGGTCGAGAATGTTGGCGCGCTCGATAATGTAGCCCATGAACACGAACAGCGGGATCGACACCAGCACGTCATTTGTCATCACCGAATAGGTGCGTTGCACGACGAGATGAAACACCGTGTCGCCCATGGCGATATAGCCAAAGCCAACCCCAAGAGCCATCAGAGTGAAGGCGATCGGGAAGCCAAGCATGATGAAAACGACGAACAAGCCGAGCATCAGCACGCCCAGTTCAGGATTGCCCAATCCAAACATCAGACTGCTCCCCGCTGCCGCTGTTCGTGTTGCTGCAATTCTTGTTGCAGTTCCTGCGCCCGCGCAGCCTGTTCAAGGATGATCTGTTCCGTTTCCTCAACGTCCGACAGGCGCTGCGGCCATTCGCCCGTGCGCAGGCACAACACGCAGCGCGCGACCTCAATGGTGCCTTGCAGCGCCAGCATCGCGCCCACAACCGGAATCAGCGTCTTGAAATGATAGAGCGGCGGACCGTTTGGCGAGTTCGAAGAATGCTCGCCAATCATCCACGAGAATTGCGCAAAGCCCCAGCCGGCATAGGCCAACGCCAGCACGCCGGGGTAGAAAAACACCACGTAGAGAACGAGATCCAGCCCTGCCTGCCGACGCGGCGACCATTGACGATACATAAAATCCCCGCGCACATGCGCGTTCTTGGACAGGGCATATGGCCCCGCCAGCATAAACAGGATTCCAAACAGAATGTAGCTGACGTCAAACGCCCATTCCGTCGGGCTGCGCAGAAAATAGCGCGCGAACACTTCGTAGCTGATGGCCAGCGTCAAAATCAAAATCGCCCAAGCGCCGATGTGGCCGACAATCATATGAAAATAATCGACGCCGAAGCGAAAGCGCTCGGAATACAGCGCAAGACCAAGCGAAATGATGAGAGCGGCGATTGCCGCAAATATTATTTCCGGCGTAAGCGTCGACACCATTGCGGCATGTCCTGACAAGGGTAAAGGACCGGCTCCGCAAAACTTGCGGAGCCGGGGGACGCGTTGTCGCTAACGTCAGGCCTTGAAGAAGTAATCGTAGGCGGCGCCGCCATCGATCTCGTTCAGGCGCTCGAAGTTAACCGTGCGCTTGCACCAGGCCTTTTGCGATTCCACAACTTTCTTGAAGAAGGGATCAGCCGACAGATTGTCGATTACCTTCGTCCATGCGTTGAGCTGCGCGTCCAGCACCGATTTTGGCGTGGCCAGCACGCTCACGCCGCGCGTGCGCAGCATTTCCAGATCCTTTGAATAGCGATCCAGCGCCTTCCACAGCATGTCGGAGGAGGCCGATTCGGACGCATATTTGAGGATCGCCTGCTGCTCGGGAGCCAGCGCGTCGAACTTGCGCTTGTTGAAGATGATCTCGAAGCTTTCCGCTGATTGGTGGAAGCTCTTGAGCATGTAGGTCTTCGAGACGTCCTGAAAACCAAGCAAGGCGTCTGACGAGGGATTGTTGAATTCGGCCCCGTCGATGACGCCGCGCTCCAGCGCAGGCACGATTTCGCCGCCTGGCAGAATGGTGATGGCGGCGCCCATCTCCTTCATCAAATCAGCTGCGAGGCCGACCGTGCGATATTTCAGGCCCTTAAAGTCGTCGGGCGATGTGATCGGCTTTTTGAACCAGCCAAGCGGCTGGCACGGCATGGGGCCGCTGAGGAAGCCCACGAGGTTCAGCTTCAGTATCGAGCCTACAAGCTCGTTGTAGAGATCGTAGCCGCCGCCGTAATTCATCCAGGCGAGGAAATTATTGGCGTCCCAGCCGAAGGCGGGCGGCGTGCCAAACAGCGAGAACGCCTTGTTCTTGCCGTACCAATAGGCGCTGACGCCATGGCCGCCGTCGAGAATGCCGGCGTTGACGGCGTCCTGCATCTGGAAGGCGGGGACGACGGCGCCGGCGGCGAGCACGTCGAGCTTCAGGCGTCCGCCCGACATCTCGTTGACGCGCTTGGCGTAATCGAGCGCGAATTCATGGAAGATGTCTTTCGTCGGCCATGTCGACTGGAACTTCCACGAAACGGTTTGAGCGCGCGACACGTTTGGCGCTGCGATCACTCCTGCGCCAGCAAGGCCCGCGACCTTGAGGAATTTACGACGATCTGCCGGTGGTGTTGTTGTGTCCCTGGACATTAAGACCTCCCATAATCGCGTTCGGCCCCAAACCCCTCCAGAGCCACGCTGCTAAAAAAAATTAGGGCCTGCGTTTCGCAGAAGCAAGCTTTCTCTTGACTGCAAAGCGTGTGTTTAGACTAAGGACTAAGAGCCCGTCGCCGGGGTCGGGCTGGCTGGCGTGCGCGCGCTTACGTGCTATAGCGCCCTTATCGCGCCAGTCTCGCAAAACCGTCAGTTTCGTACATCCGTCTTCAGCAGGGCCTGCATGCCGTCTTTCCGCACCACGCGCCGCGTCAAGCACTCGGCGGCCGAGATGTTCGAGCTTGTCGCCGACATCGAGAAATATCCGTTTTTCTTGCCGCTTTGCACGGGCCTGCGCATTCGCAAACGCGCGGAGGACGAGCAGGGGCGGCAGGTGCTCACCGCCGACATGTCCGTGGGCTACAAGGCGATCCGCGAAACCTTCACCAGCCGCGTGGTGCTGGACCGCGCGGCGATGGAAATCCTAGTCACCTATATCGACGGCCCGTTCAGCAAGCTCGATAACCGCTGGACGTTTCGCGATGCGGAAAATGGAGGCGGCGCAAGCAGCGACGTAATATTCTTCATCGACTACGAATTCCGCAACCGCATGCTGGGCGTGCTCATGGGCGGCATGTTCGAAACCGCATTCCGCCGCTTCGCCGAAGCCTTCGAGCGCCGCGCTGCGATCGTCTATGGACGCCGGGCGCCGGGCGTGGCGTCAAGTTGAGGCTGGGGCGCAAAGTTTTCCTCGCGCTTGCGCTCCTTATTGCGCCCGCTCATGCGCAAACTTTGATTCCTTCGCGCATCACTATCCTCGTCGGCTTTGGCCCGGGGCAGGGGAACGATCAACCGGCGCGGCCTGACGGGGCTTCGGCTGTCGCAAGCCGCATGTCGCCCGATATGAGCTTCGATCAGAGCGCGCGCTTTCTGGCGCGGCATCTTGGGCGCCTGCTGCCCGGCAAGCCAGCCGTTGATGCGCGTTTTGTGTCTGGCGCAGCAGGGCTTGTTGCCGCCGCCAACCTTGCGCGCGCCCCCGCCGACGGTTCAACGCTGGCCTTGCTGTCGCCCAACGTTGTGCAGGCGTCGGCGCTGGGTTTGACTTCCGGTCGCTTCGATGCACGCACGCTGACGTGGATCGGCGGCCTGACGAACGAGGAATGGGCGTGTGTGCAGATGCATGAGAAAACCTCTGCGCCGCAGGGACTTTCGCCTCGAACGCATTTTTTCCTGGGCACGCTTGGCGCCGGATCGCGCAGCGATGTGCATGCGCGCGCCTTTGCAGGCGTTGAATCGCTGCGGCTCACGGTCATTCCCGGGTACGCCAATCGTGGCGAGCTGGCGCGCGCGCTGGAAAGCGGCGAGATCGACGGTGCCTGCGGCTGGCCGATGCGCGATGTTGAGGCGCGCCGGGCGGACTGGTTGACGAGCGGGCGCATGGATATCGCGGCGCTGATGAGCGGTACCGCCAGCGGTCGCTGGATAAAGCAAATGCCTCCGGACGCTCGCCCGCTTCTCGATTCGCTGGCCGCCGAGTCAGATTTTGCGTGGGCGCTCGCCGGTCCGCCCGGCATTGCTGGCGAAAAGCTTGTGGCATTGCGCGCCGGGTTCGAGGGGCTGATCGCAGATCGCGCCGCCGTTGAGGATGCCGCGCGGGCAGGGGTGAGTCTGAGTCCCGTACCTGCGGACGCAATCGAGGTGGCCGTGGCTGCGTTGCATGCGCTGGACGCGAGCAAAAAAGCGGCATTGCTGAAGCTGCTGGCGCCAAGGTGAGCGCGTTCCTCCGGCAAGTTCCTTCAATCTGTCCCCAGCGCCCCTTGCATTCCACACCCCGCTCCACTTATAAAGCCCTCTAATCCACAGGCGGATTTTTGCGTCCCTGATTCAAGGGCCGCTCCGGTGACGGGTCTTCCCGTCCACGATCCGCCGAGGCACAACCGGAGAACAAGCATATGGCACTTCCTGATTTCACGATGCGTGAGCTCCTCGAAGCCGGCGCGCATTTCGGCCACCAGTCGCATCGCTGGAACCCGAAAATGGGCCCCTACATCTTCGGCGCCCGCAACAACATCCACATCATGGACCTCGCCCAGACGGTTCCGTTGCTGCATCAGGCCCTTAAGGCCGTGTCGGATACGGTTGCCCGCGGCGGTCGCGTCCTGTTCGTCGGCACCAAGCGCCAGGCGGCTGATTCCATTGCTGAGGCTGCAAAGCGCTCGGCCCAGTATTACATCAACGCCCGGTGGCTGGGCGGCATGTTGACGAACTGGAAGACCATTTCCGGCTCGATCCAGCGCCTGCGCAAGGTCGACGACCTGCTCGACGCCGGCGCTATCGGCCTCACCAAGAAAGAGCGCCTGATGATGTCGCGCGAGCGTGACAAGCTTGAGCGCGCCCTTGGCGGCATCAAGGACATGGGCGGCGTGCCCGATCTGATCTTTGTGATAGACACCAACAAGGAACAGCTCGCCATCAAGGAAGCCAATCGCCTTGGCATCCCGGTTGCCGCGATCCTTGATTCGAACTGCGATCCCGACGGCATCACCTATCCGGTCCCCGGCAACGACGACGCCGGTCGCGCCATCCAGCTGTATTGCGATCTGATCGCCCGTGCTGCCATCGACGGCATCGCGCGCGGACAGGGCTCCAGCGGCGTGGACACCGGCGCGTTCGAAGCCCCGGTTGAAGAAGAGCTGGTCACCGAGGTCGCCGAGCCGATCTTCACCTCGACCGAGATGTTTGAGCTGCTGACCGCTCCGCGCGGCGCCCCCGACGATTTGGCCAAGCTGCCCGGCGTCGGCCCGCAGATTGTCAAGAAGATCAACGAGGCTGGCCTGTTCCACTATTGGCAGCTTGCCGCCATGACCGACGCGGACGTCGCCAAGGTTGATGCGGATCTGAAGCTGAACGGCCGGATGGTCCGTGACAAGTGGGTTGAGCACGCCCGGACGCTTCTGGCTGGCTGATAAGCTTTATCGCTGACTAAATTCATGGCGCGCGCGGCTTTTGCTGCGCGCGTCATCTCAATATAACGACCTTGATAAATTTCCGTCATAAACTCTCCATACTCCACTCAATGGACGCGCTTTGTGCGCGCATTCCGAAAGGACGATCCCATGGCCACAATCACCGCCGCGATGGTGAAGGACCTGCGCGAAAAGACCGGCGCCGGCATGATGGACTGCAAGTCTGCGCTCACGGAAGTCGATGGCGACATCGAAGCCGCCGTTGACTGGTTGCGCAAGAAGGGCCTGAGCAAGGCCGCCAAGAAGTCCGGTCGCGTCGCCGCTGAAGGCGTTGTCGCCGTGTCGGTTTCGGGCAAGCGCGGCGTCGCCGTGGAGGTCAATTCCGAGACCGACTTTGTGGCCCGCAACGCTGACTTCCAGTCGCTCGCCCGCAACATCGCAGGCGTGACGCTGGCCAGCGGACAAACCGACGTTGAGGCCATTCTCGCCTCCGCCTATCCCGCGGGCGGCACGGTCGCTGAGGCCGTCGCAAATTCTATCGCCACCATCGGCGAAAACATGACGCTGCGCCGCGCGTCCGTGGTCGAAGTCACTGATGGCGTGGTGGGCATGTACGTCCACAACGCAATCTCGGACGGCCAGGGCAAGATCGGCGTGCTTGTTGCGCTGGAATCAAAGGGCGACGTTGCAGCTCTGGGCGCACTGGCCCGCCAGATCGCTTTGCATGTAGCCGCTACAGGCCCCCTCGCTCTGGATGCATCGGGCATGGACCCGGCGGTCGTCGAGCGCGAGAAGAACGTGCTGCGCGAGAAGAACGCAGGCAAGCCCGCCAACGTGCTTGAGAAGATCGTCGAATCCGGCCTGAAGAGCTATTACAAGGAGGTTTGCCTCCTCGATCAGCCCTCCATTCATGCCGAACACAGCAACAAGACCATCGGTCAGGTTGTGCTGGAGGCTGGCAAGTCAGTCGGCGGCGACGTGGCGCTGAAAGCATTCGTGCGCTATGGCCTTGGCGAGGGCATCGAGAAGGCGGATGCGCCGGACTTTGCGGCGGAAGTCGCCAGCATGGCCCGCTAGGCTTTCTTAAAGTGGATCATGAAAAAGGCGGCCTGATTGGGCCGCCTTTTTTTTGCGCTTGTTTTGCAGCGGGCAGTGGCGGCGCTTAGTGCGCCGCCAACAATTTCCGCCTTGTGACGACCTCTCGCGCGATGAGCGTTCCGCCGACTGCCAAGCCTGCGACGTTAACCCACAAAGCGCCTACGAACAGGCCGGTCGGGATCAGTAGCATGGCGCCTGCCAAAGAATGGATCGTGCGTTCGCTTACGTTCAGCGTGCGCAGGCCATAGCCCACCACGCCTGCGGAAACCAGCCAGATCGAAGCCAGCGCGGTCAGGACGTCGAACGCGATCCGCCATGGCTCGCCCTCCATGATGAGGATGGGCGAGAAGGCGAACAGGAACGGCACGATATAGGCCATCCAGCCAAACCGCATCGAGGTGAAGCCAGTCCGGAACGGATCGGCCTTGGCGATACTGGCGGCTGCGAACGCCGCCACCGCGACCGGCGGGGTGATGAACGACATCATGCCGAAGTAAAGCACGAACAGATGCGCGGCCATCGGCGAAACGCCAGCCTCCACCATCGCGGGAGCGACGAGGGCGGCCAGCAGCACGTAGACGCCAATGGTCGGCATGCCCATGCCCAGCACGATGGAGACGGCGGCGCACAGCAGCAGCAGCACGAACAGGTTCTTGCCCGCAAGGCTCACCAGCGTCAGCGTCAGCCCGAAGCCAAGCCCCGTAATCGCCAGAACGCCGATCACAACGCCGGCGCCGCAGCAGATCATGATGATGTCGAGCACATTAGAACCGGTCTGGCGCACGGAGTCGAACAGCGAGTATAGGCTGGGCCGCTGGCCTTTATAGCCGAAGACAAGCGCGAGAGCGGCCAGCGACAGACTGGCCCAGAGTGCGGATTCTTCCGCCCGCAGGTTCAGCCCGAACAGGCAATAGATCAGGACCGCGAACGGAATCGGGAAGAACCAGCCGTCGCGCAGCACGTCCCGGGCGCGCGGGATCAGGTGCTCCTCAACGCGGGTGATGCCCATTTTGGCGGCTTCAAGATCGGCCACGATGAACAGCACGCAATAATAAAGCAGCGCCGGAATGGCGGCCGCCAGCATCACCTGCGCATAGCTCACTTGCAGAAATTCAGCCATGACGAACGCCGCCGCGCCCATCACCGGAGGCATGAGGCTGCCGCCCGTGGACGCCACGGCCTCAATGGCTCCCGCCTGATGGGGCGCATAGCCGCCGCGTTTCATCATCGGGATGGTGACGACGCCGGTCGCCACGACATTGGCGACCGCGCTGCCCGAGATCGAGCCAAACAGAGCCGATCCGACGACGGCGATCTTGGCCGAGCCGCCGCGATAACGGCCCATCATGGCCAGCGCCAGATCGGTGAAGAAATTCGAGCCGCCGGTGGCCGTCAGCAAATTGCCAAATAGCACGAAGGCGATAACGATCGTGCACGCGACCATAATAGGCGCGCCCAGAATCGCGTTGGAATCAAAGCCCAGATAAAAAGCCAATTGCGCAGCCTCGGTCGGGCGCGCAGCCAAGGCACCCGAGAATTTATCGCCGATAAGCGCATAAATAAGAAAGACGATAACGATGATGACAAGCGCCCAGCCCGTCGTACGACGCACGCCTTCCATGGCCAGCGCAATCACCACGATGGATGCGATCAGGCCATCAGTAGGCGCGAAGAACATCATCGTGCCGAGTTCGACGAAGTACAGCGACATGTACCCGGCTGCCGCAGCGCCGGCTATTCCAAGCGCAATATCATACCAAGGTGGAGCGCCGATGCGGGGACCGCCGCGAGCGGGCACCGCCAGAAACAGCAGGAGCATCGACGCCGCCAACATGCCGGCGACGAATTGTTCTCCGTAAACGACGAGGCCTACGCGCCCGAACATGTCGGTTGCGTAGGCTACTGCGCCCGCGACAAGGCCAACGCCCAGAAAGGAAGTGATGACGTTAAGCCAAAGCGGCTGCGCCTTGTCGGCGTGGCCGATTGTGATGTCGTCGGACATAAAACTGCTCCTGCTGCGCGTTTGCGCTTTTCTTATTATTTACTTCGGCGGCCAGACGCCCTTTTCGCGATAGAACTTGATCGCGCCGGGGTGGTATTCGACCGGATCGGTCTTTTTGGCCATCGTCGATGTCTTGAAATCGGCCAGAACGGGCGTGCCCTTGGCCAGCGCTTCTGCGTTCTCCCACAGTGCTTTCGTCACGTTGTAGACCAGTTCGTCGGAAGCTTTGGCGTGCGTCAGCATTACGCCGTCGTAAGCCTGGATCTGCATTTCCTCAAGAATGCCGGCAAGGCCCGCGCGCGGCTTGATGGTTTCGATGTAGGACGCCGAGAAATGCTTCTTGATCGAGGCCAGCGATTGCGGGTTGCTGGGCAGGGGCAGGGCGCGAATGCCGCCAACCGCTGCGTCCACTTCCGTCGTCTTGGCCGAGCCCAGAGCGAACAGGAACATATCGACGCGACCGGCCATAAACTCATCGGCGCCGCGCACGACGGTGGGAACGGGAACCGTGGTAAAGTCCTTGTCAGTCATGCCAAACGCTTCAAAATGCGTGAGCATCAGCGGCATGATGATGTTTTGCTGCGCGTAATTCCACGGAATGCGCTTGCCCTTGAGATCGGCGATGGACTAGATGTCCGAATACTTACGCACGAAAATGCCGGTGCGCAGCGGAGCGGTGACGGTCACGAGGCGCAGGTTGGGATTGGTGCGACCGGCGAAGAAGTCCTTGCCGCCCAACGCCAGATCGGCCTCGAAGATGTTGGCGAGGCCAAATTCGATTTGACCCGCGTTCACCGCCGGCAGATGGATGTTGGGGCTGGCGAACGGCTGCACCCGCATCTGGATATTGTTCTTCTCCGCCAGCGTCGCCGCCATCACGGAGCCCATGGTGTGGTAGAACGAGCCAGCAGAGCTGGTGGCGATGCCGACTGCGTTCTGCGCCAGCGCCGAACCGCTTAACAGAGCGCCAGCGGCGAAAATTGAAGCGAAAATTGAACGTTTCATTGCGTGTTCCCTTCCAAATACGCCGGGCTTTTTGCACCGGTCTTCGCGCTGATTGAAGCCTGAAAAGGCGTCGCGCGCAACTTGGCGCAAAATCAGCGCTGCGCCAACGCTTGTCTTATCGCCAGTATGATGTTTTCCGCCGGTTGCGCGCCGGAAAGCCCGATTCTCCCGTCGATAACAAAGTATGGAACGCCGGTTACGCCCAGATTTCGAGCCGTCTGGATGTCGGCGCGCACGTTTTCCTTGTCCTCGTCGCTGGCCAGCCGGGCCTTTACGGTGGCCGCGTCCATCCCCGAATCAGCGGCGGCGGCGGCCAGCGCGTCATGATCGCCGAGGTCGACGCCTTCAAGAAAATACAAGTTCAGCAGCCGCTCTTTGACCTCGTCTTGCACGCCCACCTCGCCCGCCCAGCGGATCAGCCGGTGCGCGTCAAGCGTGTTGGGTGAGCGGGCTATAGCGTCGAATCTGAAGGGAATGCCGACCTCGGCGCCCACAGCATTCAGGCGGGCGTACATGTCGTCGGCTTTGCCGGGGCCAAACTTGCGCGACAGATATTCCGCGCGCGGAATGCCGCCTTGCGGGATCGTGTCGTCGAGCTGATAGGGGCGCCAGCGCACGAATATCTCGAGCTCGGGCGCGAGTGCGCACGCTTCCTCCAGCCTTCGTTTGCCCACAAAGCACCACGGACACACCACGTCCGAAACCACGTCGATTTCCACGCGCTGGGGTTGCTCTTCAGCACCTGCTTTAAATTCAGGCATGGGCGTTAACTCCTGAAACGGCGGCGCCCGACAGCGCGATGCGGCGCGCTCCGTCCTGATCCGACAGGCGCTGGAAACTGACGGCGGTCAGGCTGATCCCGTCGAGGTTAAGTGAATGGGCGGAGGCGCCCATGGGGGCGGGCGCTCCGTCGCGCTGGCGGGCTTGCGCGATGGCAGCCTGTTCGCCAATCGCCAGCAGGTCTATCAAAATGGGGCCGCGCAATGGGCGCGAGCTATCCGGCAGCATCGGGCGTTGATGCGCCTCGATCCCCGCTTCGGTTGCGCAACGCTCCAGCAGCGTGACCGAGGTCAGACGCGGCCCGCCCAGCAGGCCGGAGAGGGCCAGCGGCGCCAGCAAGGCTCCTGGCGCAATCAGGTGGGAGGGGCCAAGCTCATCCACCAGATTGATCAGCGCCGCAGCGTTGAATGGTCCATGCAGCACCAGCGGCGCGCCGCTCACGAGCGCGGCAAGCGGTCCCGCGATCAACCCGGCGAAACGGGTGGGCGCAAGCGTGGAAAGAATGGGCGAACGGGCAAGAATGCCCGCCCTTGTGATGAAATCGAGCGCAGCAGCGGCGAGCGTGCGCTGGCTGTGGAAGCAGGGCAGGCCCTCATCGTCGAACGTGATGATATCGCCCTTGCGCAAGCCGGGCGGGCGGTTGAATGGTGCGCAATTTTGCGCGATTTTGTTCAGCGGCGCGATGCCGTCGGCCTCGGCGTCCAGCCCGGCCAGCACGCGCACGGTCTCGGTCTGGAAACCGGCCTCCAGCAATCTTGCAAACGCATGGGCGCCCGCCTCGGGTTCGGCGCAAAGCGCGACGGCGCCAATTGCCTGCGCTGCCTGGGCAAGCGCGTTCGCGTCGCAGCCATCCGGCAAAAGGGCGACGTCGAGACCGGCGCGCAGGGCGCCAAGAAGGGCGATCAGCGGCGCGACCCGTGCGCCGGAAACGATCAGCACGCGCTCGCCTTCCTGCATGCCCAGCACCTGCCAGGCGGCGGCGGTGCGGCTCACGAAGCCGTCAAGATCGGCGAAGGTGAGGGCGGAGGGCGCATCGAGGGCGCCGTCGCTGAGCGCGATGCGTTGCGGGCGCATGCGGGCGCCGCCTGATAACAGCGAGTCGAGGTCAAAACCTGCGAGGGGATCGCGCGTCCTGCTGTCCGGCGTCACGGTTTGCGTCTCCACCAGGCGTCAAGCGTAGCGCCAAACAGCGGTGCGGCAAATTTGGGCGAAGTTTTTGGCCGCTCCAGTTCCGCCGAATGGGCGAACCATTGGTGCGAGGCGTGAAACAGCGGCACGATGTAATAGCCGGACAGCAACACCCGATCAAAAGCACGCACGGCGGCTGCGTAATCCTCGCGCGAATCCGCACTGACGATTCTTGCGATCAGATTGTCGAGCGCAGGCGAGGCGGCGCCAGCGAGGTTGAACGAGGATTCCTGTTTGGCCGCCATGGAAGACCAGCGGTTTCGCTGTTCGTTGCCGGGCGAGTTCGAGGCGATCCACGTTCCCATCATCATGTCGAAGTCAAACTTCTGGCGGCGGCGCTGATATTGCACTTCGTCCACGCTGCGCACACGCGCTTCAATGCCGATGCGGCGCAGCGAGTTGGCGTAATTCAAAGCCAGCCGCTCCTGCGAGCGGTCGACCACCATGATCTCATAGGCGAACGCATCGCCCCGGCGGTTGCGAAGGACGCCGTCCTGAAGCGTCCAGCCCGCTTGGCCCAGCAAAGCCAGCGCCTTGCGGGCGTTGTCGCGGTCGCGGCCCGTGCCGTCGCTGCGCGAGGGCGTCCATTTGCCTTCCAATATGTCGGCGCGCACGGCGCCTGGCCATTGCGCCAGCAAAGCGCGCTCGCGCTCGTCCGCTGGCCTGCCCGTTGAGGCCAGTTCCGTCTCGTCGAAAAAGCTGCCCGTGCGCCGATAGAGCCCGCCGTAAAGATTGACGTTGATCCATTCAAAATCGAACGCATAGCCCAAAGCCTCACGCACGCGGGTGTCTTTGAAAATCTCGCGGCGCGTGTTGAACGCAAAGCCGATCATGCCCTTAGCGCCGCCGACCGGCTCGCTCGCCTTCACGATGCGCCCGTCGCGCAGGGCTGGAAAATCATAGCCGGTGAGCCAGCGCGTCGGGTTCGTCTCGTCGCGATAATCGACCAGCCCGCCTTTCAGCGCCTCATAAAGACTGGCCGAATCTCTGAAATACTCGATGCGGATTTCGTCAAAGTTATAAAGCCCGCGGTGGATTGGCAGATCCTTTGCCCAATACTCGCGATTGCGCTCCAGCCGCAGCGCTTCGCCGGGCTTGACCGAGGAGATCACATAGGGGCCGGAGCCGATCGGCGCCGCCATGCTCGCCTCGTCAAAGCGCTCGACGTTGACTGCATGCTTGGGCAGCACCGGCATGAGCGCAAGGCCCAGCGGCAATTCGCGGTCGTTGGCGCCCGTCAGATCATAGCGCAGGGTATGTGCGTCCAGCGCCTCGATGGATTTCACCATACTAAAAGCTGCGCGATGTTGCGGGCGCCCGCGCGCCTTCAGCAGGTAGAAGGTGAACAGCACGTCGTCGGCGGTGATCGGCGCACCATCGGAAAATCTGGCGCGCGGGTTGAGCCGGAAGACCACCCAGGAGCGCGCCTCGTCTGTCTCGATGCTTTGGGCGATCAATCCGTAGAGCGTGAACGGCTCGTCGCCCGAGCGCATCATGAGGGGCTGGAAGACGTTGCCGTTCAGGCCCTGCGCCGCGGAGCCTGCTTTCAGATTGAACGGGTTGAGGCTGTCGAACGCGCCCTGAAAACCGATGGAGAGGCGCCCGCCTTTGGGCGCATCCGGGTTTGCATAGGGCAGGTGCGCAAAATCAGGCGGCAAGGCAGCCTCGCCGTGCATGGCGATGCCGTGGCGTGGGCCGGTGGAGGCGTTCCCGGCGACCACAGGCGGCGCAATTGCGAGCAAAGCCGCAGCCAGAGCTGCGCGAATCGAGGCGGCTTTCATCGAGACGAATTTCATGGGCTGAACACTAAAGGAGCCGCGCGCGCCCGTCGATTGCAACGCAACGCTAACCTCGCCGATCGGGCGCAGCCTGTTGACGGAAGGTCGCATGACTGGACTGCAAAACAAATGTGGCGGATGGTGCAGGAACGGTCTATGAGGCGCGGGTCAATATCTTGCCTTATTCCCGCGCCAAGAGCAGCGTTGCATTGTTGCAGGATTCGCCGAACCATATCGGATTTACTGCGGCCCTGCGCCCTTCCGGCGACGAGGCTTTCGAAAGGAACGTTCATGTCGATCATTTCCAGAGGCGCCGCCGCCGCAGCGCTGGCGATTTGCGTGGCGCTGTACGGGCAGGCGCATGCTCAGACGTCAGCCCCCGCGCAGCAGCGCAAACCTGCCGCCGCCCAGCCGGCAGCGCCCGCTGCACCCGCCGCCCCAAGCAACCGCGTTGAGTTGATCGCCACCCAGCCGGAATGGACCAAGGTCTGCGGCAAGGACGAGGCCGCCAACAAGGAAATTTGCTACACGACCCGCGATTTCGGTCAGGCCGCCGATCAGGCGCCGGTGCTTGCCGTCGCGATCTACGACGTGAAGGGCGACGAACAGCGTATCGTGCGCCTGCTGCTCCCCGTCGGCCTGATGCTCCGCCCCGGCTTCCGCTTCTCGGTGGACAAGGGCGCGGCGATTGAAGGCAATTACGAAATCTGCTTCCCCAACGGCTGCTTCGCCGAGGCGCGCGTCAAGGGCGCCACGCTCGACAGCATGAAGAAGGGCTCGCTGCTCAACGTCAACGTCAAGAATCAGGTCAACAACGAAGTCATCTTCGTCGTGCCGCTGGCGGGCTTCGGCAAGGCCTTCGACGGCGCCGCCATCGACCCCAAGGTTCTCGAAGAGCAGCAGAAGCAATTGCAGGCCGATTTGCAGAAGCGCGCTGAAGAAGAGCGCAAGCGTCTTGAAGGCGAGATCGCCGTTCCCGGCGGCGCCCCGGCGGCTGCGCCCCGATAAGCATCCGCTAAGTCAGACACGCGAAAGCCCGGGCGCAAACCCGGGCTTTTTGCTGTTCTTTTGTCTCGCGCGACGGCTAACGCCCTTCTGTCTAGCGCTCTCTTGTCTAATGCCCTCTTGCGCCCTTCATCTGGTAGCCGCCGTCCTCCTTCAGCACGAAGCTTTCAGCTACTTGCGGATGGCGCACAGGCTCGCCGCTGTCGTCAGGCAGCAGGTTTTGCTCGGACACATAGGCGACGTATTCCGTCTCCGCATTCTCGGCGAACAAATGGTAATAAGGCTGGTCCTTGCGCGGACGCGACGCCTCCGGGATCGACAGCCACCATTCCTCGGTGTTGGCGAATTCCATGTCGATGTCAAACACGATTCCACGAAACGGGTGCTTGCGATGGCGCACGACCTGACCGATGGTGAATTTTGCGTTGCGGAGCTTCATGTCGCGAGACGTATCGCGGGGGGCGCTGGCGCGTCAAGCTGGGATTAGGCATCAGGCATCAGGCATCAGGCAGCAGGCAGCAGGGGAGGGCGCTGGTCTGGACGGACCGCGTTCTCCCCGCTAAGGACGTGCGTCCTGATGAGAGAACCCCATGACCATCACCATCTACGGCATCCGCGCTTGCGACACGATGAAGAAGGCTCGCGACTGGCTGGAGGCGCAGGGCGTGGAACATGCGTTTCACGATTACAAATCGCAAGGCATCGAGCGCGCGCCGCTTGAGAGATGGACGAAGCTTGTAGACTGGGAGCTGTTGCTGAACCGCTCCGGCACGACGTTTCGCAAGCTCTCCGAGGCCGACAAGCAGGACATTGATTGCGCTAAGGCGATTAGTCTCATGCTCGCGTACCCCTCGCTCATCAAGCGCCCGGTGCTGGATATGGGCGGGCGCCTGCTGGTGGGCTTCAAGCCGGATGTTTACGCCAAGGCGTTGGGGTGAGGGCGCATCACGCAGGGCTGCTTGACTTCTTGAGTACTTTCTTTGAGCATCATACAATCATATAATTACACATTTTCGGATAATTACACATTTTCGGATTTTTTTATGAGCACTTATGACACGCCGCTCAATTCGCTGTTGCGCCTGTTTGGTAGGGATGTTTCGATACGGCGGCGGCCTGAATTCGCTGACGGAGAGCAGCTCGGAAAAGCGACTTTATTCCTTGAACGGTATAGAGAAATTGTTTCTGATCCTCTGAACGTTTTGATCGACCGCGTTCCAAATGCCGGCTATGTCGACAAAGGCGGCAATGTGACATTGCACAATGGGACCCGCGTTCCGCTCAAGGGCAAACTAGCGTATTATGAAGACTTTTCGGACGTCCTTGTGATTAATCGCGGCGTTCATGAGCCGCTGGAGGAATTCTGTTTTCAGCAGGTCTTGCGAAAGATCACCGCGCAGCGTCCTGTAATGCTGGAGCTGGGGGCGTATTGGGCGCATTATTCGATGTGGTTCAAGAAAACCTTTACGGAGTCGAGGTGCTTCATGGTGGAGCCGGACGCAATCTCGATAAAGTGTGGCCAGAATAATTTTGCGCAAAATGGTTTTTCAGGCGAGTTTATCAACCAGTTCGTGTCGAACGAAGGTCTGCAAGTTGATGATTTTCTGAAGGAGCGGGGCCTGGAAAGACTCTCTATCCTTCATAGCGACATTCAGGGATATGAAGTCGAAATGATCAAAGGGGCGGAAAAATCGCTGGCTGAAAAAGTTATAGATTATGTTTTCATTTCAACGCATAGCGAAGAAATTCATCAAACTGTCATCAGTCAATGTTCACAATTGTCTTACAGGATTGAGGTTTCTTCGCCCTTTGCTTGTCATACGACCAGTCACGACGGGTTCATTCTTGCCACGAACCCGGATATCGAACCGGTCTTCGCCAATTTCGCTCCATTGGGCCGTCATGACATCGCCCATGCAAAACCAGAAGACTTGGTGAAATCTATCTGCAACTTCACATGATCGTGAATGTAGCTGCGTCACGCCAGCTTTTTGCCTGCGTGACGCTTTCGTACTTAAATCAAGTCTACCATTTCACACGCAGGCCCGCATAACCCGAGCGGCCCGCCGTGCCGTAATTGAGCACGTTTTCGTAATGCGCATTGGTGAGATTTTCCAGCCGCACATAGGCGGTGGCGTTTTCGGTGATGCGATATTCGCCGTAGACGTCGAGCTTGGTGTAGCCCGACAGCCGCTTTGTTTCGCCCGGCGCGTCAAAGCGCGCGCCGACGAACGTCAGGCGCGGTTCGATCATCAAGCCCTCGCGCGGGCGATATTCAAGCGCAACGCGCGCAGTGTTCGTCGGCCTGCGCGCCAGATCAAGTCCCGTGGTTTCGTCCTTTGCGTCGAGGTAGGTGTAGGCGGCTTTCAGGCGCACAAATTCAGGAACGAGGCTGGCTTTCAGCTCCAGCTCAAGCCCTTGCGTTTTCGCGCGCGCGACGTTGACGTAGCAGCCGTAATAGCGCGTTCCAAAATACTCGGTGAATTGCGTTGCGCCGCACGGTGGCGACGTGCTCGCAAAGTCGATCAGATTGCGGAAGCTGTTGCTGAAATACGAGGCTGACAGGTCAAGCCGCGAATTGATCCTTTGGTCGAAGCCGATATCGAAACCCAACGACTTTTCCGGCGCCAGATCGTTTGTGCCGTATTCGGAATAGAGCTGATACAGCGAGGGCGCCTTGGCGCCCGTGCCGATGGAGCCGCGCAGTTTCGTGCCAGTCTGCGTGATGAGATACGAGCTTGTCCCGCGCCATGTGCCAAACGTCACGCCGCCGCGACCGCCGTTGATGTTGTCGGCGCCGCTCACATCGTCGAGCCGGGCGCCGAGCGAGAGGTTCCAGTTTTCGCCAATTGTTTTCGACCAGACGGCGAAAGCTGAATTGGTTGTCTGGCGTGCTTTGACGGTCGTCGCATCGCTTGTGACGACAGGATAAAGCTCATTCATGCCTTGCCCAGCCTTGTCGCGTTCCGTGCGCGCGCCAAGCGTCAATTGTCCGAACGCGCCAAGGCGCAGATCGCCCTGATATTCGGCGCCCTCGCGCTCACCCTGATAGGCAAAGCGCGTGCTGCTAAAGTCGTTTGCGCCTGCGCCATAGCGATAAAACGTATTCAGCGTGCGGTCGGTCTGCGTCGAGAACAGGGTCAGCTTGCTGCGCAACAAGCCGTCGAAGGCCAGATGCGTGGCGCTGAGATGGGAGCGCGTCAGGATCGTACGCGTGTTGCCGGGCACGTCCGGATAGGAGCCGACGGAATCAATTGCTACGCGATTGTCCGTACGGTTGACGCCCGCCTCCAGCGTCAGGTTTTCGCTCGCGCGCCAGCCGATGTTGAAATCGCCGCTGATGCGCGTGGCGCCGTCTGCCTCCAGCGGGGGCAGCGTTCCTGCGATGCGCGGAATGCGGTAGCCGATAGCCGAAAAGCCTTCCGTGTTGAACGCGCTTACGCCGAGGCTGTAGAAGACCGGGCCTTGCGCGCCGTGCAGATTGGCGCGGGTTTCCTTTGTGCCGTAGGAGCCCGCTTCAACGCTGATCGCGCCGCCGTGGCCGCCGCGGCCTTTCTTCGTGAAAATCTGGATCACGCCTCCCATGGCGTCCGAGCCGTAGAGGGCTGATTGCGGGCCGCGCAGAACCTCAATCCGCTCCACATTGTCGAGCGCTATGGCGGAGAAATCCATCTCGCCGCCGGTTGTCGAGGGATCGTTGAGGCGCACGCCATCCACCAGCACCAGCGTGTGGCGCGCTTCGGCTCCGCGCAACAGCACGTTTTGCAATTGGCCGGGGCCGCCGGACGTGTTGATGGACAAGCCCGGCGATTGCCGCAGCAGATCGTCGACGGTGCGTGCGCTGGAGCGCGAAATATCTTCCCTCGTGATGACCGTCACGGCGGAGCCTGTGCGCTGGAGCGTTTGCTCGGCGCGCAATGCAGTAACGGTGATTTCGGGAATGGTGGTTTCGGGGCTGGTAGTTTCCTGCGCATATGCCTGCGAGGCAAGGGCGATGGAAACTATAGACGCAGCCACGCACAGGGGCGCGGCCGCAGTGATGCGGTACCGATTCGACACAAGTCCTCCTAACCGGCCCTCCGCCGGTGGTTGGTATGTGCGAGCGGCCGGTCTCCTGGCTCTAACGGATGATACGCTTGCCGATCTTCCCAGGCCTTGGCCCAGTGGTCGGTTCGCTCTCCGTTCACAGTTGCGGGGGCAGCGCGGTTTGATCCGACTTCCCGTTTACCCCGCCTTAACGCGGGGCACCGTTCGCGTGAGCCAAGGCTAACGGGAGCAGGGCGGGAGCGATAGCCCCTATTTACGAAAAGTTAACAGATGAGCTAGTGCAGCTGCGGCGGCTTGAACAGTTTCGTGCGGTCGCCCGATTTCACGAACACGTCGAATGAGCGCCCGTCGCGGTGGATGGTGAGCGGCACTTCGGCGCCAGCCTCGCCCTGCGACTGGATGTGGCGATACAAATCCGCCAGCGTCGAGACAGGCTCGCCCGCAACCGCCACGATGATGTCGCCGTTACGTAAATCGGCTCGCCGCGCAGGCCCGCGCTGGCTGCGCCCGACGATCACCACGCGATCCTCCAGCTCGGAAGCATAAAGCCCCAGCCATGGTTTGGGCGGCGTGCTGCGGCGACCCAGCGTCACGAGATCGTTGAGGATCGGCTTCAACAGATCAATCGGCACGACCATGTTGATGTGGCCCTTCTTGCCGTCCTCCACGCCCTGTTCCAGATGCAGCGAGCCGATGCCGATCAGCGCGCCGCTTTCGTCGATGCAGGCAGCGCCGCCCCAATTGGGATGGGCGGGGGCAGTGTAGATCGCATCGTCCAGAACGTATTCCCAATAGCCGGCGAACTCTTGCCGCGCGACGATGCGCGCCGCCACGCAGCGCTCGCGACCGCCCGAGCCTGCGAGCACGACGGCATCGCCAGCTTTTGCTTTGGATGAATCGCCCAGCGGCATCGCAGGCAGATCTAGGTGCGCCAGAGCCTGCACGAGGCCGAGGCCGCTCTCCTGATCGTAGGCGAGCACATGGCCGGGGAAGGTGCGGCCATCGTTGGCGCTCAACCAGATATCCTCGGCTTCGGTGATGAGGTAGCCGATGGTAAGGATCAGCCCGTCTTCGCGGATCACAACGCCGTGGCCTGCACGCAGCACGCCAAGCGTCTCGGCGGTAAAGGCATCCTCGGGGACGTGCGCGGTGAGCGTCACCATCGAGGAGAGGGCGACTTCCAGATCGTAAGAATAATCCTCCGGCTTGGGGCGCAGCCCGGCAGGAATTTTCCAGTCTGGCTGCGACATGCGCCTCTCCATCTCAAGGGAGTGCATTTTGCGCCGCCAGTGCGTCGCCGTCCAGTGCGGTTAATTGTCCGGTTTTTAATGGCAGACCTTGATGCGGCGCGTCCCGGCGTAATTGCCGCGCGAATCGAACAGGTCCTGACGCTGCCAGCTGCACATGGGCTGCACATAGATCGGCTGCGGCGCGCCGTAATAGCCGGGATGATAGCCTGAGCCGTAACCATAATGCTGCTGGGCAGGCGCTGCGTTTGCGGCTGCCGCCGCGCCAAGAATGCCGATCACGGCTGCGGCGCCGAGGCCGACGGCGAGCCCGTTATTACGGCTGCGGCGCACATGGCGTTGGCGCACAGGCGGCGCCCGGCGGACATGGCGACGGTACTGGACTTCCGAAATCAAAGGATCTGCCTTGAGCGCCGAAGCCAGATTAAGCCCCGCCCCGGTTGAGAACGCTGCGGCGGGCGCCGGCGCAAGCATAGCCAAGCCAGCAACGACCAGAGCGGCGGCTGCGCTTGTGGCGAATGTTTTCATGGTTAGCTCCCCCGAAAGCATCATCAACGTCAGCTTAACATGCGCCATGACGCAGCGTTTGCCAAGTCCAAGTCTGCGTAAATCCAAGTCTGCGTAAGTCCAAGTCCGCGATCTTCCTTCTTCCCTTGCGGGAGAAGGTGTCGATTGCGTGAGCAAACGACGGATGAGGGGTTACGCCTCAGCGCGCCCCCTCATCAGTCGCGCTTCGCGCACCACCTTCTCCCGCGAGGGGAGAAGGAAGTTCCGTCCCCCTCACTCCCGCACAATATCAGGACGCCGCGCAATGTAGATCGCGATTACGGCCAGCGCGCTCAGCAGCACGCCGCCGACGATGAAGAAGCTCGCGGCCAGCCCCGTAACTGACGCCACTAATCCCATGGATACAGGCGTGATGGCCGCCGCCGCGCGGTTGGCTGTGGTGCGCAGGGCGGCGCCCTTGCCTTGCGAGCCTTCTCCGGAGGCGTTGATGAGCATGGAGAGCATCAGCGGCTGGCTGATCCCCAGACACAGGCCGCGCAAGAGTGCGACCGCCGTCAGCTCCGTAAACGTGCTCAAGAGCGGCGTCATGGCCACAAACACAACCGAGCCTCCTGACGAGATAATCAGCGCCCACATGCTGGACATGCGCTTTGTGACATGGCTCACCAGCAGCGAACTGCTCGCGGCTGCTGCTGCGGAAATCGTCATCAGCGCGCCGATCTGCGTGGCTGAAAAGCCCGCGAGCACGAGATAAAGCGGATAGAACGAATCCTGCACGCTGCTCGATGCGATGCGGATCACCGTCACCATGAGCACGGCGGTCATCGCGGGTATGGTTGCGAGACGAAAGGCGGCGCGGTAATCGGCCATGCGCGGCAGAATGTCTTGCAGCCGCAGCCGGTTACCCGCTTCCGGCGCGCTGGCTTTAGGCGTGGCTAGCGTTGCGGCCACCGTCCCCAAAGCCCAGAGCGCAAGAAAGCCAAAGCCGCCGCCAACGCCGATATGGTCCCACGCCAGGCCCGCAATTGGCGGACCGACAAAGCTGCCCATGCGGATGCAGAACGAGAATCGCCCGGCATAAAGCGTGTTGGCGCGCAGCGATTGCCCAAACAGGGTTTGCGCGCCAAGCCACCCCATCGAAGAGCCAAAGCCGCTCAGCATTTGCAGTGCGAACACCGCTGGAAGCCAGCCGACAATGGGAAACATCGGCAGCGTGACGACGCTGATGAGCGCGCAATAAACCATCAGCCGCCGGGCGCCGAAACGGTCCATCAGCGCGCCGCCGTGAATGGCGAAGAAGAACGGCAGAATATGCTTGGCGCCGATGATGATCCCGATGGTCGCCGCCGATGCGCCTTGTCCCGCCAGCCAGAGCGGCAGAATGATCGAGGCGACGTCGGTAATGCTGCTGGCGAAAAACCCGACCGCGTAAATCGGACCCTGCACCGACCAAGGCTTGTCCAGGCCGGGTTTCGTCGATTTTTCATCCGCCAAATTATGCGCCACGCGACGTCTCTTCCCCAGATTTATCGCCGAATCTGCTTCCGGCTGTTGGAAAACACGATAGGCCAATTGGCGGACAGACCAAACAAACTGTTCTTTGCTCGTTTTTTGCCGCTTTCCGTGCTAACGCCTGCATTGATATGCGCGACGACCTTTCGCCGCCCCGGACTTACGGACATTAGATGTCGGATTTTATTCGAGAAGTTAACGAAGAATACCGTCGCGACCGAGCTGTAGAGGCTTGGAAGCGTTATTATAAATGGATTATCGCCGGCGCCGTTCTGGTCGTTCTGGCGACTGCCGGCTGGCGCATTTCCGAGCATCAGCGCAAGCTGGCCGCCGAAGCGGCGGGCTCGCAGTTCGAAGCCGCCTTGCAAATGACGCGCGAGGGGAAGGACAAGGAGGCCGAGGCGGCTTTCCTTGAAATCGCCCGCACCGGCCCCTCCGGCTATGCTTTGCTGGCCCGTTTCCGCGCCGCCGCTGAAATCGGCGCCCGCGATTCTGCTGAGGCCGTGAAGATTTACGACGCTCTGGCAACCGATCCGAAGGTCGATGCAGTGTTCCAGATCGCCGCGCGCCTGCGGGCGGCTTTGTTGCTGGTGGACAGCGCCGACGCCGCCACGATCAGGCAGCGCATCGAGCCGCTGGCCGCGCCGACCTCGCCGTTTCGGCATTCCGCCCGCGAATTGCTCGGCCTCTCGGCCCTGCGCGCTGGCGATCTCGAAAATGCGGGCCGCTGGTTCGACATGGTGATCGCCGATCCGCAAGCGCCGCAGGGCCTGCGCGAGCGTGCAGGCACCATGCTGGGTTTGGTGGCTGGAGGCCGCAAGGCTGAATCTGCGTCCAGCGAGACGCCCAACAAGTAAGCGCGGCGATTTGGCCGCAGCCATTCAGGCGCGGTCTTGAGTTTTAGCCGCGGAGCGGAGCACATGTCTTTCACCATCGCCATTATTGGCAGGCCTAACGTCGGTAAATCGACGCTGTTCAACCGGCTCGTCGGCAGAAAGCTGGCGTTGGTCGACGACCGGCCTGGCGTCACCCGCGACCGCCGCGAGGGCGATGCGCGCCTCGGCGATCTGTCGTTCAAAATCATCGACACGGCGGGCCTTGAGACCGGCGACGTTGAGTCCCTGTCGGGTCGTATGCGCGCCCAGACGGAGGCCGCCATCGAGCTGGCGGACGCGATCTTCTTCGTGATCGACGCTCGCGTCGGCGTCACCCCCACCGACCGCCATTTCGCCGAGCTGGTGCGCCGCGCCGGCAAGCCGCTTGTGCTCATCGCCAACAAGGCCGAGGGCAAGCAGGGCGAAGCTGGCGCGCTCGACGCCTGGGAGCTGGGCCTTGGCGAGCCCGTGCCTCTTTCGGCTGAACATGGCGACGGTTTTGGCTCGCTGTTCGAGGCCGTGTTGCAGGCCTTGCCTGATTCCACCGGCCCCGAAATCGAGGTCGAGGAGGACAACGAGGTCCGCCCCGTTTTCGGCGAGGAGGAAGACGGCACCGAGCTGGACATCACCAAGCCGCTGCGCATCGCCGTGGTCGGGCGCCCCAATGCGGGCAAGTCCACGCTCATCAACCGGCTTGTGGGGGAAGAGCGTTTGCTCACCGGGCCGGAAGCTGGCCTAACGCGTGATTCCATCAGCGTTGATTTTCAATGGGCTGGCCGCGACGGCGATGGTCCCGTGCGCCAGATGAAGCTGTGGGACACCGCAGGGCTTCGTCGCCGCGCCAACGTGCAGGACAAGCTCGAAAAGCTGGCCACCGCCGACGCCTTGCGCGCCGTGCGCTTCGCCGAAGTGGTGGTGCTGTTGCTTGACGCGACGATCCCGTTTGAAAAGCAGGATCTCACCATCGCGGATCTGACCGAGCGTGAAGGCCGGGCGCTGGTGATCGGCCTCAACAAATGGGATCTGATCGAGGATCAGGGCAAGAAGCTGATCGAGCTGCGCGAGGAGGCTGATCGCCTTCTCCCGCAGGTGCGCGGCGCTCCCGTTGTCCCGATCTCCGGCCTCACCGGCGCCGGGCTCGAAAAGCTGATGGGCGCGATCATGCGCGTGCAGGAGACGTGGAACCGCCGCATCTCCACCGGCAAGCTTAATCGCTGGCTCACCGGCGTGGTGGAGCGCACCCCGCCGCCCGCAGTGTCTGGGCGCCGCATCAAGATCCGCTACATGACGCAGCCCAAGGCCCGCCCGCCTTTCTTCGTAATCTTTGGCAACCAGCTCGATCAATTGCCCACCAGCTACCAGCGCTTCCTGACCAACGGCCTGCGCCAGACCTTCGACCTCCCCGGCGTGCCGATCCGTATCTCGACCCGCACGCAGGACAATCCCTACGGCACCAAGGGAAAACGCAAGATCTATTGATTGCGCTTTGCAGCGGCGCCGTCAGCCGCTGCATACGCAACGGCTCCAACTGCGTCTTGGTCGCGAAGGCGGCCATCCACGGCAGGCCGCGCGCTCCATAGCCTGACGTGGATCCCGGCGATCCCGGGATGACGCGGAATTTGGAAGTCTGCATTATCGCAAACGCTTGCTTGCAGCGCCGCTCTTGAATGTGGCGCCCCGGTACTCAATATCTGCTCCAGCACCCGGCTCAGCCGGAGACGGAGTTCCACATGTTGCAAATCAGAAAAGCGGGTGAACGAGGCCGCGCCGATTTTGGTTGGCTGGATTCGCGCCACACCTTTTCCTTTGGCGAATATTACGACCCCGCCTTCATGGGCTTTGGCCCGCTGCGCGTCATCAACGATGACCGCGTGGCGCCCGGTCGCGGGTTCGACACGCACGGCCATCGCGACATGGAGATCATTTCCTACGTGCTCGAAGGCGCTCTTGCGCACAAGGATTCTATTGGAACCGGCTCCACCATCGCACCCGGCGATGTGCAGCGTATGAGCGCAGGGACGGGCGTTCGGCATAGCGAGTTCAACGCGTCGGCTTCCGAGCCGGTGCATTTTCTGCAAATCTGGTTGTTGCCGGACGCCCAAGGCATCGAACCTTCCTATGAGCAAAAGTCGTTCGCGCAAGAGCGAGAAGACGCACTGCGTCTTGTGGCGTCGCGCGATGCGCGCGAGGGCTCGCTCAAAGTCCATTCCAACGCGGATCTTTACGCCACGATATTGAGCCCGGGCGCCAAGGCGCGCCATGCGTTCGCGCCCGGCCGCATCGGTTGGTTGCAGGTTGCGCGCGGTGCCCTTGAGGTCAACGGCGTAAAGCTCGAGGAAGGCGACGGACTGGCGATCGCAGACGAGGCGCAGATCAGTCTCAAAGCGCTGGACGCAGAGGCCGAAGCGCTTGTCTTTGATATGGAGCGCTAAACCTCATGAAGGTGCCTGAAACGCCTTCACCAAACCGGTTTGTGCTTCCAGCAGCAGGCCGGTGTGCGTCCAGTCCGGCGTGCAGGCGGCGAGAATTTTCGGCGCAATTTCTTCGGGCGTCGGCAAGGTCTGCGGGTCTTCGCCTGGCATCAATTGCGTGCGCATGCGGGTGCGCACGCGGCCTGGATCGACGAGCGTCAAGCGCACTTTGGTAATGTTGCAAGTTTCAGCGGCATAGGTGCGCCCAAGCGCCTCCAGCGCGGCTTTTGTGGCCGCATACACGCCGCGATAGGCGGGCATGTCCGCGCGATGACCGGCGCCCGACGTGATGAGCGCGACGCGGCCCGCGTCCGATGCGCGCAGCAACGAGTCGAGCGACCGCAGCAGTCGCCAGTTGGCGGTGACGTTGATCGCCATCGCCTCGTCAAATTGCGGCGGATCGACATGGGGCAGGGGCGACACCGGCCCCAGCACGGCGGCGTTGCCGATGAACACGTCAAGCTTTCCCCAGCGCTGATGGATGGCGAGGCCCAGCCGATCAAGCGCCTCGCCGTCGCGCACGTCGCAGGGAACCAGCGTCGTCTGTCCGCCGAACGCGCGAATCTCGTCGTCCAGCGATTCAAGCCCGCCTTGCGTGCGCGCGAGCGCAATCACGTGAGCGCCCTGACGCGCCAACTCTACCGCCAAAGCCCGGCCAATGCCGCGCGAGGCGCCGGTGACGAGGGCGATTCGATCCTGAAATGTTTTGGACATGAGCGCTCCGGCTGCGCGATCGGTACCCGCGAACCCTTAACCTGCTTCCGCCAGCAACGACAATTGGGTACGGCCCGGCTCCCCCGCAATGTCGGTGAGGGCGGTGGGATAATCCCCCGTGAAGCAATGATCGGTGAATTGCGGGCGGGCAGGATCGCGCTTCTCATAGCCCATGGCGCGATAGATGCCGTCCACCGAGAGGTAGGCCAGCGAATCCGCGCCGACATATTTGCGCATGCCCTCAATGTCGATCACGCCGTCTTTCGTCATCTGTGCGGCCAGCAGCTTGTCCTTCTGCGGCGTGTCGATGCCGTAATAATCGGGGTGCGTGATCGGCGGCGAGGAAATGCGGAAGTGCACCTCCTTGGCGCCGGCGTCACGCATCATCTGCACGATCTTCACCGACGTAGTGCCGCGCACGATGGAATCGTCGATCAGCACAATGCGCTTGCCCTTCACGACATTGCGATTGGCGCTGTGCTTCAGGCGCACGCCCAGTTCGCGAATGGCTTGTGTGGGCTGAATGAATGTGCGTCCGACATAATGATTGCGGATGATGCCAAGCTCAAACGGCAGGCCTGATTGCTGCGAGAAGCCGATAGCGGCGGGCACCCCGGAATCGGGCACCGGGACAACCATGTCCGCCTCGACACCCGATTCCATCGCCAATTGGGCGCCCATGAGCTTGCGCACATCATAAACCGAGCGCCCGTGCACGACGGAATCTGGTCGCGAAAAATAGATGTACTCGAAGATGCAGGGACGCTGCTGCTGCGGCGGGAACGGTTTGTGGCTTTCAACGCCGTCTTCCGAGATCACGACGATTTCGCCGTTCTCGATGTCGCGCACAAAGCGTGCGCCGATGATGTCGAGCGCGCAGGTCTCGGACGCCAGAATGTAATGGCCGTCGAGTTCGCCCAGCACCAGGGGACGAATGCCCAGCGGATCGCGCGCGCCGATCAGCTTTTTGTTGGTGAGCGCGACCAGTGAATAGGCGCCCTCAATCTGGCGAAGCGCTTCAATAAAACGCTCCAGAATGCGCGGACGGCGGGAGCGAGCAACGATGTGCAAAATGACTTCAGTGTCCGACGTCGACTGATAAATAGCGCCGTCGCGGATCAACTCGCGGCGCAACGACAGCGCATTGGTGAGATTGCCGTTATGAGCGACCGCAAAGCCGCCGCTGTCGAGTTCGGCGAACAAAGGCTGCACGTTGCGCAGGATCGTCTCGCCGGTGGTGGAATAACGCACATGGCCGATAGCGGCAGAGCCGGGCAGGCGGTCGATCACGGATCTTGTGGAGAAGTGCTCGCTGACGAGGCCCATGCGGCGCTCGGATGAGAAACGCTTTCCGTCAAAAGAGACGATGCCCGCCGCCTCCTGTCCGCGATGCTGAAGCGCATGAAGGCCGAGCGCCGTGACGGCAGCGGCGTCCGGGTGTCCGAAAATGCCAAACACGCCGCATTCTTCGCGCAGCGTATCTCCGTCGAGATCAAGATCCAGATCCGCGCCAAAGCCGGGTTCGTCAGGGTAAGGTCCGTTGCCGTGTGCGCGTCCCATGGCCGTCTCCTGAACTCATCTGCGGAAAAACACGTACGAATCCATAGCGTGGAGACGTAATCCGTGGACGTTACATAGTTCTTTTGAAGCGGTTTGTCAGTGCGCTACGCCGAGGCGGCGCACTTTCCCGTTTCAAATATTCAGGAGCGCTGTTCAGGTCCTTATGAGCGCTTGCCCGGCGCAGTACGCAATTCAGGCTCCTCGGGTGTGGTTTCGGCGTCGCGATTGCGCTTCATGCGCTGCTGGAAGGCGCTAAGCGGATCTTCCGGCAGCATTGCGATCAGCGTGTCGCCGCTGGATTCCAGCAGCGGCCTCGTCTTGGCTGCGCGCACCCAGTCCGGCTGCGTCTTCTCTGGCACAAGCCAGTTGAAGAACAGGAAGGCCACCACACACAACAGCAGGCCGCGCGCCGAGCCAAAGATGAAACCTAGCGAGCGATCCAGCGCGCCGATCTTCGAATCAAGGATAGCGTCGGAGATGCGCACCGTAATCATCGAGACGATGATCAGCGTCAGAAGGAATATTGCGCCGATGGCTACAGCCATCGCGATGCTTTCCTTGGCGATATGGGGGGTGACATAGGGCAGCAACAGAGGATGCAAGTAATAGGCGGCAAAGGCCGCAGCCGCCCAGGATGCGATGGCGAGAACCTCGCGCGTGAAGCCGCGCAACATCGACAGAACGCCGGAAACAAGAACGACGGCGATCAGGGCAAGATCAAGATAGGATGGCATTTAAATGTGATCCGCACTATGGCCCGGTCAAACGCGCGGGAAATCGGCGCTGGCGCGAGTTGAAAAAGAGAGTCGATTTCGATCTTATAGCGAAGCGAAGCCAAAGCGTCATCTTTTTGGTTAAACACGCCACGCTTTTGGTCAGGCAGGCTCCGCATAAAAAACCAATCTAATTCTCCCTGCGGCGCCCGCGTGTTGCATCGTCTCGTTGCGAAGTCTCCTCGCGCGTTCTTTCCCTCGTGTGCGCCCTTGAGGTTGCGCGCGCCGCAACGTCAGCTACGAGCGACGCTATATGGCCGCAGGCGGTGACTGAAAGCGGCCCCTTTTCCTGCCCCTCCAGCGAACCTGCAGGGGCGACAGCGGCGACAAACCCCAGTTTTGCGGCTTCTTTCAGGCGCTGCCCGCCATGGGAGACGGGACGAATGGCGCCCGACAGAGCGACCTCGCCAAAAAACACCGAATCTCCCGGCAGAACCGCCCCCGTTAACGACGACACGAGAGCGGCGGCGGCAGCCAGATCGGCGGCAGGCTCGTCAATGCGCAAACCGCCCGCCACATTCAGATAGACGTCATGCTGTCCGAGCTTTAGTCCGCCATGCGCCTCCAGTACCGCCAGCAGCATCGAAAGACGCGCCGGGTCCCAACCCACGACAGCCCGGCGCGGCGTGCCCAGCGAGGTTGGCGCCACGAGCGCCTGAATTTCCACCAGCACCGGGCGCGTGCCCTCCATACCGGCGAAGACGGCGGCTCCGGGCGCCGCGCCGTCGCGACCCGCCAGAAACAAGGCGGACGGATTGGTGACTTCGCTGAGGCCAGCGCCAGTCATCTCGAACACGCCGATCTCGTCGGTCGGGCCAAAGCGGTTCTTCACCGCCCGCAAAATCCGGAACTGGCGTCCGCCGTCGCCCTCGAACGAGACTACGGCGTCCACCATGTGTTCGACCACGCGCGGCCCGGCGATCTGCCCGTCCTTGGTGACGTGGCCAACCATGATGACGCAGGCACCAGTAGTCTTGGCGTAGCGGATGAGCGCCTGCGCTGACGTGCGCACCTGCGTGACGGTGCCGGGCGATGCTTCCGCGGCGTCTGTCCACATGGTCTGTATCGAATCAATCACGACAAGCGCGGGACGCTCGCCGGTTTGCAGCGTGGCCACAATATCCTCGACGCTGGTTTCCGCCGCCAGCTCGACGGGTGATTCTGCCAGCCCGAGCCGTGTGGCACGCATGCGCACCTGCGCTACAGCCTCTTCGCCCGAAATGTAGACGACGCGCCGACCTGCCGAGGCCATGCGCGCGCAGGCCTGAATCAGCAGCGTTGATTTGCCGATGCCCGGTTCACCGCCGATCAGGATCACGGAGCCCGGCACAAAGCCGCCGCCTGTGACGCGATCCAGCTCGCCTATGCCCGACAAAATGCGCGGCGCCTCGCGATGGGCGCCGTGCAAGCCTTCAAGTGCGAACACGCGCCCCTTGCCGGCGCCGCGCACGGCGCGTGCTGCGATGCCGGAGGAAGGCGCTTCCTCGGCCATGGAATTCCACGCCTCGCACGCCTCGCAGCGGCCCTGCCAGCGTTGCGCCACGGCGCCGCAGGACTGGCAGACGTAATTGGTGCGCGCCTTTGCCATGCTCCGGTCAGACCGCGAGATTGGGCGAAGCGTTCACGGAAGCCGCGTTGATGTAGCTGCGCAGATCGACAATCTGCTTCTCCAGCTCCATCTCGGCGGCGTGCAATTCATCCAGCGCGGCCTGGAATGAGGTGGCGGCGTCGGACAAGGATTTAGGCAAGGTGTTGGACATGCTGCTTTTGTTGAAATGCTCAACCGTAAAACGTCCGCTTTCCGCAATCATTGCTTCATCCGCCCGCATGGCGCTCTCCAAAAACATTCCTGACCCGAATCTCATTTGGAGAACAATACAGGAACAAGTGCGCTTGGCAATGGGCTTCAAAACGGTTTAACGATCACCAGCACGACAATGCCGAGCATAAGCAGGGTCGGGGCCTCGTTGAGGATACGGTAATAGCGCGAATTGCGCGTGTTCTGGTTCGCCTTGAACGCGCGGCCGAGCGCGCCGAGATAAAAATGCGTCGCCGTCATCGCGATCACGAGCGCGAACTTCGCAAGAAACCAAATCTCGTAAAAGAAATAACTATAAATCGCCAGAAATAGGCCGCTGGCCCATGAGACGATCATCGCCGGGTTCATGATGTAGCGATAAAGCCTGTATTCCATAATCGGAAACAGCTTGTTGATGTCTTCCGATCTTGCGTTCTCGACGTGGTAAACGAACAGGCGCGGCAGATATAACAAGCCCGCCATCCATGAAATTACGGCGACCACGTGCAGCGATTTGATCCAGAGATAAAAGTCCAAATCTTGCGCTCCTGATAATCAGCCGCCCACATATTGCCGGAAGTATCTGCGGCTGAGGCTTGTGAGGATTTCATAGCCGATGGTGTTTGCGCGCGAGGCCAGATCGTCGACGCTGATACGAGAGCCAAGCAGCTCGACCATCGCGCCCGGGGCGGCGGCTTCCAGAGACGCGTCCGTTACGTCGATCACGGAAAGATCCATCGAAATCCGTCCGACTACGGGGCATGGCGCATCACCAAGATAGACCTGCGCAGCAGGCTTGTCTTGCGTTCCTGATGCAGAGCGCAGCAGGCCGTCCGCGTAGCCGATCCCGATGGTCGCCAGACGACGCGGAGAGGGCGCGCGCCACGTTGAATTATAGCCGACCATAGCGCCGGCCTCGACATTGCGAACCTGAATGATCGGTGCCTGCACGCGCACCACGTTTTGCATCGGGTTGGGGGCGACGGGCGTTGGATTGCCACCGTAAAGCGCATAGCCCGCGCGCACAAGATCGTAATGCGGGGCTGTCGGCAAAAACACGCCGGACGAATTGGCGAGGCTGGCGCGTGCGTTCGAAAACATCTGGCGCACAGATTCAAACGCAGCTATCTGCGCTGCGTTCATCGGGTTGTCGCGCTCCTCGGAGGAGGCGAAATGGCTCAACACAAGCGTGACGCACGCGGCCTCCGGCGTGTCGGCGATGGCTTTCGCTTCTTGCGCGCTCATCCCCAGTCGGTTCATGCCTGTGTCGACATGCAACGCCGCTTCATGGCCGGGCGCATGCTTTAGCCACGCCGCCCATTCATGCGCTGATCCGATGACGGGAAACGCCTGCGCCCCAGCCAGCGTTTGAATTTCTGCCGCATCGTCCGATAGTCCGTTCAGGCAATAGATTTGCGCGGGCGCACCACCAAGCGCGGCCCGAAGCCGCACCGCTTCAGCAACATGAGCTACGAAGAAGCTGACGCACCCGGCGCGTGAGAGAGCTTGCGCCGCAGGCTCAAGTCCGATTCCGTAAGCGTCTGCCTTCACCACGGCGGCGCATTGCGCGGGCGCGGCGCGTGCGGCAATTGCGCGCCAATTGGCGATGAGCGCGTCAAGGTCAATCGTCAGAAGCGCCTGCGAGGCAAGTCTTGTTTGTTGCGCGCCGCTCACATGCGCTCCGGCAGCGCGTCTTCGCGCGCCATGTTCGAGAACCGCGTCACTTCAGCGTCGAATTGTAATTCCACTGTGCCAGTGGGGCCGTGACGCTGTTTGCCGATGATGACTTCAGCGCGACCATGCGCACGTTCCATCTCGGCCAGCCAGGACGTAAACTCCTCCGTGCCTTCGCGCGGCTGCTTGTTCTTGATGTAATATTCTTCGCGATACACGAACATCACCACGTCGGCATCCTGCTCGATAGAGCCCGATTCACGGAGATCGGACAATTGCGGACGCTTGTCGTCACGCGATTCAACCTGGCGCGAAAGCTGCGAGAGCGCAATCACCGGCGCATTCAGCTCTTTTGCGAGCGCCTTGAGGCCAGTGGTGATTTCGGTGAGTTCCTGCACGCGGTTTGAGCCGGCTGATTTCGAGCCGCTGAGAAGTTGCAAATAATCCACCACCAGCACGTCAAGCCCGCGCTGGCGCTTGAGGCGTCGTGCGCGCGCCACCAGCTGTGCTATGGAAATGCCGCCGGTCTGGTCGATGAAGAACGGGATTTGCTGCATTTCGCGGGCAGCTTCCGAGATTTTGTGGAACTCGCTGTCCTGAATGTCGCCGCGACGGATCTTGTAGGATGGCACGCCAGATTGCTCCGCGATGATACGCGTAGCGAGCTGTTCCGCTGACATTTCGAGCGAGAAGAAGCCCACGATGCCGCCGTTTTTGGGAATATGAACGCCGTCTGGGCGCACCTCGTATTCGTAGGCTTTGGCGATGTTGAACGCGATGTTTGTGGCCAGCGCGGTCTTGCCCATGCCGGGGCGCCCGGCGATGATCACAAGATCGGATGATTGCAGGCCACCGAGTTTGTAATCAAGATCGCTCATGCCGGTGCTGATGCCAGACAATTTGCCGTCGCGCTCATAGGCTTTGGCGGCGGTGTCGATGGCTGTGGTGAGGGCCTGCGAGAACGATTGAAAACCGCCGTCGTAGCGGCCCTGTTCCGCAATCTCATAAAGGCGGCGTTCCGCCTCCTCGATTTGTACGCGCGGGTTGAGATCGACGGGCGAATCGTAGGCCGTGTTGACGATTTCCTCGCCGATGCCGATGAGGTTTCGGCGCACGGCGAGATCGTAAATCGTGCGACCGTAATCCTCCGCATTGATGACGGTTGTGGCTTCAGCGGCGACGCGCGCCAGATATTGCGGCACCGTCATGCCGCCAAGATCGTGCTCTCCCAGAAAGGTTTTCAGCGTTATCGGCGAGGCGACCTTGCCAGCGCGCACGAGCTGCGCCGTGACTTCAAAGACGCGGCGGTGAATTTCCTCATAGAAATGTTCAGCGCGCAGAAAATCAGAGACGCGATCAAACGCATGATTGTTGACGAGAATCGCGCCGAGCAGAGCTTGTTCAGCCTCGATATTGTGCGGCGCAAGCCGGTAGGCGGCGGGTTCGGGCTGGCTCGCCATGAGGGCGAACCGGTTCCCAATCTGTTCGACGGCGGACATGTGTTTCCAATGATTTGAAGACGAAACGCAATCCGGACGATTCCTACACCGGATGCAGCGCACCTGAGCGGCCTGTTTCGCATGTCCCAAGCCCATGCGCGAGCGGCGAGGTTAACGAATAGTGAAAGCGGGCGCGTTCGTCCCGTAATCCACATGTTCGGACGCAGCGTCATGGGGAATGGTTGACACGGTGCGAGCGATCTGAATTGGGAAGGGCCGCTTGTGCGCGCCGTTAGCGCGCTTGCGGGCTGGCAGCCCGCGGTCCAAAGCGGCGACCCTACGTAAAACGCCCGCGCTTGCGCGCGGGCGTCCTGTCTCAAGCGGCGTGGTAAAAGTTACCGGTCGCCCATTTCTTACCGGTCGCCCATGTCGCCGCCGGCTTCCGCAAGGGCGGCGCCGATTTCGAGGCCGAGGTCGTCCATGGACATTTCCTCGCGCGTATCAAGCTCTTCGCCGCGCGTCTGGCGCTCGGCTTCCTGCTCGGAGCGGGCGACGTTGATCGTCACCTTGGCTTCCACTTCTGGATGCAATTGCACAGGCACGCTGTGCAGGCCAATGGCCTTGATGGGGGAGAGCAGCGAGACCTGATTGCGGTTCACGCTCACGCCGCCGGCGGTGATGATGTCGGCGATGTCGCGGGTAGAGACCGAGCCGTAGAGCTGGCCGGTTTCGCCAGCCTGACGGATGATGATGAAGCTCTGGCCGTCTAGGGTGGCGTGCACCTTCTCGGCTTCGGCCTTCTGTTCCAGATTGCGGGCTTCAAGCTGGGCGCGCTGATCGTCAAAGCGCTTCTTGTTGGCGCCGGTGGCGCGCAGCGCTTTGCCCTGCGGCAGCAGGAAATTGCGCGCGAAGCCGTCGCGCACCTTTACGGTTTCGCCCATCTGGCCCAATTTGGCGACGCGTTCGAGCAGAATGACTTCCATGTGTACTCTCCTTTTGGTTTAGTTTGAGTTTGCGGCGGGCGGAAGCGTCGGACGCTTGCGCGGGTTGAGCATCGCCGATAGCCCAAGCGCGGTCAGCAACGGCGCAGGGATCGGGAACAGGACCAGCATCGTCATGTAGACGGCTGCCAGAATTGCCACGCGGCTGGACATCTTGCGCGTGACGGCATGGATGAAGGCGAGCCCCTTGAGGGCCAGCGCGGCGCCGATGGCGACGGCGATCGTCACGCCAATCACGCGCGGCAGTCCATCGATCAAAGCCAGGGCGATCGAAGCGGCGAAAGCGGGCAAAATGGCGCGCGGCAGTTCGAAATTCTCCGGCAGGCTCATCCACGGACGGCGCATGCTTTGCGAAAACACTGCAATGCGCGCCGCAAGCCACAGGTTTAGCGCCATGCCAAGCAGCGTCCACGCGGCAAGCGCGGGCGGCATCGACAGCACGAAGGCGCGGCCGACGTCTTCAGCCGTCATGCCGGCGGGCAGTTTCTCAAGACTGGACAAAAGCCGCTGCAGCACAGGCTCAAGCACGCGCGACGTCTCAGAAATCAGCAGGCTGAAAGAGCCGATGCTGAAGACGGCGATCAACAAGCCGCCAATCGCGGCGGCGGACGCCATGCCGACCATCCACGCGACGAGAGTGCCGACAGGATACCAGACCATGCCGTCGGAGGCGGGCGTCTCGCCCTGTTCTGGCGGACGTCCAAGCCACGCCAGCCGCGTTAAATGCCATGCGGGCAGCGCGGATGTGGCGACGAAGAAACCGCTGAACAGCAAAGCGGGGGTTGCGTCCACGTCGGCCACGAGAGTCAGGCCAAAGAACAACGCCAGCGCGCCGGCGCCAGCGCCCAGCAATGCGAGAACGGGATTGAAGGAAAGTCCAGCGATCATCAACGGCAAAGCGGAGAACAGCGCAATCATCGCATAGGCCGTGCCCTTCATCGGAATGAAGAACAGAAGAGCCGATGCGAGCCCGGCGCCGATGGCAATGATGACTTGCTGAAACATGCTGTGCAAAGCGCCTGGGTGTCCCGTCGCGATTTCGACGGTTAGGAACGGGTAACCCGTCCAGCCTTGCCGACCGGACCATCCGGGCGGTTGGGAGTAGTAACAAAGAAGCTCTCCCCGCGTGAGCGGGGAGAGGAAGAGATTAGCGGATCACGTAGGGCAGAAGGCCCAGAAAGCGTGCGCGCTTGATGGCCTGAGCCAGTTCACGCTGCTTCTTCGCCGAGACGGCGGTGATGCGCGAGGGCACGATCTTGCCGCGCTCGGAGATGTAGCGCGAGAGTAGACGGGTGTCCTTGTAGTCGATCTTCGGCGAACCGGCGGTCGAGAAAGGGCAGGTCTTGCGACGACGGAAGAAGGGGCGACGTGCGGCGGTTGCCATTAGATAGCTCCTTCCATGGGCGCGTCTTCACGGGGACGACGGGGACGATCCGGACGGTCGCCGCGATCACCACGATCACCGCGCGGTCCACGGCGTTCGCCGCGATCTTCACGGTCCGATTCCTCGCGCTTGCGCATCATCGCGGACGGGCCTTCCTCATGCTCTTCCATGCGGATCGTCATGAAACGAAGGATATCTTCGTTGATGCCCATCTGACGCTCCATCTCGGCGACGGCGGCTGCCGGTGCGTTGATGTTCAGGAGCGTAAAATGCGCCTTCCGGTTCTTCTTGATCCGGTAGGCGAGCGTCTTGACGCCCCAATATTCGAGCTTGGCGATAGAGCCGCCATTGGCTTCGATCACGGTCTTGAACTGCTCCGTCAGCGTTTCCACCTGCTGAGGCGTAACGTCTTGGCGGGCAAGGTAAATGTGCTCGTAAAGAGCCATTGCTTCTGCCTTTCTCTGTTGTCGCTTTGCTACCGGCGCGGAGCCCTCCGAGCCCGGAGAAAGGCTCGACGGAACGCATTCGAAGGCGGAGACACGGGAAGACGGAGCGAACTCCTGCCGCAAACCCTGAAGGGTGCACGACCTTCCGTTCAGCCCCCGGCCGGAAGCTGCGAAGTGCGCCTTATACGCGGATTTGAGGCGGATGCAACAGAGAGGCGGGGGAAGGGTGAGCGCTCGACCGCGCGCGGTCCAGTGCGCGCTAACATCTCGTCTGGTCTGAGCTGCTCGGCCGATACGCCATCCAGATCGCGAACAATCCGAGCGCGCCGACGGCTGTCCATAATTGCGCCGGGTGCCGGCGCGCCCATTGCCTCGCCTGACGTGAGCCGTCCTCCAGCGCTTCGCGGCCTGTTTCCCAACTTGACCGAGCGTAACGCTCGCCAGCGGCTGTGAGGCGGCGACCGCGTTCCTGGAGGTTTTCAATCAGGTCGCTGTCGTCTTCGTTCAAGGCTTCGTCGCCGGAAAAGCTCTTGCCGGTCGCGCGCGGATGCTGCGGACTTAGCCCGGATTCCGCAGTCGGGATGGCGGAATGAGCAGGCGTGCGGGTTTCAATGGCCATGACGGATGTCTCCGGAGAAAGGCGGATTCTCCACCTTTCAACGCAGGCCGATCATCGGCGTTCCCGCCACCTTAAACCTTGGCCTTTTTCCCTTTGCGCTCGGTCAGCACCAGATAAAGCGAGGCCGCCAGGATGAGCGCCATGCCGCCAAAGCTCCAGGCGCCGGGCACTTCGCCGAACAAAACAAAGCCCAGAATCGCGGCGTAGATCACGCGCAGGTAATCCAGCGGCACCAGGGCCGTGGCGTCGCCCATGCTTAGGCCGTGGGTGATGAGCGCCTGTCCGCCCATTCCCATGACGCCGATCAGCACCAGCAGAACCAGCTCAGGGCCGGTGGGTGCAATCCATGTAAACAAAGCAGGCAAAGCGGCGAAGAAAGCGTTCCAGAACGCATAGTAAAACATAATGACGCGCGTGGGCTCGGTGCCGGAGCTTTGTAAATTCTTGATAGCCACCACAACGAGCGCGGCGAACAGGCCGCCAAACGCGCCCACGATGGCGTTGGGATCGAACCCCTCCGTAAAGGGTCGCGCATACATGAGAATGCCGGCAAAGCCGACAGTGGCGACCGCGATGCGGCGGAAGCCCACCACTTCCGACAAAAAGCATAACGCCAGCGGGATCATCCATAGCGGCCGCGAGAATTGAAGCGCCAGCGAATCGGCCAGCATCATGTGCGTGATCGTCCAGAAAAAGCAGGCGTTGCCGCCAGCCCCCACCAGCCCGCGAAAGAAATGCGCGCCGGGACGTTTTGTGCGCAGCGGCTCCATCAAATCGGAGCGAAACACCCAGAGGGCGCATATAAAGCCCACTGCGGAGCGGAAGAACAAAATCTCGAACGGCGGCAGCCGCGAGCCCAGATACTTGGCGAGCGCGGCCATCAACACCAGCCCGATGGAGCCGGTGGAAACCAGAAACACCCCCTTGGCCGCCATCGGCGTGGCCGCCCAGCGCGCTTCGATTGTCTTTCGCGCGCCGGTAAGAGTCATGGGAGCGTTTCCTGATTTGTTGCCGCTTTATAATGGCGGCTTAGCGCATGCGTGCAAGCTGAAGCGGTGAGCTCACGTCCATGGAGCAGTCTTGCCATCTTCAAAAATCCGCCATGACTTCAGCCCGGCTTTGGCGATCACGGTGCGGCCTTCTTTGGCTTTGGACACCAGCACTTTGAACACCAGCGGATTGCGCCAGGCGTTGTGCGTCGCGGGATCGACCACGGCCTGGTACTCGTCCGAATCCTGATCTTCCTGAAGGATTGTGCCGACTTTGTCGGGGCGCAGCATGGGGCCGAGCGAGCGCTCCGTCATCCAGTCGCATTCGTAATCGCGGCACACGTCGGGCCGCACCTCGTAGATATTGCAGCCGCCTTTAACGACGCAATGCTCGCAAAGTACGCCGGCGTCTTTCTTGAAATGCTCGATCACCAGCACCTTGCAGCACATGGTGCACGGTCCGCAGCTTTTGCCTGGAATGGCGGCCATGAGATGGTCCCGACGAATCGCCCAGAGGAAATGACTGGACGACTAACATTCAATTTTCGGCGCATTGCTAGAGCGCGTTCCTGCGCCTCTTTGCACGAAACGCCTCACGGTGAGCTCGGACGCTACTTGACTCTGCGGCCTCCGGCGCTTCAAGAGGCGGTCACGGAATGAAATTCTCCGGCCAAGGCGCTTTTCATAAAGGCGCTCGCTCAGGGCCGGGGCGCACAAGGACAGGTTCATGGCGACGGCGTTCGTATTTCCGGGGCAGGGGTCCCAATCGGTCGGCATGGGCAAGGCGCTCGCCGAAGCGTTTCCCGCCGCCCGCGCGGTTTTTGCGGAAGTGGACGAGGCGCTGTCGCAAAAGCTCTCGCACCTGATGTTTGAAGGCCCCGAGGCCGAGCTGACCCTTACCGCTAACGCGCAGCCCGCTTTGATGGCGACGAGCCTTGCCGTCGTGCGCGTGCTGGAGGCAGAGGCCGGGCTTGATCTGGCCAAGCACGCCAAATTCGTGGCCGGGCATTCGCTGGGCGAATATTCCGCGCTCGCCGCCGCCGGCGCCTTCACGCTGGCCGATACGGCCCGGCTGCTGCGCATTCGCGGCGATTCCATGCAGAAGGCCGTTGCGCCGGGCGAGGGCGCGATGGCCGCTCTGCTGGGGCTGGACCTTGCGAGCGCGCGCGAGGCCTGCACTCAAGCTGCGGCGGAAACCGGGCTCGTCTGTCAGGTCGCCAACGACAACGGCGGCGGGCAGGTGGTGGCGTCCGGCGCCAAGGCTGCGGTCGAGAAGGCGATGGAGATCGCCAAGGCCAAGGGCGCCAAGCGCTGCATTTTGCTGCCCGTCTCCGCGCCCTTCCATTGCGCGCTCATGCAGCCGGCGGCGCTCGCCATGGCCGATGCGCTCGCCAATGTCGCGATCAAGGCGCCCTGCGTGGCGCTGGTCGCCAACGTGCTGGCGGCGCCGATTTCCGATCCGGCCGAAATCCGCGCCCGCCTCGTCGAGCAGGTTACGGGCTCGGTGCGCTGGGCGGAATCGGTCAGCTTCATGGCCGCTGAAGGAATTGATCTGTTTTATGAGCTTGGGGCAGGTAAAGTCTTGTCAGGTCTTGTAAAAAGGATTGCGCCGGACGCTGCCGGAACCCCGGTCGGGACGCCCGCCGACGTGGAAACCTTCAAGCAAAACATCAAGTCCTGAACCTTTTCCCGCTCACCTTAGGAGCCGTACATGTTCGATCTCACCGGCCTCAACGCCCTCGTCACCGGCGCCACGGGCGGTCTCGGCGGCGCCATGGCGCGCGCGCTTCACGCGCAGGGCGCGACAGTCACGCTGTCGGGTACGCGCGCCGCCGCCCTTGAGGCGCTGGCCGGCGAGCTTGGCGAACGGGTGCATATCGTGCCCTGCAATCTGGGCGATCGCGAGCAGGTCGAGGCGCTTGTGCCCCATGCCGAGAAGGCTATGGGCCAGATCGACGTGCTGGTGAACAACGCGGGCATCACCCGCGACGGCCTGTTCATGCGCATGAAGGACGAGGATTGGGACGAGGTGCTGGCGGTCAATCTTACCTCTGCGTTTCGCCTGTCGCGCGCCTGCCTTCGGGGCATGATGAAGCGCCGCTTTGGACGAATAGTCTCCATCACCTCGATCGTCGGCGTGACTGGCAATCCAGGGCAGGGCAATTACGCGGCCTCAAAGGCGGGTATGATCGGCATGTCGAAATCGCTCGCCGCAGAGGTGGCCAGCCGCAACATCACAGTGAATTGCATCGCACCCGGGTTTATCGCCAGCCCGATGACGGATGCGTTGAACGAGAAGCAGAAAGACGCGATCATGGGCACCATTCCCGCCGGACGGCTGGGAGAGGGCGGCGACATCGCCGCCGCTCTGGTCTATCTGGCGAGCCGCGAGGCGGGCTATGTCACCGGCCAGACCTTGCATGTCAACGGCGGTATGGCGATGATCTGATTTTGGCGACGATGGAGAATCGTCGCCCGGCCTGAAGGGGCCTGTGGACAGGTCTTCGCCTCTCGCCATCACTTATGAAGTATGGTACGAGGCGCGGAATCTACAGGCGGTTTCGTACGTGCTTTGGCGCTATCGAGGCTCTCCGGTAGTCTGGTGCTCCCGCAAACATTGGCGGCGACATCGGGATTGTGAGTTTGGGGGTCTCCAGCGGCGGTCGGGCAGAGAGCGTTTTTCGCTTATGCCCGGAGGCGATGTTGGCTCGCGGTCTGATAAACAACAGGGAAATTCAAGATGAGCGATGTTGCCGAGCGCGTGAAGAAAATCGTTATCGAGCATCTCGGTGTAGAAGCCGACAAGGTTGTCGAGGCTGCTAATTTTATCGACGATCTTGGCGCCGACTCGCTCGACACCGTCGAACTGGTCATGGCGTTTGAAGAAGAGTTCGGGGTCGAAATCCCCGATGACGCCGCCGAGACCATTACGACGGTTGGCGACGCCGTGAAGTTTCTTGAGAAAGCCGCTACGGCCTGATCTGACTTTATGGTCAGTTATTGCAGGCAGGCGCTTGCCCGCGTTAACGCAGGCCGGGAGGTTCCCGGTCTTGCTCGTGCGAAATCAAGGGCCGGGATTCCCGGCCCTTATCGTGTCGGGCGTCTCCCAGCGGAGTTCGTGACGTTCTCGACACGTCAAATTGGAGGTCGCGGGTGAGAAGAGTTGTCGTCACCGGAATTGGCATGGTTTCGCCTCTCGCTGGCAATGCGGAGGAAACCTGGGCTGGCATTCTGGCCGGTCGCAGCGGTGCCGCGCGAATCGAGAATTTCGAAGTCTCGGACCTTCCCTGCCAGATCGCCTGTCAGGTGAAACGCGGCGATGGAACCAACGGCACATGGAATCCTGACGCCTGGATGGAGCCGAAGGAACAACGCAAGGTCGATGATTTCATCATTTACGCTGTGAGCGCCGCGACGCAGGCTCTGGCGGATGCGCAATGGGCGCCCAAGACCGCGAAGGACCAGAACGCCACCGGCGTTCTTGTGGGCTCCGGCATTGGCGGCCTCGGCGGCATTTACGAGGCTTCCCTGATCCTGAAGGAACGCGGGCCGCGCAGGCTGTCGCCGTTCTTCGTGCCCGGTCGCCTGATTAATCTGGGCTCCGGCCATATCTCCATCATGCATGGCCTGAAGGGCCCTAATCATTCCGTGGTGACGGCCTGCTCGACGGGCGCCCACGCGATTGGCGACGCTGGCCGACTCATAATGCTCGGCGACGCCGACGTGATGGTGGCGGGAGGCGCAGAATCGGCCGTCAACCGACTTGGCATGGCGGGATTCGCCGCCTGCCGAGCGCTATCCACAAGTTTTAACGATGCTCCCGAAAAAGGTTCGCGCCCCTACGACAAAGACCGCGACGGCTTCGTCATGGGCGAGGGCGCAGGCTGCGTCGTGCTGGAAGAATATGAGCACGCCAGGGCGCGCGGCGCCAAAATCTACGGTGAGCTGATCGGCTACGGCCTGTCGGGCGACGCCTATCACATCACCGCCCCGTCCGAGGATGGCGACGGCGCCTTCCGCTGCATGAGCGCGGCGATTAAGCGCGCTGGCGTGGCTCCAAGCGAGATCGACTACATCAACGCCCACGGCACCTCGACGCCGCTGGGCGACGAGATCGAGCTGGGCGCAGTGCAACGCGTCATCGGCGATGCGGCAAAGACAATTTCGATGTCGTCCACCAAGTCCGCCATTGGACATTTGCTGGGGGCGGCGGGCGCTGTGGAGTCGATTTTCTCGTTGCTGGCGATCCGCGACAATGTGGCGCCGCCGACGCTCAACCTCGATAATCCGTCCGTCGAAACCGTCATCGATCTGGTGGCGCACAAGCCGCGCCACCGCCGGATCGACGTTGCCTTGTCCAATTCGTTCGGATTTGGTGGCACAAACGCATCCGTGGTTTTCCGTCGGCTCGGTTGAGCCGGCGGATTTATTGCCCAAGCGGAGCCTGCATTCTCTGTTTCGCCATATTCCCGTCTAGGGTAATGTTCATTATGTCCTGCTCGCCAGGCATGTTTTTGCGCCTTCGAGCTTGTAATGCGCGAAGCTGAGGACTTTCCGTTTCAATGAATTCTGAGCCTCAAGAGGATCGTCCCAAAGCGCGCTTTTTTGCGCGCCGGCCCATGCGCTCCCCTCAGGAGGCGCTGCACCCCGAAGCTGCGCCGCCGCCGCCCGCGCCGGATCGCAAGCCGCCCAGCAAGCGCCGCCCCCGGCTTGGCGCCGCCAGCGGGTTTCTGTCGTTTCTGCTCGTAGCGGCTATCAGCGCCGTCGCCGCCTTCACCGCCATTCAGCGAGAACTTGAGGCGTCCGGCCCGCTTGCCGCCGATCAGGTGGTGTTCATCGCGCCCCGCACCGAAGTCGTCGACATCATCGATCAATTGGATAAATCCGGCGTGATCAACGCTCCGACGCTGCTAAAGGCGGCGCTGTGGCTGGAAGGGCGCTGGTCGAACGTTAAAGCGGGCGAATATCTGTTTCGCAAGGAAGCTAGCCTGCGTGACGTGATGGACACGCTGGTGTCCGGTCGTCAATTGCTTCATTCCGTCACAATTCCCGAAGGGCTGACCAGCGAGCAGATCGTTCAGCGCCTGATGGAGGCGGATGTTCTGGTGGGCGAAGTGCGCGAGATTCCCCGCGAGGGGACGATCTTGCCGGAAACCTATCGCGTGCCGCGCGGCATGGCGCGGGCGGAGCTTATCCGCAAGATGCAGCTCGACCAGAATCGCGTTGTCGATCAGATATGGGCGCGCCGCGCCGCCGATCTGCCGATCCGCTCCAAATTCGAAATGGTGACGCTTGCCTCCATCGTCGAGAAGGAAACCGGCAGGGCCGACGAGCGCACGCGCGTCGCCTCCGTGTTCCACAATCGCCTCAACAAGCGCATGCGGCTGCAATCGGACCCGACGATCGTCTATGGCATCGTCGGCGGCAAGGGCACGCTGGGACGCTCGATCCTGCGTTCTGAAATCACCAAGCCCACCGCCTATAACACTTATACGATCGACGGACTGCCGCCCGGACCCATCGCCAATCCCGGACGTGCCGCGCTCGAAGCGGTGGCCAATCCCTCCCGAACGCGCGATCTCTTCTTCGTGGCCGACGGCACTGGCGGGCATGTGTTTGCCGAAAGCCTCGATCAGCACAACCGTAACGTCTCACGCTGGCGCGAGATCGAGCGCGAAGCCCGCGAAAAATCCAACGCGGGCGATGGCGGAGCGGCGGCGCCCGTTGACGCGTCTCCGGTCGAGGACCAGCCCGCTGCTACAACCAAGCCGCAGCGGCGGGGCGATCTGTTCTTCGATCCCGTCTATGGCGGGCTTGAGGGGCACCCAAGCAGCTTGATCGCTCACGGATCGGGCGCTACATCTGGTCCGCTTGGCGCCGGGCTTCTGCCCGCCGCCGACAAGCCGCGATCTTCCGCCTCGTCCAATGCGCGCGCTTTCGCGTCAAAAGACAAGCTTATGACAGGCGGAATTATCCTCAAGCCGGTTGCGTTCGCCAGCGCCAATGCGCGCGGCAGATCCCCCAATCAAGCTTTCGCAAGCTCTGGTTTTGCTATGGGGCCAAGCCTTGAAGACATGGGCATCGCCGTGCGGGGCGTGAATGCGCCTGCGTTCGAAAACTTTTTAGACGGCCCCGTATCGAACGAGATTGCAGCCGCCGGTGAAGAGACGGCCAATTTCGCAGTCGTGCCCGTAGAGGATAAGAGACTCGCGCAGACGCAAGAGAGCGCCGCCCGGTTTGGCCTTGCCTCGCAAAAATCTGTTTCCAGACTGGTTGAGGACAGCCCCGCGCGTGTGCGCGTTGTGGACGCCTCGGAAGGCACCAACATCGACCCGCTGCTGAATCGCAAGTGGGATTTGAATTCCGTGCAGACAATCCCGGCTCTGCGCTGAATTTAACGCTTGCATCGCGTCTGCGCCATTGAGCGCGCCGTCGGCGCGACTTATGGTGCGCCGCCTGATGCGCCGCGTCGGACGTTTTCGCCGGAATCGCAATGTCGGATGTTACAATAGCCAGCCCAAGGTCTTCAAACTTGCAAAGCATGACTGGCTTCGCGCGCGCGCAAAGCGCCAGCTCGCACTGGCGGCTGGCGTGGGAGCTGAAAACCGTCAACGCCAAGGGGCTCGACCTGCGGCTGCGTTTGCCGCCCGGGTTTGACGCGATTGAGCAGGACATGCGCGCCCGCATCAGCGGACAGATTGCGCGCGGCGCTTGCTATGCCACCCTCACCGCCCAGCGCGAGGCCGGCGCGCCCGAAGTTCGCGTCAACGAGGCCGCAATCGCCGCACTCACGCAGGCGCTCGCCCGAGTGCCGACCTCCGCGAATCTACGTCCCGCTTCGCTCGACGGCCTGCTCGGCGTGCGCGGAATCGTTGAGGTGATCGAGAGTGTCGACGACGAGGCCGCAATGGCCGCCACTTTCGCAGCGGCGCTTTCCAGCCTCGACATTGCGCTCGCCGACCTGTTGGCGATGCGCGCACGCGAAGGCGGCGCGCTGGAAGTCATTCTGGGCCAGCGGCTCTCCGCTATGGCTCAATTGGTGGATGCCGCTGAGTCCTGCCCCGGCCGTCGCCCGGAGGCGGTGCGCGCGCGGCTTGCGCAAAGCGTCGCCGCCCTGATTGAAGCGTCGGCGACGCTTGACCAGACCCGCCTGCATCAGGAGGCGATCCTGTTAGCCGCCAAGGCGGACGTGCGTGAGGAGCTGGACCGCCTGAAGGCGCATGTCGCCGCCGTGCATGAATTGCTCGCCAGCGGCAAGCCTGTAGGCAGGCGCCTTGATTTTCTAGCGCAGGAGCTGGGGCGCGAAGCCAACACGCTCTGCGCCAAATCGAACGATCCCGAACTGACCCGGCTGGGAATGGAGCTGCGCGTGGAAATCGAGCAATTCCGCGAGCAGGTTCAGAACGTCGAATGAGCGCCCGGTTTATAATAAGGTATGGCAATGACTGACTCTCTGCGTATCTCCAATGCAGCGCGGCAAGGCCCGATCCATCGTCGTGGCCTGATGCTGATCCTGTCTTCGCCTTCAGGCGCCGGGAAGACGACGCTGACCCGCGATCTCTTGCAGGATCGCGAGCTGGATCTCACGCTCTCGATCTCCATCACGACACGGCAGCGCCGCACAAGTGAGGTTGATGGGATTCATTACCGCTTTGTCTCGCAAGAGGATTTTGAAAAGCTGCGGGCGCAGGACGATCTTTTGGAATGGGCGGAAGTACACGGAAATTTTTACGGCACGCCAAAAAGCCCGGTGCAAAAAGTGCTCGCACAGGGGCGCGACATGCTGTTCGACATCGACTATCAGGGCACGCAGCAGGTCCGCAAAAAGGCAGGCGCCGACACTGTCACGATCTTTATATTACCGCCTTCAATGCGCGAATTGCGCGCCCGGCTTGAACGCCGCGCAGAGGATTCCGCCGACGTGATTTCCAAGCGTCTGGATAACGCCCGGCACGAGATCGAGCGCTGGAAAATGTATGATTACGTGATCGTCAACGAAGACGTTCAGCGCGCGCTGTCGGAAGTAAAAGCTATTTTGCTGGCCGAGCAAATGAAGCGGGCGCGAAGCGAAAAGGGCATTAACGATTTCGTCGCCCAATTGCTGGCCGAAGAGCGTACGTGAAGCGTCAGCTCGACAAAAACAAAATCATAACAGGGCTATTTTGTAGCCAATTCATATATGAAGGATTAGGCCGTCCGGCCTAATCCGGTTTCAGCTGTCCGCCACAAATGGCTTCCAATTGCAGACTAGATCGACGCAAACCGGCCGTGACTTATCGGTCATTTGTTGCAGATCAGCCGCATGCGCAGCGTTGTGGCCAGTCGGGAAATTTCTATGGCGAGCAATCACAAAAACGAATCGTCGTCATTCATGACGGCGGTCGATGTTGGGTTGACGAAAACAAAGCCTGCGATGTTGGCAGTTCTTGTTTTCAGCTTCGTCATTAATCTATATGCTTGCTTCCTCTCTTAAAAATTTGATCGCGCATAGCGGCGTCGTCACAAAGGCGACTGACGTTTTCGCGTCGATGGCGCGTCTGGGTTATGGCGTGGTCATCGTATGCGTGTTTGGTTTCATTGTGTGGACCGGCTTGTCGCGCCTCGACAGTGCTGTGGTGTCGTCAGGCTCGGTCACATACGAAAGCCGGCGCAAGGTGGTGCAGCATTTTGAGGGCTGCATCGTTCAGGATATTCTTGTGCGGGAGGGGCAAAGCGTTGACGAGGGGCAAGTGTTGTTCCGTCTCGACAGCACGCCAGCGCTCGCCAATCTGGAGGTTGTGCTTGGCTCTATAGACGGCTTCCTTGCGCAGGAGGCGCGGCTGATCGCTGAGCGCGACGATGCTGACGCGGTCATTTTCAGCGACGAATTGCTGGCGCGTGCGAACAATTCCAATACGCAGAAAATCATGCAAGACCAAACGGCGCAATTCAACGAGAGGCGCTCCTCGATCAATGGCCAAATCGGGATACTTGAAGGCCGCGTTCAGCAGTATGAAAGCGAGATTAACGGGTTGAAAATTGAATTTGAATCTGCTGAAAAGCAATTAAGTTTCATCAGGGACGAATTGGCCGGCGTTCGCGATCTGGCTGAAAAAGGACTGGTGCCAAAATCACGCTGGCTGGCGCTGGAGCGCGAGGCTGCACGCCTCCAGGGAATTGTTGGCCGCAACGAGGCCGAGACCGCCAAAGCGCGCAATAGCATCAGCGACGTGCGGCTGCAAGTTCAGCAAGCCAGACAAAAGCAGCGCGAGGAAGTGTCTGCGGCGCTTCAGGAGACGCGGCAGAAAATGAACGATGCGCGGGAACGCGGTCGCGTGGCGCAAGACGTGTTGCGCCGTGTGGACGTGTTGGCACCGCGCACTGGCAAGGTGCAGAACGTCAAACTCGCGACAAGAGGCGCCGTCGTGCGCGCGGGTGACGTTCTGGCGGAGGTGGCGCCATTGGCGGACGAGCTTATTATTGAGGCGCAGGTTTCGCCGCAGGATGTTGATAAATTGTATGAAGGCGCAGAGGCTGAAGTTCGCTTTCCAAACCTTCCATCTCGCACAACGCCTGTCGTTTCCGGCAAAGTGAGTTCGGTCTCCCGCGACCGGTTGATCGACGAGGCGACGCGCCAGCCGTATTTCCTGGCGCAGATTGCGATCAGGGACACTAATCTGCCTCAGCGGTTGAAGAATACTTTAATCGCTGGCATGCAGGCGGAAGTCATCATTCCGACCGGCGAGCGCACCATTCTTCAATATCTGGTGCAGCCGCTAGGCGACGCCTTCGCCAAAACCTTTCGCGAGCGGTGACGCAACCCGGGCTTGACAGGGCAGGGCGGACATTGGCATGCGATGGACATGAGCGCATGTTCCTATTCAATTCTAATTCCCGCCCGCATGGCTTCCACGCGTCTGCCGGACAAGCCGCTGCTTGATATTGGCGGTCTCCCCATGATCGTGCGCGTGGCGCAGCGCGCGGCGCTTACTCAAGCGGAGCGCGTGCTTGTAGTGACGGATCATCCGCTGATTGCGCAAGCGTGCGCGCAGCATGGCGTCGCGGCGCTGATGACGCGCGCCGATCATCCCTCCGGCAGCGACAGGTTGGCGGAGGCTTGCGAGCGTCTCAAGCTTGCCGACGACGAGATCGTCGTCAACGTGCAGGGCGATGAGCCGCTTGTCGATCCCGCCTGCATTGACGCCGTCGCGCATTTGCTCGCTTCGCGCGAGGATTGCGATATGAGCACGCTTGCTGCGCCTGTAGCCGACATGGAAGAGTTTCTGAATCCAAACGCGGTGAAAGTTGTTTTGGATGCAGACCGTCGCGCGTTATATTTTAGTCGCGCCGGTATCCCGTTCTGGCGTGATGGGTTCGCCTCCGGCGCGCAAACGCTGCCTGGCCCCGCTCCGCTGCGTCATATTGGCCTCTATGGTTATCGTGTTGGCTTCCTGAAGCGTTTTCCTTCTCTGCAGCAAGCGCCGCTTGAAATTCTGGAATCGCTTGAGCAATTGCGCGCGCTTTGGCATGGATACAGAATAGCGGTTCACGTGACGCAAAATACTCCGGGCCCCGGCGTTGATACGCCCGAGGATTTGGAGCGCGTTCGCGCTATTTTTGCCACGAGTTAACTGTTCATTTACTGTGCAAGCGTGGCGCGCTCACACGCTTGCAAAGTTTATGGCATCCTTAAAATGCAATGTTTTTAAGGATGTTCAGCTTGTCCAAACGTCATCTCTTTGCGCTCGCCTGTCTGGTCGCAGCCATTGGCGGCGCTTCTGCGGCTGAAATGGGCGGCTATCCTTCTAATGCTGCATCTTTCCCTTCGCCCTCTGCCGCAGGGGATTTTGCTGGTCTGTACGCCGGTGCGGACGTTGGCGCCGCGCTCGGTTCCAGCGGTAGCGTCAACACTTCAGGTTATGTCGGTGGCGCGCATGCCGGGTATAATTTTCAGGCTGGCCGCATCGTCGGCGGCGCAGAGGTGGATACTTTCACCACGAGCTTGAGCTCTGGAAAACTGAACTCATCTGAATTTGAGCAGAAATTTCTGTCCTCAATGCGCGTGCGCGCGGGCTATGTTTTTGCTGATCTGCTCCTGTATGGAACGTTTGGTTATTCCTATTCAACGGCGGCGTGGCGCGACGTATCCGGGGTTGATCGGGCGACGATGAAAGGCCATGTGTTTGGATTAGGCGCCGAATGGTCGCCTGTTCGCAAGCTGGGCGTTCGCATTGAGGCGCTGCGCTATGATTTTGGTTCGCGCGAATATTCAACGCCGCTGGCGAGTACAAAATTGACCACGCAGACAAACTTGCTGCGCGCGGGCGTTCACTATCGTTTCTAAATCAGGCTCTATCTGCTGCGCGCAGCACCGGCGCCTCAAGCGACTGCGCCGCAGCCTCTTCCAGCGACAATGAGGAATTCCAGTTGCGCCCGACATAACGAGCGCCGTTAATTGAATCGGCGTGATGCGAGGCCAGCCACAACAGCGGGTCGTTCATAATATCAACGGGTAAAAGTTTTCGTCCGTCCTTTGCTGTGGCCGTACGCATCGAATGACTCACAAATTGCGTATCGACGGCGCCGCCGGGTATCAACGAATTGCAGGTTACGCCTGTGCCGCTGAGTTCTTTTGACCAGATCAGCGTTTCTGCCTCAATGGCGGCTTTCGTGACGCCGTAGGGCGAATTGGCGCCGCGCTGCATGGTCGCAAGGCTGGTGGTTATATTAATAATACGACCCCAGCCGCGCTTCAGCATGATGGGCGCAGCGTAATGGGCGATGTAGAAAGCGCCGCAAACATTGGTCTCGATCACCTTCGCCCAGGCGTCGGGATCGCTCTCCCAGAAGCGCGGGCCGCGCGTGCCTGCCGCACGCTCCATGAAGGCCGGGCCTTTGCCTGCATTGTTGATGACGATGTCGAGCCCGCCAAAGCGGGCCAGCGTTTCGTGGATCACGCGCTCGCAATCGTGGCGGCTGGAGATGTCGCAAACGCTCGCGTGCGCGCGGTCGCTGTGGTGCGTCACCGGATTGATGTCTGCGAACACGACGTTTGCGCCAGCGCCCAGCAAGGCGTGCGCCATCGCTTGTCCCAGTCCCGCAGCGGCTCCCGTCACCAGTGCGGTTTTGCCCGTAAGGCTTATTGCGTCAATCGCCGTGCGCGCCGTTGTCATGTCGTCTCCCCCATTTACGCGCATTGTTAGTCGATCATGCGCGCGGCGCAAGGCGTGCGCTAGCTCGTTTTGGGACGTAACGCCTGCGCCAGTGCGACAAAACCCGCCAAATCGATTTCTTCCGCACGCGCAGTTTCTGGCAGGCTGGCGGCTTGCAGCAGCGGCAGCGGATCGACGCCAAGGCTTTTCAGCGATTGCCGCAGCATCTTGCGACGCTGGCCAAAGGCAGCTTGCGTCACGCGCGCCAGCACGGCCATGTCGCATCTCGGAGGTACGGGCCTCGGGATAATTTCCACAATCGACGACGTGACTTTCGGCGGCGGCGTGAAGGCTGCTGCGGGCACGTCGAACAATATCCGCGCCTGCGTGCGCCAGCCGCAGAGCACGCCGAGGCGCCCGTAATCGGCGCGCTCGCGCGGGCTCGCAACGATGCGTTCGGCGACCTCGCGCTGGAACATCAATACCAGCCGATCCCAGAACGGCGGCCACGCAGGGTCTTCGATCCAGTTCGTCAGCAGCGGCGTGGCGATATTATAGGGCAGGTTGGCGATGATACGCACTGGCCCGTCGTCGCCATGGGCGCGGGCAAGGGCTGGATAATCCACCGCCAGCGCGTCGCCAGCTTCCACATACAGGCGGCCGGGACAGGCGGCGGAAATCTCGGCGAGCGCTGCAAGACAGCGCTCGTCGCGCTCAATAGCCACCACTTTGCGCGCCCCCTCAGCAAGCAGCGCGCGCGTCAGGCCACCGGGGCCGGGGCCGATCTCGATAACTGTTACGCCCTTGAGCGGCCCGGCGTTGCGGGCGATCTTGCCCGTCAGGTTCAAATCAAAAAGGAAGTTCTGCCCCAGCGCTTTTTTGGGCGCCAGATCATGACGCGCAACAACATCGCGCAGCGGCGGCAGATCGTCGAGCGCGCTCATGAACCCGTGCCGGACACTGCACTGGCCAATTGTGAGGCCAGCCGCAAGGCGGCAATCAAGCTGGCGGGATCGGCCTTGCCGGTTCCAGCTATGTCATAGGCCGTGCCGTGATCGGGCGAGGTGCGGATGAACGGCAGGCCCAGCGTTACGTTGACGGCGCTGTCGAACGCTATTGTCTTGATCGGGATCAGGGCCTGATCGTGATACATGCAGATTGCAGCGTCATAACTTTTGCGCGCGCTCGCGTGGAACATCGTGTCAGGCGGCAAAGGTCCGCGCGCTGCAACGCCTTCCGCGATCAGGCGGGCCACGGCAGGCGCCACGATGTCGATGTCCTCGCGGCCCATGGCGCCGCCTTCGCCAGCATGCGGGTTCAAGCCCGCGAAGGCGATGCGCGGATGTTGCACGCCAAAGCGCTCGCGCAAATCATGCCCCACTATACGCCCGGTCTCCACCAGCAGATCTTCGTTGAGGTCTTCTATCGCCTGTCGCAGCGATACGTGGATTGTGGCGGGCACGACCGAAAGCTCGGGCGACCACAGCATCATCACTGAGCGCACGTCCACGCCATAAAAACGCTGCGCCAGTTCGGCGAGAAATTCTGTATGGCCGGGATGGGAGAACCCGGCCTTGTAGAGATTGGCTTTCGAGATCGGGTTGGTGACAAGCGCATGCGCTTTGCCGGCATGCACCAGCTCTACGCCGCGCTCTATGGCTTCAATGGTGGGCGCTGCGTCTGATGCGCTTGGCGCGCCGGGGCGTCCTTCCACTGGCGACGACAGCGCAACCACGGGCAGGGCGGTTGCAAAAGTTGCAAAGGCGGCCTCCGGCGCAACTTCGAGCACGGGTACATGCAGGTTGAGGCGCTGCGCCAGAGCGCGGATATGGTTGCAATCGCCAAGGAGAAAGAACGGACGGGCACCGGGCGCGCGCCGGAGCCACGCCATCAGCGCGATTTCGGGACCGATGCCGGACGGATCGCCTTGCGAGATCGCGATGGGAAGCGGCGCGACGCTCATCGCGTCAACGCCGGACGATGACGGCGCGTTTGCGGATCGGCGCGTACATTTTCTCTTCCTCGGCCTTGAGTTTTTTGGCCAGCAAAGTCTGGCGGATCTCCTGCGCCAGCGGTCCGTCGTTGCTGTCGGCGCCCTTTCCGCAAACCGCTATCATCTCAACGCCGGTTGCGCCACGCTGGGGCGGGGTGAGACGGCCAACCGGGGTGCGCTGAAGTATTTCGGCGAGTTCTGGCGAAAGCGCCGAAGCGCTGCGGGAGAATTGCGCCTTCACCGCTACGTCGTTAAGAGCCGCGGCGAGTTTCATCCCGCTCGCGCAATCGTTGAAGCGCGAGCGCAGATTTTCAGCTTCACGGGCGCGCTGTTCATAGACGCCGGGGCCAGCGCTCCGCGGCACGACGAGAATAACCTGACGCAGCGTATATTCGGCAGAGGCGTTCTTGCCGCGTCGCTTCTCGAGCTCCGCGCGAACCTCGGTCTCGCTGACGCCCACGCCCTTGTTGATCGCCTGCACAAGACCGCGCCAGCCAACTTGCGCGCGTCCATGTTCTTGCCAATGGCTGGCTGAAATCCCCGCCGATTGCAGCGAACCGCCGAGGGCGCCTGTGGGTATCTTTCGCTCGGCGGCGATCCGGCCCAGCTCAGCGGCTGCGTCCTGATCTGAGGGCCGCAGTCCGTATTTGTTGATCTCGCCCAGCTTCAGGCGATCCTCGACAATGCTCTCAAGCGCGGCCTCGCTCGATGCGGCCGAGCGCAGCACGCGCAATAATTTCATGCGCTGCTCAAGGTCGTAGCTTGTGACCGGGCTGTCGTTGACCGTCGCAACAAGCGATTGCGCGTACGCTTGCGGTGCAGGCGAAAACAACAAGCTGCCCAAAACCAGCGCTGCGCCTGCGCGCATTATGTTTTTGCGTGAGAACGTGTTTATCATCACCGGCTTCCCTTCAGGCGGCTTGCGTCAGCGCGGCGTGACCACGGCTTCCGTAAAGCCGGTCTTGACCCGCGCGTCGCCCAGCGTGCGCAATTGCAATTGGAACAGAACGGTCTGATTCCGGGTCTGTGTACCCGATCCATTATCGTTCAGGACGGACGAATAGGCCACGGAAAGCGTCGTACATTCGTCGCTGTAGCCGCCGCCTATTCCAAGGCCCGCGACCGACAGAAGCGGTGCGCTGGACGAATTGTTTGTCTTGGCGGAAGACAGGTTGGTGATCACGTTGCCGTTGACGAACCAGTTCTGGTCCAGTTGCAGGCGTGAGGAAAACGCGATGCCCTGCCGTAATTTGGCAAACCCGATTTCGGGCTGCGCCTCGTAGCGCGCGAAGTTCACGCTGCTCTGAAGCGGTCCCCAGTTGAGCGCGGCCACGAGGTCAAGACGGCGCAGATTATAGGTTGTTGCGTCGAGGCGTGTCTTGGCGATGAAGTTGAACATGGATCCGGGCGAAAAATGCGCCCGGGTCACGATATCCGAAACGCGCGAGTCGAGGCCCGAGCTGATGCCGACGTTGGCGGCGTCCGGGCTTGCGTAGGAATTGACGCCCGCCAGATGATAGGATTGCCCAACCATTAGCCCGCCATAGGCGCCAGAATCCGAAAAGGCATTGTACTGCAGTCCATAATTGGCGCGGGCGCCGCCTTCAAACCGGTCATAGCCGGAGTATTTCGACCATGCGAACAGGTTAGAATCATCAAAAACGAGGCTCTGTGAATCTTCGTTGATGAGCGTGGCCTGACGCAAAGTGTTGGGGCGCGCCACAACTTGAACCATCGGCTCAAGGACATGCTGGACGCCAGTTGTGCGCGCGATCAACGGATAGCGGTAGTCGACACCAAAGCCGGGCGTAACCTGCCCACGGAATATCTGGTCGGAATCGCCAAAGAACGCACTCTGGAAAGAATTGCTCAGGGTTGATGAGCAAAGAATCGGGTTTGCGCAGCCCGGCGCGGTCCACGTGACTGACTTGTTGCGGTTCAGGCTCAGCCACGTTCCGTTCATGTGCGCGAAGGTGAATGGCGTCCATGTCTGGCCGATAGGGTCGATGAACTGGCGCTTCCACGATGCGCTGACGGTGGCTCGGGCGTAATCGCCGCCCATGCCGCGCACGAGGCAATTGGCGCGATCATAGGTCGCGCAGACGTCATAGATTCCGTAGGCCTTGTCGAGCTGGCGGCCTCCGATGGATTCAAACGAAACCAGCTCACGATTGATGTGCGTGAAATTGACGTCGATCTCGATGCGGCCGCCGATTCCCGTGGTCGCCGGATTGAGCGGGATCACCTTGTTGTAATCGAGCACCGGCGAAACCAGCGGCTGCTGCGCCTGAATGTCGGACGATGACAGGCCCTGGAAGCGATAGCCGCGCAGATCAAAATAGCTGCCGTTGCCCTTGCCGGTCAGGTAAACGCTCGATGTGGCTTCCTTCAGGAAGTAGGACGTTATCGCGTCTGTGCGCAGCTTGTATTGCTGCAGGAACCAGCGGTCGCTCAGGATCGCAATATCCCAGCCTGTGGTCCATTTTTCGTTGATCGCGAACCGGCCGCTCGTGTCGAGCGAGCCTCTGAACGTGCGATCGCCGGGACCGAAGGGGCGGGCGGAAAACGCGCTCGGGTCCTGCTGGAATATGCCCGAAGCGCGGATGCTGTAGGAGCCGTTGAGCAGCTTGTGGCGCCATTCCGCAGTGCCCAGAACGCCCTGACGCGACATGATCGTAGGCGTGACCGTCAAGTCGTAATTGGGCGCGATCGCCCAGTAGAGCGGCATCGAAACGCCAAACCCAAGCGTCTTCTTGCCGATATAGGTCGGCGCCAATATGCCTGACTTGCGCTTGACGGAGGGGTCTGGCGACGAGAAAAACGGCAGCCATGCAATGGGCTGACCAAACAGTTCAAGCGTCGCGTCCTCGTAATAGATCGTCTGTTCGCTGTTCTTGTGGATAATCCGCTTCGCCTTCACGCGCCAGAACGGCGGGCGCGAGGGATCGTCCTTGCAGGCCTGACAGGCGGTGTAGGTGGCACCCTCGAACACGGTGGTTTCGCCGCTAATTCGCTCGGCGCGGGCGGCGCTGAAATAGGTTTTGTCGGACGTTTCGCTGCGCAGGCTGTCGATGAAGCCGTCGCGGAAATCGTCAGTCAACTCAAAGCGCTCGGAATAGGCGATTGTGCCGTCGCGCTCTGTCATTTTCGCGCGGCCTTCAGCGAAAACGCGCTTGGTCTTTTGGTTGTAGGTGATGCGGTCCGCCTGCAAGACGCGGCCCTGATAGTACAATTGCGCCGATCCGCTGGCGGTGATCGTGTCCGTGTCGCGGTTGTAGACGAATTCGTCGGCATCCACGAGCAGGCGATCTGTGCCGCTGCTCTGGCTTTTGGCCGAGCGGGTCAGGCGATCCGCGACAGTCTGGGCGCTTGCGGGCGTCAGGGAAGCGATAACGGGAAGGAAAGCAAGCGAAGCACCCGCGAGCAGCATGCTGCGCACGGCAACGCTTCCGGCGTGCCGGTTGCGCGGGGTAGGGATCAGGGCGAACTTGCGCCCCATTCAGCCATCCTCCTGATGCAAAAGAACCAGTATCCCCAACATCGCACCAATGATCGCTGGCGCCCAGGCGGCGACAGTCGCACTCAGCAATCCCGCGCCGCCGAGATCGCCAGCCAGTTTCGTCGCCACATAAAGCACGAACCCGGCCGCCACGCCACCCGAAACAGTCCGGCTTACACCACCAGATCGGAAGAACCTTAAGGAAACCGTAGCAGCAATTAACACCATGGCGATCAAAAGTAGAGGTCTTGCCAGAAGACTCTGATGTCTAAGCTTGTATCCGCTGGCGTCAAGGCCTGCGGCTTCCGTGCGCGCCATCACTTCCGGCAGCTTCCAGAACGACACGGAGGCGGGCGCCAGAAAGGATTGGCTGACCTGTTCGGACGTGAGGTTGGTCGCCAGAAAATAGGTGTCGGCGGCGCGCGTCGCCTCGCCCGGTGCGCTGATGCGGACGTCCTCCAGCCTCCACGCGCCATATTCAAGCAGCGCTCTTGCCGCCTCGATCCGTTCCATGAACCGCCCGTCGGCGTGATAAACAAAGCTGGTCACGCCCGAGAGGACCGATCCGGAATCGCTGGAGCGCTCCGCCCGCAGGATCGACTGGCCGTCGACGCTGCGTTGACGCAGCCACAGGCTGGTGTCCTGGCTCGCGCGGGCGCTTTTACCAAAAATGCCGGTCTCGATACGGTCTGCTCGCTGTTTCAGGCTGGCGGAAAGCGGATTGTAGACCGTGGTGGCGAGCACGCCGATCAGCAGCACAATGACGACGGGCGGCGTCAGGAATTGCCACACCGAGACGCCGGCCGAGCGGATAAAGACAAGCTCCAGCCGCCGCGACAGGCCGATGAAGGCGAACATGGCGCCGCCAAGCACGGCGAAGGGCAAAACCTGCTCGGCGATGGCTGGCGTGCGCAGCAGCGACAGGAAGGCCAGCATTCCCGTGGTGACGCCCGCAGCATCACCAGCGCGCCGCAGCATTTCCGCGAAGTCGCCGATGTAGATGATGAGGAACAAAACGCCGAAGACGCCGCCGATCGTCCGCAGAAAGCGGCCCGACAGGTAGAGGCCCAGCGTCGATGTCATCATGAGCGCGACGCCGCGATCGTGGAGGCGATGGCCGGGGGCGCCGTCTTGCGGCGTCGTTCCGGTCCAAACGCATAGAGGGCCGCGCCCAGCAGGCCCACCAGTGGCAGGCCATAAACAAGAACAAGCGCCGACGCATTGCGAACCGCCAGCCCCGAGACGGCGAAGCCCGCAATGCGCAACGCCAGCACGATGACGATGGCCGCCATGATCGCCGCCCCGCGACCCTGCCGCGTCGTGCGCGGCTGCACCAGCGCCGCAAATGCGATCATGCCGAACGCCAGCACATAAAGCGGGCTCGCGAACCGGTCGTGCAATTCCGCCCGCAGGCGCCCCGCGGGTCCGGCGGCGGCGCCCTCGGCCCGGTTCAGCGCTATCAAATCACCGGTGCTGCGCTCGCGCGGTTTCAGTGCGCCACCCTCGTTCGCATTGGCGAATTGAGCCAGATCAAGCGCATAGCGTTCAAACTCTACAATCGCGGCATCCCTGTCCCCGCGCGACTGACGCTGCACATAGCCTTTTTCGAGCACGAGGAAATTATTGTCGTTCTGCTCGATGGTCATGCCGTTTTCGGCGATATAGGTGTTGATGCGCTCGGGATCGCGCCGGTCCTGAATGAAAATGCCGCGCAGCGCGCCGCCGATTCCGCGTTCGCGATAATGAAACACAAAGCCCTGGTCGAGGGTCACGAATTGCCCCTCGCGCACGACATAGGTGAGAAAATCCGCCCGCACCCGGCTTAAGATATCGCGCATTTCCATGAAGCTGGCAGGCATCGCCCACATGGACATGAGCGCGACCAGCCCCGTGGCCATGGACGCCAGCGCCAGAAACGGACGCGCCAGCCTGCGCGGCGATACTCCAGCCGCGCTCAGCACCACAAGCTCGCTGTCTCCGTTCATCTTGTTGAGCGTGTAGAGAATCGCGGCAAACAGCGCGATGGGCGCGATTATCATCACCAGTGAAGGGATTGTCAGCCCGGTGACGCGCAGAAACAGCAGCAGGGTTTGCCCCTTGCCGGTCATCAGATCGACCTCGCGCAGCGCCTGGGAGACCCAGACGACGGCTGTCAGAACGACAAGGCTGGCCGCGAAAGCCGCAAATCCGTTCCTGAAAATGTAGCGGTCTATGATGGACATCTTTGAGGCGTCTGCACATTTGGCCGCCGCTGGCGGTGGAATCATGTCTTTATAGGCTAGCTGGAGGCTGGGCGCGACCAGGCATTGCAGCCTGATTATTCTCTCTTTGCCTCCGGCGAAGAATAGATGGCCAAATTTAAGGCCGGATTTAAGGCCGAACCTATTGCGCCAAACGCCAACGCTTCTAATGATGCTTGTTAACGAAGACGGGGTCCGTCGAATCGCGCCTTTGAGGTCCAGATGTCATTCAAGCTAGCCGTAGAATTTATCGCCCTCAAGGATTTGCGCCGGTCTGCGAAGGGCAAGAAAGGCGCTGCGTCCCCTCATACGCTCGTGGTGTTCGCAGGCGCGGACCTTGCGATGGGCGAAGCGACGACCAAACTTCTGGGCGATTGTATTGAGACCGTTACCCGGGCAGCGCAGGCCGCCGGCTTTAAGGGCAAAGCCTCTTCGGCGCTCGAACTCTGGGCGCCGGTCGGGATCGACGCTGATCGCCTGCTCGTACTGGGCTGCGCGCCCAAACAGGGGCCCGACACTCCAGCTCCCGCCGATCATGTCTCCATCGGCGGCTATTTGATGGGCAAGCTCGGCTCCAAAGGCACGGCAGACGTGGTGTTCGACCTTCCACAATCGCCCGAGGCGCTGGCTGAAGCAGCGGCCGATTTGACGCTGGGCATGCGGATGCGCGCCTATCGTTTTGACCTTTACAAGACGAAGAAGAACGACGATGCGGATTCCAACGGCGCTTTGTCCGCCCGCGTCGCCTTGAGCGATTTCGCCGGCGCCCGGCTCGCCGTCAAAGCGCGCGAGTCCATCGCCGAGGGCGTCAACATCGCCCGCGATCTTGTGAACGAGCCCCCCAATGTTTTGTATCCGGAAGAATTTGCCAAGCGCGCGAAGGCTCTGGAGAAGCTAGGCGTCGTCGTTGAAATTCTCGACGTGAAGGCGATGCAGAAACTGGGCATGAACGCGCTTCTGGGCGTAGGGCAGGGCTCTGCGCACGAAAGCCGTATGGTGGTGATGCACTGGAACGGTCTCAAAGGCTCCAAGGTGGGCAAGGGCGCCAAGGCCAAAGACGCCAAAGCTGGGAGCGCCCGCCCCATCGCCTTCATCGGCAAGGGCGTGACGTTCGACACCGGCGGCATCTCCATCAAGCCTGCAGGCGGCATGGAGGACATGAAGGGCGACATGGCGGGCGCCGCCTGCGTCGTCGGGCTCATGCACGCGCTGGCCGCACGCAAGGCGCAGGTCAACGTCATTGGAGCCATCGGCCTCGTTGAAAACATGCCGGACGGCAAGGCCCAGCGGCCCGGCGACATCGTGACGACCATGTCCGGACAGACCGTAGAGGTCATCAACACAGACGCAGAGGGGCGCCTTGTGCTGGCGGACGTGTTGTGGCGCATCCAGTCCGTGTACGATCCGCAATTCATGATCAATCTGGCGACGCTCACAGGCGCCATTCTGGTTGCGCTCGGCACGGATCACGCAGGTTTGTTCTCCAACGACGACGAGCTTGCGCAGCGCATCAGCGCCGCAGGAAATGCGACTGGCGAAAAGGTATGGCGGATGCCGCTGGGACCAGCTTACGACAAGATGCTGGACTCGAAATTCGCCGACATGAAGAACATCGGTGGACGCCATGCCGGCTCCATCACCGCAGCGCAATTTCTCCAGCGCTTCGTCAACAAAAAACCGTGGGCGCATCTGGATATAGCAGGAACCGGAATGGCGTCGCCCGCCAGCGACATCAACCAGACCTGGGGTTCAGGCTGGGGCGTGCGCCTGCTCGACAGGCTCGTTGCAGATCATTACGAGAAGTGAGCGCCGCACGTCGCCAGCGGGATCGTAAAGGGGCGGGATTGTAAGGGGGCTTTTATGCGTTCTGCGCTTCTGTTCGCCTTCGTCGGCTTCGCGCTTCTGGGGCCGCAAGCAGCCATGGCCGCCACGACTTGCTCGGGTTTCATGGAATCTTTTGCGCGCGCGGCTCCAAATCTGAAGGCGCAATTCGTGCGCCCGGTGCTGGTGCGGCGCGGGCCATCCGATCCCGGCAGCGAGGCGCGCGATCTCGTGAGCGAATATTCCATCGACGCCCGCCTGTTCTGCAACGGCGAGCGTTTTCTGCGTTTTGAGGCGCAGGTCGCCAGCAACGCTGATCCAAAACAGCGCGAGGGCTATTATTTTATTCAGGAAGCCGCTGCGCTGGCGGCTTTCCGTTGGCCGCGTCCGCGTGCGGCGCAGACAATTCAGGCGTTGACGCTGGAAGCCGCTGAATATCTGCGCGCCTCGCGCGAGCGCGGCGACGTGTTCGTGGCCGGCAAGACCGAGCGCCGCGCCGGTAAGGACGGCGACATCGCCGTGTTCTGGACCGAGACCGAGCGCACGTTCATCCTCGTCGCTCCGGGTGAGTGAGCCCGTGAGCGGGCGAACGGAAGTCTGGTTCTACCATTTGCTTGCGCAGCCGCTGGAGCGCACGCTGCCGTCCTTGCTGGAGCGGGCAGGGCAGCGCGGATGGCGGGTTTGCGTGCAAGTGGTAAGCGAGCAGCGTCTCCAGAGCCTCGATGAGCTCCTCTGGACCTACAAGCCTGATAGTTTCCTGCCCCATGGATCCGCCCGTGACGGCGACCCGCATTTGCAGAAGGTGTGGCTGACCACGCAAAGCGATAATCTCAATGGGGCGCAGGTGCGCATCTGCGCCGATGGCGCCAGCGCACAAGAGGCTGTGTCCTCGGGCGAGCCCTATGAGCGCGTGATCCTTATTTTTGACGGCGCCGACGATGTCGCCCTTACCGCCGCGCGCGCTGAATGGAAGGCGCTGAAGGAAGACGGCTGTGCATTGTCCTATTGGCAGCAGACGGAAAGCGGTGGCTGGGAGAAAAAGGCCTGAGTCTTGCTCGCATTCGCAGGATCGAAAATCTCTGACGATCAGAGTGCCGGCAGTTCCAGAAAATATTTTTTTACGTAATAACGATACTATATTTTATATATTTTATATAAATTTTCGAACGTAAGTTTAAAGTATATAAAATTATGTTTTAGGTGCGGTTAGGCATTAAATTTAACATCCGCCTTCGGAATCATCTCGAAGTGATGTTCCAGTTTATCTATAAGCAATGAGAGGATTCGTGGGCTCGGCTGAGCCAGGGGTTACGAACATGGCATCAACTTCAAGCTTCTTCAGCATGTTCAAAGATGCGACTGCGGCGCCACAGCGCCAGCCTGATGTTATTCAACTATCGGCGCCTGAGCTTGAGCCAGACCTTCAAATGTCCATAACGGACACAATGAAGCAACTGGGCGCGCATGATGAAGAGCTGCGGGTTCGCTGCGAAAAAATTGTCGAGTTGACCCGGATCGTTCAACTGCTGCCGAAGGAATTGTCCTCGGTTTTTCTGACGTTCAATAATGTGTCGTCGAATTTGAGCGCTCAAAAGCGCGTGCTCGACGAAGCGCTTTCTGGCTTGGAGGTAACAAAGACCGCTCTCTCGCTGAGAGAAACCGAGCTTCTGATTATGCGCGACGCCTTGACGAATGCCGAAGAAATGACAGCGTCGTTGGATCAGCGTTTGTCAGCGACGCAAGAGAGAGCTTTTAAAGCTGAGAAGCGCGTCGAGGAGTTTCAGGACGTTATCAACGAACGCGGCTTGCTTATCCGCTCAAAAGATTATGAGCTTGATAATCTGAAAGCGGAGTATGCAGCCACGTCGTTTGATCTTGCCAATGCGCGGGAAAAAATTAAGGAGACTGAGAAGTCCTATTTTGATGCCAATATCGAAAAGATTGCGCTGCGCGAGCAATTGGCCCACCAGAGCGATGAACGCGACCAGATCACCAGAGCCTATGAAGCGCTTGGTAATGATGCCAACCAGAGCCGTCGGGAGGCGCTTGCGTTGTCGGCTGAGATCGATGATATGCGGTCGAAATATGCAAAACTCGATGCTGAAGCTCAGGCAGCCTCCGCCGAGTGTAGGGCGCTGCGTGAGGCTATTATCAACGCTGAGAACCTTCAGGCGCAGACCACGCATTCTTATGACTCAAAACTAGGCGCTCTCAATTCTCGCTTGCGCGTATCTGAAGAATTATTAAGCCAAAGCCGATTGGAAGCACGCAAGCTCTCCGAGGAGCAGCTTTCAACCTACAAGCGGCTTCGCGAGCTCGAAGATGTGCCCGCCAAACTCGCGGAAGCTTCCCGCAACCTCGATCAGCACATGAAATGGCTGAAGGATTCAGAAGGCGAGAATGAGCGCTTGACGTCCAAGGCCTCAGAACTGAACGAGAAGGTTCAATTGAAGGACCGCCTGAATTCACAGGCGGCGGAACGCATTGCAACATTGCAGGACACGCTCTCGCGTCTTCATAAGGACCGCGATCGCCGCGAAGCAGAGCTTAAGAAAGAACTTGAAATCCGTGACGAAGCGCTCGCCAAGGAGCGTACGGAGCGCGCCTACACAGAGGGCGTTCTGGAGACAGCGCGCCGCGACAGGGCGCAATTGCATCAAACAATCGTCGCCCTGCGCGCTCGGGCGACCAATACTGCGCCTAACGCTGCAGCGCCGTCGATTATTGATTATCTTGATGATCTCGATGATTTGAAAACGATGCTGCGTGACAGCGATCCCGACGTCGTGAGTTTGCGCGCGCCCAAGAATCCGAAGTAGTGCGCTTTGGTTCAGGGTTTGGCGGTCACAGCCTTCCGCAACTTCGCAAAGTTGTAATTCTTTGATTACGTTTGTGTCTGTAATTTGGTTCAAAGCTTCAGCTAAAATAATAGCTGAGGTGTTTTGATGGTGTCTGCTGTGACGTCACACATGCAAATTGTATCAAGCTCCGGGGCCCGTCTTGAAGGTCGTCCTGAAGCGGCGCAATTGCGCGCATTGCGCAATCTATTTGTCGCTGTGGATGTAATTAGAAATACGCTCGGGCTCGATGTCGAGGAAGCGTTGCTTTATTTGGGAATAGGTTATCTCAACACCGAGCGCATCCAGCAGGTCGGGGTGCGCGGTTATATATCCGCCACCAATATTTCGTCGGTAGCTGACTTTATGAACCTTCCCAAGGAAACCGCCCGACGCAAAATCAAGCGCCTTATCGCCTTCGGTCTGGTGGAAAATAACAGAGGCGTTGTAGTCAGCGACATTGAGCGCTGGTTCAGTTTCGTAGATCAATTGCCGTTGGAGACGCGCGATGTCGAGCGTCGCTGATAACCCCTTTAAGTGGCGGGTTCTTCTGGCGGCGGATACAGACGCGAGAAAATAGGTTCGAACTCAACCTCGTCTTCCGGCTTCCATTCAGGAGGACGTACTGGCGCTTTGCGTGAGCCCACTCCATAGGCGTAGGTCTTGAAAGAGCTGGCAGCAGCGAAAACGCGCGATGTCTGCTTGGGTTTGCCCTTAAGCGGGTTCCCAAACATAGGCTTCTTCTTGCGCGGGGTCGTCAGATTTTCATAATTTGCTGAATACCAGACAAACGACGACAGGATGAGATCTACGTCGGATATCTCGACAGATTCGATAAAAATAAGCAAACGTTCGATGCCGCCAAGGATATCCGCCTCCAGATCCTGAATGTCATAGAGCGACGAGAATTTTTCAGCCTCGATCTTTGCCAGATCCTCGGCAGACGCATATCCTTCCAGAAAGGCGCGCGCGATCTGAGCGACTATCATATCAAACACAAATTGTGGCGGGTGCTTGCCGGTGTTAGCGTTGCTCAATGGAACCTCCCTGCATGGACAGATCGGGAGCATTATGCTCGCCGTCTTGATCGTTTTCACTTTTGATGGTGCCCGGAGAACTTCCAAATTGTTCTTTGTCGCTGATTATCTGCTGCTCTGTCGGCTCTCTTGCAGGCGCGCCTTGCGCGTTGTCGCCGCGCCATTTTTCGACCCATTCTTTCGCACGATCTTGCGCTTTTATAATATCCCCCTGCTTCAGCCCTGCGATCACAATGTTCCGCTGCTTTCGCGCCGCGACATTGCCAGACGCGACACTCAAATTATACCAAAAATAGGCCTCAAGCGTGTTCTCGAACCCAAATCTTTGGGAATATGACGCAGCCAGATGAAACAGCGCCTGATTGTCGCCAGCCTCTGCGCGCTGCGTCAAGTTAGCTCGCGTCCACTCCATACTCCTTTGCGGAAGCGGCGGTTCTGTTGCCTTGAGCATCTCCATTCTGGCGGCGGGCGCACGGGGGTGACCAGAGACGGCAGAAAGAGTAATCCAGTTAAGTGCGTCCTGATAGCTTTGGGGTAACGAGACGCCGTGCCAGAAAAAGAGCGCAAGCATAAATTGTCCATCAGGATCGCCAGTTTCCGCAAGGCGACGAGCTTGACGTGCTGCGTCTGCAAGATCTCCTTGCTTGATAGCCTCAGCTGGATTCGGCGGCGCGGCGACAACCTGGGCATGCGTCGTATTTACGCCAGCAAACGCCAGCGTAGCTATAAATAAGATCAAAACCTTTCGTAAAAGCACCAAGCTCAATTGAAATCCTTTTCTCCAGTGCAAAGCCGCTCGATGAGTAAAAACGGTTGCGGGATAAAAAACTTTTACAAAAAACTAAAGAAACTCTTCGGCCGTCCGTCTTGCGCTATACTACATTGGGTCTAACAGATCCGAAAAGGACGACGATGATGTTCAACCGACCGATCAGTGAGGGTTTACCGATATCCAATTCATCCTCCCCCAATTCCGTTGTTCGTGCGGATTTGGCCTTGGGGGCGGCGGCCTCGGGTTCAGTTGAATTGCCAGAGAGGGCAGTGACTGAGACCAATGTGGTTCTCAGGGTCCCTGGGGATCAAGACCGTTTCAGCCAAGACGTTAGATCTACCGATCTTGTTCGTTCTTCTTTTCTCGCAATCCAACAGTCCAAAGATGATTTGAAAAGGCTGGATGCACTTAGAGCAAAGCTGATGCCGTCTTATAAGGCAATAGGGGACCAAGAAATTGATTTTGTGTCTATTCGCTCCGTATCAAATGATATTGTGAAGAACATAGATGCTTCCAATGCACATATCTCCCGTATGATGAAAAACGGGCCTCAAAACGTTTATGAACAGCCAAAATTATCTAAAAATTCGGCAGACCCATCGGACTTAGTCGCGAAAAGAGAGCGCGTTTTGCAAGAGATAGCCGATGTCATGATCCATATAGATGCACTTCAGTCTGAGGTGAGTAGTATTGAAACGAATATCTACGACCGTTTGTTAGATATGAGTTTCGTCATTAAAAGTCTCAATGATGCTCGGACACAAGCTGACAGTGAATTTGGCGTAATAGCAGCGTCGAGAGCTGTTGATAATATTGTATTTAACGTCAGATCAGCCGTGGTTGCACATGGAAACGTCTCGCAAGATTCCGTCCGATTAGCGCTCATTGTCTGATTTTATGCTTTCAGGCCTGCTGTCCAGCTATCGATGAAAGTCGTGAGTGCTGACCGTGTATTATTACCCGCTGAAACAGCAGAATTCATTTGTGAGAATTGTTTTAGGTAACGATCTTCTATAAGTTTCATTTTGGCATCAAATTTTGTCTGTTCTAGAGAAATATCTGATATTGCCTTGGTTGCATTTGTTGAAACCAATTGGATGGACGATTGGCTATCCTTCAGCGATTTCAACATATCGTTAAATCGTTCTAATATGCCTTTGCTATAATAGAGCGCTGTTGAATATCCAGCTGGAGCAGCTATTTCAACGCCAGGTGGAAGGCTTATAATCAGGCCTTCTGACGAAGTTCCTGCTTTTCCTGTGAGCTTTCCGGTCGAAAGTGTCGCAAGATCATCATTTATCTTCCATTGACCCGTATCGTCTTTGGAGATCTTATACTTACCAGTCGGCACTCCAGTTGCCGAGATAATTGAAAGTCGAGAATCTGTTATTTGCTGCTTTGATGCAAGGACGGCCTCTACAATTTCAGGTGTTTGCTTAAGCGCTGTTGCAAAAGCAGTCTCATCCAACTTGAGAGATCCATCTCTGTTGGTTCTGACGCCTAAGCTGGCGAGCGTATGAACGCCGTCATTAAAACCAGCGATACTTTGCGTAGTAAATCGTCTAAGTTCGCTAACAAGTCCATTTGTTGAAGCGTTATTTGCAAGGCCGCCACGTTTTTTCGGATCTATGTTAAATGCTGTCTCAGTTTTAATGGTTTCCAGCATTAAGTTATATCCAGAAACTAGGGTCGCCATTGCGTTACTCAAGCCGACAGTATTGTATGTTGAGGAGAGGGTGACGTCAGCATTAGTAACTGCCTTGGCTGTAATAGTTACGTTTGGCAGTACGTCATTAAAAATATTTGTACCTGAAGTTATTTGAACGCCATCAACTGAAATAACAGCATCTGTACCTTGGCGAATGACCTCAGCTCCATTGGCAACTAAACCTGCACCAGAAGCATTGTTGGTAATTCCGTCTACATTTGTTGTAACTGAAGCAAAAAAACGATTGCTCTCACCTGCCTTACCCTTCACGCCGATATAATACGAAGGTGAACTTGTTGTACCGCCCGTAATAATTGTCGCCTCAAAGCCTGCAATTTGGTTGATACGATCTCGTAGGGCTGGAAGAGTGTTTACAGTTTTGAGATCTATCGTTGCCAGCTCGGACCCAGGCGAACCGGCTGTCCCGGAAATAATTTTCAGCGTTCTATTTGCGTCTGAGCCTGCCAAGTTAGCGCTTAAGCTTGTTAGTGGAGGGAACAATATAGACGTTTCGCTAGCTAATTGGTTGACGGCGACCTTGCCGGAAAAAGTGGAGGCTGTTGAGCCACCGGTGAATTCCATTGTGATTTTGGTCGGATCGCTAGAGCTCGGGTTACGCTGGAAAGTTTGGGGGTTTCCTATTGCGGTCGCAGCGGAGCTGAATTGCTCTACAACGGACATAATCTTACCAACTGACGAGATTTTTGCTGAGGAGCTTAGCTTTCTATTGTCTATCGCAAGCTGTTGAGGAACACGAACGGTGTCTGTTAAATTCTTTGCGAGTGTCTTGATGTCAACGCCAGATCCAGCATTCAGGGTATTAAGAATATCAACCATGGAGCCAAACCCTTAGATTACTTAGATTTTATTGCAAAACCTTAGCAAAAATCATGCCTTCTCACCTCAAAAGCGAAAAAATAGGATTTTAGAAGCACTATTAACTGGGCTTCTATGCTACTTCACTTGCTAAGGCAAAATCTTCAGAGTTCTCGTTTTTAAATCTTGCCGCGAATTGACCAAGTCGCCGGCATGTAACCACCTACATGGTCGCCATTCGGAAGTTCGGAACCAGCAGGAAATGGTCGAGCGTTCGGGCCGAACAGATACTGGCTGTCATGTGACAGCGACGAATTCTTAATTAGCGGCCAGACACAATCTCTAAGGAAGTCCTGATCTACCCATCGCCATTTTGTTTCATGTGTCTCGTAATACTGGACCGCTTGATCTGCGAGGTTCGGCAGCAGACCACCTACTCCTCCCCACATGCCGGCCATAATAAGTTCAGCATGCTCTGGATGGTCGCGCATGATGTGGAATGGCTTACCGGACAAGAGCCATTCATCGACGGCAACTTTTTCACGATAGTTAACGATTGAATCGCAATCGCGACATATAAAGTAGTCGACATTCACATCGCTGGCAGCAAGGAACCGCCAGAACAGTTTGAGGAATGTTCTTGAATCCTCCTCCATCATGATGACTTGAGCACCATAATTTCTGAGGGCTTCTATAATTTCCAACGGAACTGAAGCTTCGACATAAAACCGCGCTTTCCAACCGGGATAAACGGCTGGAACGAGTTTGGCGTTTAGAACCGCTGTATGGGTATACTTGTCATCGTTTCCCCAAAGGCTAAAGCACACGATGTTACGGTGTGGGGATGATGTATCGAACGGACGCAATGAAAGAGGCCAGCTGCGACACCGCAGAGCGACGTCCTCATCAGGCGTGATAAGAGCTGAAACTTTGTCCTTAATTATAAGTATCTCACGCCCGTGAATACGGGCCTCATCAAGGCGGTCAAGATCAATTTTAATTTTCAAGTTATGAACATGCCATTCATGCCCATCCTGATGTTTGCATTGATTGAGACGATCAAGAGCTTCAGCGCTTCGACCCAACTGCTTTTTTGCGCTTGCTAAACTGATCAGAATTTTATCAGTTCCTCTGCCTTCTTCGAGCTGAACCTCAAGGAAATTTGTAAGATCTGAGTATCTGCTTTTTTGAGTGAGAACTTTTATGTATTCGTTGATTGCTGCTGAATTAGAAGGCTGTATTTTCAGTGCTATCTCTAGCTTACTCAACGCTTCATCGATCTTGCCTTGTCCAATAAGCGACTTTGCAAGAACGACATAGGATTCAGAATTATTCATTTTTAAGCATAGCGCCTTCTCAGCATAGTGCTGAGCTCTTTCCGGTAAACCCAGCGAATTGAGAGCTGCTGCCAGATTTGAGTAGAAAGCAGCGTCACTCGGGCGAACCAAAATTGCTTGTGAAATCAGTTCTACTGCTCGCCGATAATTTCCTCTCTGAATAGAGACCGCTCCCTTTAGATGTAGCGCGTCAGGATTGCCTGGGTCCAGCACAAGCACCTGATCATAAACGGCGTCTGCTTCATCTACTTTATTGTCACGATGGAATGATAATGCGCGGTCTATAAGGGCGTCGACATTGTTGGAACCCATATGGACTAAGCCCTTGTAATTTAACACATGTGGTATCATTGTAATCAAATTCCCCGATGCGGTAAACTAAGGCTTCTTCCATTTGACGCACATAAATTATCATCTACGCACGCATGATAGCAGCGACCAAGCTTGAGTTAGTTACGTTCATGGATTTAACAAAATCGTTCATCGCTGTGATAGGCACACGTGGTGCCTGGACTGAAGTCATCGGAGCAAAGTTCACTTGTCTTGAAGCTTCAACCGGAATGGACATTCTGCTTGCAGGTCTTGCTGAGGCCGCTGCGGGAGACGAGATAGAGGCCAATGAATGAAATGCTCTGGACTTTGTTGTTTCCAGAGAAGTGTTTAATGTAGCAAGCCTGCCTGATAATCCAGCAATTGCCGCCATTCTCCCGTTATTCACTGACCTCTGCTGAGCTGCCGTGTAGGTGATGGCGACGTGCGAAGCGGGAGTATTAGTACGTACAATCTCTGCAACGCGAGCTCCAGTAGCTGCACTAGTGGCAGAAGACGCAGCTGCTGCTGTGCTAGAAGAGGCGTTTTGACCAGCGCCTGTGGGCGCTCCAGCTGAGCTTGTTGCGCTTGTGCTTTGGGCTGCAACGTCATAAGTGAAATCTGAGAACTTCAGGAAATCAATGTTCGTTAATGTGTCTATTCCGTCAGCACCGCTATTGTTATGAGTGACAGTCGTAGTTCCTGCGCTGGTTGAAATTGTATAACTTGCGTATGATCCCGAATACCCCGCCGTGTCTGTTCCTGAAACACCGTTAATTACGTCGTTTCCTCCTTTTCCCCAAATTTCGTTATTGATATTATTACCAGTTATTGTGTCCGCGCCTGAACCACCTATGGCGTTCTCGATTGTTGTGCCGTATGCGATCGCAACATTGTCATCCCATTGATAGAGGTTCGCGGTGTAGCTCGATCCATAAAGACGATCGAGGTATGAATCAAACCCAGGATTGGCAGATTTAGCTGCGGCAAGTTGATTTGCAATCGAGTAGGAGCCAATAGATGAAAAACTTCCAGGCGTAAGGTTAATTGTACTAGATCGGTTTAGTGCTGACACGTCAATGGTGTCGGAGCCACCTCCATCCACAATTGTCTGCAATACTTCCGGTGCAGATGTAAACGTGTAAGAGGTATTAGTGTTGCGAACACTTGTCTCCATACCATAATTTTCTTGAGCGAATGCAACATCATAAAGCATTGGCGTGATTGGATTAACGTATTCAGCGCGACTTGAAATTCCGCTTCTACTGGAGGTGTGGTTCCAGATTAGATTTCTATCGCTTCCGTTATACGTCATTACCGTATTGCGTGCATTATCGAGGTTCGTGAGTAGCTGAGATCCGCCTTGAAATGGGTGCTTTAAGCCTATGGCATGACCAACTTCATGAAGAGCGGTCAATCTCCCTTGGGTCCCAGCTGCAAATGAATCGTTTGAAGATTCCGAGCTCACGTACCATATGTCCCCACCGGAGGGATTGGCATTTGGATAGTATGCAAACCCCACCACACCCTGGTCAGGTGAAAACGATGTCTTGGCAATACGGAGCTCACCAACATTGCTTGCGTTCGTTTCAGCTATTTTTTCAAACTCAAAATCGACGACATCGTCCCACGCGCTCATAATCTGATCGTGGTCGGCCTGCTGTGTAGAATTTAGTCCAGTGATCGTTCCTTGCGGGCCACCAGCACGGTTAGCATAAGGGTCTGCATACGGAACGCCGGAGAAGTAAGAATAGCTTAGGTTCGAACTCCCCGAGATGTTCCATAAGCTTCCGGAGCGTAACGCTTCCAAATTTATGATACTTGTCGAAGTACTTGTATCGCTGATGCTTCCAACGAGTGTCGCCGATGTCGTCGTTGCAGCAGCAGCGAACACATCATTGCCTGAGTTACAAATGAAGCAATTGGCGGGCATGTGAAAGTTAGCCGTCAACATCTCTCCTTTCATTTGGAGAGTAGCAAATCGCGACGATAACTCTGTATCTACTGAATTGCTCCATTCCTGAAAGTCGAAATATTGATCGGAACCTGCACTTTGATCGCTTACTATTTTCCATTCACTAGTAGTTTTGACATTCTTGGCAACGTAATCAGTCAATTCATTTTGTGCATTATTTATTTGGACGCTTAAAGCTGCGTGCTGATCGTCAATTTGCGAGAGCTGCATCTGCTGTATTTCAAGATTTTCCAGAGCTGCAAGGCGAGTTGCGACACCATCTATGATCGCGCTATTAACCTCTACCATCGAGATCAAGTCAGCTGTGTCGCTGAGGTTTTGCCGCAGCAGTAACGTTGACGACCCATCGAGCGTTATGTTTTGCGCCTCTGATAAGGCCTTGGCGACGGTTGTGCGTGTTTCTGATTGAGAGACGCTGACTGAGCGAAGCTGGGTAAGCGATGATAGTAGCTGAGCTGATCCTATGCTCGTCATTGCTCTCTCCCCTCCAACTCAGACAATATATTGGACTCTCTGCTTACTGTTTATTAAGACGGCTTGAGAGCGGTTTTCTTTAAAAAACGCCCGACGATGCCGGGCGTTTTTCATAATTTGATATTTTTTACTTGAGGAGTGAGAGAACCATCTGAGGCGCCTGGTTAGCTTGAGCCAGCATTGCAG
>CAMCUC010000005.1 GCA_945878875.1 Rhizobium sp. Q54
GGCCGGGATCCGCGACAGGCCATGGAGTGTGCGGCCTGCCGTGGGTCCCGGCCTTCGCCGGGATGACGCGTTTCGGACTTTGCGCTTTACTTTTTAGCCGCTTTTTTGGCGGCCTTTTTCGCCGGAGTTTTTTTGGCCGCCGAAGCCTTCTTGGCGGCAGGAGCCTTCTTCGCAGCAGCAGCTTTCTTCGCAGGCGCCTTCTTGGCGGCTTTCTTCGCGGCGCCCTTCTTCGGCGCAGCTTTCTTCTTTGCCGCTGCGGGGCCGCCCTTTTCGTCGATCAGCTCAATCGCATCCTGCAGGCTGATCGATTCAGCCGACATGGATTTCGGCACGTTGGCGTACACCTTGCCGACCGCCACATAGGGCCCGAAACGGCCCTCGCGCACGCTGATCGTACCGCCCTGCGGATGCTCGCCGAGCACGCGGCCGTCAACCGCTGCGCCCTCGCCGGATTCGCGGGCGTTGAGCAGCGCGATGGCTTCCTCCAGCGTCACCTCGTCGGGGCTTTTGCCCTTGGGGATGTTGGCGTTGACCTTCTTCCAGTTCACGTAAGGCCCGTATTTGCCGGACTTTACGGCGATGGCGCCGCCTTTGGGATGATCGCCGAGCGCGCGGCCCGTTTGCGGACCAAAGCGGCTGGCGCCGCCGCCGCCGGTTTCTTTCGTGATGATAAGATCAATGGCGCGATTGGCGCCAATCTCAAGCACGTCGTCGTCGCGGCCAATGTTGGCGTAGGTTTTCTGATGCTGCACATAGGGACCAAAGCGGCCAATGTTGGCGACGATCGGCTCGCCGGTCGTGGGGTGCTTGGCCACCTCGCGCGGCAACGACAACAGCTTCAGCGCTTTCTCAAGCGTCACGTCGTCCTTGGACAGGCCCTTGGGCAGCGAGGAGCGCTTTGGCTTTTCGGCCTCGCCCAATTGCACATAGGTTCCAAAACGCCCGTCGCGTAGCGTCACTTCTTCGCTCGTATCAGGATCAAAGCCCAGCGAGCGCACGCCGGGGCGATCTCCATTGCCCTCGGCCTTTTCGCCGGTGGCCTGTTGCGAAAGCGTGCGCGTGTAGCGGCATTCGGGATAGTTGGAACAGCCGACAAACGCGCCGAATTTTCCAAGCTTCAAAGACAAGCGCCCGGCGTTGCAAGAGGGGCAGCCGCGCGGATCGCCGCCATCTTCCTTTGCGGGGAAGATATGCGGGCCAAGAAGCTCGTTGAGATTGTCGAGCACTTCGGTCGTACGCAGGTCTTTGGTTTGCGCGACGGCTGCTGAAAAGTTCGTCCAGAACTCGCGCAGTACGTCTTTCCAGTTGATCTCGGCGTTGGCAACAAGATCAAGTTTCTCCTCCAGCGCAGCGGTGAAATCATATTCCACATAGCGCGTGAAGAAGCTCTGAAGGAAGGCGACGACGAGGCGACCCTTGTCTTCCGGGTACAGGCGCTTCTTGTCGAGGCGCACATATTCGCGGTCGCGCAAAACGGCCAGCGTCGAGGCGTAAGTGGAGGGGCGCCCGATGCTTAGCTCCTCCATCCGCTTGACGAGCGTGGCTTCGGTAAAGCGCGGCGGCGGCTCGGTGAAGTGCTGGCTTGATTCAATGCTCTCGCGCTTCAGCGGATCGCCCGCGTGCATCGCAGGCAGACGGCTGCTCTCTTCGTCTTCCTCGTCGTCCTTGCCTTCTTGATACAAGGTCAGAAAGCCGTCGAACCGCACGACTTGTCCCGTGGCGCGCAGGTCGATGCGCTTGTATTTGGCGCCTTCGACGTCGGCTGCGATCTCAACCGTGGTGCGCTCCAGCTCCGCCGATTCCATCTGGCTGGCGATGGTGCGGGTCCAGATCAGCTCGTAAAGACGGGCCTGATCCTTATCCAGCGCCTTCAAAAGCTGGCGGGGCAGGCGGGTCATGTCGGTCGGGCGCACCGCCTCATGGGCTTCCTGCGCGTTCTTGTGCTTGGTCGAATATTTGCGCGGCACGCCGGGCACGTATTTCGGGCCGTATTCTTTTTCAATCACGCGGCGCGCGCCCGCAATCGCTTCGGGCGCCATGTCCACGCCGTCGGTGCGCATATAAGTAATGAGGCCGACGGTCTCGCCGCCAAGGTCGATGCCCTCATAAAGGCGCTGCGCCACGCGCATGGTGTGGGCGGGCGCAAACCCGAGCTTGCGCGAGGCTTCCTGCTGCAGCGTCGAGGTGGTGAACGGCGCATAGGGATGGCGCTTGGCGGGCTTGGCTTCAACCGAAACCACGTTGATTTTAGCCGCTTCCAGCGCGGACTTGAACGCCTGCGCGTCCACGCCATTGCCAACGTCAAGACGCTGGATGCGCTTGCCGTCGGCCCCGACGAGGCGGGCGACGAACGATGCGTCGTCCTTGGTCTTCAGGTTCGCAAGAATGGTCCAGTATTCGCGGGCGACGAACTTCTCAATTTCAAGCTCGCGGTCGCACACAAGACGCAGCGAGACCGATTGCACGCGGCCGGCGGAACGCGCGCCGGGCAGCTTGCGCCACAATACGGGGGAGAGCGTGAAGCCAACGAGATAATCAAGCGCGCGGCGGGCGAGATAGGCGTCCACCAATGCCGCATCGATCTCGCGCGGATGGCGCATAGCTTCCAGAATGGCGCTCTTGGTGATGGCGTTGAACACCACGCGCTGGACGACCTTGTCCTTGAGCACTTTCTTGGCGCGCAAGACTTCCAGCACGTGCCAGGAAATGGCCTCGCCTTCGCGATCAGGGTCGGTCGCCAGGATTACGGTGTCGGCGTCTTTGACGGCCTTGGCGATATCGGAAAGCCGCTTGCCAGCCTTGGCGTCGACCTCCCATTGCATCTCAAAATCGTTCTCGACGTCCACCGAGCCGTCTTTGGCGGGCAGGTCGCGCACGTGGCCGAACGAGGCGAAAACCTCGTAATCCCTGCCAAGATATTTGTTGATCGTCTTGGCCTTGGCCGGAGATTCGACGATGACGACTGCACTCATTGCGCGGGAATCCTGGTGGCCAAACGCCTGAATTTCTTACGAGTAGCTCCGTTATTACGCGGCGTTTGAACTTTAGTGCGCCGCTGCGGAGGCCCCTCGTTTCGGGGCGGAACATGGTGGAGGGGGGGCGTACTGTCAAATCGCGGGCGTTGCCGGAGCGGGCAGGTTGCCCACTTGCAGGCCCACTTGCAGGCGGGCGTGCGCTGGCCTATCAGCACCTCTCATGAGCGCCCATCGCACGCACTTTCCCCATCAGCACCTGCTTGGCATCGCCGGGCTGAGCCGACCGGACATCGAGGCTTTGCTCGACATGGCGGAGGACGCCGTGGAGGTGTCGCGCCGCGTTGACAAGAAGCGCTCGATCCTGAGCGGGCGCACGCAGATCAATCTGTTCTTTGAAGCCTCCACTCGTACGCAGGCCTCCTTCGAGCTGGCGGGCAAGAGGCTTGGCGCCGACGTCATGAACATGTCGGTCGCCACCTCTTCGGTGAGCAAGGGCGAGACTCTTATTGATACGGCGGTGACGCTCAACGCGATGCGTCCGGACGTGATCGTGGTGCGCCATCAGCATTCGGGCGCCGTGCACCTGCTGGCGCGCAAGGTCTCGTGCTGCGTGGTCAACGCTGGCGACGGCAGCCATGAGCATCCCACGCAGGCGCTGCTCGACGCCCTGACGATCCGCCGCAACAAGGGGCGCATCGAGGGGCTTGTGGTGGCCATCTGCGGCGACGTGCTGCATTCGCGCGTGGCGCGCTCCAACATGATTTTGCTGGCCCAGCTTGGCGCCCGCGTGCGCGTGGTTGGCCCCTCGACGCTGCTGCCGCCGGGCGTCGAGCGCATGGGCGTTGAAGTGCATCGCACCATGGAAAGCGGCCTGCGCGACGCCGACATTGTGATGATGCTGCGCCTGCAACGCGAGCGCATGAACGGCGCCTTCGTGCCCTCGCTGAAGGAATTTGCGCGTTTCTACGGGCTCGACGAAGAGAAGCTGAAATGGGCCAAGCCGGATGCGCTTGTCATGCATCCCGGCCCGATGAACCGCGGCGTCGAAATCGACAGCGCGGTGGCAGACGGTCCGCGCTCGTTGGTGACGGAACAGGTGGAAATGGGCGTGGCCGTGCGCATGGCCGTGCTGGAGGCGCTGGCGCAGAATCTGCAGCAGGGGTGAGGCGAGCTTACCCCTCATCCGTCGTTTGCTAACGCAAACGCCACCTTCTCCCCTTGCGGGAGAAGGTGGCGCGCAACGCGCGACGTATGAGGGGTAAACTCTCGGGATTTGTGTTGCCGCTTGGCTCGGAGTATCGAACTTTCATGACAAACTTGCGCCCCACCGCCTTCGTCAACGCCCGCGTGCTCGATCCCGCCTCCGGCAGGCTGGAGAACGGCGGCGTGTTCGTGGATGAGGGCGCCATAGTTGAATTTGGCGCCAAGGTCACTCAGACCAATGTCGGCGCGCGCACGCATATTATTGATTGCGGCGGCGACGTCGTCTCTCCCGGCCTGATTGATATGCGCGCGTTCGTGGGCGAGCCAGGCGCTACCCACCGCGAGACCATCGCCAGCGCGAGCGCGGCGGCGGCTGCTGGCGGAATCACCACCATCATCGCCACGCCGGACGCGAACCCGCCGGTGGATGGGGCGGCGGCGATTGATTATCTGCTGCGCCGCGCGAGCGAAAAGTCGCTGGTGCGTTTGCTGCCCAGCGCCGCTTTGACCAAGGGGCTTGCGGGCCATGAGATCGCCGAGATCGGCCTGCTTCGGGAAGCTGGCGCGGTGGCGTTCTCCAACGGCATGCGCTCGGTGGCCTCCGCGCAGGTCATGCGACGCGCGCTCACCTATGCGCGTGATTTTGGCGTGCTGGTGATACATCTTGCCGAAGATGCAGAGCTTGCCAGCGCAGGGGTGATGAACGAGGGCGAGTTCGCCAGCCGCCTTGGCCTGCCGGGAGTGCCGATGGAGGCTGAATCCATCATGCTCGATCGCGACATGCGCCTCGTGCGCCTGACTTTGGGCGAGGACGCGAACGGAGCGCGCTACCACGCGGCGCTCGTTACCTGCAAAATGTCGCTTGACGTGATTGCGGAGGCCAAAGTTGCAGGGCTGCCCGTCACCTGCGGCGTCTCGATCAACCATCTCACGCTCAACGAGACCGATGTCGGCGATTACCGCACCTACCTCAAAATCGCGCCGCCGCTGCGCTCGGAGACCGAGCGGCTGTCGCTGGTCGAGGCGCTGGCGTCCGGCCTGATCGACGTGATCTGCTCAGACCACAACCCGCAGGATTTTGAGGCCAAGCGTGTTCCCTTCAGCGAGGCTGAGTATGGCGCTGTTGGGCTGGAGACGATGCTGGCTGCGGGCCTGCGTCTGGTGCATTCGGGGCAAGTGTCGCTAGGGCGCCTGATCGGCGCGATGACGCTGCGCCCGGCTGAAATTCTGGGGCTGCCGCAAGGTCGTCTTGCGAAGGGCGCGCCTGCTGATCTCATCCGCTTTGATCCCGACGAGCCTTTTGTGGTCGATGCGGACAAGCTGCATTCGCGCTCCAAGAACACGCCGTTCGATGGCGCGCGCCTTGAGGGCGTGGTGAAAACGACCATGGTCGCCGGCGCCATTGTTGGCGGATAGCTCAATAAATTTGGGCCGGGAGGGGCCGCATCATGTTTCCCGATTTAACAACAAATCTCGCCACGCTCGCCTTCGGCTATCTTCTGGGCTCGATCCCCTTCGGGCTGGTGCTGACCAAACTTGCGGGCACGCAGGATTTGCGCAGCGTCGGCTCCGGCAATATCGGGGCGACCAACGTTCTGCGCACTGGCCGCAAGGGGCTGGCTGCGGCCACACTGCTGCTCGACGCGTTCAAGGGCACGCTGGCGGTGCTGGTGGCGCTGTCTTATGGCGGCGAATATGCCGGCGTGCTGGCTGGTCTTGGCGCGTTTCTGGGCCATCTGTTTCCCGTCTGGCTGAAATTTAATGGCGGCAAGGGCGTCGCCACATATCTGGGCGTAGCGCTTGGGCTGGCGTGGCCCGGCGCGCTTGTGTTTGCTCTGGTGTGGTTGGGGACGGCGGCGATCACGCGCTATTCCTCCGGCGCAGCATTGGCGGCCAGCGCAGCCACGCCGATTGCGCTCTGGCTGATGGGGCGCTCGCAGCCTGCTGAATTGTTTGCGGCGCTGGCGGTGATGTTGTGGTTCAGGCACAAGGTCAACATCGAGCGCTTGATGGCGGGAACGGAGAGCAAGATCGGGCGGAAAGAGACTCCCGAGGCCTGAGGCGTGGGCTGGAATTGGGGCTTGAGAATTTAGCCGTGACCTTTGCTTCAATTTGAAGGACTATGAGCGCGTTTTAGACGCTCCCTTTTGATCGGCCCGTTTTTATGAACCTTTCCGACGAACAGCGGCTCGACTGGCTGCAATTGATTCGCAGCGACAATATCGGCCCGAGCACGTTTCGTACCCTCGTCAACAAGTTTGGCGGCGCCCGCGCGGCGCTTGAGGCGCTGCCCCCGTTGATGAAGCGCGCGACCGGCGCCAAAGCCGTTCGCCTTGCTTTGCGCGCTGATTGCGAGCGTGAGATGGAGGCAACCTTGCGCTTTGGCGCCCGGCTGATCGCGCTGGGCGAGCCTGACTATCCGTCAGCCTTGCGCGAGATCGACGCGCCCCCGCCTTTGCTGTGCGTGAAGGGGGAGTTGTCCGTCCTCACGCGCCCGATGGTGGCAATCGTTGGCGCGCGAAACGCCTCCGCCGCAGGGCTAGCTTTCACAGAACGCCTCACGCATGAGTTGAGCGCCGCTGAATATGTCATCGCCTCGGGTCTTGCGCGTGGAGTTGATCAGCGCGCCCATCGCGCCGCGCTGCGTACCGGCACGGTGGCGGTGCTGGCGGGCGGGCTTGATCGCATTTATCCCCCTGAGCATGTGGGGCTGGCCGAAGAGATTTGCGGCCATGGCGCGCTGATCTCGGAAATGCCGCTGGGCTGGGAGCCGCGCGGGCGCGACTTTCCGCGCCGCAACCGCATCGTCTCGGGATTGGCGATGGGTATTGTGGTTGTGGAGGCGGCGCGCAAATCTGGCTCGCTGATCACGTCGCGCTTCGCCAACGAGCAGGGGCGGGAGGTGTTCGCCGTGCCCGGCTCGCCGCTTGATCCACGCGCCGAAGGCACCAACGACCTGTTGCGGCAAGGGGCGACGCTTTGCACGTCCGGCGCCGACGTGATCGACGCTCTGGCTCCAACGGCCTCCGGATTTGCGCCACTGCGCACGACCTTGTTTGAGGACGACAGCAACCAGCCAACGTCCGAGCCGCTGTGGGACGAGACGGACCTGTTTGGCGATCCTGCGCCGCCGCGCAGTCAGGAAGGGTTGCAACTGGACGAGGAAAGCGTGCCCGCGATGAGTCCGCCGGTTGTAATCGCCGCCGAGCCAATCGACGCGCGCTCGCTGGAGGAAAGGCTGGCGGATTTGCTGGGGCCAGCACCGGTTGGGCTCGACGATCTGGTGCGCGCGTCCGGCGCCAGCGCAGGGCAGGTGCAGGCTGTTTTGCTGGACCTGGAATTGCAGGGCAGGGCAAACAGGCGCGGTAATCTCGTGACGAGTTAGCTAGTCTTCAGCTTCCCGCGCGGCCAGTTCCGCCTCCACCCGCGCCATAGCCAGCAGATAGCCAAGAGTTTCGAGCCCGGCGGCGGCGGCCAGCGCTGTCAGTTCTCCGGTCATCTGGGCGATATAGCGGGCGGTGTCGCCAGCCTCCGGCTGGTCAACGTCAACATCGGGCGCAATCGCCCAACCCATGGCCTCGGGAGCCTCGTTCTGGCTCTCCTTAGGGCTCTCCTGAGAGGCGCTGGCGCGCTGGGCGCCACCGGCGGGCTTGGGCATGTCCTGGCCTCCTGAATTGGCCTGCGCGACCCGGCTATGTCGACTGGCTGGATTGTTGTAGCACAACCTCTACCGTCATCAAGAGCCTTTAGCTATACCGCAGGTTGTATTTTCGCAGACGTTTCGCGTGTGCGCGTCACTACAAGGCGGCGACAATCCACGGCCTTTTACTCTCTCGCGCAGCTTCCATCTTGCCAAGCCGTGGCGGGCGTTCATAAAGCGTGTACGGAGATTTGAACGTCATGACGCAGCACAAAACCATCACCGCCGCCATTCTCGTGATCGGAGACGAAATTCTCTCGGGCCGCACGAAGGATCAAAATATCGGTTATATCGCCGAATACATGACCCGCATCGGCGTCGAGCTGCGCGAAGTGCGCGTCGTGCCCGATATCGAGGAGGAGATCGTGGCCGCGCTGAATGCGCTGCGGGCGCGCTTCACCTATGTCTTCACCACGGGCGGTATCGGCCCGACACATGACGACATTACGGCGGAATGCGTGGCTAAAGCGTTCGGCGTGTCGATTGACGTGGACGAGCGCGCGGTCGAGGCTTTGCTGACGCGCATGAAGCGGGAAGATTTGAACGAGATGCGCTTGCGCATGTGCCGCATTCCAGCCGGCGCCTCGCTGATCGACAATCCCGTCTCTGCGGCGCCGGGCTTTCGTCTTGGCAATGTGTTCGTGATGGCGGGCGTGCCGCGCATCATGCATGCGATGCTGGACAATGTGGCGCCGACGCTGGAGACCGGCGTCAAGATTATTTCCGAGACTGTAGAGGCGGGGCTGCCCGAGGGCGCTTATGCGGGCGGGCTGAAGGAGATCGCGGAACGCTATTCCGATCTGTCCATCGGATCCTATCCCTCGTTTGGGACGCAGGGCGTGAAGAACCAGATCGTGCTGCGCGGCAAGGATCTTGCGCTTCTTGCACAGGGCCGCGCGGAGGTTGAGGCATTGATCGCGCGGCTCGAAGCCGAACGCGCGGCAAAGTAATCAAGGGGGCGATATGAACGAGGGGCAAAAAGTTTTTCCCGTTTCCTGGGACCAGTTTCATCGCGATGCGCGCGCATTGGCGTGGCGGCTGAACGCAGCCGGGCCTTTCACCGCGCTTGTGTGCATCACGCGCGGCGGCCTTGTGCCTGCGGCCATCGTGGCGCGCGAGCTTGGCGTGCGCATCATAGAGACGGTGTGCATCGTCAGCTATGACGACGAGAAGCGTCAGGGCGAATTGCAGGTGCTGAAGGGCGTGGCTGAACAGGTCGCCAAACTGGGCGATGGCGCGGGCATTCTCGTCATCGACGATCTGGTGGACACCGGCGCCACCGCGCGTCTTGTGCGCGACATGCTGCCAAAAGCGCATTTCGCCACCGTCTACGCCAAGCCGCTCGGGCGCCCGCTGGTGGATACGTTCATCACCGAAGTGTCGCAGGATACGTGGATCTATTTCCCTTGGGATACGGCGCTTTCTTTCGTGCCGCCAATCGTGAAGGGCGCGGCGTAAGGCGGGATCCACGGCAGGCCGTCAGCTTGAAGCCTGCCGTGGATCCCGGCCTCCGCCGGGATGACGCATCGTTGCGTCAGATCTTGGCGTGCGTGCCGTCGCAGAGCGGCTTGTTGACCGACACTTTGCAGCCGCAGAAATAGACTTTCTGCGTGCGCGTTGCGGTGTATTTGATCGGTGCGATGTCGGTGCCCTTGTGCGAGCCGTCGCAGAGCGGCTGCTTTTTCGAGAGGCCGCAGGCGCACCAGTAATAGCTTTTGCCTTCTTCGACTTCGGTGGGGTAGGGTGCTTTTTGTGCGCAAACGGGATACGTCATTTCTGCTTTTCTCCAATTAGGGCCGATTGCACGGCTCTCTTTCGACTCGTTCCAAGCTAGCCTGACTTTTGCCCGCGCCCGCCTCACAAAGCAAGAGCGGCCCCACACTTCAGGTCCCTGCGCCGCCAGCATCCGTCTTGAGCCAGGCTGCGCCGCAGGCTTTGGCGAGTTCGCGCACGCGCAGGATGTAGCTCTGGCGCTCCGTTACCGAGATCACGCCGCGCGCATCCAAAAGGTTGAAGCGGTGCGAGGCCTTGATGCACTGGTCATAGGCGGGCAAAACCATGTCGTGTCGCTGCCCGCGATCGCCCTTTTCCAGCAGCGCCTTGCACTCGGCTTCCGCGTCCTTGAAGTGCTGGAACAGCAGCGCAGTGTCGGCGTGTTCGAAATTATGCCGGGAATATTCCTGCTCGGCCTGTTTGAACACGTCGCCATAGGTGACTTTATCGGCGCCGTCGCGGCCATTGAAATTGAGATCGTAGACGTTTTCGACGCCCTGCACATACATGGCGAGCCGCTCAAGCCCATAGGTGAGTTCGCCCGAAACCGGCGAGCATTCAATGCCCGCCACTTGCTGAAAATAGGTGAACTGGCTGACTTCCATGCCGTCGCACCAGCATTCCCAGCCAAGGCCCCAGGCACCCAAAGTCGGGCTCTCCCAATCGTCCTCGACAAAGCGAATGTCGTGCAGGGCGGCGTCGACGCCAATCGCGTTGAGCGAGGCGAGGTAAAGGTCTTGCAGGTCTGGCGGCGAGGGCTTTAGGATCACCTGAAACTGGTAATAATGCTGAAGCCGGTTGGGGTTTTCGCCATAGCGGCCATCCTTGGGGCGACGCGAAGGCTGCACATAGGCGGCTTTCCACGGCTTTGCGCCCAGCGAGCGTAAAGTGGTGGCGGGGTGAAACGTGCCGGCGCCGACCTCCATGTCGTACGGTTGCAAGATGACGCAACCCTGCTGCGCCCAGAACTTCTGCAACGTCAGAATCAGCCCCTGAAAAGAGCGGCGCGGATCAAGAGAGGCGTCCGCGTGGGTGTCGTGTTGCATGTCGTCCCCGGCAATCGATGAAAGCGCACGCAAACTAGAGGGTTTCGGCGCTGACGCAAAGCGGTTCTGCACGATGGACGAGACGCGCCATCGCGGCGAAGGCCGCCATCCATGGCAGGCCACACGCTCAAAGCCTGCCGTGGGTCCCGGCAATCCCGGGATGACGCACGGAAAGTTGGAGGCTTGCCTTTGCCCCCCCAATCTGAACGCAGGCTGAACAACAACCTCACAGCTTGTTCAGCATAAGGCTGGCAATCTCGCTCCATTGCATTCCCAAAGGGGAGAGAGCCATGAACCGATTGCTTCGCCTGACCCGCATCGCCGCGCTGGCTATTACTGCAGCGATCGGTTTTGCAACTTTCGCTCCGACGCAGGCTGAAGCCCGTCAGGAGCGCGGCTGGGTTGGCGGGCAGGGCGCCGATCATCATTATCGCCCGATCCGGCAGGTGCGGCGCGAGCAGCGTTTGCATCAGCGTCATTACGCGCCGCGCCGCCATTACGCGCCGATTTACTATGCGCCCGCCTATCGCCAACCCGTCTATCGCCAGCAATTTTATCATCGGCCTGCGCCGGTCTATTACCAGCGGTCGCATTATTCAGCTTTCGGCTACCAGCAGCATTGCGAGGTGAAGAAGCGTTGGCGCGGGCTGAACAGAGTCCGCAAGGTCGTTTGCTATTGATCCTGCAGCGCCGGCCTAAATGGCCGGCGTCTGCTTACGCGTCGGCCAAAATATCCTGCCCGCGATGAAGCGCCTGCGCGCGCGGCGTGAAGCGCCCGTCGGCCTCGTGCAACACAAGCCCCGGCGTGATGGCCAAAGGCGCCCGCGAGCCTTTGCGCCCGCTCACAAGAATGCGCCGCGCATCTTCCCCCACACGAGCATGGACGGGCAGAATCCGCAACGCGCCCAGCCGGTTTTCGCATGCGGTCAGCACTTGCCCCAGGCCTTCGGGCAGGCAGATCATGGCGAAGCGGCCATCGGGCGCCAGCAGCGAAAGGCTTGCGCGCACCCATTCCTCCATCCCCCCCGGCCCCAGCACATGTGCGGCGGCGCGCGCCAGATCGGGCGAGCGGCGCACCGAGCCTTCCGCATAAAATGGCGGATTAGTGTAAACAGCGGAGGCTGATTCGTTGACGATCCCGGCCGCGCGGCGGGCGCTTGCATCAAGCAGATTGCATTCTGCGACGCTGACGCGCTCCTCCAATGCGTTGAGCGCGATATTTGTGCGCGCCAGTTCTGCGGCTTGCGCCTCTCGCTCAATCAGACGCACGCAGCTTTGCGGCGCCCGCAGGGCCAACGCCAGCCCCACAGCGCCAACGCCGGAGCCAGCATCCATAATCTGCGGGCCGGGATCGAGCAGCATGGCTGCGAGCAGAACCGCGTCTGTGCCCACGCGATGCCCGCTGGCGCGCTGGCGCAGCCGCAAGCGCCCGCCGAGCAGCAGGTCTTCGTCGTTCATGTGGGCGATCCTCCCTCTCGCAACAGGTGCTCGCCAAATCCGCAGCCGGTGAGAACGCGGCGAGCTTCCGCAACGTCCTCGTCCAGCACCATCACGCGGCGTGGCAAAAAGCCGAGCGAGCCTTCCAGAACGCTCATGTGCGAATCGGCGATGAAAAACGGCACGTCCACTTCGTCCAGAGCCGCCTGAACTGCGGAAATAATCACTATGTCATTGGTCCGCATGATCTCAATCATAAGCGCGCGCGTACTCCGTTCGGATCTGATATGCGAAGCTCGTTGCGCCATTGGCGTCGGCATGCGAAGAGGGCTTCAGGTTCGCATGCAGGGGCGGACGGGCGCAAGCTGTGCTTTGCGCTTTCGGGAGGGTGGTTCCAGTGGGTGTTGTGGCGCCATTCAAAGATGCGTCGAAGAGTTCGGGCGTAGATGCGCTGGTCGCATTGGTGGCGGCCGATATGGAGCGCGTGAACGAGACTATTCTGGCGCGCACCGGCTCCGAAGTCGTGATGATCCCGGAAGTCGCCAACCATTTGATCTCCTCGGGCGGCAAGCGCCTGCGCCCGATGCTGACACTGGCGACCGCAGCCCTCAGCCAATATGCCGGCGAGGGCCATATCAAGCTCGCAGCCTCCGTTGAATTCATGCACACCGCCACACTGCTTCACGACGATGTCGTGGACGAGAGCGACATGCGCCGCGGCAAGCTCGCCGCCCGCATGCTGTGGGGCAACGAGGCCAGCGTTCTCGTCGGTGATTTCCTGCTGGGCCAGGCCTTCAAGATGATGGTGGAAGTAGGCTCGCTCGCCTGCCTCGACGTGCTGTCCACCGCCGCCGCCGTGATCGCGGAAGGCGAGGTGATGCAGCTCTCCGCCGCTAAGGACACGACGACGACGGAGGAAGCCTATCTCACCGTCATCCGTTCCAAGACCGCCGCTTTGTTTGGAGCAGCCTGCGAAGTCGGCCCGATTTTGGCCAACCGCCCTGCGCTGGAGCAGGACGCGTGCCGCGATTACGGATTGAATTTGGGGGTCGCGTTCCAGCTGATCGACGACGCGCTCGATTACGGCGGCACATCTGACAAACTGGGTAAGAACGTCGGCGACGATTTCCGTGAAGGCAAAATCACGCTCCCTATCGTGCTGGCGTTCCAGCGCGGTAATGAGGAGGAGCGTGAGTTCTGGCGCCGCACGCTGGAGCTGGGCGAAATCAACGAGGGCGATCTCGACCACGCCATCGCCATTCTGCGCCGCCACAACGCGATGGAAGACACCATCGAATGCGCCCGCCAATACGGCGTGATGGCGCAGGATTCGCTAAGCGTCTTTGCCCACTCTCCGTGGAAGCGGGCGCTGTTTGACGTTGTGGATTTTTGCATCAGCCGGGGGCATTAAGCTTCAGGCGTGGCGGATGAGGTGCCTTTACTTCCCCCGCGCGACGCGTTTGCGCTTCTGGCCAAGGCCCATGTCGCGGGCGAGCTGCGAGCGCGCCTTGGCGTAATTGGGCGCCACCATCGGGTAGTCTGCAGGAAGGCCCCACTTTTCGCGATATTGCTCAGGCGTCATATTATACTGACTGCGCAAATGGCGCTTCAGCGACTTGAACCGCTTCCCGTCTTCAAGGCAGATCAGATAATCCTCATGCACCGAACGGCGTGCGGAAACGGCGGGCTTCAGCGGCTCGGAAGCGATCACCGCAGGAGCAGACGACACGCGCAGCAAGGCCGCATGAACGTCGCCAATGAGGGCAGGCAAATCGGACGGAGCGATTGAATTGTTGCTGACGTAGGCGGAAACAATGTCGGCGGCGAGTTCAATATAGTTTGCATGCGGATCGCTCATCACAGAATCTTTCTATCAAATCCAGAACGTGCCAGAAACTTGCCAGCCAATCCAAAGGTCCAGCAATGCACGCCAATCAGGCTGGTTAATATTCAACAAGCTCAGCATACTTGCTTTTTACATGAAGACAATGCGCCAATACTGATTTTTAAGCCCACGAGCGAATAAACATAAGCATAGAATCGCAAAACGCTCGATCGCGGCTCTCGCGCAGGGTGCCTGGCCGCAACGATAAGCGCCTTGCCCGCTTGCAGCATCGCCCGAGCCCGCCTAATCGTTAAGTACAACAAGCGACGTCCGGAGCAGTTGAAACATGAGAAAGCCCGCCCCCAAGGCCAGCAAAAAAACTGGCGCCGCGAAGAAGGCGGTGAAGCGCCCGGTCAGGAAAGCTGCCAAAAAAGCTGCCGTAAAATCTGTCGTCAAAACAGCAGTCAAAAAAGTGCCAAAGCCGGTTGTGCGCGAACCCGCGCTGCCGGCGCCCGCAAAGATAAAGCCTGTGACGCGCCTCGTGCATGGCCGGACGCTTGTTGATGATTACGCATGGTTGCGGGCGACCAACTGGCGCAAGGTTTTGCGCAATCCAGGCACCCTGCCCAAACCGATCCGCACGTTTCTGGAGACCGAAAACAAATACGCCGATGCGGTGCTCAAGCCTGTGCGCGATCTGCGTCGCGAGCTTGTGAAGGAAATGCGCGGCCGCATGAAGGAAGACGATTCCGACGTGCCGACGCCTGACGGGCCGTGGACCTATTTCAGCCGCTTCCGCAAAGGCGCCCAGCATCCTTACGTATGCCGGCGCCCGCGCGACGGCGGCAAGGAAAGCATACTGTTAAATTGCGAAGAACTGGCTGAGGGCAAGCCTTTCTTTGATCTGGCGTCGGCCACCCATGCGCCCTGCCACAAGCTGATGGCGTGGAGCGCGGACGTGCGCGGCTCTGAATATTACGCGATCAAAGTGCGCGATCTCGCCACCGGCAAAAACCTGCGCGACACATTGCGTGACACCGACGGCGACGTGGTGTGGAGCGCCGATTCAGCCGGGTTTTTCTACGTGCTGATGGACGACAATCATCGCCCGTGCCGCGTCTACTTCCATCGCCTTGGCGACGCGCAGGCCAATGACCGGCTCGTTTTTGAGGAGAAAGATTCACGCTGGTTCGTGCGCATTGGAGAAACCCAGTCGGGCGATTTCGCCACAATTGAAATTGAAGATCACGAGACGTCGGAAACACTCTTGATCGACCTGCACAAACCCGATGCGCCGTTGATCGTGGTGGAGCCGCGCCAGCCCAAGCTGCAATATGAGGTCAATCACCATTGCGACAAACTTTATATTTTGACGAACGCGGATGGTTGCGACGATTTCAAGATCGTCGAGGCGCCGCTGGCCTCTCCGGGCAAAGCCAATTGGCTTGATGTCGCGCCCTATCAAAAGGGCCGCATGATTACCGGGTGCGTTGCATTCGCGCGCCATCTCGTGCGCACGGAATTGCAGGACGGCCTGCCGCGCATCGTCGTTCGCGATATCGCAAGCGGCGCCGAACACGCGATAGCCTTCGACGAAGAGGCCTATGATCTTGATCTCGAAGAAGTGCTGGAGTTTGAGACCAACGAGATGCGCTTTGGTTTCTCGTCGATGAAAACGCCACATGAAGTCTGGGCTTACAATATGCAATCGCGCGAGCGTACGCTGCTCAAGCGCCAAACCATCCCCTCCGGGCACAAGCCTGAAAAATACGTCACGCGGCGCATATTCGCCAAAGCGCACGACGGCGAGCTGGTGCCGATCTCGCTGCTCTATTCGACCGAGACGAAGCTCAACGGACGTGCCCCGATGTTGCTGGAGGCTTACGGCTCCTATGGCAGCGCGTTCGAGGCGCATTTCTCGTCGGTGAGATTCTCGCTGGTGGACAGGGGCTTTGTCTACGCCGTAGCCCATGTGCGCGGGGGAACCGACAAGGGCTGGAGCTGGTATCTCGACGGCAAGCTCGACAAAAAAATCAATACGTTTCGCGATTATATCTCCAGCGCGCGCGCGTTGATCGACGAGGGGTACACGGCTGAGGGGCGCGTCATCGGGCTTGGCGGCTCGGCGGGGGGCTTGCTGATGGGCGCTGTCGCCAATATGGCGCCGGAACTTTTTGCTGGCATTATCGCGGACGTGCCGTTCGTGGATACGCTCAACACGATGCTCGACGACACGCTGCCGCTGACCCCGCCTGAATGGCTGGAATGGGGCAACCCGATTCTGGATGAGAGCGCGTTCAACGCCATCGCCGCCTACTCTCCCTATGACAACGTGAGCGCGCAAGACTATCCGCCGATCCTGATCGAGGGGGGGCTGACCGATCCGCGCGTGACCTATTGGGAGCCTGCAAAATGGGTCGCGAAATTGCGCGCCAACATGACGGGCGGCGGCCCGATCATGCTGCGCACGAACATGGACGCAGGCCACGGCGGCGCCTCGGGACGGTTTGACAGATTGCGCGAACTGGCGGTGGAATACGCCTTTGCGTTATGGGCGGTGCAGCGCAAGCCGGTAAAAACCAAAAAGGCCAAACCATGAGCGCCCTTTTGAGCGTAGGCCGCTCGCAGATGTTGCTGATCGACGTACAGGAAAAGCTGCTGCCTGCGATGGCCGAGCCTGATTTGACGCTGGTCAATTGCGCAAAGCTTGCGCAGGCCGCCAACCGCCTTGGCGTGCCGCTCACGGTCTCGGAGCAATATCCAAAGGGCATTGGCGCCAGCGTCGAAGCGCTGCGAGTACATATCTCGGGCGCTTGCGTGATGGAGAAGATGAGCTTCTCCTGTATGGGTGACGAGGGGATCGCGGCGCGGCTGAACGAGATGAAACAAGCTGGCCGCGATCAGCTGTTGATTTGCGGCATCGAGGCGCATGTTTGCGTGCTGCAAAGCGCGCTTGGCGCAAAGGCTGCGGGCTTTGACGTGTTCGTTGCAGCAGATGCTGCAAGTTCGCGCGCGCCAGCCTCAAAAGTGCTGGCGCTCAGCCGGATGTCGCAATCAGGCGTGCAGATCGTCTCGACCGAAATGGCGATCTTCGAATGGCTGGCGATTGCCGGAACCGCCGATTTCAAAGCGCTTATGCCGCTCGTGAAATAATCAGTCCTCGCGCTTGTCGAGGAAAGCGCGCAGTTCCGTCAGCGACCCGAAACGATATGTCCCGGTATCCGTTTCCGCATCAATCGAGCCGTCCTCGTAGAGCGAATAGCGCACGCCTTGCGATTCATAACGGCGTGCGATCCGTCCTTCGCTATCGCCTCCGGAGCGCTGGGCGGGAATGTTAGGCGCGCGATCTTGTTGAGCGACGGGCGAGAGGACGGCGGGGGCGGCGCCAGTTTCAGTATCGCGCTCTGAAGCCCTGGCTTTCGTAAGCAGCGATTTCCAGTGCGCAGAGGCGGTCGCATTGCCCGCCGGAGGCGGCTGGCGACCAGCATCTTCTCCCTGAGAATCTTGACGCGAAGCATACAGCCTGGGCGCTTCGCGTCGTGCCTCCGGCGCACGCGCTTCAGACGCGCCGGTTTCAGCGCTCTCCGCCGGTTGATGATCCGCCTCAGAAACGGATGGTGTCCCCAAGGTGAACTCTGGAACGCTCGCTCTGGGAAGGCTGGGTGCGGGCCGCAGCACAGGCGGGATCATTTCTTGAGGACGCAGATCTTGCGTTTTCTCGACGGGCTCGTGCGCCTCGGGACGATCCAGAACGTCTCGCTCCTGTGCGTCCAAAGCCTGCCCGGATTGCGGCGCTACGGGCGCTATCGGCGGCGGCACCGTCGCCGTCGTTTTTTCCAGCAGATCGCTTTCGCGTTCAAGCTGCCCGGCGGACGCAGGCGCTCGCATGGCGGAGGCGAGCGATTCAACCTGCCGGATCAGCGCCGACAGCCCCATCAGCACCGCCCCGGCGGAGAAGATTACGGCGCCCGCAATGACCGCGCTCCAGCCGCGCTCGACCTGGACAATGCCGAGGCCATCCCAGAGCCACCAGAGCCCTGAAACGCTCATGAGCGCACCTGCGGCGAGTACAATCCATTTCGACAATGCGCAGCCTTTCGATTGGAACATGCCGGCCTCGAGCGGCATTCTCTCCATGCGCAATAAACCACGAACGCGCCACGTGCAAAACAGCCAGCAGCGCTCATGTCGGAAAATCCCGGCCACGTAAAAGCTTCCCAATGTCGTCCGAAGGATTGATTCGTGCGGGCAAGGCCTTTATGCCGGAAGGCCTAGTCGTCGCGCCGCCGCCGTCTGCGGGCCATCGCGCACGTCGTCGCCCAATTGAAAGGCTTTTCAGATGAGCTTCTCGCTTCCCGATCTTCCCTACGCCTATGACGCGCTCCAGCCCTATATGTCGAAGGAAACTCTGGAATATCACCACGACAAGCATCATCAGGCCTATGTGACCAACGGCAACAATTTGCTGAAAGGTTCGGAATGGGAAGGCAAAGCGCTGGAAGATGTGGTTCAGGGCTCGTTCGGCAAGAACGCCGGTCTGTTCAACAATGCCGGCCAGCACTTCAACCATCTGCATTTCTGGAACTGGATGAAGCCCAATGGCGGCGGTTCTATTCCCGGCGAGCTTGAAAAGGCGCTGCTGGATTCGTTCGGCTCGCTCGACAAGATGAAGGAAGACTTCATCCAGGGCGGCGTGACGCAATTTGGTTCTGGCTGGTGCTGGCTCACCGTCCAGAACGGCAAGATCGTCGTCACCAAAACCGCCAACGGCGAAAGCCCGCTGGTGCATGGCGGCAAGCCGATTCTGGGCTGCGACGTGTGGGAGCATTCCTATTACATCGACTACCGCAACCGTCGTCCCGATTATGTGAAGGCTTTCATTGAAAACCTTGTGAACTGGGAATACGTGGCGCAGATGTATTCGGCGGCCATCAAGTAGGTTGATATTTTCAAAATAGAAAACGCGGGCCTGCGAACGCGGCCCGCGTTTTTGTTTGTTTAACGGCCGGGTTAAAAATGGCGATTCACGCCAAAGGAAAACTTGGTCTCAATTTCTTGCAGTCGCACGTTCATGACGTCGCCGACTGTGGCGTGGCGTTCGACGCCGGTGGAATCGTCATTTGGAATGCTGCCGCTCGTCTTGACCTTTTTTACCGTCAGTTTTGAGCCGGCCTCTGACGAAAGCATACCAGCCATTTCGCCACGCACAGTCCATGCCTGATCCAGCGCATATTCAAAGCCGAACCCGAGCATCGGAGAGATGAAGGATTTCGTTCCCGTCATGTCGAAGCCGTTACCCCACACGGGCTGATATGTATTGGTAGGCCCGGGGAATTGTGTTTGCTCCGTGCGATAAGAGACCTGATTGAAGTTCGCTTTGATTTCCGTGCGCGTGTAGCCAGCCCCAAGTCGCGTGTATAGCAACAGCGCCCCGGCGCCGCCGCAATCGCACAGCGAGAAGCCGTCAAACGTTTTGCCGATACGGCCGCTTAAAAAGAACTCACGATCCTTTTCATACTCGATGCAATAGGCGAGCGGATCAATGCGGGTCGCGCAATTCTTCGACGCTTTGGGTCCGTAAACACCCTCAATTTCAAAGCCTATTACGAGTCCGTTTCCAAGCATCCTGTTGCAGCCGGCCTGCAGGCCTGCGTGGGCGCCAAAAAGATTGGTCTTTTGTTCATCAACATATTCGACAGTCACAAACTCGGTCGTGCTGAGGTTCAAATCGCTGCGCACTGCCTTTGTGCCAATCTGCGCGCCCGCAAAGCAGCGATTCCAGTCAAATGGCTGTGCAACAGGATTTACCTGCGTCATCACAGGCGCCGGATGGAAAGCCTGTCGATGTGGAGCCGGCTCGGCGGCGTTAGCAGTGGCGCTCAGCAAGAGCGTAAATATTAGTGGGATAATCTTCTTCTGCATGATTGCGCCTTCAATACGGAAAAATCTGACGCGTTATTAAAAAAGCCGGTTCACGCCAAACGTCAGCTTGGTTTCAACTTCGCGAATCTGGACCGGTAGTTTGTCGCCCAAGCTCGGATTATACTCGATGCCCGAAGGGTCTTTTGGTAATTTGGCGCCAGGGCCGAATTCAGGGTTCAGGTATCTGAGCTTGTTAACGGTCAGGTTTGACTTGCTTGTCATTGAAAACATGGTGGTGAAATCGGCGCGAATGCTCCACTGGGGCGTTATGGCTCGTTCAATTCCGATTCCAAACAAAGGAGAAAAGAACGATTTTGAGCCCTTCAAATCATAGTTTTGCGCCCATTCCGGGACATGCGCATCCGGATTATGATCGGTAATGGTTTTTGGAATGGATACGTAGGAGATCGCATTCACATTCATTGAAATATCGGTCTTGGTGTATCCTGCGCCGATGCGGCCATAAACAAGAAGTCCGCCGCCGGTGCATCCGCAGAGAAATGAATCATCGACCACATAGCCGAAGCGTGTGCTGAGAAAGGCTTCCCGTTCCTTGAATAGGTCTACGCAATAGCTAACCGGATCAGTTTGAGAGCTGCAATCTACCTGGTTTTTCTTCCCATAGGCGCCTTCAAGTTCGAAGCCGATCAGGAAGCCGTGATCCAGAATCATATTGCAACCGAGCTGAAGGCCACCGATAGGCCCGGTCAGCGTGTCGGTTGTTTTGCTAATATTTTCGGCGCGATAGAAGGGAGTGCCGGTAATGTCGATGCGGTTATCAACTGTCTTTGTGCCCACATGCATGCCAGCATAGCATCGACCCCAGTCAAACGCGCGTGGCGGGGGAGCAGGCGCCAGTTGAGGAACTGCGGCAGGCGCAGGGTAATAAGGAAACGGCGCTAGCTGATCTGCAGCCATGGCGCCGGTCGCAGTGATTGCGGCCACAAGAAATCCCGCCGTAAGTCTGAACATGATCATCTCCGAAAAAATTTAAATTCCAATCGAAGATGATTTTGTACAATTATGGTTAATGAACCCTATCTCAAAAATCTTGTTACGTTTGATTTGCCAATAAAAAAGCCGGGCGCTCAAGCGCCCGGCGATAATTTATAATTTATAATACTACGCGCTGGCGACCGATCTTAAAAAGCGGTCGATCGTCACGTTCACGTGCTCTGTCTGGCGCGCGACGTCGGTGGCGGAACGATGCACTTGCGATGCTGCCAGATCGGTTTCGCTAACGGCGGATTTCAGTCCATCCATGCTTCTGGCCGCGCTTTGCGTTTCATCTGCGGCCTCTCCAGCGCTTCGTGAAATTTCCTTGGTGGCGGAGGATTGTTCTTCCACAGCTACAGCGATTCCGGCGGTAAAGCCCTCCGCTTCCTGCATCGTTGTGGAAATGGATGCAATCGCGCTTACAGCGCCTTCCGTTGCCCTTTGAATGGCCGCAACATGCTCTGCAATGCGGTCTGTCGCATGGGCTGTCTGGCTCGCGAGCGATTTCACTTCCTGCGCCACGACCGCGAAGCCGCGCCCGGCTTCGCCTGCGCGCGCGGCCTCGATGGCGGCGTTCAGGGCGAGCAGATTTGTTTGCGCGGCGATCGCCTGAATGAGGCCGATGATCTCGCCGATCTTGTGCGCCTTGTCGGCCAGACCGTCGATGGTCTGCGTGGTGGCGACCGTGGTGCGCGAGGCCTCGTTTACAGTGTTCCGGGTGCGCAAGACCTGCGCTTCGATTTCGCGGATAGAGGCGGACAATTCTTCCGATGCGCGCGCCACGGTCAGCACGTAATTTGATGCTTGCGCGGTGGATATGGAGGCGCTGCTGGCCTGACGCGCGCTCTCGGTCGATGATGTGGCCAGTGAATCGGCGGCTTTCAGCATTTGCGAGCTGTGTCCTGCAACGTCAGTGAGGGCGCCGCCGACGGTGGCGCGAAACTCTGCGATAAGCGCGTCAATGCGTTGCTGGCGGGCGAGCGCGGCAGCCTCGGACGCGCCCACGCGCTCCAGCAGCGACACGCGCTCGCCAAGCCGACCCTTCAGCCGCTCAATGGCCGCGCCGATCTGCGCCAGCTCGGTGGTTGTTCCAAGGTTTGGCACCTCAACGGAAAGGTCGCCGTCGGACAGGCTGATGAGCGTCTTGCTGAGGGCCGCGACGTTTTCAGCCAGACGCGACATCATCGAGTTCAAAAGTATGACAACGCTTCCCACAATCACCAAAGCGCCTGTGACGGGAATGATAAAGCTGAAGCTGTCTTCCTCGCCGCCGGTTTGTGACCAGGAGATCATCAAAACGACGAGCAACGCCACCGCCCCGATGACCAGACCGCCCTTTCTGGTAATATGCGAGCTGATGGTCGTTCTCCTTGATCCGCCCGGCGCACATACGCCTGAAGCGAAACAATGGGCCACCTTGCTTAAGACCAAGTAAAATTCTTGTCTCAGGCCGACACCCTGGAAAAGTCCAGGCTCGCTCCAGCTCTCGCCAGCAGATCGGGGAAGACGTTCCCCAGCAGAAAATCAAGCTCCTGCTCGCGGGTAATCGTCACCGGATCAAGCTCCGCCAGCGCGTCGTCGATCCGTCCTGGATGGCACATCACCAGATGCCGGGGGCCGGGGGCGCGCAGATAACTTTCAAAGTCGGACGCATAGTCACGCGCCGGATCGAACGCCGAGAAGCCCGCAAAGCCCTCGTTTACCGCAAAGCCCCGGCTCCGGGCGGCCTTGGCGAACCCGTGGGCGAACCATGCCAGCAGCAGCGCCTTCTTCGTCTCCACACCCCGCGCAAGGATGCGGGATGGCTTGTCGGCGCTGTCGCGCAGCCACACCCGGCCTGCCCAGCCGCGTCGCTCCATTTCCGCCAGCAGCAGGCCGCGAATGGAGCGGAACGTATGGACATGCTGGTGGCCATCGACGAAGTCGGGCGTGCGGTCCATCGCGGACTCGAACGAATCAAACTGGCGCGCGATCTCGGCGGCGACTTCACCAGCCATTGCTTGCGGGAGATTCCGCTGACGCAGATAAAAGCCAACCCCGGGCAATTTGCCTTGCGGCGCAAGATTGGGCGCACTGGCCAGCGGGGCGCCCACAGTCAGGTTCAGGTGAACGCCTATCTGGGCATGGTCGAGATAAGGCGCCAGCAAAGGCGCAGCATTTGGCCAGTCAGGCAGGTTGGTCATGGCACCCGTGGCGTTGATGCGCCGCGCCGCCAAAGCCTGCCGGATGCCGGCGCTCACGGCTGGAGAAAGCCCGTAATCGTCCGCACAGAGAACAAACGAGAAGTCCGACATGCTGCCTCATGCTCGAAAGCGCCTCGTCCCGCATAGCACGCACGCGGGGGATTGCGCGAGGCCTCCCCTTTGCGCATAGCTCTTGTGCAACACTTCCGGGTCCTGTGACCCATGCCGGGCGAAAACGGACGCTTCCATGACCTCTCTCTCCGAAACCGCCGCTCCTGAACTGACCGTGATCGTGCCTATGTATAACGAGGCCGAGAACCTGTCTCCTTTGTTGGCGCGGCTGACGCCTGTCCTGGAGCACTGCGTCGCCTCTTATGAGATCTTCTTTGTCGACGACGGCTCCAGCGACGAGACCCTGCTGGCCCTGCGTCAGGCCAACCTGTCCGACCCGCGTTTGCGGGCGATTTCGTTCAGCCGCAACTTTGGCAAGGAGATCGCGATTGCAGCGGGCCTCGACCATGCGCGCGGCGAGGCTGTCGTCATTATGGATGCGGACCTTCAGCACCCTCCGGAAATGATTGAGACGTTCGTGGAGCGTTGGCGTGAGGGCTATCAAAACGTCTACGGTCAGCGTGTGGACCGCACCGCTGACAGCGCGCTGCGGCGTTTGCTGACGCTGCGTTTCTACAAACTGTTCGCTTCTTTTGGCGAAACCGCGCTGCCGCCAGGGGCCGGCGATTTCCGCCTGCTGGACGCCCAGGCCGTTGAGGCCTTGCGCGCCATGCCCGAGCGTGCGCGCTTCTCAAAAGGGCTTTACGCGTGGATCGGCTTTCGCTCCATCGGCGTGCCGTTTGAAGTTGCCGAGCGCGCGTTTGGCGAATCCAAATTCAGCTATCGCAAGCTCACGCGCTTTGCGCTCGACGGCCTGATGTCGTTCTCGACCCTGCCGCTGATGGTGTGGACCTATGTCGGAACGGTGATTGCCATCGGAGCCCTTGCCATGGCGGTTTATTTCATCATGCAGACGATTACGGTCGGCGCGGACGTGCCGGGCTACGCCTCGCTGATTGTGTCGATCATGTTCTTCTCCGGCGTGCAATTGATGTCGCTGGGGATACTTGGCGAATATGTGGGCCGCATATTTGCGGAGGTGAAGCGCAGGCCGTTGTATCTTGTGGCTGAGCGCGTGGGCGTCGAGGCTGATTCCTCGCCCATTGGCCGCACCCGGAAATCGTCTCCTTGAGCATGCTGCGCAGTCTGGCCTCAGTCAGCGGGTTCACTTTGCTCTCGCGCGCAACAGGCTTTGCGCGGGACGTGATGATGGGCGCGGCTTTGGGCGCGGGCGCGCTGGCGGATGCTTTCACCATCGCTTTCCGGCTGCCCAATCATTTCCGCGCTATCTTCGGCGAGGGCGCGTTTAACGCCGCCTATGTGCCAACCTATGCGCGGGCGCTGGAAGGCGCGGGTGCGGAGCAGGCCAAACAATTCTCGGCGCAGATTTTCACGCTGCTTCTGGGTTCGCAAGTTATACTGCTGGCGCTGGCTTTGCTCTTCACCCGCGAGCTGCTTGGCCTGCTGGCGCCCGGACTTGATCCCGGATCGGCGACCTATCAGCACGCGCTTTTGATGACGCGGATCACGTTCCCCTATCTGCTGTGCGTCACGCTGGTCACGCTGCTGTCGGGCACAATGAACGCGCACGGGCGCTTTGCGGCAGCGGCTTTTGCGCCTGTGCTGCTGAACCTTTCGATCATCGCCTGCCTTGCGCTTGTGGCAATGTTTCCCGATGCAGGCATTGCCGCCAGCGTCGGCGTGCTGATTGCGGGCTTGCTGGAACTGGCTTTGATGATCGTCGTGGCCCGGCGGGCGGGCGTGTTGCAAATGCTGGCGCGTCCGCGATGGGGCGAGCATGTGCGGCGCTTTTTCAAGACGTTTCTGCCAGCCGTCATTGGCTCGGCTGGCGTGCAGATCGCGCTGTTCGCCGATACGATCATCGGCTCGATGTTGCCGACGGGCGGCATGGCGTCGATCTATTACGCAGACCGCATTTATCAGCTTCCCATCGGCGTGATTGGCATTGCGGCGGGCGCCGTGCTGTTGCCGGAGATGAGCCGCCGCTTTGCCGCCAATGACGCGTCCGGCGCGCTGGAGGCGCAGAACCGCACGATGGCGTTGACGATTGCGCTGTCCGCCCCGTTCTTCGTGGCGTTTCTCACCATTCCCGATCTCATCATGGCGGGCGTGTTCCAGCGCGGCGCGTTCAGCGCGGAGGCCGCGCAGGCGTCCGCCCGTGTGCTTGCAGCTTATGGAACAGGCTTGCTGGCCGTCGTGCTGATCCGCTCTGCGATTGCGAGCTTTCAGGCGCGCGGCGACACCATGACGCCGATGAAAATTGCGCTTGCCGCAGTGGCGTTGAACGTGGCGCTCAAGATCGTTTTGTTTGAGCCGCTGGGCGCCTCCGGCCTTGCTCTGGCGACCGCAATCGGGGCCTGGCTGAACTTCGCGCTGCTCATGATCTTCGCCATCCGGCGCGGCGACATGAAGATTGATAAAATCACCACACGCGTCGCCATCGCCGCAACATGCGCGAGCGTTCTTTTGGCAGTTGTGACGCTCATAGGGCGCGATTTCAGCGGCGTGCTTGCTGCACGGATCAGCACGGCTTTCGCCTCGGAGATTGAGCTGATCGGGCTTATGCTGATCGGCGCCCTCGCTTATGGCGGCGCGCTGCTGGCGTTATTGCCGCTGCTGGGCATACGCTTGAGTCAACTAAAACCGCTGCGACGCAGACCCAACAACGACGCGAGCCAGCTCTAGGCATCCAAACTCATACCCGGCATCTGGAAAATTCGCACCATGAACGCACTCGTCATCGCCCGCACCATCGCCGACCTTCGCGCCCATGTGGCGGCGTGGAAGCAAGCGGGCGAGCGCGTGGCGCTTGTTCCCACCATGGGCGCTCTGCATGCAGGACACATCGCGTTGACGCAGCATGCGCGCGCGCACTCAAAGGCGCAGCGCGTTATCGTGTCGATCTTCGTCAACCCGACGCAATTTGCCCCTCACGAAGACTTCAGCAAATATCCGCGCACGTTTGAGGCCGACGTTGAAAAGCTCACCGCTGCAGGCGTTGATCTTGTTTATGCGCCCACCGCCGAACAGATGTACCCGCAAGGCTTCGCCACCACCATTGCGCTCAACGGTCCAGCGCTCGCCGATCTCGAAGACCGCTTCCGCCCGACGCATTTTGCAGGCGTGGCCACCATCGTCGCAAAGCTGTTTACGCAGGCCATGCCGGACGTGGCGATCTTCGGCCAGAAGGATTACCAGCAGCTTGCCGTCATCGCCCGCATGACGCGCGATCTCGATCTGCCGGTGCAGGTGATCGGCATGGAGACCGTGCGCGAGAGCGACGGGCTCGCACTGTCCTCGCGCAACGTATATCTGAGCGCAGAGCACCGCGCGCTCGCGCCTGTGCTCCACACTACGATGCAGGCCTGCACGCAACGTATTGCGGCGGGCGAAGCTTTCGAGTCCGTGCTGGATGCAGGCCGCAGCGCAATCACGAAGGCGGGCTTCGCGCTGGACTATCTCGAATTGCGCGATGCGGATAATCTGGGCGCGGCAGACAGCGCCCAAAAGCTGCGCCTGCTGGTGGCCGCGCGCATTGGCGCGACGCGGCTCATTGACAATATCGACGTCCCGCTTCCCCGGAGAGCATGATGGCCATTGTTGCAGACCAGAAGCCCCTGAAGCTCGGCGATTTCGCAAAGATGCGCGCGACTGGCGAGAAGATCGCCATGCTCACCTGCTATGATTCCTCATTCGCCAGCCTGCTTGAGCGCGCTGGCGTCGAGATGCTGCTGGTGGGCGATTCGCTGGGCAATGTCTTGCAGGGCCATGGCTCCACTTTGCCCGTCACCATGGAGCATATGGAATATCACACCGCCTGCGTGGCCCGCGCCGCAAGGCGGGCGATGGTGATCGCCGACATGCCGTTTGGCTCCTATCAGGAGAGCCCCGGTCAGGCGATGCGGAATGCTTCGCGCCTGATGGCGGCGGGCGCGCACATTGTGAAGCTGGAGGGCGGCGCCGTCATGGTCGAGACCGTGCGGTTTCTGGTCGAGCGTGGCGTGCCGGTTTGCGCCCATACCGGCCTGACGCCACAATCGGTGAACCAGCTTGGCGGCTATCGCATACAGGGCGCCAATGCTGATTCCGCAGCCGTCATGATGGCTGACGCCAAAGCGCTGGAGGATGCGGGCGCGGCCCTGATGGTGATCGAGATGATCCCGGCGGCCCTTGGCGCGCAGATCACAAAAAGCCTCTCGCGCATGGCCACAATCGGCATCGGCGCCGGAGCCGATTGCGACGGACAGGTGCTGGTGCTGCACGACATGATAGGCGTCTATCCGGGCAAGAAGCCGCGCTTTACCAAGGACTTCATGGCTGGCGCCGCCAGTATCGAGGAGGCTGTGTCGCGCTACGTTCAGGCAGTGAAATCGGGCGCGTTCCCGGCGCCGGTGAATTGCTACTGAGATAGGCGGCGGGAAGTCCTGGACTTTAGTATCGTGACGTCGGCGCGTTCAGGTGCGAAGCTTTGGGAGAAGGCGCCCTTGCCCGCGTCCCAAAAAAGTACAAAGGTTCAATCCTCTGGATCGTACAGGACGATCCGAGCGGGGCGCTAACATGCGTGTCGCAAAAATGCTCTTCGTAGGAGGGGAAGCATGATTTTCAAAAGCATCCTTGCGGGGGCCGTTGGCCTTGCCGCCGGACTCCAGTTCACCGCGCCCGCTATCTCGCAAGAGACCGTAAAGGTCGGCCTGATCGCCACGCTCACCGGCCCGCAGGCCGCGTCCGGCCGCCAGAAAGTCGCTGGCGCCCGCCTCTACATGCAGCTCAACGGCAATATGGTCGCCGGCAAGAAGATCGAGCTGATCATCAAGGACGACACCGGCGTGGCCGACGTGACCCGTCGCCATGCGCAAGAGCTGATCGTCAACGACAAGGTGGCGGCAATCGCCGGCTTCAGCCTGACGCCGCTCGCGCTTGCCGTTGCCCCGGTCATCACCCAGTCGAAGACGCCCGCGATTATCATGACGGCGGGAACGTCCGTGATCACCGAGCGTTCGCCCTATTTCGTGCGCGTCAGCTTCACTCTGCCGCAGCAGAGCGTGCCGATCGCCGAATGGGTCGCCAATAACGGCGCCAAGACGGCAGTGTCGCTGGTGTCCGATTACGGCCCCGGCATCGACGCGCAGAACGCATTCAAGATGCGCTTTGAGGAAAAGGGCGGCAAGGTTCTTGAGCAGCTCAAGGCGCCGCTGGCCAACCCTGAATTCTCGCCCTTCTTGCAACGCGCCAAGGACCTGAAGCCCGACGCGCTGTTCCTCTTCGTCCCCGCCCCTACGGCTGGCACGCTCATGAAGCAGGTCATTGATCGCGGCCTGACAGAAGCCAACATCAGGGTCATCGGCACCGGCGACATCACCGACGACGACCAGCTCAACGGCATCGGCGACAGCGTGCTGGGGCTCATCACCTCGCACTTCTATTCAGCAGCCCATGGCTCCGCGATGAACCAGAAGTTCGTGGCCGAGTTCAAGAAGGCCAATCCCGGCATGCGCCCGAACTTCATCGCCGTCGGCGGCTGGGATGGCATGCACGCCTTCTATGAGGCCGTGAAGAAGACCAATGGCGACACCGACGGCACGAAGCTTGTGGACGCCATGAAGGGCGCCACCTGGGAAAGCCCGCGCGGCATGATGACCATTGATCCTCAAACGCGCGACGTGATCCAGGACGTCTATATCCGCAAGGTCGAAAAGCGGGACGGCGAGCTTTACAACATCGAGTTTGATGTGGTGAAGCAGGTCAAGGATCCGATGCACAAATAGCAAGACCGGCCCCGCGGCGCGCGCTGCGGGGCCGACTAATCTTCGCGGGAGGGCGCCTTGCTGACCATTCTTTTCGACGGCGTGGCCTATGGCATGCTGTTGTTCGTGCTCGCGGTCGGCCTTTGCATCACGCTCGGCCTGATGAATTTTATCAATCTCGCCCACGGCGCCTTCGCCATGGCTGGCGGTTATCTCACCGTGGTCATGATGAACCGCATGGGCATCTCATTTTACTGGTGCCTGCCTGCCGCTTTTTTGTTCAGCGCCGTGCTTGGCGTGGTGCTGGAGCGCGTGCTGTATCGGCGCCTCTACGACAAGACCCATCTCGATCAGGTGCTGTTCTCCATCGGCCTTATTTTCATGGCGATGGCGGCCGTCGATTACGCGATGGGCGCCAGTCCGCAGATCGTAAAGCTGCCGCCTTCGCTGAGCGGACGCGTTGAAATTCTGGGCGCGCAGGTTGGTATCTATCATCTGTTCGTGATTGTGATTTGCGGCCTGCTGACCATCGGCCTGCAATTTGTGATCGCCAAAACCCGCTTTGGCAGCCGCTTGCGCGCGTCCGTTGACGATGGCCGCGTCGCGCGCGGGCTTGGCGTGAATGTGACGGGCATTTTCGCGCTCACCTTTGCGGTCGGCTCCGGGCTGGCGGGACTTGGCGGCGCGCTGGGCGCCCCGATCCTGAGCATGGACCCGAGCTTCCCGCTCAAATACATGATCTTCTTTCTGATCGTGATCTCCATCGGCGGTACGACCACGATCACCGGCCCGTTCTTCGCCTCGATCCTGCTCGGCGTGGCCGATGTCGGCGGCAAGTATTTCGTGCCCGAAATTGGCGGCTTTATTATTTATACGATCATGGTGGCGGTGTTGATCTTCCGGCCTCAGGGTCTATTCACCCGGAGCGCAGCGCGATGATCCCGGATTCCCCCAACAAGCCGGCTGGCTGGCTGCTCTGGCGCACGCGCTGGCGCTGGTATGAGCTTGCGTTCTGGGCGGCGGCTGCCTCATCGTTCTTTATCTTCCCCTCAAAGTTGATGCTCATCAGCGAGATTTTCATTCTGGGCCTGCTCGCCGTCTCGATAGATTTGACGCTGGGCTTTGCGGGCCTTGTGACGCTGGGCCAGGGCGCATTCTTTGGCGTTGGTGCCTATGCCGCCGGGCTGATGGCCAAATACGGCGCCGGAACCGCCCCGTTCAGTGATCCGCTGCTCGGGCTCCTGGTGGCGGGAAGCGTTGCGGGCGCGCTGGGCTTTGTCACCAGCTTTCTCGTTTTGCGCGGCTCGGACCTGACGCGCCTGATGGTGACGCTGGGCGTGGCGCTGATCGTGGAAGAAATCGTCACGCAGGCCAAGGACATCACCGGCGGCTCTGACGGGCTTCAGGGCGTCATGTCCTCGCCGGTGCTGGGCGTGTGGTCCTTCGATCTCTATGGCCGGACCGCGTTCTGGTACGCGCTTATCGTCACGTTCGTCTGCTTCTGGTTTTGCCGCAGGCTGGTGAACTCGTCGTTTGGGCTGTCCTTGCTGGCGATCAAAGGCAATCCGCTGCGCGCCCGCACCATCGGGATGCCGGTCAATACGCGGCTGGTCGCGATCTACACCATCGCCGCCACCATTTCCGGCATATCCGGCGGCCTGCTGACGCAGACGACGCAATTTGCCTCGCCTGACATGGTGGCGTTCCATCGCTCTGCGGACGCGTTGTTGATCCTCGTTTTTGGCGGCTCGGGCTTTTTGTATGGCGGGCTGATCGGCGCCGTCGTCTTTCGCGTGATGCAGGATTTCATCGGCAATATCACGCCGCAATACTGGCTGTTCTGGGTTGGCCTCGTGCTTGTGCTGCTTGTGCTGTTCGTGCGCGGCGGCATTATCGGGATGCTGATGGCGCTGCGCGAAAGATTCTCGCGCAAGGGAGAAGGCTCATGAGCGAGGCGCCCAAGCCGGTTCTGGAAACCTGCGCGCTGCGCAAGGCGTTCGGCGGCATCACCGCCACCGACAACGTGACGTTCAGCCTGCCTCCCGGCGCCCGCCATGCGCTGATCGGCCCCAATGGCGCCGGCAAGACCACGTTCGTGAACCTGTTGTCGGGCGTGCTGCCCGCCACCAGCGGCGAGATTTATCTGAACGGCGTCAACGTCACGAACTGGAGCGTGCGCGACCGCGCGCGGGCAGGGCTGGCGCGCACGTTCCAGATCAACCAGCTCTACGCGGACCTCTCCCCGCTGGAGACGATCCTGATCGCGATCAACGAGCGCGAGAACGCCGCCACCTCGTGGTTCAGGCCGCTTGGCTCGCGCAGCGATCTGGTGGACGAGGCCGCCGCTTTGCTCGCGCAGCTTAATCTGGCAGACGCGATGCATGCGCGCGTTGGCTCGCTCGCCTATGGCCGCCAGCGCCTGCTGGAAATCGCAATTGCGCTGGCCTCAAAGCCGCAAGTGCTGTTGCTGGATGAGCCCGCAGCTGGCGTGCCCGAGGGTGAGCGCGACCAGGTTCTCGACGTCGTGGCGGCCTTGCCCGCCGACGTGTCGCTGATCCTGATCGAGCACGATATGGACCTCGTGTTCCGCTTCGCCAAAACCATCTCGGTTCTGGTTAACGGCGCGCTGTTTGTTGAAGGCACGCGCGACGAGATTGCGCGCGATCCGCGTGTGCGGCAAGTGTATCTCGGCGAAGAGGAGATCGCCCATGGCTGACGTTCTCAAACTTGAAAGCGTATCGGCTGGCTATGGTGAGGCGGTCGTGCTCAACGGCGTGTCGTTCACGCTGCAACCCGGCACGGCGCTGGCGCTGCTGGGCCGCAACGGCGTCGGCAAGACCACGCTCATCAACACCATCATCGGTCTGACGCGCATGCGCAGCGGCGCGATCCATTTTGACGGGTGCGACGTGACCCGCCAGCGCCCGGACGAACGGGCGCGCGGCGGCATCGGCTGGGTGCCCCAGGAGCGCAACATCTTCAAGTCGCTTACGGTGGAGGAAAACCTCACCGCGATCATGCGTCCTGGCAAATGGGGCCTTGAAGAGATTTACGCCATGTTCCCAAGGCTTGCCGAGCGCAAGCGCAATATGGGCAATCAATTGTCGGGGGGCGAACAGCAAATGCTGGCCATCGCCCGCGCGCTCGCCACCAATCCGCGCCTGCTGCTGCTTGACGAGCCGCTGGAAGGGTTGGCGCCGATCATCGTCGACGAATTGCTCGCCGCCTTGCGCAAGGTCGTACGGGAGGAAAAAATGTCGGCGATCATCGTTGAACAAAGCGCGCGCAAAATTCTTCCCCTCACCGATCACGCGATCATTCTTGAACGCGGCTCCGTCGCCTACGAGGGGGTGAGCGCGGACCTTGCGCAGGACGCCGAAACATTGGCGCGCCTGCTTGGCGTTGCGGAAAAGTCCGCCGCCTGATTTTTATCAATGGAGCCTGATATGCAACGCACGATCCCACCGTTCCGCGCCGATCACGTCGGCTCCATCCTGCGCACGCCTGCGCTGAAGGAAGCGCGCCTGAAGAAAGCCGCTGGGCATCTTGACGCCGCCGGGCTGAAGGCTGTCGAAGATGCAGAAATCCGCAAGATCATCGCCAAACAGGAAGAGGTCGGCCTGCAATCGATCACCGACGGCGAGTTTCGCCGCGCATGGTGGCATTACGATTTTCTGAGCCAGCTCGACGGCGTGCAAATTCGCGAAGTCGAAGGCGGCATTAAGTTTGCGGGCGTCACCACCAAGGCCGAGGCACCCTACGTCTACGGCAAAATGGGCTCGAAGAGCCATCCGCAGATTGAGCATTTCAAATTTCTGAAGGCCAACACCAAGCGCACGCCGAAGATGACGATCCCCTCGCCCTCGATGCTGCATTATCGCGGCGGCACGGGCATGATTGACCGGACCGTCTATCCGAAGATGGACGATTTCTGGACTGATCTTGGCAACGCCTACGCGCAGGCGATCAAGGGTTTCTATGACGCTGGCTGCCGCTATTTGCAGATCGACGATTGCTCGATGGCTTATTTCTGCGATCCCGCCCAGCGCAAGATGCTGGCTGATCGCGGCGACAATCCCGACGAGCTGGAACTGGCCTACGCCTATGCGCTCAACACCGCTCTGGCTGGCCGTCCCGCAGACATGCGCGTGACGATGCATGTGTGCCGCGGCAATTTCCGCTCAACCTTTGTGGCGTCGGGCGGCTATGAGCACATCGCCGATCTCATGTTAAACAAGATCAATCTCGACGGCTATTTTCTGGAATGGGACAACGAGCGCTCGGGCGATTTGTCGCCGTTGCGCCTGTTGCCCAAGAACAAGCTTGTCGTGCTTGGTTTGGTCACGTCAAAGACCGGCGAGCTTGAGACCAAGGACTCGATCAAGCGCCGCATCGAGGAGGCGACCCAATACGCCGACCTTGACCAGCTCTGCCTGTCGCCGCAATGCGGCTTCGCCTCCACAGAGGAAGGCAATGCGCTGACGGACGAGCAGCAATGGGACAAGCTGCGACTGGTGGTGGAAGTCTCCGAAGAGGTCTGGGGCAAGAACTAGCCGCCGCGCAGGCCATTGCCCGGCTTGTCGTGATTGCAAACAAGCCCCGTCCGGCACATTCTTTGATTGCGCCGAACGGGTGCCATTCTATCGGAGCCTGTCGCGCGCCATGATCGAGAGGAAGAAATCGCCATCGACCGATGCTTGCGGGCTTAAAGCTCCTGTCTCGCGCACGGTCGATGTTGATTACGACCATCGGCATTTCGTGAATCTGGTCGCCGCAGCCTTTGTTCTGGCGCTCGCCATGTTGTCGGCCTGGGCGGTCAAAACCATCGACGAGCAAGAATCCCTGCGCAAATGCCTCTTGTCCGGCCGCAAGGATTGCGTGCGCATTCTGGTGCCGCCAAGCGGCCCGGTGCAACCGGTGCGGTGACGGCGCAAGGCCCGGCGAACCGGGCCTTGCGCTTTCATGGTTCGCGCAAAGTTCGTATTCAGGCTGGCGTGCTCTTGAGCTGCGCCGCGTGGCGATGACGAAGAAACACGCCAAGCCCCAGCACGAAAGCTGCGCCGACTGCTGGTGTCAGGATATGGGACAGGGCTGCAGGGATATCCTCAAAGACAGCCCTCAGCGCCGGTTCGTCCTGAATCAATTCGCCCGCGACCCAGCCCAGGAGGCCAGCACCCGCCCACACCATCACAGGGAAGCGTTCGATCAGCAGAATCACGAGCTGCGCGCCAAACACGATCATCGGGATCGAGATCGTTAGGCCCAGTATAATCAGCAGCCATGACCCGTTGGCCGCCGCCGCGATGGCGACCACATTGTCCAGCGACATGACCAGATCGGCGATGGCAATCACACGCACCGCCTGCCAGATCGTGTCCGAATGCTGGATTTCCTTTTCGTCGGTGTTTTCAACCACGAGCTGAACTGCGATCCACAGCAACAAGACGCCGCCAATGCCCTTCAAATAAGGCCAGCTCATCAGTGTGGCCACGATCGCCGTGAAGCCAATGCGCATGACGATGGCCACGCCAGCGCCCAGGACAATGCCCCATTTCCGGGATTCCGCAGGCAGTCCGCGACAGGCGAGCGCAATCACGACTGCATTGTCGCCCGACAGTAAGATATTGATCCAGATAATCTTCAGGAGCGGCAATAGAAACGTGGCCGCGTCGAAATTGGTTTCAAGGTTCATGGGTCGCCTCCTGTCTGCGAGGACTAGGCCGCCCGTAACCTCGCGTCAAGATTTACGTCAGTAAAAATACTGAATATTTTACAGTGTAAAAACGGTGGGGTATATTAGGTATTCTTGGGTGCGGCTCTCAGAAAGCCAAATCCGCGTCCCTGTGGCGTCGCGGGCGCCCCGGAATTTACGTGGCCAGCCCCAATCTCGACACCTTCAGCGTGCAACAAAGAAAGCTGTGGCGCGCTGGCGTCTGTTAACAATCCCTTCATTGGTTTCGGCGTTTTGAAGGGCGAGACTTTCTGCATTTTTCGTGACCTCAGGGCATATGAACATTCAAATCGCATTTGATCGCGCGCGAAAGCTCGCGCCATTTTTCCTTGTCGCGGCCTTGTCGCCCGGCCTTTCGGGCTGCGCCAGCGTAAGCCTTGCAAGCGTGAGCGCTTCAGCTTCCGGCATGATGAGCGCGAGCCCAAAGACCGACGGCATGCAAATCCCGATTTTTGTCGCCTCCACGCGGCGCGAGAGCAAGGGGATTGAGGCCATCAATCCGCAGGCGAAGTTCTCGTTTGCGCTGGTCTCTGTACCGCCCGGCCACAAGCCCGGCGTAATTGAGCGCCCAAAGTTCGGATCGGCCAATGCGCGTAATCATTTCGTGATTGCGCAGGAGTTTGGCGTTGAGGGCGAGCAGTTTTCGTCCCAGCTTGCGACCCATTTGTCAGGTCGCGTCGGATCCAGCCGCGACGTGCTGCTGTTCGTCCACGGCTTCAACACGAGCCTTGATGAAGCTCGCTTCCGGCTGGCGCAGGTGGTGGCGGACGGGCGCTTTGGCGGCGTGCCGGTGCTGTTCACGTGGCCATCGACCGACAATGTGTTCGCCTATGGCTCGGCGCGCGAAAACGCCACCATCTCGCGCGATGCGCTGGCGGGCCTGATGCGCGAAATCTCGCAAACGCAGGGCGTTGGCCGCATTCACGTGCTGGCTCATTCGATGGGTGGCTGGCTTGCGATGGAATCCCTGCGCGAGACCTCGATCAGCGGTCAACGCCTGCTCGACGGGCGCCTTGGCAACGTCATGCTGGCGGCACCTGATATTGATTTGACGGTGTTCCGTCAGCAAATGGCGCGGCTTGGCTCGGGCGCGAATGTGGCTGTGTTCAGCTCAACCGGCGACCGCGCGCTGTCTCTCTCCAGCACGCTGGCGGGCGACCGTCCGCGTCTGGGCGCCATCGACCCCACCAAGGCGGGCGACCGCGCAGAACTCACCAAGCTGGGCGTGCGGGTCTATGATCTGTCCTCGTTCTCCGACGGCTTCATCAACCACGGCGCCTATGCCAGCGCACCGGAAGTGATACGCCAGATCGGCGCCCAATTGTCCCGCCCCCGCTCTGACGATGCGCAGGTGACATCAGTCATTGACGGCGGCACGGCGAGTTCAACTCCGCGCCCTGATGGTCGGCTGATCGAACGCTCGCCGCTGACTGCGCCGGGACAATAGCTCCATCTGGACCGCGCCCGGCCCCGGGCGCATCTTTGAATTTGGCAAAAAAGATGCGCGCGAGGCCGCGCGCGGTCCAAAGGGGCGCTTGCAGCGGCAGAGATTGCGCCTTGCAGCGGCGCGGCTGCCAGCGACAAAAAATCGTTTAAGTTTAAGTTTTATGATTAGCCGCCATGCGGAGGCGCGCAATTTGTCAAAATTTCTTCTGGCGATCATTTTTGCCTGCGCTTTATTGATAACAGGCGAAGCTTTTTCACTGCTTGCGCTGGGGCTTGGCGCGCCGCCTTTGTCAATCGCGCACGAGACGATTGAATACATGATGGCGCCGGGCCAGGACGCGCGCCGCTTTGGCAATCGCGTTCTCGTAAACGAGTTCGGGATGCGCAGCCAAAGCATCGCGACAAACCTACAGCCGAAGGAATTGCGCGTCCTTGCCTTTGGCGACAGCGTACTCAACGGCGGCAGTCAAACAGATCATGAGGCTCTAGCGACAACCCGCGCCGCAAAACGCCTCGCCGCACAAAGACAGGCGCCAGTGACGATCGCCAATATCTCGGCCGGGTCGTGGGGGCCCGGAAACCATCTTGGCTACATATCCACTTACGGTCTTTTCAAAGCTGATATGGCCCTGTTTGTGCTATCCAGTCATGACGCAAGCGACGAGCCGGCTTTTGGTCCGCTCGATCCGCTCACGCACCCCACAGCTGCTCCCGCGTCTGCGCTTCTCGAAGGTCTTGAGCGCTATGCGCCGCGCTATCTGCCCAATTGGCGGATCTTTTCGCGCGCCGCCCCAAATGAAAGCGAGCAGAATCCAGAGGAGTTTCGATCTGAAAAATCTCTGACGGCCATTATGCAACGGCTCGCAGCCGATGGGATTCCCGCATGCATCCTGTTGCACCCCGCGCTGGCGGAAACAATCGACAGAAACGGCCCCGGTTTTGATCGGCTCCTGAAGTTCGCCGCAAAACACAATATTCCGGCGCTCGACCTTTTACCCTATTATCGCACGATCTCCCCGGACGTTGCGCTTTTGTATCGTGACGGCATCCATATCAACGCAAAGGGACAGGAAGGCTTGATGCTGGCGCTGGTCGGCATCATCGACCGCAAGGCCTGTAAAATTCCAATATGACAGCTCCATCTGGACCGCGCCCGGCCCCGGGCGCTCTTGCTTGCAGTATTTCAAGATGCGCGCGAGGCCGCGCGCGGTCCAGATGGTTGCCCCACAGCTTCCCCATCGCTATACCCCAGTCTCCCCCATCGCTTACGCCGGCCCGTTTCGGCGAGTGAGCCACAGGAGCTGACATGATTAGCGTTACTTTCCCCGATGGCGCGCAGCGCCAGTTTGAGCCCGGCGTGTCCGGCGTCGAGATCGCAAAGTCGATCTCCCCCTCGCTGGCCAAGCGCACGGTGGCCATGACCGTTGACGGCGTGCTGGCTGATCTGGCCGACAGACTGCACCGCGATTCCAAAATCGAATTTGTGGGCCGCGAAGACCCGCGCGCTCTGGAGCTGATCCGCCACGATTGCGCGCACGTTTTGGCCGAGGCCGTGCAGGCGCTTTATCCGGGCACGCAAGTCACCATCGGACCGGTCATCGACAACGGCTTCTATTACGATTTCCATCGCGCCGAGCCGTTCACGCCGGAAGAATTCGGCGCGATTGAAAAGAAGATGCGCGAGATCATCGGTCGCGACGCGCCGTTCACGAAGGAAGAATGGACGCGCGATCAGGCCAAGAGCTTTTTCGAGACGCGCGGCGAAGCCTTCAAGATCGAACTCATCGACGCCATCCCCGACGATCAATCGCTCAAGATCTACAAGCAGGGCGAATGGATGGATTTGTGCCGTGGGCCGCACATGACGTCCACGGGCAAGATCGGGTCCGCCTTCAAGCTGATGAAGGTGGCGGGCGCCTATTGGCGCGGCGACAGCAACAAGCCAATGTTGAGCCGAATTTACGGCACCGCATTCGCCAAACAGGAAGACCTCGACGCATACCTGTTGCAGCTGGAGGAAGCCGAGCGCCGCGATCATCGGAGGCTGGCGCGCGAAATGGACCTGTTCCACTTTCAGGAAGAAGGCCCCGGCACCGTGTTCTGGCACCCCAAGGGCTGGACGCTGTTTCAGACGCTCATCAATTATATGCGCCGCCGGCAGGAGGCTTCGGGCTATATCGAAGTCAACACGCCGCAGGTGCTTGATCGCGCGTTGTGGGAAACCTCCGGCCATTGGCAGACCTATCGCGAGAACATGTTCCTCACCAAGACTGAGGATGAGCGCGTGTTTGCGCTCAAACCCATGAACTGCCCCGGCCATGTGCAGATCTTCAAGAATGGCTTGAAGTCCTATCGCGATTTGCCGCTGAAGATCGCCGAGTTCGGCATCGTCCATCGCTACGAGCCCTCCGGCGCGCTGCATGGCGTGATGCGCGTGCGCGCGTTCACGCAGGACGATGCGCACATCTTCTGCACCGAAGACCAGATCATGGACGAGGCGATGAAGGTCAACGACCTCATCATGTCCGTCTACAAGGACTTTGGCTTTGACGACGTGGTGCTGAAACTCTCGACACGGCCTGAAAAGCGCGTCGGCTCGGACGAGGTGTGGGACAAGGCGGAAGCCGCCCTCTCGCGCGTGCTCGACAAGGTCGGCGAGAGCGGAATCAAAACCGGCGTCAATCCCGGCGAAGGAGCGTTCTACGGCCCCAAGCTCGAATACACCCTGCGCGACGCCATCGGCCGCGAATGGCAATGCGGCACGACGCAGGTCGATTTCAACCTGCCTGCCCGTTTTGGCGCATTCTACATCGGGCCGGACAGCGACAAGGTGACACCGGTGATGATCCACCGCGCCATGTTTGGCTCGCTAGAGCGTTTCACCGGCATTCTGCTGGAGCATTACGCCGGCCACCTGCCGCTGTGGCTCTCGCCGCTGCAAGCCGTGGTGTGCACGATCACGCAGGACGGCGATGATTACGCCATGGAAATGGCAGCCGCCGCACGCAAGGCGGGGCTGCGCACCGAGATGGACCTGCGCAACGAGAAGATCACCTACAAGGTGCGCGAACACTCGCTTGCGAAGGTTCCCGTGCTGCTGGTGGTCGGCAAACGCGAAGCGCTGGAGCGCACAGTCTCGATCCGCCGCTTTGGCTCGCAGGCGCAAACCAGCATGAGCATGGACGAGGCGCTGCGGATGCTGGCCGATGAGGGCGTGGCGCCGGACGTGAAGCGGGGCTGATAGAGAAGCGGTGGCCCTAACCCGGGTCGCCGCCGTTTTTATTTTCATTGCTGGGCCGCTTTCCGAGGCTGAGCCGCTATAGATAAATTGACTTTTGTACATACAAATGGCATTTTCCAAATGAAGTTTGACGGGTTTGATTGGGACGACGGAAACGCGGCCAAATGCGAGAAGCATGGCGTCACGCTGGACGAAATCGAAGAATTGTTGTCCGGTCCCTTCGGGCTTCACCCGGACATGGCGCATTCAACCAACGAGACCCGCTACCGAGCGATCGGATCGATTGAAAGCGGACGCTGGATTTTTTGCGTGATGACGTTTCGGCAAACAGGGTCATGGACCCTGCTCCGGCCCATCAGCGCCCGCTTTATGCACGCACGGGAGATCGCTTATTATGAAGAAGAAATTACCCGTTCTGACAAGCGATGAGGAAGCCGAGCGCTTTGTCGAAACTGCCGATCTCACCGAATATGATCTGTCGGGCTTCAAACCCGCAAACTTCGAGTTCGGCCCCAAGTCCGAGCGTGTGAACATGCGGCTGCCAAAAGCGCTGCTGGACAGCGTGAAGGCGCGCGCTGCGGCTGAGGACATGCCCTATCAGCGCTACATTCGGCGGGCGCTTGAAGAGAGTCTGCGAAAGAAGGCGAGCTAGGCGCCTTCCGGCTTCACGTCCACGCTCACACTCAATTCGTGATCGCCCGAGCCTATGAACACGCCGTCGATGGGGGATACGTCGGCGTAATCGCGCCCGCGCGCCACGACTACGTGGTCGTCGCCGATCAGCTGGTCGTTGGTGGGATCAAGCCCAAGCCAGCCAAACTCCGGGCCGCACCACACGGAGACCCACGCGTGCGAGGCGTCGGCGCCTTCAAGCCGGGGTTTGCCGGGCGGGGGCAGGGTCCGGATATAGCCGCTGACATAGGCGGCGGGCAGGCCAAGGCCGCGCAGGCCCGCGATCATCACATGCGCGAAATCCTGGCACACGCCTTTGCGGCTGGCGAAGGCTTCAGCCACCGTCGTCGTGACTTCAGTGGCGTCCTTCTCATATTTGAAATCGCGGCGGATGCGGCCCATCAGCTCCACGGCGGCCTCCAGCATCGGGCGGTTCGGCGCGAAGCTCTCAGCGCACCATGCGGCCGCGTCCCCGTTCAGCGCCACTTGCCGGCTGGCGTAGAGAAAATGCGCGGGCGAGTCCTGCGCCAGCGAGCGCGACGTTTGCGCAGCATTCCGGATTTGCTCCCATGCCGGCGTGAGGCCGGGCGCTGGCGGAGCCTGACGGTTCACGGATATTCGCGACAACGCTGCGATGCGCAGCTCGCGATGGGCCGCGTCGATGCGCACCGTCGCGACACGATTTCCGAAGGCGTCGGTGCTGGAATGCGTCTCGGCGGGGTTGGGTGAAATCTCAAGCCCGCTGTCGAGCACGGTTTGGCCCGGCTCATCGCGCGGCAACAGACGCAGCACGCAGGCGGCGGAGGCCACAGGTGCGGCGTAGCGATAGGTGGTGATGTGGCGGATGTCGTAAATCACGCGAAGCCCGTTGGCTTTTCGGCCCGCGCTGCGCCGGCCCCTTGCAGAAAATAGCGCGCGGTGACAGCTTCCGCCAAGCCCATGACGCGCTGCTCGATTGCGAGCGCTTGCGCGGGATCAAGTTCGTCGGCGTCTCGCGTGGCAAGTTCTGCGGCGAGCTTGATGCTGATGCGGCGCGGCTGTTCGGGCATGCCGTCGGGGCGCAGGTTTGGCAGGCTGGCCAGATGTTCGTCCACCCGCGCAATCTGGAAGGAGACCGAGCGTGGGTTGAACGGATCGAGCATCGCCATGTCACGCACGGCGGCCAGGGCAGGGCCGACCACATAGCGCGAGCGATAGGTGATTTGCGAGTCTATCAGATCCAGCAGCACGTCGAGATGCTCTGTTGTGGCGTCGCGCTCCGAGAACTGGCGCACGAAGCGGCAGGTGTTGACGGCGCGCTCAATGCGTCGGCCCATGTCAAGGAAGCTCCAGCCCGCGACGCGGTTCATGTTCTCGTTGATGAGGCCGCCGAGAGCGGCCATCACGCCAAGCGCTTCATCGGCGCGGGCGGCCGCGTCAAACGCAGCGCCCATGGAATCGTGCGGGCGCGAGACGCAATCCTCAAGCGTCGAGACAAGGCGGGTCGCATCCTGCGACAGCCGCTCGCGAATGACGGACGCGGCGCGGCGCGCCATGCCGACATTTGCTGCGACCGAGCCGTATTGTTCTGCATCGGCAAGCGCGATGGCGGCGATGATTTGCGCCTGCGCGCCAGCAAGATCAGCGGGCGCGGCGCCGCTTGAAAGCAGCATTTTCTGCAAGCGCTCAACCGCTGCGCGCGCGCCGCTGCCGGGCGCATCGATATCGACTGAGCGGGTGGCGAGGCATCGCACGACGCGGGCGGTGGCCTCAGCCCGCTCCAGATAGCGACCGAGCCAGAACAGATTGTCGGCGGCGCGGCTGGGCAGATTGCCAAGCATGCGCACCACGCGCACGGATTCGCGGGCGGGCAGGAGCGTTGAAATCTCGACCGGACGGTCGGTCGCAATCCACACGTCGGCGGAGGAGGCTTCGCCCTCCATTGAGATTGCGCGCGCATCGGCTGCGTCCGAGACGCGACAGAACCCGCCGGGCATCACGCGCCAGCCGTCTGGCGTGGCGGCGGCGAACACGCGCAGCGAGAACGGGCGCGGCTGCAACCCGCCGTCGCGCAGCACCGGCATGGTGGACAGGCGCACGACTTCCTGGCCGACAAAATCTACGCCGCGAGTCTCTATCGCCGCGATCAGCGCACGCTTTTGCTGCTGATCGAGATCGGCGCCAAGCACATGACGCTTGCCGCCAAGGGCGGGCAAAAGATCGCCGAACGCGCTGGCGATAACCAGCTCGTCGAGCCGCTCGATCACCACGCGGCGCGCCTCGCTCTGGCCGCACCACCATGTCGCGATATTGGGCAGCCGCAAATCTTCCCCAAGCAAACGGGCGCAATGAGCGGGCGTGAAGCCAAGCAACGCGCGCGCTTCCAGCAAACCGGCGCCGGGCATGTTGTTGACCGCGACGCTTCTGTTGCGGATCGCCTGCATGAGGCCGGGCACGCCGATGCGCGAGGCGGCGTTGAATTCCAGCGGATCGCACCAGTCAGCGTCCACGCGCCGCCACAACACGTCTGCGCGTTTCAGGCCTGCAATGGTGCGCACGAATACGATGCCGTCGCGCACCACAAGGTCGTCGCCCTCCACCAGCATGAAGCCCAGATAACGGGCCAGATACGCCTGTTCAAAATAGGTCTGGCTGTAGGGGCCGGGCGTGAGCAGGCAGATGCGCGGGTTGCTGCGCTCAGCCGAGCTGGAAAGGCCATCGCGAAAATCGCGGAAGAAGGGCGCCAGCCGCTCAACGTTCATGTCGCGATAGAGTTGCGGGAAGGCGCCGGAAATCACGAGCCGGTTTTCCAGCGCATAGCCTGCGCCCGACGGCGCCTGCGCGCGCTTTTCCAAAACCCACCACCGCCCATCTGGCCCGCGCCCGATGTCGCAGGCGAAGAAACGCAGATGCTTGCCGCCGGAGGGCTCGACGCCACGCATGGCGGGCAGGAAATCGCGCGAGCCGGTAAGGGCTGCTGCGGGCAGGGCGCCTTCGCTCACAAGATCGGCGGGGCCGTAAACGTCGCGCAGAAAAGCTTCCGCCAGCCGCGCGCGTTGCTCGACGCCAGCGGAAATCTCGCGCCAGTCTTCATCCGAGATTACAAGCGGCAGACGCTCCAGCGGCCACGTGCGCTCATTGGCTTCTCCGCGGATGCGATAGGAAATGCCCATTTCGCGAATGCGACGATCGGCGCCGGCGAAGCGCTGCGCCATTTCGTCAGGCTCGATGCGCGACAGGCCGGCCATAAACTTGCGCCAGTGCGGACGCACGGCGCCGGCGGCATCCATGAATTCGTCGGGAATGCCAGGCATGGGGGAGTATCCGCCAGCCCAATCTTCGAGCTGGCGTCTCTGCGGTCGCGCCCCATGGGGGGAGCGAGTGTTATGGTTTGGCTCAGCCGCCAAAATTCCTCCAGGCGCTTATCGGCGCAAATCCAGCGTGGTCGGGAACTCGCCCGGCTGCTCTTCGTTCGGGGCGACGAACGGGCCGGGAGTATGGCCGTGATCCTGAAAACGCGCCAGCCTGCGCGCCTGCGCTTCATACGAATTCACGGGAAAAGCCTCATAGCTCAAGCCGCCCGGATGGGTCACGTGATACCGGCAACCGCCCAGCGAACGCCCGTTCCATGTGTCGAGCACATCGAAGGTCAGCGGCGCGTCAATGGTCAATTGCGGATGCAGGCCGGACGAGGGTTGCCACGCCTTGAAGCGCACGCCTGCAACCGCCTCGCCGGATGAGCCTGTGCCGGTCATCGGCGTACGACGACCATTGCAGGCGATCACATGGCGACCGGGCACAAAGCCGCTGGCGCGCACCTGCAAACGCTCGAGCGAGGAATCGACATAGCGCACAGTGCCGCCCGCAGCGCCTTCCTCCCCAAGCACATGCCATGGCTCCAGCGCCTGCCGGATTTCCAAACTAACACCGCCGTGCTCAACATTGCCATAAAGCGGAAAGCGGAACTCGCGCTGCGCCACAAACCATTCGGGATCGAAATTGTATCCGGCGCTGCGCAGGTCCGCGAGCACGCCCAGGAAATCGGCCCAGACAAAATGCGGCAGCATGAATTTGTCATGCAAAGCCGTGCCCCAGCGTACGAAGCTCCCGCTTTGGGGCTGGCGCCAGAACCATGAGATCAGCGCGCGCAGCAGCAATTGCTGCGCAAGGCTCATGCGGGCGTCGGGCGGCATCTCGAACGAGCGGAACTCGATCAGGCCGAGCCGGCCGGTGGGGCCGTCGGGCGAATAGAGTTTGTCGATGCAGATTTCGGAGCGATGGGTGTTGCCGCTCACGTCCACCAGCAAATGCCGATAGAGCCTGTCCACCAGCCACAACGGGATCGGCTCGCCGTCCGGCCCCGGCGTCTGCGCCATTGCGATCTCAAGCTCGTAGAGCGAATCGTGGCGGCCCTCGTCCACGCGCGGCGCCTGGCTGGTGGGGCCGATGAACAGGCCGGAGAACAGATAGGAGAGCGAGGGGTGACGCTGCCAATAAAGCACGAGGCTTTTGAGCAAATCAGGCCTGCGCAGGAAGGGCGAATCGACAGGCGTGGCCCCGCCGACCACGACGTGATTGCCCCCGCCGGTGCCGGTGTGGCGACCGTCCGTCATGTATTTGTCGGCGCCCAGCCGCGTCTGGCGCGCGTCTTCATACAGGCCCATCGTCGTGTTGACGGCCTCGCGCCATGACGAGGCGGGATGGACGTTGACCTCGATCACGCCGGGGTCCGGCGTCACCTTGATGACGTGCATGCGCGGATCGTCGGGCGGACCGTAGCCTTCCACTTGTAGCGGCAGGCCAAGCACTTTCGCGCTCTCCTCCAGCGCTGCAATCAGCTCCAGATAATCTTCGAGCTTTTCAACAGGAGGCATGAACACGCAGAGCACGCCATTGCGCGGCTCAATCGCCATAGCGGTGCGCACCGCGCCGATGATGAGATTGGCGGGCACGGAGGTTTTCGTCTCGCGCGATTTTGCGACCGTATAATGCTGGCGCAATTGCTCAGGGTCGGGCAGGGGGCCGCGCGCCTCTGTGGGGTCTTGCGGGTGGATGTAGGGATAGCTGGCGGCGGGAATCCACGGCAGCGCCTTCATCGGCAGGCGGAAGCCGACGGGGGAATCGCCGGGTATCAGGAACAGGCGCCCGCGACGGGTTTGCCACAGCTCGCTGATCCAGCGCGGACCATCCTTTGCGTTCCAGCGCTGAACGGGGAGCACATAGCCGGACGCCTTCAGCAACCCGCGCTCGAACGTGCGCAACATGCGCGCGCGCTCCTCCGCGTCTTCAATCTTGGAATCCATCGGATCGACGTTTTCCGGCAGGCGGCCTTCTTCAAGCATCCAATGGGCGGGGTCTTCAAAGGCGGGCAAAATAAACTTCGCGCCGACGCCAATGCGTTCGGCGAAATCCACCGCAAACGCCTGCGCGTCTTCCAGGCTGGCGGGATTGGCGGGCGGCTTTTCGGGCGCCACCAGCTCGATGTTTTTCCAGATAGGCTTTCCGTCGCGGCGCCAATAGAGCGCAAACGCCCAGCGCGGCAGGCTTTCGCCGGGGTACCATTTGCCCTGTCCGTAATGGAGAAAACCGCCTGGGCCAAAGCGGTCGCGCAGGCGGCGGATCAGCTCGTCGGCGCGCGCGCGCTTGGTGGGGCCAACGGCGGCGGTGTTCCATTCGGCTGATTCAAAATCATCAATCGAGATGAACGTGGGCTCGCCGCCCATCGTCAGGCGCACGTCCTGTTTGGTCAGGTCCTGATCGACGATCTCGCCCAAAGCGTCGAGCTTCTCCCACGAATCGTCAGAGAACGGACGGGTCACGCGCGGCGCCTCGCGCACGCGGGTCACTTTCATCGAAAAATCGAAATCAACCTTTGCGGGCTCCACCAGGCCGCTGATGGGGGCGGCGGCTGAATAATGCGGCGCGGCGCAAACCGGCATATGCCCTTCGCCGCAGAACAGGCCGGAGGTGGGATCAAGCCCGACCCAGCCGGCGCCGGGCAGATAGACTTCCGCCCATGCGTGCAAATCGGTGAAGTCGCGATCCGTGCCCTTGGGGCCTTCCAGCGGATCGACGTCGGCGGTGAGTTGCACGAGATAGCCGGAGACAAAACGCGCAGCCAGTCCAAGCCGGCGCAGCACCTGCACCATCAACCACGCACTGTCGCGGCACGAGCCTGAACGCAGGATCAGCGTTTCTTCAGGCGATTGAACGCCCGGCTCCATGCGGATGAGATAAGAGATATCGCTTTGCAGCTTCGCGTTCAGTCCGACCAGAAAATCGATCACGCGCATCGGCTCGCGCTTCAGGCTCGCGACATAGGCGTCGAGTCTGGGCCCGCCTTCGTCGCGGACAAGGCAGGCGGCGAGTTCTTCAGCCAGCTCCGGCGGATAGGCGAACGGGAAAGTCTCGGCGTAATCCTCGACGAAGAAATCGAACGGGTTAATCACCGTCATGTCGGCGACGAGATCGACCTCGATTTTAAGTTCGGTCGCTTTCTCGGGGAATACGAAACGCGCCAGCCAATTGCCATGCGGGTCTTGCTGCCAGTTCACGAAATGATTGGCGGGCGAGACTTTCAGCGAATAGCCCGAGACGCGCGTGCGGCAATGGGGCGCTGGCCGCAGCCGGATGATCTGCGGGCCAATGGCCACGGGGCGATCATATTTGTAATGCGTGAGGTGGTGCAGGGCGACGAAGATCGACACGTGCAAACTCCCGGGGTCGGCGGCAATCGCTGACCGCCTTTTGTCCCGCTCGCTGGCGTTCGAGTCAAACAATCGCTGCGCTTGCGCGCAATTAAAACGTGTATTGGCTTAACGGCGATGCAGATCGCTGAAGGCACGCGCAGTTTGGCGCATGAATAAGCAGGATGATGCGCGAACGTCGGCGCTTCTGCGCCGCCGGCGAATCCTCTCGAACGCAATCGCAAACCGGGCGCGCGCTTTTCGCCAAAACGGAGGTGATGAACAGAGCAGGATCTTCGCACACGAGGCCGGGTTTGGGTTACTTCGGAGACAAGCGGATAAGCTTGCCGTTCCCTTCGTCGGTGAGTGCGTAAACCGCGCCGTCCGGGCCGATTTTCACATCACGGATGCGGGCGCCCAGACGTATGCGTTCCTCGCCGGTAACGCGTTCGCCATCGAGCGTGAGGCGAACGATTCCCTGGCCAACCAAGGCCCCCGCCAGCAGCGAGCCGCGCCAGTCCGGGAACAGCGCGCCAGCGTAGAACGCCATTCCCGAAGGCGCGACGGCGGGCTTCCAGACATGGAGCGAGCCCTCAAATTCAGGTCGCGTCGGCGGGTCTGGAATGTCGCGACCATCGTAATGATCGCCCCAGCTCACCAGCGGCCAGCCATAGTTCTTGCCCGCTCGGGCGATGTTGACCTCGTCGCCGCCGCGCGGCCCCATTTCATGCAGCCAAAGGGCGCCGGTTTGCGGATGAATTGCCGCGCCCTGAATGTTGCGGTGGCCGTGCGACCAAAGCTCGGAGCGCGCGCCTGCTTTGCCGATGAACGGATTGTCCTTCGGCACCGATCCGTCGCGCGCGATGCGCACCACGGCGCCGATATGCGTGGATGGATCTTGCGCAGGCGTCATCTTGCCGCGATCACCCGTCGTTACGAACACATATCCATCGCGACTGAAGGCGATGCGCGAACCAAAATGCTGGCCGCCATCGACCTTGGGTTGCTGGCGAAACAAAATGGCGGTGTCCTCCAGCTTGTCCTCGTTCGCATTGAGGCGCCCGCGCGCCAGCGCCGTGCCCGCCGTTGAATTGGGGCCGGGCTCGGCGAAAGTGAGGTAGACCAGCCGGTCTTTGGAAAAATCAGGCGACAGGGCCACGTCGAGCAGGCCGCCCTGACCGCGCGCAAACACTTGCGGCACGCCCTTGATCGGCTGCGAAATCTCGCCCGTGAGCGTCATGATGCGCAGCCGCCCGGGGCGCTCGGTGACAAGCATCCGCTCCTTGTCGAGAAACGCCATGCCCCACGGGTTTTGCAGGCTTTGCGCCAGAACCTCCACTTGCACAGGCCCGCTGCGTGTCTCGATGGTGCGCGCTTGCTGCGCGTTTGCGGCGGCGCCAGAGAGCATGAGGACGAGTATGCAGGGGGGCAATAATCGGGACGTTTTCATGTGAATTGGCATGGTCCGGGCTCCGTCAGCAATGTGCAATCTTTGGCCAGTCTCGCATGTTGCTTACGTTTTGCGTCCGGAAAAGTTTACGGTCTTTTCGTGGGGTGCCGCGTCAAAACGCTCCCAAGTTTCAGCTTTTGTTAACAAAGTTGGAAAAATTAACTATTTGTTAACCATGAACAGGCAGCCTTTCATAAAGGGAGTGCAGTCATGAACATGCAGCGTCGTGAATCGCATCAGTCCTATCAAGATGAGCTGGTCGTACAGATCGCCTTGTTAAGCGGATTGCTAGCTACTGTGCTTGGTTTCATCACGGCGCTGTCAGTCTAGGCAAGCCTTACTGAAGCCCTGGCGCAATTGCTGCTGCAATGGCGCACAGCTGCAAAACTGATCCCGCACCCCAATGCCGTGGCCGTCCCCGGATCAACTCCGGGCCATCAACTCCGCGCCTTGGAGCCAAACGCTCGTCAAATCGTTAGCTGAACGCAGGCTCAGAAGACGGCTATGGCGTTGCAGCCGCTTACGCTCGTTGTGCTCAGCCGGGATCAGCAAGTCGCCCGCCAGCACCAGCGTTGTCACGATCAGCGCAGGCCCGACAAGCACGCTCGCGCGCGCAATGTTTTCAACGAGATCGCCGCCTGCGCTTTCCTGCAGCCGCAAACGGTTGAGGTAATGGATGGTGGCGTCGAGCCCCATGCCCCATGCCCCAGGCCCAAAAGGCAAGCTGCGCTAGGCCACGTTGCTCAAGGCCAAACGCAAGCCGCGAGGGGGTGCGCCCGAGGCGAATGCGCGCCATCGTCAGACTTGTTCGCCAAACCATTGCCCGCAAGCTCGTCTTCGCCCCTGATGCTATGCGGGTGAGCTGGGGAAGTTTCCTGAGCTAGCGCAGTGGGGGCGCTCCTCGCTGGCGCAGTGCGGTTTCGCGAATACGCGATACGGCGCTCCAGCGACGGCGCCGCTCCAGCGTCTCGAACGGCGCCGGCTGTCCAAGCTTCGCCAATCCTTCGCGGCCTTCGCGCCGCAGCGCCACAGCGTTGTCTTTCGACAGCGGCATGCGGGCGAGGGCTGTATAATGAGCGACCATGTTGTCGGCTTCTGAATCAGGAGGCGTAGACGTCATGCAAGGCCCTCACGCGAAAGTGCCTCTTGTGTATGGTTTATGATCTGTAACGGAGCCGATTACGTTTCGTCATCAATGCGCCCACGCTCGTCTTTTTCGCGTTTTCTCTCCCCCAAACTCAATAGCGCTCTCGTTGTCGAAGGACCGGGAACAGGCGTAGCCACAACAGCGAGGCGCAAACGGCGCCGGCGCCGCCAACGAGAACGGCTGGTACGGCGCCGATCATCCATGCCAGCGCGCCGCTTTCGAATTCGCCCAATTGGTTGGAAGTGCCTGTGAGAATGGTGTGAACCGCCACAACGCGCCCACGCATCTCATTGGGCGTCTCGACCTGGATCAGCGTTTGGCGAATGACGACGCTCACCATATCCGCCGCGCCGATAATTATCAGGAACGGAATCGCCACGAAGATATTGGTCGACAGCGCAAAGCAGATCGTCGCTATTCCATAAACGCCAACAGCAAAGATCATCTTCTTGCCGATGCCAGATTGCAGCGGGAAATAGGCCAGCGCCAACGCCGCACAGACCGAACCAACCGGCGGCATGGCGCGCAACAGGCCAAGCCCCCATGGACCGGTTTGAAAAATGTCGCGCGCAAAAATAGGCAGCAGCGCAGTGGCGCCGGCAAGCAGCACCGCCACAAGATCAAGCGTGATGGCGCCAAGAATAATCGGCTTGTTCCAGATGAATTTATAACCGGCGGCAAGCATCGTCAGCGTCACCGGCGGTTTGGTGATTTTTTGCGGGCGATAGGCAATACGCGCGGTGAGTACGATGGCGATGAGAAACGCCAGCGCCGCAGCGCCAAACGGCACATAGATGCCTAAGGGGAACAACAGCCCGCCGATGGCGGGGCCGGAGATGCTGGCGGTCTGGTTGAAGGTGTTGTTCCAGGCGGCGGCGCTTGCAAACTCCTCGTCCGGCACCAGCGTCATCACCAGCGCCTGACCCGCAGGATTGGCGAACGAGCGCGCGCATCCCAGCACGAAAACTACCACATAAACCGGCCATATCTGATCGGCGCGAATGTTTCCCGTATATTGCAGCCAAATCAAAGCGGCCGAACACAGGGCCATGATCGTGCAGCAAATCAGCAGGATAATACGACGGTCGTAACGGTCCGCAGCCGGGCCGGTGAGCAGCGACAGCGGCACGGCGGGGATGAAGGCGGCGAGCCCGATAAAGCCCAGCGCCAGCGGATCATTGGTGACGTCGTAGACATACCACGCGATGGCGATGGTCTGGATCTGGAGGCCAAGCCCCCACAGAAAACGGGAGAACAAATAGCGCGTGTAATCCACGTGGCGGAAGACGGCGCGCCCGCCTGTTGGCGATTTCGCGGTCATGGTGGTCTCCCCTTGGCGGGCGCTGTCAGGCGGCAGCTCCAGTGTTGGCTCGTAACATTGCGCGCCGCCAAGCGTCAAACCAGCAAAAGCTGAAGCTTGCGGGCGCCTCGCAACGACAGGGCTTCCCACGGCGCGCCGGCTGGGCCATGATGCGCCCAAGCGCAGATGAATCGCGCAAGGGGGCGCAAGACCCGTCACCGGCTTTAGGGAGGATATTTGGACATGAAGACCCGCATAAAGAACCGCTTGAAGGGGATTGCGACCGCCGCGCTCTTTGCCTCGCCCGCTCTGGCCTCTGCCGCTCTGGCGCAGACTGTGCAATCGCCCGCAGAATTCTATCCCGGCAAAACCATGACGTTTTACGTCGGGCTTTCGGCTGGCGGCGGCTACGATCAGAACGCGCGTCTGGTGGCGCGCTACATTGGCAGATACTTGCCTGGTCAACCGACAGTCGTCGTGCGCAATATGCCCGGCGGCGGCGGCCTCGTGATGATGAATTACGTCGCCAGCGTTGCGCCCAAAGACGGCTTGCACATTGCTGCGCCCCAACGCGGCGTGCCGCTGGAGCCACTGCTTGGCGCAGCCTCGCACGCCAAGTTTGATCCGCTCACGATGCACGCCATCGGATCGGTGAACGCCGACACGTCGGTGGCGATGGTTGCTGCGCGCACCGGCATCAAGACGTGGCAGGATTTGCGGACGCGCGAAGTGATCGTCGCAGGCACCGGCGTCAGCACCGAGAGCGTAGTGGTGCCTTATGTCCTGCGTAACCTGCTGGGCCTTAAGTATAAAGTGATTGCGGGTTATCCCGGCGGCAACGAGACGAACCTCGCCATGGAGCGCGGCGAGGCCGACGGTCGCGGCACGTTCTCGTGGACCAGCCTCAAGCCGCAATATAAGGAATGGATCGAGAGCGGTAAGTATTTGATCCTGTATCAGCAGGGTTTGCGCCGCCATCCCGATATGCCCAACGTTCCGCTGATCACCGACATGGCGGAGACGCAGGAGCAGAAGGACATTTTCAAACTCCAGTTCAGCGCGTTTGAAATGGGCCGCCCGTTATTTGTCGGTGACGACGTGCCGCTGGCGCGCGTCAACGCGCTGCGCCGCGCCTTTGACGCCTCCATGAAGGACAAGGCGCTGATCGCCGACGCCGAAAAGACCGGCATGGAAGTGAACCCGATGACGGGCGAGGAAATGGCTGTGATGCTGAAGGAAGTCTATGCGACTCCCAAGGCGATCATCGAAAAACTTGCCGACGCCTCGCGCCTGAAGCCGGATCTGAAAGTGATTGAGACAAAGCTCAAAGAGGGCGACAAGCCAGCTGCAAATTAAACTCTGACAAGAACGCGGCGCGCTGTTTGGCGCGCCGCGTTGTTTAATTCCTTAAAACTCCTGCAAGAGAGCGCACAATGACTTCCTCGACGCTTGTTTCCGATGAGCTGGCCAAAAAGTTCGCCACCGAAAAAGGTACGCCTTACGAGCGTTGGGTGCAGGCGGAAGGGCTGGACATCATCAGCGGGCATTATGTGCCCAACCTGCGTACGGTGGATTTGAAGCCCTGGGCGCGTCGCGGCGGCAAGGGCGTGTTCATCAACCACGAGGCCTCGCGCACCTCCAACGATTGCTATGTGTGCGAGATTCCGCCCGGCGGAAAGCTTGAGCCCCAGCGCCAATTGTTTGAAGAAATGGTGCTGGTGCTGGAGGGTCGCGGCTCGACGAGCGTGTGGAACGACAAGGGCCAGAAGCTCACGTTTGAATGGAAAGCCGGCGCTATTTTCGCGATTCCGCTCAACGCTTTTCACCAGCATTTCAACGGCTCGGGCGCCGCCCCCGCGCGCTATGTGGGCGTGACGTTTGGCCCGCAATTGCTGAACATGTTTGATGACGTCGATTTCGTCTTCAACACGCCGCGCGATTTCCCGGAGCGCTTTTCGGGCGAGCCTGATTACTTTTCAAACAAGGGCGAGCAGGATGGCTTTCTGCTGCGCACAAACTTCGTGCCTGATGCTGTAAACCTGCCGTTGATCTCGGCCAAAGAGCGCGGGGCCGGCGGTGGTCATATCCGCTTCAACATGGCCAAGGGAGCCATGGCCAGCCACATCTCGCAATTTCCCGTCGGCACCTACAAGAAGGGCCATCGCCACGGCCCCGGCGCGCATGTGATCGTGCTTTCGGGCGAGGGTTATTCGCTGATGTGGGAGCAGGGGCAGGAGCCAAAGCGCTATGATTGGGAGCCGGGCACTTTGATCGTGCCGCCCAACAATACGTTCCATCAGCATTTCAATTCCGGCCCCACGCCCGCGCGCTATCTCGCGTTCAAACACTCCTCGCCGCGCAATGCGCAGGGCGTGCCGCTATCGTGGATCAGCTCGCGCCTTGGCGGCAACCAGATTGATTACGCCGACGAGTCAGACATCGTGCGCAATCTGTATCGCGAGGCGATGGCGCGCCACGGCCTTGAGCCGAGGATGGACGCAATCATCGCCGCCGAACTTGAGACCCTGCCGCCCAAGCCCGCGATGGCCGGTTAGCAGAAATCACGCGCGCGCAGGGGTTTTGCGCGCGCTGATCTGCGTGATCGCCGCCCCAAGCAGAAAGCCTGCCGTACACAACAGCAGGCCCCACACGTTCACGCCCAGATCAAGATCGAACCTGCCAGTTCCAAGCGCCAGCCAGCGCGGCAGGAGTGAAACTTGCGCGAATGTCTCGACCGCGCGGGCTATGCCCAGCAAAAGGCCGGGCCAGAACGCCAGATGAAAGCTGAGCGGACCGGCGCCGCGCGCAAACGACAGCAGGAAAATCGGCGCCAATCCCATCACCATCGTGCCGGAAATCGTGGTGGGTGCGATGATAGCAGGGCCGATCCTGTCGCCTAGATAAATCGACAACAGCGGCAGATTGCCGACGATTGCGACGATGATAATAGCCCGTCGGCCAATTGTCAGATCGCGCTCGATGGGGCGCGGCGCCTCGCTGCTCCAGTCGCGCGCCGATAATTTGGCGACGCTGGTGAACGTCGAGTCGATAGTGGATCCGCCCGAGGTCAGCATCATGCCGTTGAACAAGAGCATCATGCCAAAGCCGAGCGAGGCAGGGACGCTGAGGCTGGGGGCGCCGACAAGCTCAAACGCGCGCGCGTAAAGCCCGACAAAACTAAATAAAAATATGAAGCCGCCGCTCAGGACGCCCGCCAGCACGAAGCTCGCCAGCATTTTGCGCGGGCTGTTGAGAAAGCCGCGATCCGTCAGCACGGGATCGTGAAACGGATAGGACAGTACCTGCACAAGCGCCAGCAGGCAGAACGTCAGGCCTGCCTGATGCGTCGAGATAGGCACGCCGGGCAGTCCTTTGCTCGCCATCGGCGGTAGCAATACCGCCATCAGAACGCCGAGCAAAATAAAGGCTGCAATCATTTGCAGGCGATCCGTCAACAGGCTGGCGCGCATGCCGCCCGTCCAGGCATAGGCGAGCGTGAAGATTGTCACGAGAAGTGCTGCGATCCAATACGACGCCGAGCCTTCGGGACCGAAAAACAGCGCCATGACTTTGGTATTGGACCAGACTTCGTTGAACAGGCGAAACGCGATCGCCGCCATAAACAGCTTTGCGCAAGTCGCGCCGTATTTAGCCGTCAACATTTGCGGCAGCGAGGTCCAGCCGCCGCGCGTGCGCATGAAATAGATCGTCACGCCCGCCACAACGAAGCTGAGATAATAAATCGTGTAGCCGATAGAACCCGCAAGCCCGAACGCGTAGCCCAGATCCGCCGCATTGGTGATCGACTTGGCGAACACCCATGTGATTGCGGCGCTGAATGCGACCAGCAAAATACCGGGCTCTTTGCCCGATGCGCTCTTGCCGTCGAAAAATCGCGGCGCAGCGACTGCGCGCGGCGTACTCAACCATGTCGCTACGCAATAAACGGCCAGAATAACCCAGGGACTCGCGTCAATCAGGAATGGGCTTGCGTCAATCAAAAGCGGGGCGTTTTGCATTCTCGCCGCTTAGCACGAACCGCGCGCCGCGTCATGGTCGCCCACAACATTTTGATCGACGTTGCTCGCAGTTTTTAATTTGCAGCAGCGTTTCGGCGGCCCTTCGGTCCGCGTGCGCGCGGTCCAGAGGGGCGCTTATCTTGCGCGCTTCTTCAGCCGTTCCTCCATGTCGGCAATCTCGCGGGTCTGTTCACGGATCACGCCGTTGGCGAGTTTTTTGGCCTGCTCTTCCTTGCCGTGTTTCAGCACGATGCGCGCCATTTCTATGGCGGCCTGATGGTGGGGGATCATCGCGCGCGTAAACGCCTCGTCGGGATCGGCGATGCTGGCGTCTTTGGCCATATCGGCGTGCATTTTGTTCATGACGGCGGTGTTTTGCGCACATGTGCGGGCAGGGTCGTCGTTTGACTGGCGTCGGTCGTTGCGCCAGCGCGCATGGATTCCTGCACCATGCCCATGTTGCGTGTGGCGCTCATGTTCTGCATCAGGCTCATGCATTCCTGCGGCATGTTTTGCATGACGCGCCGACATTGCTCGGGCAATTGGTTCGTAGTTTGGCTGGCGCCGTTGGGCGCTGGCGGCACCGGTTGCGAGCGTGATCGACAGGCATGCAGCGAAGATGGTTTTGGTCTTTGACATGGAAGGTTCCCTCACATCCGGGCCTCAATGAGGCTGTCGGTAGCAAGATTAACGTTAGCGCGACGTTTTAGTTTCGTTCTGCTCGCGCCGCGTGAGCCCTCGTCACCGGCAGGAGCTTTGTCATCTGCTTGCAAAGCAGCTCGCCCGACGCTTTCGCCAGCGGCGATTAACGGTTATCGTCGCGCCAACAGACAGGGGCTCGCCCTGCCGAAAAACCAATGGGAGGCATAGAGAACATGTCAAAGCTGCCGTTCGGCGCCAATTTCAAGCGCGCGCAAATTTTGTGGGAATTGGGGCTGCACATTGCGGGCAATCCACAAACCCGATACGGCGGAGACCGGGATATGCGCATCTCCGTTGGCAGCGGCGCCGGGGAGGCGTTCCGGCCCTCGCTCAATTTGGCGACCGGCTCGGCGATCATGGCCTATGACGTGGCCCGCGGCGATGTCGATGCCGCCTTCGTCAATCCATCTGCTTTGCTGACGCAGGCCTGTCGCGGAACGGGCCTGTTCACGCGGCCGCTGCCGCTGCGTATCATCGCGTCTTATCCCAGCGTGGACCGGTTCGTGATCGCCATGCGCAAGGGGCTGGGCTTTACCTCGCTGCATGACGTGAAGAAGGCGCGCTATCCGCTGCGCGTGTCACTGCGCGAAGACCCGACGCATTCAACGCTGGTGCTTGTGGCGCAATTGCTCGGGCATTACGGCATGAGCATCGCCGACATTGAAGCTTGGGGCGGCTGCGTCGTGCCTGCCGGTCCGCCCAACGACAAGCGCCGCATGGCGGGCATTTTCGACGGCACGCTTGACGCTGTATTTGACGAGGGCATCAGCTTGTGGATCGCGGAGGCGCTCGCCAATAATATGGCATTGATCCCCATCGAGTCCGACGCGTTTGAAGCCATGCAAGCCATCGGCTGGCGTAAAGTAGAGCTGAAAACCGGGCGCTTCTCCCATTTGCCAGCCTATGACGCTTTCGACTTCAGCGGCTGGCCGCTCTACGCGCGCGCCGATCTTGCGGACGAGATAGCGTACAAAATCTGCGGCGCCTTCAAAGCCCGCCACGACGAGATGACATGGGAGGAAGGCACGCACGAAGGCCTGGCGCATTTGGGCATAGAGACCGACGCCACGCCAATGGACGTGCCGATGCATCCGGGCGCGCAAAGGTGGTGGCGGGAGCAGGGGTGAGCGATATCAGCGCAAAGCGACGCTGAACGCCCGCAGCCTGCGCTTGTCCTGAAGCGGCGCCAGCCCCATGTAAAGCACATGGCTGCGAGCTACTGGCCTGCCCCGCCTTGCGGTGCCGCGCCAGTCAATACGCCAGTTTTGCGAGAGGATGATTGCATGACCCCTGAGCCCATGTCTCCTGAGCCAATGGATACCGGATTGTCTGCGCAGGATCGCGCCCAGATCGCCGAAGGGCTTTCGCGTTTGCTGGCCGACACCTACACGCTCTATTTGAAGACGCACAGTTTTCACTGGAACGTGACCGGGCCGATGTTCAACACGCTGCACCTCATGTTTGAGCAGCAATACAACGAGCTTGCGCTGGCCGTTGACTTGATCGCCGAGCGTATTCGTGCGTTGGGCGTTCACGCGCCGGGATCGTATCAGCAATATTCCGCTCTCACGTCCATCATCGAAGAGACCGGCGTTCCGTCCGCCGAAAAGATGATCCAGCAATTGGTTCAGGGGCAGGAGGCCGTCGTCAAAACCGCCCGCAGCATTTTCCCCCTTGCCGACAAGGCCGGCGACGAGCCCACCGCCGATCTGTTGACGCAGCGCATGCAGGTGCATGAAAAAACCGCATGGATGTTGCGCAGCATGATCGCGAAGGCCTGAAGCTTTGAGGGGCGCGCACAACGCGTCCCTTTCAGGCTTTCAGCGCAGCCAGAATTTGATCACCAGCGCGACAACGCTCAGCGTCGAGACGCTGGCGGCCCAGATGGCGGCCATCCAAAGCAATTGCTTCCAGAGCGGGCGCTCATAACCGCTCATTTAATGGTACCCGTGCGAGCCGACCTTGCCGCGAAAAACCCAGTACGACCAGATTGTGTAGGCAAGAATGAGCGGCACTGTCAGCACGGCGCCGACAAGCATGAACGCCTGGCTGCGCGGTGCGGTGGCTGCGTCCCATATTGTGACGGCGCCGGGAATGACATAGGGAAACATGCTGATTCCCAACCCAATGAACGTAAGCAAAAACACGCCCAGCGTCAGGAAGAACGGGCTGGCTTCGGCGCCCTCGCGCATCGCGCGCCAGAAGGCCCATGCCAGCGCCGCCGTGAGCACGGGCACTGGCGCGGTGGCCAGCACGTTGGGCATGTCAAACCAGCGGCTGACATAGGAGGGATGCAGATAAAGCGTGGCCAGACTGACGAACACGATAGCGATGAGAATGGCGGGAAACAGAATCCATGCAAAACGTCGCGCGACGGGCTGCGCCTCGCCCTCCGTTTTCCAGATCAGCCAGGTGGCGCCTAGCAAAGCATAGCCCACAACGACGCTGGCGCCAGTGAGGACGCTGAAGGGCGTCAACCAGTCAAGCCAGCCTCCGGCATAGGCGCGATCAACGACTTTGACGCCTTGCAGCAACGCGCCAAGCGCGACGCCCTGAGCAAAGGCCGCGGTGGCCGAACCCGCCGTGAACGCGAAATCCCAAAACGCTCTGTGGCCGGGATCGCGCCAGCGAAAATCAAAGGCCACGCCGCGAAACACAAGGCCCAGCAACATTGCGATGATCGGCGGATAAAGCGCGGGCAACACGATGGCGTAGGCCAGCGGAAAGGCCGCCAGCAGGCCGCCGCCGCCCAGCACCAGCCACGTTTCGTTGCCGTCCCAAACCGGGGCGATGGAATTCATGGCCTGATCGCGACTGTCTCCAACCTTGAAGGCCGAGAATAGAATCCCGATCCCGAGATCAAACCCGTCAAGGACAACATAGGCGAACACGGCGAAAGCGATGATGAACGCCCAGACGATGGTGAGGTCAATGGCCAGCGTCATCGCTCTACTCCGAAGTCATAGATGGGTGGGACGGCGTCAACGGCGTCGCAAGGCCTGCGGTGCGAATGGGGCCTGGCTCACGCACGGGCACGCCCGCCGGATCGGCGGCCATCAGTTTGAGCAGGTAGAGCGTGCCCGCGCCGAACACGAAGAAATACACGATGACAAAAGCGATCAGCGAGGCCGCGACGGCCGGCGTCGCTAAAGGCGCCACGCTCTGGGCCGTCGTCAGCAATCCGTAGATTGTATAGGGCTGGCGCCCAACCTCCGTAGTAATCCAGCCCGCCAGCACCGCCACATAGCCCGAAGGCCCCATGACGAGCGCAAAGCGCAGCAGCAGCGGCATGTCGTAGAGCCTTGAGCGAAAGCGCGCTTAAAGGCTCAGCAGCCCAAGGCCCAGCATCGCCATGCCCAGCCCCACCATAATGCGGAAGGCGTAGAAAACGAGCGTTACCGGAGGCTGCTTGTCGGGATCAATCGTATCAAGCCCCGCCATTGGCGCATTCCGGTCATGCTTGAGGATCAGCGACGACGCCTTGGGAATTTGAATGGCGTAATCAATGCGCTTCTCGGCCTCGTTGGGAATCCCGAACAGGATCAACGGCGCCCCGTCCGGATAGCTCTTGTAATGGCCCTCCATCGCCATGACCTTTGCGGGCTGGTGCTCAAGCGTGTTCAACCCATGCAGATCGCCCAGCACGATTTGCACGGGCGCGGCGATTGCCACCATCCACATCGCCATCGAGAACATGGTGCGCGCGTGGACGTTGGCGGAATCCTTGAGAAGGCGCCATGCGCCCACGGCCCCAACCGTCAGCGCGGTGGTGAGATAGGCCGCCGTGATCGTGTGCGTGAGGCGATAGGGGAAGCTCGGGTTGAAAATGATCGCCCACCACGAAGGCCCGGGCAGAAACTGGCCGTTCTCGCCCATCTCGAAGCCCGTGGGCGTATGCATCCAGCTATTGGCCGACAAAATCCAGAATGCGGAAATGAAGGTGCCGAGTGCGACAAGGCAGGTGGCGGTGAAGTGCAGCTTCTTACCGACTTTCTCCATGCCAAAAAGCATCACGCCCAGAAAACCGGCCTCAAGGAAAAACGCGGTGAGCACTTCATAGGCCATCAAAGGCCCGATCACCGGACCGGCCTTGTCGGAAAACACCGACCAATTCGTTCCAAACTGGTAGGACATCACAATGCCCGAGACGACGCCCATCGCGAAAGCCACGGCGAAAATCTTGCGCCAGAATTTAAACAAATCCAGATAAACTGATCTATCCGTCCATAACCAAAGCCCCTCCAGTACGGCGAGAAAGCTCGCCAGTCCGATCGTGAGGGCGGGAAAAATAAAATGAAAACTGACCGTGAAAGCGAACTGGATGCGCGCCAGCATGAGAGCGTCAAAATGATCAAACATACTTGTGCTCCTGCGCGGATCCCGCGTTTGGGCGACCATCAAGCTGCGGTTCGAAACCACCAGATTGCGCCGCAAACCGCTTCATGACGACGATAGTAAACGTCGCATCGGCAACGGCGACCTAGTGAAGCCATCGACGACGAACCGGCGCAGTTAGTCCTCAAACGACATAAAATGAGATGCTAAAGCGATAATTCGAAGCCAGATTTATTAGTTTTATCTTATATACTGCAGAAGCTGGTCCCGTCAAGTTTTCGCTCTGCCTGAAATGACGGCGAAACGTCGCAGCGCAAAGCCGTCATCAGAATAGTGTTGGAGGCGAGCGCTCAACGCACCCAAGCAGTCAATGTCGATCCTTTCATTTGATAGCCACCTTTGTGTCAGGTCTGTTAAGTCATGCCCGTGTCGTAATTCGTGAATAGCGGTACGGGACAATTGTCGCGCGCTGACCGTTGAAATTTCTGGCCTTAAACCAAGCTGTCAGGCTATATCCGGCAACGCTCTAATGGACTTTCAGTTTCAATCAGGCGTCGGGCGAATGCGATACGCAATTTATTATCTTCCGCCATCTGATAGCGCGCTCTGGCGTTTTGGCTGTTCCGTGATCGGCTATGATTCATCGAGCGGTGAGGATGTTAAATCCTGCGTCCCTGCTTTCGACATGAAACCATTGACGACAGAGCCGGCGCGGTATGGTTTTCACGCCACTCTCAAGGCCCCGTTTCGGCTGGCGGAAGACGTGTCTGAGCCTGATCTCATTGCAGCCATGACGGCGTTTGCGCGTGCGCAGGCGCCGGTGGATTTGGGGTATCTGGCGGTGAAGCGCATTGCCGGATTTATTGCGCTGGCCCCGAAAACGCCCCCATCGCAGCTGGGGGATTTCGCCGCGCTTTGCGTTCAAACATTTGATGAGTTCCGCGCGCCAATGAACGCCGATGAACGGCTGCGTCGATTAAGGGCGCCTTTGACATACAGCCAGCAGCGCTATCTTGATCGTTGGGGTTATCCCTATGTGCTGGATGAATTTCGCTTTCACATGACGCTGACCGACAGCTTGCCCGACGATGTGTCGGAGCCTTTGAGACAGGCCCTTCATCAAATATATGCGCCAATCGACGTCGCGCATATTATCAATGATATTTCATTGTGTGGGCAGTCGCAGCCCAATGAGCGCTTCCGCGAGATTGCGCGTTTCAGGCTTCAATCTGCGGGCTGATCGTCACCAGAAAATCAAGCAAGGTTCGCGCAGTGTCTTCAGGGGTTCCTGAATTATCAAGAATTAAGTCCGCATCGCTTTCCGCAAAAGAATCTACGGTGCGCGCAAGGCGGGCGCGAATGTCGCTTTCATTTTCACGGCCACGCCGGGCAATTCGTTGCGCCCTCATTTCAAGCGGCGCCCTCACAAGAACGATTCTTGATCGGTGAAAGGCCGCCCGCACCTGCCCGATCACCGCGCGCGATATATTGACCACGACAATTTTGCCCGCCACAATCTCGCTACGAACCGAGACCGGAACGGCATAGTCAAGGCCATGAGCGGACCATGACAGTGCGAAGGCGCCAGCTAATTTTTGCGCTTCAAAATTACGCTTGTCGATCTCGATCAATTCTTCGGAAGCATCGGAGCACCGCGTTATAATACGCTTTGGAAACAGGAAGCCCTCCCTGGCGCCGATCTGCGAACGAAGATGAGATAAAACCGTGTCTTTGCCGACGCCGCTTGGGCCAACGACGGCGACGAAGACGCCTGGTTGCAGTGACGTTTCAGAATACGCGAACGCCGTCACGGTAAACCTCACGAACGATGGGACCCTTATCCTGATTTATAATACGCACGAGATCTGCGGCCTGCCCAATGGCGATTTCGCCACGATCATGGATGTTGGCTGCTCTGGCGGGATTGTAACTGATTGTGCGGATCGCGCGCGGCAATCCATAGCCCTTGATGCGTTGCGCCAGACCAAACGCGCCCATGAGCAGGCTTGCGGGCACATAATCAGACGAGAGAATATCGAGTAAACCCTCGCGCGCCAGCGCCTCGGCGGCAACATTGCCCGAATGCGAACCGCCGCGCACAACGTTCGGCGCGCCCATAAGCACTGATATACCGGCCTCGTGCGACAAGCGCGCGGCCAGAACCGACGTCGGGAATTCCGCGAGGCTGACCCGGTCCGCGATGGATTCTTCCACATGCCCGGAATTGGTGTCGTCATGACTGGCAATCGCCACGCCGCCGTTATGGGCCATAGCTACCAGCGCCGCGCGGTGTCTCGTGTAATTCTTTGCAAAGAGCTCGCGCTTGCGGTCCATCAGTTTTTGAAGGTGAGTCTCGGGAAGACCGGACTTTCCGCCATAATAGGTCTTCCATGCCTCGATGCTCGCAAATTGCCGCGCGCCCGGCGTGTGATCCATAAGAGACATCAGGTCGACCTGATATGCATTTATAACGTCCGCAGCAGCTTCAACGGCGTCTTCAGCGCATATCTCGCAGCGCAAATGCGTGCGGTGGCGCGCTCTCAAAACGCCTTCATCTGCAGCGGCGGCGATTTCACCAACAAGATTCGAGGCATCGTTGCGCGCAGCGACATAATCGGCGTCGTTACCCACGCGTACCGAATCAAAGACCGTTGTGATTCCTGACGCAACCATCTGCGCATCATAGGCGACGATGGACATGCGCGCGGGCCAATCGACCTTTGGCCGCGGACGTAGATGGCTCTCGAGATGGTCGGTATGAAGCTCAACGAATCCAGGCGCGAGAATATCGCCGCGGCAATCCAGGCCCCGCTCCGGCGCGCGCCCCTCGCCCATGTCGACGATCAGTCCGCCATCAACAGCAATCCAGCCCTGAAATTCGGAATCGCGCAGCACAATGTGGGCGTTTTCAAATAGCGATGTTTCAGTCACAGACTTCGCTCCGCTCGACGGGCTGAATTTCGACGTTACGGTCGGCCACTTTGTCGCGCACGGACGCATCGTGAAACACGCCAAGGATCGCTGCGCCGGCAGCTTTGCGTTCCCTGATAAGCTCGACGACCGCTGCGCTGTTAACAGCGTCCAGCGAGGCTGTCGGCTCATCAAGCAACATGACGGGACGATGGGCGGCAAACCCGCGCGCTATGTTGACGCGCTGCTGCTCGCCGCCTGAAAATGTCGCCGGCGGAAGCCCCCAGAGACGTTCGGGAAGGTTGAGGCGGGCAAGCAAAGACCGGGCGCGCGCCTGGGCCTCGTCCTCGTCGCAGCCGTCCTCGCGGGCGCTGGCTGCGATCACGTCAATGCAGGCGACCCGGGGTATGACGCGCAGAAATTGGCTGACATATCCAAGCGTGGAACTGCGAAGCGCAAGCACCTCAAGGGGACCAGCTTTGGCGACATCGACAAAGTCTGCGCCTGCCCGCACGAGAACTGAGCCCGAGCTGGTGAGATAACTTCCGAAGATCATCTTCAGGATCGATGATTTGCCCGTACCGGAGGGCCCGTTCAGCGCGACGCATTCGCCTGCATTCACATGCAGCGTCAAACTCGAGACGACAGGCAGGTACATTCCTCCCCGCAGGTGAAGCGTGAAAGTTTTCGAGACGTTTTCAATACGAAGCATTTCCGCAGCAGCGCTTTGCATGATCGTCATACCTGAAGCACAGAAGATACGAGCAATTGCGTATAGGGATCTTGCGGATCTTCGAGCACCTGATCGGCAAGCCCGATTTCTACAATACGTCCCTGCCGCATCACGGCGATGCGATGCGACAGCAAGCGCGCGACCGCAAGATCGTGGGTGACTATGACGATGGAAAGGCCAGTCTCAGCGACAAGACCGCGAATGAGATCAAGAAGTCGCGCCTGTACGGAAACGTCAAGGCCGCCGGTGGGTTCATCCATGAACACAAGACGCGGCCTCGTCACCATGTTTCGCGCAATCTGCAAACGTTGGCGCATGCCGCCCGAGAATGTCGTGGGCGCATCGTCCATTCTATCGCCGCTTATTTCAACGCGGGCAAGCCAGTCCTGCGCTTCGTTACGAATCTTGCCGTAATGACGCCAGCCTACAGCCATCAAGCGTTCACCGACATTGCCACCAGCTGAAACATTCATGCGCAGTCCAAGACGTGCATCCTGCTGAATAAAGCCCCATTCCGTGCGTAAAAGAATACGCCTCTCCATTTCTGATAAATGGTCGAGATCTACGCTGATGCCGTCGCGGCGCCGATAGCGCAGCGATCCGGTTGTGCTATCAAGCTGCGTAGACATGAGACCAAGAAGCGTTGACTTGCCGGAGCCCGACTCGCCAACGATGGCCAGAACTTCGCCCTCATGCAGATCAAGATCAATCGCCTCACACCCGATGCGGGCGCCGTATCGCTTCGATAAACCTCTGGCGGAGAGCAGTGGAACGTGATTCATGCGCCAGCCTTTCCAGCAAGCGGAATGACGAAACTGATCCCATGCCGCTGGAAGCCAAGTCGGTCATAGAAAGCATGTGCCGCCGCACGTTTGATGTTGGAGGACAGGGCGAGCTTGTAGCAACCCTGTGCAGCGGCAGTCGCCATAGCGTGGGCCATCAACGCTTTGCCGACGCCCATTCCCTGCGCTTCGGGTGCAACTGCGACAGATTCAACTATGGATGAGGGCGATCCCATATGTCCGATATTTTCCATTATAAGCAGCGCGTAGGTGCCCAACGCGCGGCCCTCCCGTTCGCCAAGGTAGAATTTATAAAAAGGATAATTTTCGGCATTCACGAGAATGGATTTCGCAGCCATTTCGTCGAGCACCGCGCCATTGTCGTAATCTGGCTGAGCATAAAGCTGAAGCAAGGCCGCCGCGTCATCCGGCGTGGCTTGCCTTATTTCCAGATCAGGGGCGCTCATGATTTTGCTCCCGTGCTGGAGCGTGTTTGTTCGCAAAAATCAGTATCGGAACACATGAAGGCACGGCCGCCTTGATCGTCGGTCACGACTTCATCAAGAAACACGGTTGTTGAATTGCAAAGCGAGCACGAGGCCGGGATGCGCGTGCGCTCAAAGGGATGATCCTCGAAATCAAGACTGACGACGCGCGTGTAGGGCGGAATTGCGTAGATGCGCTTTTCGCGGCCGGCGCCGAACAATTGCAATGCCGGACATTGATCCATCTTTGGATTATCAAATTTTGGCGTCGGCGACGGATCCATCACGTAGCGATCATCGACCTTGACGGGGTATGCGTAGGCGGTTGCAATGTGACCATGCTCCGCGATGTCTTCGTACAGTTTCACATGCATGACGCCATAATCCTGGAGCGCATGCATCCTGCGCGTTTCAGTCTCCCTCGGCTCAAGGAAACGAAGCGGTTCTGGAATTGGCACTTGATAAACGAGGACTTGATGCTCTCCCAGAGCAGCTTCAGGAATTCGGTGACGCGTTTGAATGATCGTGGCGTCGGGCGTGCGCGTCGTTGTGCGAACGCCCGCTGTGCGCGCGAAGAACTTGCGAATCGAGACCGCATTCGTTGTGTCGTCAGAACCCTGATCGATCACTTTAAGAACATCGTCCACCCCAAGAATCGCAGCCGTAACCTGAACGCCGCCTGTGCCCCAGCCATAAGGCATAGGCATTTCGCGGCTTGCGAACGGCGTCTGGTATCCTGGTATGGCGATTGCTTTAAGGATCGCGCGGCGGATCATTCGCTTGGTTTGCTCATCAAGATAGGCAAAATTATATTCAGGAAGATCGCTCATTTCGCTGCCTCTTCCTGTTTCTCGGCAGCGCCGTTATCAGCGCTTTGTTTGTTGGCGCGCCGTGCGCTCCAGTCTTCGCGCAGCTGACGAAGAAGCGCGAGCTCAGCCTGAAAATCTACATAGTGTGGGAGCTTCAAATGCTCAACAAAGCCGGTGGCCTGCACGTTGTCGCAATGGGACAAAACGAATTCTTCATCTTGCGCCGGTACACCGCTGGACTCACCAAGCTCGTTGGCGCGCAATGCGCGATCCACAAGCGCCATCGACATTGCTTTTCGTTCGCTTTGACCAAACACGCATCCATAGCCGCGCGTAAACTTTGGCGCCTGCGTTTCCGATCCTCGAAACTGGTTCACCATCTCGCATTCCGTGATGGTGACGGCGCCAAGCGGGACGTCGAAACCAAGTTCGGGCGGGGCGAAGCTCAACTCCACTTCCCCGATGCGAATTTCGCCTGCGAAAGGATGCGTACGTCCGTATCCGCGCTGCGTTGAATAACCAAGCGCCAGAAGGAAGCCTTCATCGCCGCGCGCAAGAGCTTGTAGCCGCAACTCGCGGCAAGCAGGAAAGTCAAGCGGCGTGCGCGTCAGGTCTTCTTCAACGCCCGCGTCGGCGCCATTTAGCGGTGCTTCCACCAGGCCTTCGCGGTCTAGAATTTGTAGAATATGCGGGGCCGCAACCGGCTCCGCGCCTTCGTTCAGAACCACCGGACATGGGCGGGCATCATCGGCGATTGCAAGTTCAGGGTCCAGCAGTCGATGGGTATAATCGAACGTCGGCCCAAGAATTTGTCCGCCGGGCAAATCTTTAAAAACCGCTGAGATACGACGACGGATTGACATCCCGTCAGTCTCCATCGGCACGCAATCACCAAATCTTGGTAGTGTTGTGCGGAACGCCCGCAGCAGAAAGATCGCTTCAATCAAATCACCACGCGCCTGCTTGACAGCAAGTGCTGCGAGATCGGGTTCATACAACGAGCCTTCGGCCATGACGCGGGCGATAGCGAGCGTCATCTGCTCGCGAATCTGATCGATGCTCAGCTCCGGTATCGCCGGGTTTCCGCGACGATCGCGCGCGAGCAAAAGGTGCGCGTTGTCGATGGCCTGCTCGCCACCTTTAACTGCAACATACATGTCAAATCTCGCTGATGCGCAGGCTGCGGGGCAGGGCTGCTATTTGCGAGCCGCAGACGAAAATCACGTCGACGCCAAGCGGGAAGCCCGCTTGATTGGCAGTCCACATTTCCACAAATTCTTTCGGCGCAGGCGAAACGCCAAAGCTGCGCGGCGATGGCAGACCTGGCCCAAAGAAGCGCCATGCGTGATCGTCGAACGCCTCGACCTGCACGATGACGGTCGCAGACCGATCCGGATAATCAGGATCTCCCTGTGCAAAGCGCGCCAGCGGTGCAAGCTCAAGCGGTGAGGCTAGGAATGCAAAAACCGCCAGCGCAGGGTCATCGACTACGCGGGCTCCGCAATGAAATGCGATGAAATTTTTCAGGGTTTCAGATGCTGCTAGCGACGGTGCCAGCCATATAGGCGTCTCTTGATCAGCCAACGTCAGCAAAAGCGCCAGAGCGCCAGACGCCATTGGTCCACAAGGGTTCAAGTCTGACGACAAAGCGCGTGGCTGCGCGGGATAGGCCAGCGCGTTCATCGCGGAGCGGAACGTGGACTGAGCCCCGCTTACTGGATTCAGGAAGCTGTTTGCAAACGCATCGACGTTGGCCATGGTCAATCCTCGCCGCGTACGAGCGTAAAGAAATCGACCTTTGTGGAAGCAGTCTCCGCCGCCTGATTTGTCTTCTCGCGAGCAAGCCGTTCCCTCACAGGGTCGATCAAGCTTTTCTGGACCATGATCATGGTATCTGGCGATTGCGATACAGCGTCAATGATCGCCGCGAGGCGAGCTTTCTTGCGTGCACGCCCAAGCAAATAGGAGTGCCCAACCACGCCGTTTTGCAATTGCACGCTGGCCCGCGTGACAAGCGCTTCCCCAACGTTAAACGCATTGCCGACCGCGCCAACCCGCCCGCGCACCATCACGAGGCCAAACTGCGGCGGACGCACATCAGTAACGTGGGCAAGCGGCTCAAGTTCGGCAATCGCAGCTTCGAGTTCAATCAAATTGGCGTGTGCGCAAATAAACATGACGTTTTGACGGCGTGATTTTTCAGGGTCAAGGCGATGCGCTGTGTCGATCATGATGGAGTGAATAGCAACTTAATCTGACAGGTTTGTGACAATATCTAAGGCATGCACGGATATTCCGGGAAACGAATTCAGCCACGTTGTTTGTGTGTTGAAAGTTCCTGGCCGTCAGAAGACCGTCACACGGGGATGCTACCGGTCCTGCCATCGTAGGAGAGGAACCGTGACGCCAGACGCCATTTCAGTTCGAACAATTTCGAAGTCATTCGTTCGCGGTCGCCCCGTGCTGAAAAACATCAGCATAAACGTTAAGAAGGGCGAAATGGTTGCTTTGATCGGTGCTTCCGGTTCTGGAAAGTCAACGCTGATTCGCGCGATCGGCGGCCTTGAGCGTATCGATCCGGTAAAGGGGTCCGCAATTCTTGTTTGCGGAGAGTTTATACAGAAAGATGGACGCATCTCCCCTGCGCTTGGTCGCTTGCGCTCGCGTGTCGGTATTGTCTTTCAGCAGTTTAATCTTGTTCCGCGCTTGTCCGCCTTGACGAACGTATGTCTCGGCTTCCTGGGCGCAATGTCACCGTTGCTTGGGTCGCTTGGTCTTTTCACGCATGTGCAGAAGAAAGCTGCGATGCGGGCGCTTTCGCGCGTTGGCGTTGCGGAGCATGCGCTGAAAAGCGGCAGTCAATTATCGGGTGGGCAGCAGCAGCGCGTCGCGATTGCGCGTACGATGGTGCAAAAGTCGGAGATCATCATCGCCGACGAGCCAATCGCTTCGCTTGATCCTGGCTCTGCGCGTCGCGTGATGGATATTCTGTCCGACGTGAACCAGGAAGACGGTGTCACGGTGATCCTCTCCCTTCACCAGGTCGAATACGCAATCGCATATTGCCCCCGCACAATCGCTTTGCGAGCAGGCGAAATTGTGTTCGATGGTCCTTCCGATGTCCTGACGCCGCAATTCCTTGCAGAACTTTACGGCGAGGAAAGCGAAACGCTGTTCCTGCCGGGCCTCGCAGCGAGCAATTCTCGCACGCAAATTCCCCGTGCAGCCGGACATATTGCGCCGCCTGCACTTCCGCAGATCGTCCACGCCTGAGTTAGGCAGACGTCTTTTAACAAGGAGATAAAATATGCGCTTAAAGCTGGTGGCTGGATTGCTCGTGAGCGTCCTTGGAATAACGGGGGCTCATGCCCAGGAAATTAATTTTGGTATCATCGCCACTGAATCGGCATCAAATCTTCGCGCAAGATGGCAGCCTTTCCTCGACGACATGCAGAAGAAGACGGGCCTTCAGGTAAAGGGCTTCTTCGCGTCTGATTATGCTGGCGTGATTGAAGGCATGCGGTTCAACAAGGTCCAGTTGGCGTGGCATGGCAACAAGTCCGCTATGGAGGCTGTTGACCGGGCGAGCGGCGAGGTCTTCGCCCAAAGCGTCGACAAGAATGGCGCCGCCGGTTATTATTCTCATATTATTGTCCACCGTGACAGCCCTATCAAAACGCTTGATGATCTGCTCAAGTGCGACAAGACGCTCGATTACGGAAACGGCGATCCAAACTCAACTTCGGGTTTTCTTGTGCCGATGACCTTTGTTTTCGGAGCCAAGAAGATAGATCCTAGGAGTTGCTTCAAGACCGTACGGTCAGCCAATCATGAAGCGAATGCTCTTGCTGTCGCCAACAAGCTCGTTCACGCGGCCTCCAATAATAATGAAAATCTTGACCGTCTCAAGGTGACGAATGCAAGCAAGGCTGCGGAAATTCGTGTGTTGTGGAATTCGCCGCTCATCGCCTCTGATCCTCTCGTATGGCGCAAGGATCTTGATCCTGCATTAAAGAAGAAGATAGCTGATTTTATATTTGGCTATGGCGTCTCCGACGCAGGCGAAAAGTTGAAGCTCGCTGAGCTTGGATGGGCTCCGTTCCGTAAGTCGGACGATAGCCAGCTGTTGCCAATCCGCCAGATGGAGCTCGGGCGTGCGATGCAGCGCGTTCAGGCTGATGAATCACTTCCAGCCGAGAAGAAAGCTGCGGATCTTGCCAGAATGCAGTCCGAGTTTGAAGCTTTCACCAAGCAGATCGCCGCTACGACAAAATAAGATCACGATAAGCCGACGCGCACGTGCGCGTCGGCATTTTAGTTTAACAGGATAAAAACCATGACCGAAGGCAATGCTGCCTTGCGAAGCGCTGACGTTCATAATATCGCCGTACCGGTTCCCCATTTTGCGGACCGGGCTCGGTCATGGGTTCTCGTCGGCATCGTGATTGCGCTCCTCGGCGTTAGCTGGGGGCCAACGGAGATGAGCAAGGTGACTCGTCTGGTCACTGATTGGCGTAACATGGCGGAGTTTGCCTCTGGCTTCATGTCGCCCGATTTCCGCGACTGGCGCGTCTACCTTTCTGAAATGCTTGAGACGGTTCAGATAGCAGTGTGGGGAACCGCTTTGGCCGTTCTGATCGGGGCCCCGCTCGCCATATTCAGTTCGTCAAATATCTGTCCGAACTGGGTCGTGCAGCCGGTTCGCCGGCTGATGGATACATCGCGCGCGATCAACGAAATTGTCTTTGCTCTGCTGTTTGTCGTCGCCGTGGGTCTTGGTCCGCTTGCTGGTGTTCTGGCCATCGCGGTTCATAATGTTGGGGTTATCTCTAAATTGTTTTCTGAGGCGGTTGAGGCGATAGATCCAAGGCCCGTAGAGGGTATCCGTGCAACTGGGGCAAGCAGGCTTCAGGAGGTTTTGTTTGGGGTAATTCCACAGGTGGCGCCATTGTGGAGCTCCTATATGCTCTATCGTTTCGAGACCAATGTTCGCTCGGCGACGGTGCTTGGCATAGTTGGGGCAGGCGGTGTGGGGCAGTCGCTTTATGAATCCATACGCAGCTTTCAATACGGTCCGACCGCCGCAATTATTTTGATCGTCATCGCCACTGTAATGTTGATTGATGTTATCAGCGCCCGGCTTCGCAAGTCGCTGGTTTAATGCGCCATGAAATTACTCGGTCCAATCCCCCTTATTAACGACAGCGCGCAGGTTCGTAATTGCACATTTGGCGCTTATGTTGAAGTTGGTGCCCGTGCTCAATTGCTTGAAGTGAGCATGGACGATTATTCCTACGTTGTGAATGATACCGATATTGCCTACGCATCAATCGGAAAATTTTGTTCGATAGCGTCTCACGTCCGGATCAATCCCGGCGATCATCCGATGGAGCGGGCGTCGCAAAGCCATTTCACCTATCGGGCGAGCTCTTATTTCGAGGGCGCGAGCGACGAGGCGGATCTTTTCGCGCGGCGCCGATCAAAGCTCGTGACTATTGGGCATGATGTGTGGATCGGACATGGCGCGATCATTCTGTCAGGACGGACCATAGGCACCGGTGCGGTGATTGGCGCTGGCGCGATCGTTACGAAGGACGTTCCGGACTATTCCATAGTTGTTGGAAATCCGGCGCGTGTGTTGCGGATGCGCTTTTCTGAGTCCGCTATTACAGCACTGCGAAATTTGCAATGGTGGGATTGGCCCCATGATAAATTACGCGTGGCGCTCGAAGATTTTCGCAGCCTCCAGGTCGATGAGTTTTGCGATAAATATGCCGCTCGTTGATTCTGCATTCACATGAAACGATTTGATCCTCTATGACGCCGCCGCTCAGCCGGTCATGTGTGGTGAGCGCGATTGGCGTTGCGCAGATTTTAGCATGGGGCGCTTCGTATTATTTGCCTGCTGTGACGGCGAGCGCAATTGCCGCCGACACCGGGTGGCCAATTCAATGGGTTGTCGGCGGCCTCTCGATTGGCCTTACGTCCGGCGCTATCGTGTCGCCTTTGGTTGGTCGAACTATTCAGTCTCGCGGCGGACGATTTGTTTTGTGCCTCAGCTCAATCGCGTTGGCGTTGGGACTTCTCATTGTAGCTTCCAGCAATAGCCTTGAGGTCTATTTTACTGGATGGGCTGTCATTGGTCTTGGAATGGGCGCTGGCCTGTATGACGCGGTGTTCTCGACGCTCGGCGGCCTCTACGGCCAGGCGGCGCGTCCTGCAATCTCAAGCGTCACTTTGTTTGGTGGTTTTGCGAGCACGCTGTGCTGGCCGCTGACGGCGTTTCTTCTCGAGCAGGTTGGATGGCGCGGCGCCTGCGTCGCCTATGCGATGATGCACCTCATGGTTTGCCTTCCGCTTTACGCCTGGGCGATACCGGTGCAGGGCTTAGCGACGAAATCACTTGCAAAAGGCTCCGATGTCAGGGTGGCGGTTGACGAGCGTGTGCCGAACTTCATTTTGCTGCTTGTCCTCCTTTGCTGCGTCAATCTTCTTGTTTCGGCCATAGGCGTCATCATCGCCGTCCAGCTGATCGATCTTTTGCGTTATTCTGGTGCTGGTCTTGCAACGGCAGTCGGGCTTGCTGCGTTGCTTGGTCCGGCGCAGGTCGCTTCTCGCTTGCTTGAACGCGTGTCCGGCGGTTTGTTTCACCCGGCGTGGGTGCTCGCCCTTTCGTCTGCGCTGGTGGCTGGCGGATCAGGGCTGCTCGCTTTTGGTCTTTCGTTTGCGGCGCTTGCGCTGGTTATTTATGGGGCCGGAGCAGGATTACACTCCATTGCCCGTGGCTCAACTCCATTGGCTTTGTTTGGCTCGCGCGATTATGCGGTCACGATGGGAAAGCTTGCCGGGCCAATGCTCTTTGCACAAGCGATAGCTCCGGTGGCGAGTACGCTGGTGCTTGAAAGCTATGGCGCAAAAGTATTGTTATATGGTCTTGCCCTCGCCGCGCTTGCGGCGTTCGCATTATCTTGCGCGATCCTTATTACGGTCCGGGGGCGCGCATAGAAAAGTTATGGAGTGCTTGCGCGCTGTATAGCCCTCAACATCGCTGGAAAATCCTGAGCTATCGCCCGCGATATTATAAATTGCGGCGCGGAAGATTTTGGCGCGATGATGGCTTCGTAGCTCAGGCGGGTTCTGCCGTTTACAAGCTTAAGAACCCAGGCGCCATCCGATATCCGCATGTCGCCGCTTTGCACCTTGAACGCGAGTCGTTGACGTAGCGTAAAATCGTTGCGGACCAGCGTTCTTATCCGGGGTAGAAACGGTGGGTTGATAATATGCTCCCGCACATCCCATGAACCTGATGAATCTTTTTCAACAATGCGGCAGCTTTCAAGATGAGGGATTACTTTTGGGGCTCCGGTGCAATCTGTGATGACTGCCCAGACCGCTGCGGGACTGGCGTCAATCTCGATCACAGCCTTCACTCGCGTTGCAGCGCCATCAGGGGTTGAAACTGGGAAGATTTCCACAAACGGTTCTGTTGACGCTGCGGTTGCGTGCAACACCGCGCTATAAGCAGAAAAAATTATGAGGCTCGTCAGCAGGGCCGCATTTGATTTGAGGGACATCAAGAAATCTCCTTCGTCCCGTTTGCGCTCGCAGCATATCAGAATTGTGACAGGGCTCGGCAGTGAACAACAGGCGGACGCTCCCGCCGATGCGCAGCGATCTGTCGTGACGTAAAACTGTCATGCAAATCAAGTTGAATCAGAATCATGAAAATTCTGATGCTTTCTGATGTCTACTTTCCTCGGGTTAACGGTGTCTCGACGTCGATCAAGACGTTCCGTGACGACCTGCGCCGGCTTGGTCATCAATGCGTGCTGGTCGCGCCGGAATATCCTGTTGCGGCTGGAGCGCCTGATGATCCTGAGATCCTGCGTATTCCTTCGTGGCAGGTGCCGTTCGATCCGGAAGACCGGCTTTTGAGCTGGTCTGCATTGAAAAAATGGACGGATACGCTTGCCCCCGGCTCGTTCGACGTCGTCCACGTTCAAACGCCGTTTACCGCGCATTACGCAGGATTGCGTATAGCGGCTAGAATTGGCGCGCCGGTTATCGAGACCTATCATACGTATTTTGAGCATTATCTTCATCATTACGTGCCGTTTTTGCCGTCTGCTATTACGAGAGCGTCGGCTCGGAAGCTCACGCTGTCGCAGTGCGAAGCGGTGGACGCGGTTATCTCGCCGTCGGATCAGATGGCCAACGCGCTTCGGGCTTACGGCGTCTGTGCGCCTATAAATATTCTGCCGACAGGCCTGCCTGAAAGCGCTTTCAAACAAGGCGAGCGCGCACGGTTTCGTAACAAGTTCGGGATCGACGAGAAAAGACCGATGGCTCTCTACGTCGGCCGCGTGGCGCATGAGAAGAACATCGATTTTCTAATTCAAATGCTTGTCGATCTGAGGCGCCGCGTTCCAGATGTCCTTCTCGTAATAGCGGGCGAAGGCCCTGCGGAAGGGCATATTCGCAAGCTCGTCAGCAAGCTTGGCCTTGATCGCAATGTGCAGTTTGTCGGCTATATGGATCGCTCCTCCACCTTGCCTGACTGCTACAAGGCGGCCGACGTGTTTGTTTTTGCGTCACGTACTGAAACGCAGGGCCTCGTTCTTCTCGAAGCGCTGGCGCAAGAGACGCCGGTCGTCTCCACCGCAATCATGGGAACAGCCAACGTGCTTGCAGGAATGCAAGGCGCGCTGATCGCGCCAGAGGATGTCGTTGGCTTTTCAACCCTCGTCGCATCGGTTCTGAATGATCCGGCCTTGCGCCAATCGCTTTCCGAGCAGGCGTCAGGCGACGCGCAGGCGTGGTCCTCGTGTGCAATGACCAAACGCCTTGTTGAATATTACGAAAGCCTCGTTTCCACCCCCCGGAACATGGGTATCGCAGCATGAGCGCATCAAGCATCTTCGCATGGGCTGACGGTGCAGAGCACCGCATGTGCCTCATTGCAAACGCAGCATGCCGCAGGCGGGCGCTCCGTGTCATTTTCCGCACCGTCAGCCGGTTGGGGGATGGCGTTTTTTGGTATGCATTGATTGCGACCATGCCTTTGTGGGTTGGCCTTGATGACCCGCGCACTGGCCTGCTGGCGTCTTTGCAAATGCTTATTGCGGCAGCGTTCGGTGCGAGCCTTTATAAATTACTCAAAAACAAGCTGGTCCGCGAACGTCCGTTCATCGGGCTGATTGGCATCGAATGTGCGATGCCGCCACTTGATCGTTATAGCTTCCCGTCCGGCCATACGCTTCATGCGGTTTTGTTCACGACGATTGCGGTCGCGTACGCTCCCAGTCTGGTTTTTGTCTTATTGCCGTTCACGCTTCTGATCGCAGCGTCCCGCGTTGTGCTCGGTCTGCATTATCCGTCAGACGTGATCGTCGGCGCTTTGCTTGGCTGGATGATCGCTAAATTAAGCAGCTTCGTGCAGCATCTATCTTATTTCGGGTAGCCGGAGCCATCAGGGGCGCCAATTATTTATCAGGATTACCGGCGCCGCGAATAATCGCGAGGGCGGCGTAACCCGCATAAAGGCGACGGACTTCATACTTATAATGACCGCTGCGTGCTACACGTTCGATCGCGTCAAACAAATCCAGGCGCGGCGTTACGCTGAAAAGCCTGAGCCATGAAAACAAGATGGCCCGGAACCAGTGTGGAAGATTCAACTGGTCCCCGAAATCAACGATGAGCAATGCGCCATCTGGTTCAAGCATATTCAGCGAGTCTTCCAGCACGCTTTCCCATCTCGGTATCATCGAAAATGCGTAAGAGATCATGATCCTGTCAAAACGCTGTATCCCAAATGCGGAATGTGGCTGGAACCCGTCTGCGTCAGCATGAGCGAGGGATATTCGGTCTGTCAGATTTGTCTGCCCAATTGACGAGGCGGCCGTCTCTAGCATCGCTTGCGAAACGTCAAATCCAAAGCAGCGAAGATCTGGATAGAGTCGCGCCGCGTGAATGAGGTTGCGAGCGGTTCCACAACCGGCTTCCAGAAGGCTTCCGTTCGCGGGCGGATTCAGCTCACGCAGCAAGACGTCCCGCCCGAGTAAATAGGGCTTTCGCGTCAGATCATAAAAATGTCTTTGAACGCTATAAATCGCGTCCATCTTTTGCGCATGGCTGTTCAATTTTGGGCTCGTACATAGAGGTGGAAGCCCCCGTAGATCGCGGATCGGTCTTTGGCCAGAAGCTCCCGGCTCTCTGCTTCTGAATAATTCCATTTGGACAGGATGTGTTCCGACACGCGCCCGGGCAGGAGGCGTTCGTCGGCGGCCGTGCGGAAAATCACGCGGGCTCCTGGTGCCGCCGTTCTGTCAATGAGCGACCACAAGGCGTTAAGCTGGGTATCGTCCATCCAGTCCTGCGCATCAAGGAGCACATAACAATCGAGCGAAGCCTCCGCGCGCTTTGCAAGGAAGTCCGTTAGCGATCCGTGAATAGTCTCAACGCGGTCAGCTCGTGAGCGGACTGTCTCGAAATTCTCACGGTGCAGATAAGGTGGAAGGAGCGTGTCTTTCCCGTTGATATATCCGCGACCAAACGCCTGCTGTGCGAAATAGTTTTCGCCAATGGGGAATTCGCAAGCAAGGCGCGAAAGCCTTTGCCGCAAGGCGCCCGTGAGCCCATGCTCATGATCGGCGACAAGCGCATCGTATTGCGCTGGCGGAATACCTAATCCGTAGAGGGACGTGGGGCTGCGCAGAATGGCGCGGAGAATTTTATGATCGAACAGGGGTGCGATTTTAGCGTCAAAAATTTGCTTTTGTTCATCGAGGCTCCTGGCTTTCATCAGAATGCTGATATCGACCCCAAGCAATCGCCCAAGGAGATGAGCCGAGCCGATGAAGCGGCCTAGCAGGCCTGTAGCGTATATGTTTTTAGAAAAGTCTGAAATGCGACGCCGCCCGTTCAGGCGTCGCACGCCCCAATACCGGCGTGATTGTTCGTCGAGCCGGGCTGCCAGAAACAGGTCATACAGGGACACATTGGCAGCGCTATTGCCGCGTACAAAAAAGTCCGCGAACGCCTCATAGCTCGGCAGATGTTTCACAGCCGCAAGCTTCAGGCGATTGAGCGCGATATGGGCATGGTTGAGGTCGATAGCATAAACTGCTGCAGGATTTGCGGTTAGATAGCTCAATACGTTGCATCCACCAGACGCAATAGCGATCAGCCGGTCATCGGGCCCAATCTTGAGGGCCTGCATGTCGACGACGGGATCTTCCCAAATCTGGGGGTAGACAAGCCCGCTGAACAGGTACGTAAATATCCGCTCATGTACGCCCTTCATCGTCAAAGCGTCGAACCGGTGAACCGCGCTGCCAAGCCCTGTAACCGTTGTCTGTTTCGCGTTGACTGAAGCGCTCGACATGGAAACCCCGTTGATGATCCTAGATTGCAAGTCTTCTTATGCACGCCGGGTGACGAAGGGGTGACAATGAGGAAAATTCGCCAAACTACGTGACGCTTTCAGAGCGGTGTATCAGCTGTGTGGCTGGCAAAAGGTTATCAAGGCCAGAATAGATGCTATGCAGCAGCGCTCTGGATTTCGGCCTGGGGTTCAGACAGCCATTGGCCTGCAAGGTCGCGCCATCTTATAAGCTCGATCCTGCCGTCGAGATGCTCGACAACCGCCGTGCAGGATTCAACCCAGTCGCCAGTATTGATATATTCAATCTCGCCGATGCGATGATATGCGGGATGATGGATATGGCCGCAGATAACCCCGTGCACATTGTTGCGTTGCGCGTCGGCGACGACGGCCTGTTCAAATGCGCTTATGAAATTGACGGCAGTCTTGACCTTTTGCTTGGCGTAGGCCGAAAACGACCAGTAAGGAAGACCGAAGAAACGCTGTGCACGCATCACATACCCGTTAATGAAAATAGCGAAATCATAAGCCCAGTCGCCAAGGTGAGCGAGCCATTTAATGTTGCGCATGACGGTGTCGAACTTGTCGCCATGGAGAACCAGAAGCCGGCGTCCGTCGGCGAGCTCATGGATCGCTTCCTCGGCGATCTCGACTCCGCCGATATGCGAGCCGACATATTCACGCAAGAATTCATCATGGTTGCCAGGCACATAAATCACGCGCGCACCTTTACGCACGCGGCGCAGCATTTTCTGCACGACGTCGTTGTGCGCTTGCGGCCAGTACCATGAGGATTTGAGTCGCCAGCCGTCTACGATATCTCCAATGAGATAAATCGTGTCGGCCTCGCAGTTTTTGAGAAAGTCCAGAAGCTCTTGCGCCTGACATCCGCGAGTGCCTAAATGAACGTCGGAGATGAATAAGGTCCGGACGTTAAGAATCATTCTCGCACACCCTGATTAAGCTCACCTTTTTCACTTATGAAGGCAGGACTTCACAAAATTGTGACGCCACCGGGTGCAGGAATTTTTTTGTAATGGTCTCTTTGAGCACTCGTTGTTGACGCGATTGTCATCTAATCGTCATCTTGGCAGTCCAACAAAAAACGCTTAATCATTGATGGGGAATCCACCATGAGCGTTAAAAATTTGGCCGCTATTACCGGGGCGGCGCTATTGTCCATGACGTCTACCATCAGCGCCTCCGCGCTCGACGCACGCTACAAAGACGCTGACGGTGACATGGTTGCCGATGCGCCTGTCAATCCGGCTGAATTCATCGATCCGTCGACGCTGATCTTCGCCTATACGCCGGTTGAAGATCCGGCGGTCTACGCCAAGGTGTGGGACGGCTTCCTGAAGCACATGGAGAAGGTCACCGGCAAACGGGTGCAATTCTTCCCGGTGCAGAGCAACGCCGCCCAGATCGAGGCGATGCGCGCTGGCCGCCTGCATGTGGCGGGCTTCAATACGGGCTCGAACCCGATCGCCGTCGCGTGCGCAGGCTTCGTGCCCTTCACCATGATGGCCTCCAAGAAGGATGAGTTTGGCTACGAGATGGAAATCATCACGTATCCTGGTTCGGGCATCAACAAGATCGAGGACATCAAGGGTAAGAAGCTGGCCTTCACCTCCGAGACGTCGAACTCCGGCTTCAAGGCGCCGTCGGCCCTGCTCGAGCAAGAGTTCAAGATGGTGGCCAAGAAGGACTACGAGCCCGTCTTCTCCGGCAAGCACGACAACTCGATCATCGGCGTCGCCAACAAGGATTACCCGGCGGCAGCCATCGCCAATTCGGTGAAGGCGCGCATGCTGGCGCGCAACGTCGTCAAGGCCGACGCGCTCAAGGTCATCTACAAGTCGCAGACGTTTCCCACCACAGGTTATGGCCACGTCTTCAACCTGAAGCCTGAGCTGGCCGCGAAGGTGAAGGAAGCCTTCTTCAGCTTCAACTGGGAAGGCAGCGATCTCCTGAAGGAATTCCAGACGTCCGAGCCGCCGCAGGAAAAGTTTCTGCCCATCAATTTCAAGACCCATTGGGAAGTGGTCCGGCAGATCGACAAGGCGTTGAACGTCAGCTACGCCTGCAAGTAGGCTTCGCGCAGCCCCGACCGGTCGCGCAAGTGTGCGACCGGTCTTTTTTTGGAGCTTCCATGCTCGTTATTGATAACCTGACCAAGCGCTATTCAACTGGCGACTTGGCTGTTGACAATGTTTCATTATCTGTTCCGGCGGGACAGGTTGTGGGCCTCATCGGGCCATCGGGCGCCGGCAAGTCCTCGCTTATTCGCTGCGTGAACAGGCTGGTGGAGCCAAGCGAGGGCGCGATCAAGCTCAACGGGCTTGATCTTTCAAAGCTGTCGCGCGGCGCTTTGGGAAAAGCGCGTCGGCGCATGGGAATGATCTTTCAGGAATATGCGCTTGTAGACCGGCTGACGGTGATGGAGAACGTTCTTTCCGGGCGGCTGGGTTATGTGGGGTTCTGGCGCTCCTATTTGCGCCGCTTTCCCCAGGCCGATATTGATCGCGCCTTTGTCGTGCTGGAGCGCGTCGGGTTGCTCGACCATATCGACAAACGCGCCGATGCACTCTCTGGCGGACAACGCCAGCGCGTGGGCATCGCACGTGCGCTTGTACAGGAGCCGGATCTCCTTCTGGTGGACGAGCCGACGGCGAGCCTCGACCCCAAGACCTCGCGGCAGATCATGCGCCTGATAGTCGAGATTTGCGCCGAGCGCGGACTGGCCGCCATCGTCAACATTCATGACGTCGCGCTGGCCCAGATGTTTGTTCAGCGCATCGTCGGGCTTCGCAAGGGCGCTATCGTTTTTGACGGCCCTCCCGATGGTCTGACCCCGGAGGCGCTTACGGAAATCTATGGCGCCGAGGACTGGGCTTCGACCATCAGCAAAGCCCAGGAAGAAGACGCAGACGAGGCGGAGACCGGCCTGCCGGGTAAAACACTGGCGAGCGCATGAGCTCGATTTCGCGACGCTGGACGCCGCCGCCTCTCATCGCCAACCGCGCCTTGCGTTATGGCGTTTACGCCGGGCTTTGCCTTTATCTCCTCGTCGCCTTCAGCACGATTGAGTTCAACTGGACGCGCATGTCTGAGGGCGCCGCGCGCGCGGGGAATCTTTTCGCCGGTTTTCTCCGGCCCGATTTCACCTCCCGCTGGGACGATATCGAGGCTGGTCTGCTTGAAAGTTTGACGATGACGGTGACGTCGACAATCGTCGGCATCATCCTCTCCATCCCGTTTGGCATTGGCGCTGCGCGCAACATCGCGCCGGCGCCGGTCTATGCTTTTTGCCGCGCGTTCATTGCGGTTGCGCGCAGCCTGCAGGAGGTCATCATCGCGATCTTCCTCGTCGTGCTGTTTGGCTTTGGACCTTTCGCCGGGTTCCTGACCCTGGCTTTTGCGACCATCGGGTTTCTCGCGAAATTGCTGGCTGAAGACATCGAGGATTGCGATCCTGCGCCGCTGGAGGCTATCCGCGCCACCGGCGCCGGGTGGTGGCAGGTGCTGGCCTACGCCATTCTGCCGCAAGTCGCGCCAAGGCTGATTGGCCTGTCGTTGTATCGCGTCGACATCAATTTTCGCGAGTCGGCGGTCGTTGGCATCGTTGGCGCGGGCGGGATCGGGGCGACGCTGAACACAGCGATGGACCGCTACGAGTTCGACAGCGCCGCGGCCATCCTGCTCATCATCATAGGCATCGTGCTGGCTTGCGAATACGCATCCGGCTACATCCGCGCAAAGGTGCAATGATGCCGGTTTCCCTCTCTCACGACGGCGAGCGGCACTGGAACCGGCGCACCAGCCGGACTGAATGGCTGCGTTTTGCCGGTTGGCTCGCGCTTGCCATGCTCTTCATCTTTACGTGGCGCGTGATGACGCAGGATACGATCTGGGCCTTCGTGCTCGACGCCCCGCGTCAGGCCGCAGACATCGGCTCGCGCATGTGGCCGCCGCGCTGGTCCTACATGAGCGCGCTCTGGAAGCCGCTGTGGGACACAATCAATATGGCGACGCTGGGAACACTTCTGGCAGTCATCCTTGCCGTGCCTGTGGCGTTCCTGACCGCGCGCAACACTACGCCGAGCGTTGTGTTTATTCGGCCCGTCGCGCTGCTTGTCATCGTCTCCTCGCGCTCGATCAACGCGCTCATCTGGGCGCTGCTGCTGGTGACGATTTTGGGGCCAGGCGTGCTGGCTGGCGTTATCGCCATCGCGCTGCGCTCGGTCGGCTTCATCGCCAAATTGCTTTATGAGGCAATTGAGGAAATCAACATCGAGCCCGTTGAGGCGATCCGCGCCACGGGCGCCTCCGCGCCGCAGGTTCTGGCGTGGGGCATCTGGCCGCAGATAACTCCGGCCTTCGCCGGGATCAGCGTTTTCCGGTGGGACATCAACATCCGCGAGGCGACGGTGCTCGGCCTGGTCGGCGCCGGCGGCATCGGCGTCAATCTGGAAAGCTCGATGAATACGCTGGCATGGCCGCAAGTGACACTGATCCTGATTGTCATCCTCGCGACGGTGATCGTCAGCGAATGGGTGTCAGCCAAAATCCGCCACGCCTTGCTATAGCGCGTTTAGAGTGAACGCTGGTTGACGCGTTTGCTCAACTCGTCCGCGCTTTCCTTGCGCTCGGAATAACGATCAACAAGATAGTCGGAGCAATCGCGCGTCAGTAAGGTGAACTTGACCAGCTCCTCCATGACATCGACGACGCGATCATAAAAAGCGGACGGCTTCATCCTGTCGTTGTCGTCGAATTCCAGAAAAGCTTTTGGAACGGACGACTGGTTGGGAATCGTAATCATCCGCATCCAGCGCCCCAGTACGCGGAGCTGGTTCAGGGCGTTGAAGGATTGCGATCCGCCGCTCACCTGCATGACGGCAAGCGTCTTGCCCTGCGTGGGCCGCACCGCGCCGATTGACAGGGGGATCCAGTCGATCTGCGCTTTCATGATGCCGGTCATCGCGCCGTGTCGTTCGGGCGAGCACCAGACCATGCCTTCGCACCAATTTGTGAGCGTCCGCAATTCCTGCACCCTTGGATGATCTGGCTCGGCATCGTCGGGCAGTGGCAGGCCGGAGGGATCGAACAGCCGGGTCTCTGCGCCAAGGCGATTGAGAATCCTGGCTGCCTCTTCACACATCAATCGGCTGAAAGAGCGCTTCCTGACGGAGCCATACAGCAGAAGGATGCGCGGCGCATGCGTGGCGCGCTGGGCTTGCGGCAGGCGCTCGTTCTTAATCTGATGGAAGCAGCCGTCGTCGATGTTCGGCGTGTTTGCATCAGCCAACGCGGCGACCCTCCGCATCAAGCAACAGCGAACCGTCTTCCTTGTGAAACGGACCTGCGGGCCACTTGTCGAGCAAATCCAGAACCATTTCGCTGGGCCGGCACAAGCGCACGCCTTTGGGCGTACACACGATAGGCCGGTTGACGAGAATGGGATGGGCGACCATGGCGTCGAGCAGCGTTTCGTCGTCAATGGCGGGATCGGTGAGGCCCATCTGTTCCGCTGGCGATTTGCTCACGCGCAGCGCCGTCCTTGGGGTCAGGCCTGCGGCGGCGAACAAACCAATGAGCTGCGGCTTCGTCCAGCCCGTTTCAAGGTAATTTATCACGACAGGCCGATATCCGGCGGCCTCGATGGTCGCAAGCGTATTGCGAGACGTGCCACATTCAGAATTATGATAAATTGCGATGTTCATATCGGCGCTTCTTGCTGTGATTTGCGATGATGTTGATTAATATTATAATATTTTTATTCATACCACAATCGCACCCGTAGACTGTTCCCCGTCAGCACCTGTGTCCCAGATTTACGGTTGTGATTTAAGGAGAGTTTTGGTCTCGTCGTTATGACGAAGGAACCAAGATGAACCCTAGATCCTCAAGCGCCAACAAGCCTGCCGAGCAGGTGATGAAGGACATACGCCGTGCGACCCGACGGCATTTTTCAGCGGAAGATAAAATCCGCATTGTGCTGGACGGCCTGCGCGGCGAAGACAGCATCGCTGAGATTTGCCGCAAGGAAGGGATTGCACAGAGCCT